>NZ_JAEBEP010000008.1:0-406489 GCF_046548915.1 Streptomyces sp. cmx-18-6 | reverse complement strand
TTACATTCCGAACCCGGAAGCTAAGCCTTTCAGCGCCGATGGTACTGCAGGGGGGACCCTGTGGGAGAGTAGGACGCCGCCGAACAATTTTTCCGGGAAAGCCCCGCACCGTATGGTGCGGGGCTTTCCTGCGTTCACGGAGCGGACGCATGCTCAGCGGGCCCGGCAGTTGCTTGGCTCGGTCCCCGTGCCTTCTGCTCTTCTCCCACCCCTGTGCGCCTGCCGGCAGAGGCTGAAGGTAAGGTCGGGGGGCATCATCGGCACATTCTTCACAGGAGGCCCCCGGATGGAGGTCCAGGAGACCCGGGTCCAGACGGACCGGGTCCTCACCATCCCCAACATCCTCAGCATGGCTCGCCTCGTCGGCGTCCCGCTCTTCCTGTGGCTGATTCTTCGCCCCGTGTTCGGCGGGCCCAACAGCGACAGCTGGGCGCTGCTGGTGCTGATGCTCAGCGGCATCAGCGACTACCTCGACGGGAAGCTCGCCCGGCGGTGGAACCAGATCAGCAGTCTCGGGCGACTCCTGGACCCGGCTGCCGACCGCCTCTATATCCTCTCGACCCTTCTCGGCCTCACCTGGCGCGAGATCCTGCCACTCTGGCTCACCGCGGCCCTGCTGGCCCGTGAGCTCATGCTGCTGGTGATGGTGGCGATCCTGCGCCACCACGGCTATCCGCCGCCGCAGGTCAACTTCCTGGGGAAAGCTGCAACTTTCAACCTCATGTACGCCTTCCCCTTGTTGCTGCTCAGCGACGGGAGTGGTTGGCTGGCCACAGTGGCCGCCATTTTCGGATGGGCGTTCGCAGGATGGGGTACAACTCTGTATTGGTGGGCAGGGATCCTCTACGTGGTCCAGGTCCGCCGGCTCGTCAAGGCGGATGCAGTAGCCGAACGAGCTCGTTGACGCGGTGCCGTGCAGTGTCGCCGGCCCGCCGTGTGATGTCTTGAATGATGCCCCGACGGGCGAACTCGGCTGACCGTCGTCTCTTTGAGGAGGACGTTTCCGACATGAAGGCCGTCGTGATGGCTGGTGGCGAAGGCACACGCCTGCGCCCCATGACCTCGAGCATGCCCAAGCCGCTCCTGCCCGTGGCCAATCGGCCGATCATGGAGCATGTACTGCGGCTTCTCAAGAGGCATGGGCTCAATGAAACAGTAGTGACCGTCCAGTTCCTCGCCTCTCTCGTCAAGAACTATTTCGGCGACGGCGAGGAGCTCGGGATGGAGCTCACCTATGCCAACGAGGAGAAGCCACTCGGCACTGCGGGGAGTGTGAAGAACGCCGAGGAGGCGTTGAAGGACGACACGTTCCTCGTCATTTCCGGTGACGCGCTCACCGACTTCGACCTCACCGACCTCATCGCCTTCCACAAGGAAAAGGGCGGACTGGTCACCGTCTGCCTCACCCGGGTCCCCAACCCGCTGGAATTCGGCATCACCATCGTGGACGAGGACGGTCAGGTCGAACGCTTCCTGGAGAAGCCGACCTGGGGCCAGGTCTTCTCGGACACCGTCAACACGGGCATCTACGTCATGGAGCCCGAGGTCTTCGACTACGTACAGGCCGATACCTCCGTCGACTGGTCGGGTGACGTCTTCCCGCAGCTGATGAAGGAAGGCAAGCCGATCTACGGCTATATCGCCGAGGGCTACTGGGAAGACGTCGGCACGCACGAGAGCTATGTGAAGGCCCAGGCGGACGTCCTGGAGCGCAAGGTCGACGTCGAGCTCGACGGCTTCGAGATCTCGCCCGGTGTGTGGGTGGCCGAAGGCGCGGAGGTCCACCCGGACGCCGTGCTCCGCGGGCCGCTGTACATCGGCGACTACGCCAAGGTCGAGGCGGACGTCGAGATCCGCGAGCACACGGTGGTCGGATCCAACGTCGTCGTCAAGACGGGGGCCTTCCTTCACCGGGCCGTGGTGCACGACAACGTCTACATCGGGCAGCACAGCAACCTCCGGGGCTGCGTGGTCGGCAAGAACACCGACATCATGCGTGCGGCCCGTATCGAGGACGGTGCGGTCATCGGTGACGAATGCCTGGTCGGCGAGGAGTCGATCATCCAGGGCAACGTCCGGGTGTACCCGTTCAAGACCATCGAGGCCGGCGCGTTCGTCAACACCTCCGTGATCTGGGAGTCCCGCGGACAGGCGCACCTCTTCGGGGCGCGCGGCGTCTCCGGAATCCTGAACGTCGAGATCACCCCGGAGCTGGCGGTCCGGCTGGCAGGGGCCTACGCCACGACCCTCAAGAAGGGGTCGACGGTCACCACCGCCCGTGACCACTCCCGAGGCGCCCGTGCGCTCAAGCGGGCCGTTATCTCGGCCCTGCAGGCGAGCGCGATCGACGTCCGGGACCTGGAGAACGTGCCGCTGCCCGTGGCCCGTCAGCAGACGGCGCGAGGCAGTGCGGGCGGGATCATGATCCGTACGTCGCCCGGGGTGCCCGACTCGGTGGACATCATGTTCATCGACGAGCGGGGCGCCGACCTCTCGCAGGCGCAGCAGCGGAAGCTGGACCGGGTCTACGCCCGCCAGGAGTACCGCAGGGCCTTCCCCGGTGAGATCGGGGACCTGTACTTCCCGTCCAGCGTCTTCGACTCGTACACCGGCTCCCTTCTGCGCAACGTCGACACCACCGGCATCGCCGACGCCGGGCTCAAGGTCGTCGTCGACGCCTCCAACGGCAGCGCCGGCCTGGTGCTGCCGAGCCTCCTCGGGCGGCTCGGGGTCGACGCGCTGACGATCAACCCCGGGCTCGACGAGTCGCGGCCCACCGAGACCGCGGAGACCCGGCGCGCCGGGCTCGTGCGGCTCGGGGAGATCGTGTCGTCGGCGCGGGCCGCCTTCGGCGTGCGGTTCGACCCGGTGGGCGAGCGGCTCTCCCTCGTCGACGAGCTGGGCCGGATCATCGAGGACGACCGGGCCCTGCTGGTCCTGCTCGACCTCGTCGCCGCCGAGCGCCGCAGCGGGCGGGTCGCCCTGCCGGTGACGACCACGCGCGTGGCCGAGCAGGTGGCGGCCTACCACGGCACCCAGGTGGAATGGACGACCACCTCGCCCGACGACCTGACCCGGGTGGGACGCGAGGAAGCCACCATCTTCGGGGGAGACGGGCGCGGCGGGTTCATCGTTCCCGAATTCAGCAGCGTCTTCGACGGGACCGCCGCGTTCGTCCGGCTCATCGGACTGGTCGCACGCACCCAGCTCACCCTGAGCCAGATCGACGCCCGCATCCCCCGGGCCCACGTCCTGCGCCGCGACCTCGCGACGCCCTGGGCGGTCAAGGGCCTCGTCATGCGCAGCGTCGTCGAAGCGGCAGGGGACCGCAGCGTCGACACCACGGACGGCGTCCGGGTGGTCGAAGCGGACGGACGATGGATCATGGTGCTGCCGGACCGGGCGGAGGCCGTCACCCATCTGTGGGCCGAAGGCCCGGACGACGCCTCGGCGCAGGCACTGCTGGACGAGTGGTCCGCCGTTGTGGAGAGCGCGGGCAACTGACGGTGTGAGTCCGGTGCGCCGGGACCTCCTGTCCAGGGGGTCCCGGCGCACCGATGGGGCCATTCGGCGGCAGCCGTGGTGACGTGCGACGATGTGCGGCATGTCGCAGCAGCACCCCGATCGGAGCACCGCCCCGCCACCCGCACGTCCCGACGCCTCCATGTCGCTGCTGAACAACGTGATGGACCACAGCCTCGACGAGGGGTACGCGGAGGCGTCGGCGCGCCGCAAGGCAGACGGGAGCGCGGGGCTGCCCCGTACCCTCAAGTCGAAGCTCGGCCTTGCCGCCGGTCTGGTGGTGGCCGCTCTGGTGGTCACCCTCGGAGCGGCCGAGGCAAGGGTGTCGGCGCCGGTCGTGGCGAAGGAGCGGGAAGAGCTCATCGACCGCATCAACGCGGAGACGCGGGCGGCCGACACGCTGGAGTCGGACGTCGACGAACTCCGTACGGACGTGAGCGAGCGGCAGCGCAAGGCCCTCGAACGTCACGGCGGGGACCAGGGCGAGCTGGTGGCCCTGCTGTCCGGGGCGACCCCGGTCGAGGGGCCCGGGGTGAAGCTCGTCGTGGACGACGCCAAGAACACCGACCAGGGCGGCGGCGGGCCCCGTGAGTCGGCGAGCTTCGCCGACACCGGGCGGGTGCGCGACCGGGACATGCAGCGGGTCGTCAACGGCCTGTGGGAGTCGGGCGCCGAGGCCATCGCCATCAATGGGCAAAGGCTGACGGCGCTGTCGGCCATCCGGGCCGCGGGCGACGCCATACTGGTCGACAACAGACCGCTCGTACCGCCGTACACGGTGCTCGCGGTGGGGGACGGGAAGCGGCTCGCCGCCGCGTTCCGCGACAGCGCGGACGGTCAGTACCTCCAGGCGCTCAAGGAGAGTTTCGACATCCGCACCAGCCTTTTTGAGCAGGCGAACGTGCGGCTTCCCGCCGCTCCGAGCCTGATCGTCCGTACAGCAGAGCCGAAGGCCGCCGGCAGTGGTGCGGCAGAATCAGGGAAGGGCACATCGTGATCGCCGTACTGGGCCTCGTCGTGGGAGTCGTGGTCGGACTGTTGGTCCGGCCCGAGGTGCCGGCGGTGGTCGAGCCCTATCTGCCGATCGCCGTGGTCGCCGCGCTCGACGCGGTCTTCGGAGGTCTGCGGGCCATGCTCGACGGCATCTTCGTCGACAAGGTCTTCGTGGTGTCGTTCCTCTCCAACGTCGTGGTCGCCGCGCTGATCGTGTTCCTCGGCGACAAACTGGGTGTCGGCGCTCAGCTCTCCACCGGTGTGGTGGTCGTGCTCGGCATCCGGATCTTCTCCAACGCCGCCGCGATCCGCCGACACGTCTTCCGGGCTTGAGGCCGATGAACAACGACGACAACTCCCGCAGCGAACAGCCGGAAGACGGTGCGTCAGCCGCTCTGGCCGCCCCCGAGCAGCCGTCCGCGCCCGAGAAGGTCTCCGGACGGCAGAGGCTCAAGGCGGGCCTGTGGCCGCCCCGGCTGAGCCGGGCCCAACTCATCGTCGCCGTGCTGCTGTTCGGCCTCGGCCTGGGGCTGGCCATCCAGGTGCGGTCCACCAGCGACGACAGCGCGCTGCGGGGAGCGAGGCAGGAGGACCTGGTCCGGATTCTCGACGAGGTCGACGACCGGACCCAGCGCCTGGAGGACGAGAAGCAGCGTCTGGACGACCAGCGCACCGAACTGGAGAACAGCTCCGACCAGGCCGAGGAGGCCCGGAAGCAGACGCTGGAGAAGGAACGGCAGCTGGGCATCCTCGCGGGTACGGTGGCGGCGCAGGGCCCCGGCATCACGCTGACGATCAGTGACCCGGCGGGCGCGGTCGGGGCCGACATGCTGCTCGACGCCATCCAGGAGCTGCGGGCCGCCGGCGCCGAGGCCATCGAGGTCAACGGCGTCCGGGTGGTGGCCCATACGTACTTCTCCGGGGAGGGCGGTGACATCCAGGTGGACGGCAAGAAGATCGAAGCACCGTACGAGTTCAAGGTGATCGGGAAGCCGCAGGACCTGGAGCCGGCCCTCAACATTCCCGGCGGCGTGGTGCAGACGCTGGAGAAGGAGCAGGCCACAGCAGTGGTGGAGCGGTCCGACGACATCGTCGTCGACGCCTTGCGGGCGGCGAAGCGGCCTGACTACGCTCGGTCGTCGTCCCCGTGAGTGCGCCGGGCCCGCGGGCCGGTGGACGAGGGCGTGAGGTTGCGGGGGGTCGGCGCACCGGATTGGTGGTGCGTGGTGGAAACTGTCGAGTGGATACGGACGTTGTGAAGATGTCCGGGTCGGCAGGTGTGTTCATTCAGGGTTCGTCCTGCCCCACGGGCGGGTCTATGTCGGTCAAGGGGAATCGCCCGTGAAGTTGTTTGCGAAGTTGTTCGGGAAGAGCGCACGCGAGGACAGCAACAGTGCTGCCCGCCACCGTGCTCCGCGCCACGGCCAGGGCGAGGAGCAGGAGGCGGAGCGTCCGCTCTTCCGCGATGAGGTGTCCGGTGGCGGCCCCGGTGGGCCCGGCGTGTCGTCTGTTGACCCTGCCGGTGCCGGACGCATAGGTTTCGGCGGACCATCAACCTCGAGTTCGGGTGGAGGGTTCACCCCGGAGGGTTCGTCGATGCCGGTCTGTCCGAGGTGCGGTCACCGCAATGCGGAGGCCAGCCGTTTCTGTTCCAACTGCGGTACGCCGCTGCGGGGCGGCGTTCCCGAGCGCGCCTCGGAGACGACGTCGACGATCTCCATCTCCGGACTCGAGGCGTACGAGGCCGAGGCGACGGGCCAGAGTGCTGTGCCCTCGCTCTCCCCGGAGGCTCAGGCCGCCGTGGACGCGCTGCCCGGAGGATCGGCGCTGCTGATCGTGCGCCGCGGCCCGAATTCCGGCAGTCGCTTCCTTCTGGACAGCGACCTGACGACGGCCGGCCGGCACCCGCAGAGCGACATCTTTCTCGATGACGTGACCGTGTCGCGGCGTCATGTGGAGTTCCGCAGGGGCCCGGACGGTAGCTTCACCGTGAGTGATGTCGGCAGCCTCAACGGCACCTATGTCAACCGTGAGCGCATCGATTCGGTCCTGCTGTCCAACGGCGACGAAGTCCAGATCGGAAAGTACCGCCTGGTCTTCTATGCGAGCCCGCGGGGCGTGTGACCCGCCCCGGACTCCGTCCGGGGAACCCCCCAGGAAGGCCCATGCTGCGAACACCGACAGGCGGTGCCGGCGACGGCGCCGCCACCGCGGACGCGCGCTGGGTGAGCATCGGCACGGTGCTCACCCGGCTGCGCGAAGAGTTTCCCGAAGTCACCATCTCCAAGATCCGCTTTCTGGAGGCCGAGGGGCTCATCGAGCCCCAGCGGACTCCCTCCGGGTACCGGAAGTTCGCTCCGGGCGACGTGGAGCGGCTGGCGCAGGTGCTTCGCATGCAGCGGGACCACTATCTGCCGCTCAAGGTCATCCGGGAGCACCTGGACGCCCTGTCCCGGGGCGAGCAGGCCGCGCTGCCCCCGCCGGGCGGTCAGCGGGACCTGGGCGACGGGGTGTGGGAGTCCGGCCCCGAAGCCGCGACCGCCGCGAGGATCGGGCGGGCCGAGCTGCTCGCGGCGGCCCAGGTCGAGGAGGAGCGGCTGGACGAGTGGGAGTCCTACGGGCTCATCGTCCCGGCGCCCGAGGGCGGGTACGACGCGGAGATGGTGACCGTGGCCAAGCTGGTGGCGGATCTGGGCCGGTTCGGCCTGGAACCGCGCCACCTGCGTGCCATGCGGGCCTCCGCCGACCGTGAGGCGGGACTGGTCGAACAGCTGGTCGCGCCGTTGCGCCGGCACCGCAATCCGCAGACCAGGGCCCATGCCGAGACCACGGCGAACGAGCTGGCCGAGCTCTCCGTACGGCTGCACGCGGCGCTCGTGCAGAGTGCTCTGCGCAGCCGTCTGCACTGAGCATGGCGGAGCCCGACTACCCAAACATGGCGAGCACGTCCTAGGGTTGCTGTGTGAACGAGCTCGACGTTGTCGGTGTCCGGGTGGAAATGCCCTCCAACCAACCGATCGTTCTCCTGCGTGAAGTGGGAGGCGACCGGTACCTCCCCATTTGGATCGGTCCCGGGGAGGCGACCGCCATTGCCTTCGCCCAGCAGGGCATGGCTCCGGCCAGGCCGCTGACCCATGACCTGTTCAAGGATGTGCTCGAGGCCGTGGGCCAGGAGCTCACCGAGGTCCGGATCACGGACCTCCGCGAAGGGGTCTTCTACGCGGAGCTCGTCTTCGCCAGCGGGGTGGAGGTGAGCGCCCGGCCCTCCGACGCCATAGCGCTCGCCCTGCGGACCGGAACGCCGATCTACGGCAGTGACGGCGTGCTGGACGATGCGGGCATCGCGATCCCCGACGAGCAGGAGGACGAGGTGGAGAAGTTCCGCGAATTCCTCGACCAGATCTCACCGGAGGACTTCGGTACCAACAGTCAGTGACCGTCCCGCAGGGGTGTCGTCAGCGCATCCGACAAGCCTTTCCCGGAAACGAGACACGGGAAACCACCCTCAGGGTGATTATCACTCGGCGTGCCGAGTGTGGCGATCGTTGACGCACCCCCAGTGACTGCCTACCTTCGAGTGGGCAGGTCAAGGACGGAGGTCGGCGTGAGAAGCAGCGGCGACGGTACGGCTGCGGGCGGGCCGTATCCGCAGCACGGCAGTGGAGCCGACCACGCCATCAGGCAGCCGGCTGCGCCGGCCGCGGTGGCGGCGGACGGCGTGGCAGCGGCGAGCGATATCGGCTATCGCGGACCGACTGCGTGCGCGGCGGCGGGGATCACCTACCGCCAGCTGGACTACTGGGCGCGTACGGGGCTGGTGGAGCCGAGTGTGCGACCGGCCTACGGGTCGGGGACCCAGCGTCTCTACAGTTTCCGGGACGTGGTCCTCCTCAAGATCGTCAAGCGGTTCCTGGACACCGGGGTCGCTCTGCAGAACATCCGCACCACGGTCCAGCATCTGAGGGCCCGGGGTTTCCAGGATCTTGAGCGCATGACGCTGATGAGCGACGGGGCGACGGTCTACGAGTGCTCCTCGCCCGACGAGGTCGTCAGCCTCCTCCAGGGCGGGCAGGGCGTCTTCGGGATCGCGGTGGGAGTCGTCTGGCGGGATGTGGACGCGGCGCTTTCCCAGCTCCACGGCGAGCGGGTCGACACCGGTGAGACCCTCATCGGCAACAACCCGGCCGACGAGCTGGCCCGGCGGCGCAACCGCGCCGGATGAGCGGCTGAGCGCGACCGGACAGGACGGGCGGCCCGGCACTCCGCAGAGTGCCGGGCCGCCCCGTTGTCAGTGGTGTGGTGCAGCATCGGTGGTGTGAGACCTGCGCCGACCATCCTGCATCTGGACATGGATGCCTTCTACGCCTCGGCGGAGCAGGCGGCCAAGCCCAGCCTGCGCGGGAAGGCGGTCGTGGTGGGCGGCCTCGGCCCGCGTGGTGTGGTCGCCACCGCCTCGTACGAAGCACGGCTCCTGGGCGTCCACTCCGCGATGCCGACCGCCCAGGCCAGACGGCTCGCGCCGAACGCCGCCTACCTGGTGCCCCGCTTCTCGCTGTACCGGTCGGTCAGCGAGCAGGTGATGGAGCTGCTGGGGCGACTGTCGCCGCTGGTGGAGCCGCTGAGCCTGGACGAGGCATTCGTCGACCTGGAGGCGGGCGGGGCGGCGGACGACGCCGCGTCGGCCCGTATGACGGGGGAGCGGCTGCGCACGGCCATCCGGGCGGTCACCGGGCTCAGCGGCTCGGTGGGTCTGGCCGGGTCCAAGATGCTCGCGAAGATCGCCTCCGAGCAGGCCAAGCCGGACGGGCTGATGCTCATCGAGCCGGGCACCGAGCGCGAGCTGCTGGCCCCGATGTCCGTACGGACCCTGCCGGGCGTCGGGCCCGCCACCGGGGACCACCTTCGGCGCGCCGGGATGACCACCGTCCACGACCTGGCCGAGGCGGGCGAGGCGGAGCTCGTGCGGCTGGTCGGCAAGGCGCACGGCCACGGGCTGTACCGGATGGCGCTGGGGCTGGACGACCGGCCGGTGGTCGCCGAGCGGGACGCCAAGTCCGTATCGGTGGAGGACACCTTCGACGTGGACCTGCACGACCGGGTGCGGGTGCGGGCGGAGGTGGAGCGGCTGGCCGTGCGGTGCGTGGAGCGGCTGCGGTCCGCCGACCGGTCGGGGCGTACCGTGGTGCTGAAGGTGCGCCGCTACGACTTCTCCACCCTGACCCGCTCCGAGACCCTCAGAGGCCCCACGGACGACCCCACGGTGGTCCGTGAGGCGGCCGCGAGGCTGCTGGAGTCGGTCGACACCACCGGGGGCGTACGGCTGCTCGGAGTGGGCGTCACGGGGCTCGCGGACTTCACCCAGGAGGACTTGTTCGCGCAGGCGGCGGACGCCCGGGAGCTGGCGGAGCGTGCGGCGCGACCGGATGTTCCGGCCGCACCCGTCGCGGTCGACGGCGGCGGCGCGCCGGGGGCCGGAGCCGTGGACGAGGAGCCCGAGCGGGAGGGCGCGGAGCACCCCGCCTCCCGGCGGTGGCCCGCCGGACACGACGTGCGCCACGCGGAACACGGACACGGCTGGGTGCAGGGGAGCGGGGTCGGCCGGGTGACGGTCCGGTTCGAGGAGCCCGGGGGGCCGGTCGGCCGGGTGCTCACCTTTCGTGTCGACGACCCGGAGCTGAAGCCGGCCGATCCGCTGCCGCTGGTCCGCGACCCGGTCGACTACTCCTCCTGGCCGGCCAGCCTGCCGAAGTCCCGGTCGGGGCCGGCCTCCGCCGGGAGCGCGGAGTCGAGACCGTAATGCCGGTAGAGCTGAAGCTCCTGTTCGGGCGAGAGGTGCCGGCCGACGCCGAAGTCCGGTGCGCCCTTGATCAGGGCGCGGTCGAAGGGGACCCGCAGCGCGTCCTCGACGAATTCGCTGGGCTCCAGGGGGACGAAGGCGTCCCGGCTGAACAGGCCGGTGCGTACGGCCGCCCACTCGGGCACGCCCGTCGCGTCGTCGAGATAGACCTCATCGACCGTTCCGATCTTGGCCCCGTTGCGATCGAAAGCCTTGCGGCCGATCAGGCGGCGCGGATCGATGTCCGTCTGCACGATGCCTCCCACTGGTCGCCACTGCTCAGGGCGGTCCCCTGTCGCTCCACCAGCACCAGACAAGTGCAGATCCGTGGCGTCGGCCACTCGAGAATGCCCGCGACGACCGCCGCTGGTAGGCTGGCAGACGGCTGCTGACCCCGTGCGGGAGAGTCCTCCGGTGCAGAATCCGGAGGCGCCGAAGGAGCAAATCCTCCCCGGAATCTCTCAGGCCCCCGTACCGCACGGTTGAGGTCACTCTGGAAAGCAGGGCGGGTTCCGTGCGGGCGCAGGCCGGCACGGATTCGACCCTCACCGACGGTGAAAGTCGGCACGCCCCCGGGCGGGCCGGTGAAGCTCTCAGGTTGAGATGACAGAGGGGGAGGCCGTTCGGGCACCCGCGCCGTGGTGCCCCTCGCAGGTCGTGACAGACCAGGAGGCCTCCACCATGACCCCCCGTCGCACTCCGCTCTCCCAGCTGGAGCAGGGCATTCCGTTCGAGCAGCGCCACATAGGGCCCGACGCCGAAGCCCAGGCGAAGATGCTCGCCCAGGTCGGCTACGGCTCCCTCGACGAGCTGACCGCCGCCGCGGTGCCCGACGTGATCAAGAGTGCGGAGGCCCTGAACCTTCCCTCGGCGCGCACCGAGGCCGAGGTCCTGGCCGAGCTGCGGTCGCTCGCCGACCGCAACCAGGTGCTCGCCCCGATGATCGGCCTCGGCTACTACGGCACCTTCACGCCGCCCGTCATCCTGCGCAACGTCATGGAGAACCCCGCGTGGTACACGGCCTACACGCCGTACCAGCCGGAGATCTCCCAGGGCCGCCTGGAGGCCCTGCTGAACTTCCAGACGATGGTCGCCGAGCTGACCGGACTGCCCACCTCCGGCGCGTCCCTGCTCGACGAGGGCACCGCCGCCGCCGAGGCCATGGCGCTCGCCCGGCGCGTCGGCAAGGTCAAGAAGGGCGTCTTCCTGGTCGACGCCGACACCCTGCCGCAGACCATCGCGGTCATCGAGACCCGCGCCGAGCCGACCGGCGTCGAGGTCGTCGTCGCGGACCTCGGCGACGGCATCCCCGCCGAGATCGCCGAGCGCGGCGTCTTCGGCGTCCTGCTCCAGTACCCGGGCGCTTCCGGCGCTGTGCGCGCCATCGAGCCCGTCATCGAGCAGGCCCACGAACTCGGCGCGATCGTCACCGTCGCCGCCGACCTGCTGGCGCTCACGCTGCTCACCTCGCCCGGAGCGCTCGGCGCGGACATCGCGGTCGGCACCACCCAGCGCTTCGGCGTCCCCATGGGCTTCGGCGGCCCGCACGCCGGCTTCATGGCCGTCCGCGAGAAGTTCGCCCGCAGCCTGCCCGGCCGCCTCGTCGGCGTCTCCGTCGACGCGGACGGCGACAAGGCGTACCGCCTCGCCCTCCAGACCCGCGAGCAGCACATCCGCCGCGAGAAGGCCACCAGCAACATCTGTACGGCGCAGGTCCTGCTCGCCGTCATGGCCGGGATGTACGCCGTCTACCACGGGCCCGAGGGGCTGCGCACGATCGCCCGGCGCACCCACCGCTACGCCGCGATCCTCGCCGAGGGCCTGCGCGCCGCCGGCGCCGAGGTCGTGCACGGCGACTTCTTCGACACCCTGACCGTGCGGTCGCCCGGCAAGGCCGCGGAGATCGTCGCGGAGGCCCGGGAGCGCGGGGTCAACCTGCGCCGCGTCGACGCCGACCACGTCTCCATCGCCTGCGACGAGACCACCACCCGGTCCCAGCTCTCCGCCGTCTGGGCGGCCTTCGGCGCGGACGGCGACATCGAGGCGCTGGACGGCTCGGCCGCCGACGCGCTGCCCGGCGCGCTGCTGCGCTCCGACGACATCCTGACCCACCCGGTCTTCCACCAGCACCGCTCCGAGACCGCGATGCTGCGCTACCTGCGCAAGCTCGCCGACCGCGACTACGCGCTGGACCGCGGCATGATCCCGCTCGGCTCCTGCACCATGAAGCTGAACGCGACCGCCGAGATGGAGTCCATCACCTGGCCCGAGTTCGGCGCGCTGCACCCCTTCGCCCCGGCCGAGCAGGCGCAGGGCTTCCTCACGCTCATCCGCGAGCTGGAGGAGCGCCTGGCGGAGGTCACCGGTTACGACGCCGTCTCCATCCAGCCGAACGCCGGCTCCCAGGGCGAGTTCGCGGGACTGCTGGCCGTCCGCGCGTACCACCGGGCCAACGGCGACGACCAGCGCACCGTCTGCCTGATCCCCTCCTCCGCGCACGGCACCAACGCCGCGAGCGCGGTCATGGCGGGCATGAAGGTCGTCGTGGTGAAGACCGCCGACGACGGCGAGGTCGACATCGCGGACCTGCGGGCCAAGATCGAGCAGCACCGCGACGAGCTGGCCGTGCTCATGATCACCTACCCGTCCACGCACGGGGTCTTCGAGGAGCACGTCGCCGACATCTGCGGCGAGGTGCACGACGCGGGCGGCCAGGTCTACGTCGACGGCGCCAACCTCAACGCGCTGGTCGGGCTGGCCAAGCCGGGCAAGTTCGGCGGCGACGTCTCGCACCTGAACCTGCACAAGACCTTCTGCATCCCGCACGGCGGCGGCGGCCCCGGCGTCGGCCCGGTCGGCGTCCGCGCGCACCTCGCCCCGTACCTCCCCAACCACCCGCTCCAGCCCGCCGCGGGCCCGGAGACCGGCGTGGGCCCGATCTCGGCCGCCCCGTGGGGCTCGGCGGGCATCCTGCCGATCTCGTGGGCGTACGTCCGTCTGATGGGCGGCGAGGGCCTCAAGCGCGCCACGCAGGTCGCCGTGCTGGCCGCCAACTACATCGCCAAGCGCCTGGAGCCGCACTTCCCGATCCTGTACAACGGCCCGGCCGGACTGGTCGCGCACGAGTGCATCGTGGACCTGCGGCCGATCTCCCGGGCGACCGGCGTCTCCATCGACGACGTCGCCAAGCGCCTCATCGACTACGGCTTCCACTCGCCGACCATGTCGTTCCCGGTGGCCGGCACGCTGATGATCGAGCCGACCGAGAGCGAGGACCTCGCCGAGCTCGACCGGTTCTGCGACACGATGATCGCGATCCGTGCCGAGATCGAGAAGGTCGCCTCCGGCGAGTGGAGCGCGGACGACAACCCGCTGGCCAACGCGCCGCACACCGCGGCGGCGCTCGGCGGCGACTGGGACCACGGCTACAGCCGCGAGGAGGCCGTCTTCCCGGCCGGGGTGTCCGCCGCGGACAAGTACTGGCCGCCGGTGCGCCGGATCGACGGCGCCTTCGGCGACCGCAACCTGGTGTGCTCCTGCCCGCCGCTGGAGGAGTACGACAACTGACCCTTCGGGGCGTGACCTGACATGCGTCGGGGCCGGTGCGGGAATCCTCCCGGGCCGGCCCCTTCTCCGTACAGCCTTGTTCGGACGTCCTCGTACGTCCGCCTCAGGCGGCCTTCACCACGCGGCCTGTCGCCAACGGCCGGTGCGGGGCGATGATCTGCCCGTCGGGCAGCAGCTCGCCGGTGTCCTCGAAGAGCAGGACGCCGTTGCACAAGAGGCTCCAGCCCTGTTCCGGGTGGTGTGCCGTCAGTCGGGCCGCCTCCCGGTCGGTGGAGTCGGCGGTCGGGCAGGGTGGCTGGTGCTGGCACATGGATGGGTTCTTTCGCTGCGTCGAGTCGAGTGTCCTGCGGCTGGATGAAAGGCTCATGGCCGCCCCCGTATCAGTCGGTCGAGTCCCAGTGTTGCCCTACGGCGCTGATTCCGCAGGGATTTCACCGCAGCTCCTGTACTCCTCTCATGACGCATCACCCGCGCGGACGGTTCACCGCAACTGCACGGTCCCTTCGGGTGGTTCGGGGTGGCCGGACCGGGCTAGTCCGAGTGGGCAAGAGGGAGCCCCCACGGTGACCCGTTCCGCCGGCAGGGCGTGCGGGTCATCGTGGGGGCCGGTCGTCCGTCGCCGCCGGTCAGGCGGAGCTGAGCAGTGGGCCGGGGGCCACGCGCAGGGTCATGACGGGCAGCAGGTCGGCGACCCGGTGCGGGCGGTGCGCGGCGATGCCCGGCGGGGCGGGCGCGAGGGGCACCAGGACGTCGGCCGGGGCGAGCACGCCGACCGAGGCGTCGGAGGAGTCGTCCTCGGTGCTGTCGTGCAGCCAGAGGGTGAGCATGTACAGCTCGGGAATGGACAGGAGTCTCGCCTGGTACGCCGTGGGCGAGGCTTCCGCCTGGCGGACCGCGAGCTCCGTCGAGGCGAGATAGGGGCCCTCGAAGAAGTGCGAGAAGCTCCAGCCGTCCGGCGTGAGCATGGTGTCCGCGGCGGCGACCGCCCGGCCCTCGCTCCGGATGAGGAAGCGCCAGGCCGCGAGGCGGGTTCGGGGTGCCGTGCCGGTCGGAGCGATCCGGTCCAGAACGTGCACGGGAAGCGGCAGTTCGGGGCTCAGTGGTCCCTGGACGGACCGCAGGGCGGAGGTGTGCGCCTCGCGGACCGCGGTCGGGGAACCGAGGGCCGCGAGAACACTGCGCAGGGCGGGCGCGGGAGCCGGGGGGACATGCAGCGGCATAGTGGGTCGCCTCTCACTTCGGAGACACGGTGATGCGTGGGCGGGTGCAGACGGCGCTGTCGGCGTGCGGAGCCAGAGCCAGAGGAGGCCGGTGACGGGCCGGTTGCGTCAACTCTCTGCCTCGTCAGGCGGAGTTTATACGACACGTGTTCACTCAGTGTTTCCGCTAGCTGCCGGGCATATTTCGCGCAAGGCGGCATCCGGTCTTCGAATTGCGGTATTCCTGGTGATTTGATCGGCCGCTCACGGCCCCTGCCTGGGGCTCTTTCGGCGGAGCGGACGGCCGAAACTCGTCGGTGTTTCCACCACGGTTCCGCCGGGTGCTCCCCGGCCGAAAATGCCGGGCGGCCCTTGCCCAAGGAATGTGCCCCCGGTCTCCGTCAACCAGCCTAGCGGGTTTCCCGACGCCCGTGGGGCGTTACGGATCACTCCGGCTGGGCATTATCGATCGTGATGCGAACGGCCCGGTCAGCGGGCCGACCACTGGAGGAGGGACCCCTCGATGGGGGAGAAGGTCGTGGCGGGAGCCGTTGACCTGTCCGATCGGCAGGCATACCGCACCAAGCTCAACCAGTGCCTGGAGGGGCTGGGCAGACTCCTGGCGGAGCGGAGGTTCGACCGGCCGAGAAACCTGATGGGGCTGGAGATAGAGCTGAATCTCGCGGGCTCGGACGGCATGCCCCGGATGATGAATCAAGAAGTGCTCCAGCGCATCGCGAGCCGGGATTTCCAGACCGAACTCGGGATGTTCAATCTGGAAGTAAATATCGTTCCGCACCGGCTCGGCGGCCGGGTATTCGATCAGCTCTCGGAGGAGTTGCGGACCGGTCTCGCCTATGCGCACCGCAAGGCCGGGGAGGTGGACGCGGGGATCGTCATGATCGGAATCCTGCCGACGCTCGGCCGGCATGACGTGGTCTCGGCCAATCTCTCGGACGTGGACCGCTACACCCTGCTCAACGATCAAATGGCGGCGGCCCGGGGGGAGGATTTCGTCCTGGATATCGAAGGCGTGGACCACCTGGTCTGCTCCTCGCCCTCGATCGCCCCCGAATCGGCCTGCACCTCGGTCCAGTTGCACCTCCAGGTGACGCCCGGCCGCTTCGCCGACGTGTGGAACGCGGCCCAGGCGATCGCCTCCGTCCAGATCGCGCTGGGCGCCAACGCCCCGTTCCTGTTCGGCAAGGAGCTGTGGCGCGAGTCGCGGCCCCCGTTGTTCCAGCAGGCCACCGACGTACGGCCGCCGGAGCTGGCGAACCAGGGCGTGCGGCCGAGGACCTGGTTCGGGGAGCGCTGGATCACCTCCGCCTACGAGCTCTTCGAGGAGAACCTCCGCTACTTCCCGCCGCTGCTGCCGATCTGCGACGAGGAGGAGCCGCTGCGGGTCCTCGACGAGGGCGGTGTGCCCGAACTGGCGGAGCTGGTCCTGCACAACGGGACGGTCTACCGCTGGAACCGCCCGGTGTACGGGATGACCGACGGCGTTCCGCACCTGCGGGTGGAGAACCGGGTCCTGCCGGCCGGGCCGACCGTCACGGACGTGATCGCCAACTCCGCGTTCTACTACGGGCTCGTACGGGCGCTCGCCGAGGAGTCCCGGCCGGTGTGGAGCAGGCTGCCGTTCGAGGCGGCGGAGGAGAACTTCGACGAGGCGTGCCGGCACGGCATCGAGGCCGAGCTCCTCTGGCCCCGGTCCGGCCGCTCCGGCGGGCTGGCCAGGATCCCCGCCGTACA
Source organism: Streptomyces sp. cmx-18-6 (assembly GCF_046548915.1). Taxonomy (NCBI): domain Bacteria; kingdom Bacillati; phylum Actinomycetota; class Actinomycetes; order Kitasatosporales; family Streptomycetaceae; genus Streptomyces; species Streptomyces sp. cmx-18-6. The sequence goes on along the minus strand of NZ_JAEBEP010000008.1, from coordinate 389,617 downwards.
GCTGGTACGGGAGGAGCTGCTGCCGCTGGCCGCGGCCGGGCTGGACGCCTGGCACATCGAGCCCGCCGACCGCGACCGCTATCTGGGCGTCATCGAGGAGCGCTGCAAGCGGCGGGTCAACGGGGCCTCCTGGCAGGTCGCCACCTACCGCCGGGCGCTGGAGGCCGGGCTCGGCCGGGAAGCGGCCCTGGCGGCGACCACGCGGCGCTATGCCGAGCTGATGCACGCGGGGGAGCCGGTGCACACCTGGCCGGTGGGGTTCCCGGCGCCGTGAGCGTTGGCTCGTACGCGGACGGGGGCGGCGGCCGGGCCGGGCCGCCGCCCTCATTCCTAGGGGACGTGTCCGCGCTGGCCGGCCGTCATGATGGCCCGGAGGATGACGGCCTGGATGTCCGCCGGGTCGCTCACCCCGTACCCGTCGCCGCCGGTGATCCGCGCGATCTCCGCCACCTCCGTACGGTCGGCGTCCGGGCCCACCGCGATGACGATGACGGGAACGGGGCGCTCCGGGTCGACGAGTTCCTTGAGCTCGGCGAGCAACGCGCCGCGTGAGATGGAGCGTTCGTCCTGGTTGGAGCCGTCGGTGAGGATCACCAGGGCGTTGAACTTGCCCTTCACATACGTCGACAGGGCCTCCTTGTACGAGGCCAGCATCGTGTCGTACAGCCCGGTCGCCCCGCCCGGCACGGGCTGGAGCCCCGCGAACGCCGCCGTCAGCTTCTCCCGGTGGGTGGAGCCGCCCTGGGCGGGGTCGCCCAGCCGGCGGGTCGGCATGAGCTCGCGGTAGTCCTTCTCGCCGTCCAGCGTGGTGGCGAACTCCCAGAGGCCGATCTCGTCGTCCGGGGTGAACTGGCTCAGGGCCTGGATGAGCGATTCCTTGGTGACGTCCATCCGGGACTGGGCGCGTCCCGGCACCGGCGTCGACATGGAACCGGACGCGTCGACCACCGTGGTCAGCCGGGCGCTCCGCACCGTGATCGTCCACATCCCCAGCATCTCCTGGAGCCGCTTCGCCGAGGGCGCCTCGGCGGCCGACGTGCTGTACGGCTGGGGCGCCCGGCCGCCCGCCGACGTGACGACCGTGCTCAGCGCCCCGCCGTCCGGCGCCCGGAACCCGTACCGGGCGAACGTGGCGCGGGAGTCCCCGTCGTTGAGCAGGGTCATGAAGCGCAGGGCCGCCCGGGACTGCGCCAGGGTCAGCTTCTCCCGGTTGACCAGGGTGTACGGGTAGTCGAGGAGCGGAGTGCCGTCCTCGGGATAGAAGAGGTTCAGCTTGCCGTCGTCGGCCGCCTCCCCGTTGTGGGTGAAGGCCGCCTGCTCGGAGATCAGGACCGCCTGATTGCGCTTCGCGTCGCCGCCCCCGGTGCCGGAGCCGCTCCGCGCCAGGGTCCCCAGCGCCTGCGCGTCGCTGTCCGACATCCGCTCGGCCAGCACCTTGGCGGTCTCCGCGACCCTGGTGTCGCTGTCTTCGCCCTGCTGCTCGGACGAGGAGCCGATGCTGGTGAGCGCCAGCAGGCCGGTGGCGCTGCGCGCCGGATCCGCCGCACCGAGGCGAACCTTGTCCGACTGGAGGATCGCGGTGACCAACTCGCCCCAGGCGTACGTCTTGTCGGGCCAGCCCAGACGTTTCGACACGGACGGCACTATGGCCAGAACCACCGGTGAGGAGGCCACCGAATCCGAGGGGGAGACGGGGATGCCCTCGCCCAGCCCTTCGGCCCGGTCCAGCCACAGGTCGGAGTCGGGCAGCCAGATATGGAAGCCGGGGGCCTTGCCGCCGCCCGCGAGTTCGGCTGCCACCTCGGAGGAATCGCGCGCCACCACCTCCACGTCGAGACAGCGGCCGTCCGATCTCACCTCGTCGGCGAGGGCCTCCTCGGCTATGGAGCGTACGGCCGGCGCGATGTCCGGGGAGGCGACCAGGGACAGTCGGACGGCGGCGTTCTCGCAGGACTCGGAGAACGCCCACAGGCCGCCCTTGGCCGCCACCGCTGTGCCCGTCGCCACGGCCAGGACGAGCAGGGTGGCGATGGAGATGGTGCGACGCCGGCGCCCGCGGGGAGCGTCCCGGCGTTCATCCGGCGCGTAGGCGTCGGGCAAGCTATGACGTCCCATGTGGGTGATGCCCCCTGAAGATGAACGATGAACGAGGAAAAAGGGGGGACCGCACCATCGGTGATGGTGGTCGTCCTCCGGCCTGTCGCGCATGATCTTCGTACCTGCATTCGAGACCCTAGCGGGACGGTGAGCGGGATGAGACGCGATTGCAGAACAAAAGGCGGGTGTACTGGTGGAGGCGGGGCGCGTGGCTGATTCTTTTCCGCAAGTGGACGCATCGAGAAGGATCTTGCGGTCCGAAACGGTGCTGGTCCTGGCGCTCTCTCTGGGCGCGAGCGCGGTGTCGGCACTTATCAGTTTCATCGGATCGCTGACGAAACCGGGCGGTCTGAAGGACCAGGCGGCGACGCTGAACGGCTCGTACGCCCCAGGCCGCCCATGGCTTGATCTGGCCTGGCAAATGTTCGGGATCGCAACGGCCCTGGTGCCGGTCGCGCTCGTGGCGCACCTGCTCATCAGGGAGGGGGCGAGCCTGCGGACCATCGGGTTCGACCGGACCCGGCCGTGGTTCGACCTCGGTCGCGGGACCCTGGTCGCGGCCGGCATCGGCAGTGCCGGGCTCGCCTTCTACCTGGGGGCCAGGGCGAGCGGTTTCAACCTCACCGTCGTTCCGGAGTCGCTGCCCGACGTCTGGTGGAAGTTCCCCGTACTGATCCTCGCCGCGGCCGAGAACTCCGTGGTGGAGGAGGTCATCGTCGTCGCGTATCTGCTGCGCAGACTGGACCAGTTGGGGTGGACGCCGATGGCCTCACTGGTGGCGAGCTCCGTACTGCGCGGCTCGTACCACCTGTACCAGGGCATCGGCGGCTTCATCGGCAACCTGGTGATGGGCGTGGTCTTCGTGCTGCTGTACCGGCGCTGGGGACGGGTGGGGCCGCTGGTCGTCGCGCACACGCTGCTCGACATCGGGGCGTTCGTCGGGTACGCGCTGCTCGCGGGGAGGGTGGACTGGCTGCCGACGCTGTGAGGGCGGGGGCAGGGGGGGTTGGGCTGCGGGGGGAGTGGGGGGCTCCGCAGCTTTTCGCGTCGGTACGGCCCCGCACTCCTGCCATGCGTACGGGCTTTCGCGGCCCCCGCTGCCCGTGCCGGGGCCCCGCAGCGCCTGCCATCCGTACCCGGGCCCCGCAACTCCCGCGCTCAGAGTGTCGTCAGCAGCTCGCCGTCGATCACCGTGACCGCCGTGCCGGTCAGCAGGGTGCGCTCCCCGCGCAGGGCGGTGCGTACGAGGCCGGAGCGGGCGGACGCCTGGAGCCCGGTGAGGTCGCTCCGGCCGAACCGGGCCGACCAGAAGGGGGCCAGTGCGGTGTGGGCGCTGCCGGTCACCGGGTCCTCGTCGATGCCGACGCCCGGGAAGAAGCCGCGCGAGACGAAGTCGTAACCGCGGGCGGGGTCTTCGGCGGCGGCCGTGGCGATGACGCCCCGCCGGGAGCAGGCCGCGAGGGCGGCGAAGTCCGGGGCGAGAGCCCGTACGGTCGCCTCGTCGGACAGTTCGACGAGCAGGTCGCCGATGTGCTCGCCGGTGTCGTGGACCGAGAGCGGCTCGGCTCCCAGCGCTTCGGCGAGTCCGGTCGGCGCGCTCTCCGCGCGCAGCGGGGCGGTGGGGAAGTCGAGGGTGAAGGAACCGTCCGGGTGGGCGGTGGTGGTGACGATCCCGCAGCGCGCGGTGAAGCGCACCGTGCCGGTGGCCTGCCCCGTGGTGTGCAGGATGTGCGCGGTGGCGAGCGTGGCATGACCGCACATGCCCACCTCGGTGGCCGGGGTGAACCAGCGCAGCGCCCAGTCGGCCTCGCCGCCCGGCGGCAGGGGGTGGGCGAAGGCCGTTTCGGAGAGGTTGACCTCGCCGGCGATCTCCTGGAGCCGTTCGGCGTCAGGGAAGGCGGCGGAGTCCAGCAGGAGGACGCCTGCGGGGTTGCCGGAGAAGGGGCGGTCGGTGAACGCGTCGACGATGCGAATCCTCATGCGGCGACCGTAGATCGCTCGCGGGACCGTGGACCAAGGCCAATCCGGGACGTCTGGCCTTGGTTCCGGGAGGTCGACGGTCCGACCGAAGGCAGCGGTAGGCCGGCAGAGCCGAGGCGCGCTCCTGGACGTGCCCGCGCCGAACGTGTACGGCGGTCGGGTCCGGTCCGGGTGTCAGACCCTGGTTCTAGTGTTGTCCCGGTGATCCCGTTGGCGGTGAATCCGTCGCGGCCGGAAGCCGCCGCCCCAGGCGCGCCAGGGGAGACAGGGCCATCAGTGCCGGGGACAGCATCATGCCCGCCGACGTCGCCAGGAGGCTGGTGCGCACCCCCCACTCCGCCGCGAGGTATCCGCCGAGCAGGGAACCGAGCGGGGTCAGCCCCATGCCGACGAAGGTGATCGTCGCCGCCGCACGGCCCTGCATCCCGTAAGGGGTGACGGCCTGCCGGACGGCCATGACCGTGACGTTCACCAGCTGGCTGAAGGTTCCGAACACGAAGGTGATCAGGAGGAGCGCGGGCACCGTCCCGGGGGAGGAGCCGTGCAGCGCGGGAACGCACAGCAGCGCCCCGTTGCCGATCACCGCCGCGCACACGAGCACGGCGCCATGGCCGAACCTGCCCGGCAGACGGGCGGCGAGCAGCGAGCCCAGGAGCGCACCCGGCCCCGTCGCCGCGAGCGCCAGCCCGACCATGGCGCCGGACAGACGCAGTTCACGCGGGAGGAAGAGCAGATAGGCGGTCATGGTGGCCGCCAGAGCGAACTGAAAGGCGGCCGAGGCCAGGCAGATGGTCCGCAGCGAGGCATCGCGGGCGACGAAACGGAGGCCCTCGCGGATGCGCCGTCCTACCCGGGGGGAGCGTTCCGAACGTTCCGGGGGCGATTCGACTCGACTGATCCGCCCGATCGACAGGAACGACAGCACGAAGAACAGCGCACCGGAGGCGACAGCGATCGCCGCCGGCAGCGACATCAGAGCGCCGCCGAGGGCCGGACCGCCGATCTGCGCCGCGGACCGGCTGCCCTCGAGCGCGCTGTTCCCGCCCAGTAGCTGATCGCGCCTCACCAGCCGTACAAGGGAGGTCTGATAGGCCACGTCGAAGAACACGGACAGCGCCCCGACGACGAACGCCAGCACGAGCAGCACCGGCAGACCCAGCCCGCCGAGGAGACCGGCCACGGCGGCCGCACCCAGCGCCAGGGCCCGGGCGGCGTCCGTCAGCACCATGACCGTGCGCGTCCGCCACCTGTCCACCCACGCGCCGACGAAGAGCGAGAGCAGCAGGATCGGAGCCTGTCCCACGGCGCGGAGGACGCCCAGCTCCCCGGCGTCGGCTTCGAGCGTCAGGACGGCGAAGAGCGGCAGGACCACCAGCGCTGTGTGCTCGCCGAGTTGGGAGGTCGTCTGCCCCGCCCAGAGTCTGCGGAAGTCTCGGTCCCGCCACAGGCTCGACGTAACAGGACGGTGGGAATCGGAGGGGGCGGAGGAATCGGAGGAAGCGGACGGCACGAAGTCCCCTGGGGATGCCGGAACGAGGCCCGCTGTCCGACGACGTGCCGAGGCGGGCGCGCCGAGGGTACGAGCCGGGGTGGGGCTCGCTGTGCCGCGACATCAGGGGCAGCACGCGATGACAGGGCCGATCACGGCCTACCGCAGTGTCAACGCGCGCTCGGGCGACCGGGCATGTCTGGGCTCCTCGGGGTGTGCTCGCTGCGTGCGCACACTAGCGCCGGCGGCCCGGCCGACCCAAGGCGTTTTCGGCCGGCGGGGGCTTCTTCGCCGACGCCGATACCCCGTCAGCCGTCCCGCGCCAGTGCGGAGGGGCAGCGGAACACCGGTCGGCCGAGGTGGTCCGCGCGCCCCTCTTCGTCGAGTTCGAAGGGGCCCTCGGGGATCACGCAGAACTCGTTGGGGTTCGCCATGCCGTGACCCTCGCAGGTCGCCAGGTGCACGCGGCCACCGTCGACCGCGTGGCCTACACGATGGAACGCGCGACGCGGAATCCCACGTCGTCGACCTGGAAGGTCGGGTGGCTGCGGCGACGGGCCGAGGCGCGGCAACTCCAGTGCTCGTCGAACCAACCACCGCCACGGAGCACCCGGTATTCGCCGTAGACCTCGGCGTCGTAGACGTCCCAGCACCAGTCCCAGGCGTTGCCGAGCATGTCGTAAAGCCCCCACGGGTTGGGGCGTTTGCCGCCCACTTCGTGGATGCGCTCATGCGAGTTGCCGCGGTACCAGCCGATCTCGTCGAGATCCCCGTAGTGCGGCCCGGTCGTCCCGGCACGGCAGGCGTGCTCCCACTCGGCCTCGGTCGGCAGCCGGTACCCGTCGGCGGACGCGTCCCACTCGACGCCTTCGCCATCGGCGGGGAAGTGGTAGGCGGAGGTGAACCCGTGGCACTGGGACAGGGCGTTGCAGAACCGTGCCGCGTCCCACCAGGAGACGCTCTCGACGGGCAGCCGATCGCCCTGGGCGGTACTCGGCCGCCGGCCGGTGATCTGCGCGTACAACGCCTGGGTGACAGGGAATGCCCCGAGCCGGTAGGGCGCGAGCTCGACCGGCCAACTGCGCTGTGTCCGCCGGTCCGACAGCGTCACCCGCCCCGGCGGGACCTCGATCATCTCGTTGCCCGGTGTCACGTCCATGATCAGGAGATCCTAACGAGAGCTGCCGGCCGGGATCTGGGCAGGGGCGGGTTTGAGCGGAGAGACCGGCGGACGTGAGCCACCTCTGTCATCTGTCACCCCCTGCCGTCCGTCGACGACTTCCGGGGCTGCGCCCCCGATGACCGTCCGGCGACAGGACGGGACAGGACAGGACGGGAACGGAGCCTTGCGTTCCGCCTACTCGGTCACACGGTCCGAGTCACGCTCGGCGGGAGTCGGTGCGCGGTGATGCCGAAGTGTTGTGCCGTCTGGACCGGCTCGCCGACGTCAATGAGGGCCCCGCACGGACCAGACGCTTGCCGGAAGATAGGTTCCGATATATCGTTGAAGTATCGCGAAAGATCACCGATAGAAGGAGCGTAATGATGCGTACACACGGATACGAGCATGAGCACGGGCCGGGACGCCGCGGCCCCGGTCATCACGGGCGAGATGAGGGCGGCGGGCGGCGAGCCGCCTTCGGGCCGTTCGGGCCGCCGTTCGGCGGCGGGCCTTTCGGGGGGCGCGGTCGAGGCGGTGGAGGCCGGGGCCGGGCGCGGCGCGGGGATGTGCGGGCGTCGATCCTGGCTCTGCTGAAGGACCGGCCGATGCACGGATACGAGATGATCCAGGAGATCGGCGAGCGCAGCGGCGGGGCCTGGCGGCCCAGTCCCGGGTCCGTCTACCCGACGCTCCAGCTGCTGGAGGACGAGGGGCTGATCGTCAGCGCGAGCGAGGGCGGCAAGAAGCTCTTCACGCTCACCGACTCCGGACGCGCGGAGGCGGAGTCCGCTCCCGAGGCCCCGTGGGAGGGGGCCGGGCGCGGCGCGGACTGGGAGGACGCGAACGAGATCCGGCAGGCCGGGTTCGGTCTGATGGAGGCGTTCGGACAGGTCTGGAAGACCGGCTCGCCCGAGCAGCGGCAGAAGGCGATGGCCGTCATCAACGACGCCCGCAAGAAGCTGTATCTGATCCTTGCCGACGAGCATTGAGCGGGTGCCCGCCATCGACCGCGGTCGGTGGCGGGCGGTGGGGCCTCACGGACAGCTGTCCGCGAGGCCCCACCGTGCGTTCGCCGCCGAAGTCAGGCCGCGACCAGGCCGTCGAGTCTGCGCAGTGACTCCTGGAGCGCCGCCGTCGCGGAGTCCCTGAGTCTGCCGCCCATCATGGAGACCGCCGCGCCGGTGAACTCGCCGTCGATGCGCACCGCCGTGGCGTCCCCGTCCGGGGCGGGCGTGAGGGAGTAGCGCATGGTCAGGTCGACTCCCATCGGGCCCTTGCCCCGGGTCGTCAGCAGCCGGCCGTGTTCCAACTCGTCGACCGTCCACGCCACCTCGGCGGGGAAGCCCATGAGCTTCATGTTCTCCTCGTAGACAGCCCCGAGCTCCAGCGCGGCCGGGCCGCCCTTGGGGAAGCTGGTGTGGGTGGCGTTCCACGCGCCGTACGACGAGAAGTCCGTCAGTTGCGCCCAGACTTTCTCGGCAGGTGCTTCGATGCGCGCCTGCGCGCTGACCTCGGCCATGCGACCACCCCTGGTTCCGTCCGGATACGGTGCCGCGGAACGTAGCGGCAGCGACCGGAACATTCAATGCTGATGGGTCGTCAGATTCGCCGGGGCTGCCGGGTTCCGCCAGATCGTCGCGGCGTCGAAGCGGTCCGACGCGCGCGGGTGCGGGCCCTCGTCGTGGCAGTGGAACGCGGCCCAGAACAGATCGGCGGGCAGCGCGTCGTCCGGTGCGTACACGCGGTAGACGTACTGCATTCCGTCCTGGGCGAGCAGTGCGACCATCCAGAACACTCGTGATCTCTCCCGCCCGGCGCTGTTGCGTGCTGTGGTCTGAGGGACGTGCGGGCGGGGGTCTGCGGTTGCCCGGGGCGCGCGGCGCAAGGCGGCGCGTCCGATTCGAGAGCCCTGGTTGTACGCCGTGGCGTGATCTCATCCGCAAGGATGAGGGGCCGCTCCGGTGTGCCCGACTTGGGTGGGACCCGGGAATGGGTCCCTCCGGCGATGCCCCGGCACCCCGGGAACTGATGGGGTGGAGGGGTGCAAAACCGGACGACGCGGATCCCCGAACAGCCCACCCCGTACCCCACCGATCCCGATGCCGGATTCACCGCCGAACTGGCCTCGGTGGTGACCGGGGCGCGCAGGCGTGCGCTGCGGGACGGCGACCGTCAGATCGACACCGCCCACCTCCTGCACTCCCTCGTCGAGAGCGACCCCGAGGTCCGCGAGGTCTTCGACGGGGCTCCGCAGCTGGCCCGGGTGCTCGGCTATCTCGTCCAGCGCAGCATCGGTTACGGGCTCCGCTGGCAGGGCTCCGTCGAGGATTCCGGAGCCGTCCCCGTCGTACGGGAGTCGTCCCCGGAGGGCTGGTCGCCGGCGGCCGTCGCCGCCATGGAGGCCGCTCTCCACCGTGCCGGGCTGCGCGGTGAGGCGCGCGCCCGCGGGCTCGACCTCCTCGCCGCGCTGGCCGTCGACGGCGAGTGCCGCGCGGTGGAGGTGCTGACGCGGGCGGGCGTCGACGCGCGGTGGTTGTCGGGCCGCGCGGCCGAGCGTACGGCCGAGGCGTCTCGACAGGTGTGACGGAGGTGACGGTGCTGTCGGCTGCTGCCATGATGTGCCGATGCACGCGTCTGGCGGAAATCGGAAGAGAAGCGCCGGCCTGGGACTCGCCCTCGCCTCGGCCTTCGCGTTCGGCGGTTCGGGAGTGGCGGCCAAACCGCTGATCGAGGCGGGGCTCGACCCTCTGCACGTGGTGTGGCTACGGGTGGCGGGCGCCGCCGTCGTCATGCTGCCCGTCGCCTGGCGCCACCGGAATCTGGTACGTGAGCGGCCTGCCCTGCTCGCCGGGTTCGGGCTCTTCGCCGTGGCCGGCGTGCAGGCGTGCTACTTCGCCGCGATCTCCCGTATCCCGGTCGGCGTGGCCCTCCTCGTCGAGTATCTGGCCCCCGCGCTGGTCCTCGGCTGGGTCCGCTTCGTCCAGCGCAGGCCCGTGACCCGGGCCGCGGCGCTCGGCGTGGTCCTGGCGGTGGGCGGCCTGGCCTGTGTGGTGGAGGTCTGGGCCGGGCTCGGCTTCGACGCCCTCGGACTGCTGCTCGCCCTCGGCGCGGCCTGCTGCCAGGTGGGGTACTTCGTCCTGTCCGACCACGGCGGCCAGGACGGCCGGGACGGTGAGGGGAAGCGGGCCGAGCCTCCGCATCCGGTCGGCGTCATCGCGTACGGACTGATCGTCGGCGCCGTCGTCCTGACCGTCGTGGCGCGCCCCTGGGGAATGGACTGGTCGCTGCTCGGCGGGACCGCCGGGATGAACGGCGACGAGATCCCCGCCTGGCTGCTGCTCGGCTGGATCGTGCTGATCGCCACCGTGCTCGCGTACGCCACCGGAGTCGTCTCCGTCCGGCTGCTCTCGCCGCAGGTGGCCGGGGTCGTCGCGTGCCTGGAAGCGGTCATCGCGACGGTCCTGGCCTGGGTGCTGCTCGGCGAGCACCTCTCCGCCCCGCAGCTCGTCGGCGGTTTCGTCGTCCTCGCCGGTGCGTTCATCGCGCAGTCCGCCGCCCCGAAACCGCCTTCGGGGCCCATCGCCGCGGGGACGGGCGCGGCGGCGGCCGCCGCCGAAAGCGAGTTGTCCGCCGGGCGGACCCCGCACTAGTGTGCCGATCATGCATCTGACTGTGCTGCCGCCGCCCGCCGCCTAGCGCGCGCGGCCACTCACTCCTGACGAGGACCGGGCTCGGGCAGTCCCCGAGCGGTTCGTCGCTGCCCGCGTGCGGAGCCGAGCGACCACACCCTTTCCTCCTCCGGAGAAGTCATATGCCCACCCCGGTTTCCGGGCTGCCCATCGGGCGGAGCCTGTTGTATCTCGTCGTCGCCGGAATCGCCTGGGGGACCGCGGGCGCGGCCGCTTCCCTGCTCTTCCGGGTCAGCGATCTCGGTCCCCTCGCCCTGTCCTTCTGGCGCTGCGCCGGCGGCCTCGTCCTGCTCGCCGGCGCGCTCGCCCTGCGTCCCCGCCGCGCACCCCGGCGGCCCGAGCCCCGGGGCCGCCGACTGCTGCGTGTCCTCGCCACGGGCGTCGGTCTCACCGTGTTCCAGAGCGCGTACTTTGCGGCGGTGGAGTCCACCGGCCTGGCGGTCGGCACCGTCGTCACCCTCGGGGCGGGGCCCGTCCTGATCGCGGTCGGCGCACGGCTGATGCTGGGCGAACGCCTCGGCGGGGGCGGTCTGGCCGCCGTGACCGGGGCGCTGACCGGTCTGGCCGTGCTGGTCCTCGGCGGCGAGGGCGGCGACGTCGTCCCGGCCGGGGTGCTGCTCGCGCTCCTGTCCGCATCCGGGTACGCGGCGATCACCCTGCTCACCCGGTGGCTCGGGCGGGACGGTGACGGCGGTGACGCGCTCACCACCAGCGCCTGGGCGTTCGGCATCGGCGCGGTGGGCCTGCTGCCCATGGCGCTGGCCGAGGGCCTGGTGCCGCACACCGCCGAGACGGGCCAGGTGCTGTGGCTGCTGGTCTACGTGGCGGCGGTGCCCACCGCGCTCGCGTACGCGCTGTACTTCGCGGGGGCCACCGCCGTCCGCTCGGCCACCGTCTCCGTGATCATGCTCCTGGAGCCGGTGAGCGCCGCGGTCATCGCGGTGACCGTCCTGCGGGAGCGGCTGACGGCGGCCACCGTCGTCGGCACTCTGCTCCTGCTGACCGCCGTGGGCGGGCTGGCCCTGGCCGAGGCGCGCTCCGGCGCGCTCACGCGCCGCCAGGACGCCATGGCGGTGTAGCGACCGGGGTGGTGGACGGGCTCGAAGCGGAGCGTCCCGGCGCTCCGGGTCCGTCCACCACCCGTGCCTCGCGGGAGGTCCCGGGCGGCCGGACGTCAGAGCGCACGGAGATAGTCCGGGACGTCCACGGCCGGATCCAGGTCGTCCGCCGGGACCGGCGGCGCGTAGCCGCGGGTGAGCGGCACGATCCCGGTCCAGTGGGGGAGCGTGACGTCCTCCGGCTCGTCGTTGGGGCCGCCGGTGCGGACCTTCGCGGAGACCTCGTCCAGATCCAGCCGGATGACCGCCGTGGCGGCCAGCTCCTTGTCGTTCGCCGGGCGTGCGTCCCGGGAGCGGCCGGGGACGGCCTGGTCGACGATCGCGTCGAGGGCGATCCGCCGCTCCTCGGGGTCGGTCACGGCGGTGGCGGTGCCGTGGACCACCACGGAGCGGTAGTTCAGCGAGTGGTGGAAGGCGGACCGGGCCAGCACCAGGGCGTCGACATGGGTGACGGTCAGGCAGACCGGCAGGCCCGGGTCGGCCGCGCGGGTGTCGCGCAGTGGCCGCGATCCGGTCGACCCGTGGACGTACAGGCGCTCCCCGACCCGGCCGTACATGGTCGGGAGCACGACCGGCGCCCCGTCCCGGACGAAGCCGAGGTGGCAGAGGTAGGTGGCGTCGAGCGTCGAGTGGACCAGCTCGCGGTCGTAGGAGGCGCGCTCCTTGGCCCGGGTGGGGACCGTGCGGTCGGTGGGCGTGTAGGGGGCGGCGACGCCGGGGCCCGCGGCGGTGGGCGGTGCGGTGTCCTGCATGGTGTGCTCCCTTGCGGATTTCATTGCACTAGTGCATAGTATTGTTTGTGCTAGGAGAGTATCGGATCAGTGGGCGGCGCGCATCGGAGATCGCCGCCAGCGTGGAGCGCGGGGTCGGTTCCGGGGACCTCGCGCCCGGTCATGTGCTGCCCCCGATGCGGGAGTTGGCCACACATCTGGAGGTCAACCCGAACACGGTGGCGGCCGCGTACCGGACCCTGCGCGAGCGCGGAGTGATCGAGACGGCGGGCCGCCGGGGCAGCCGGGTGCGTCCGCGCCCGGCCAGCACCCCGCGCGGCTCCCTGCGCATCGAGGCCCCGCCGGGCGTGCGGGACCTGGGGGAGGGCAACCCGGATCCCGCCCTGCTGCCGGACCTCGGCCCGGCACTGGCCGCTGCCGCAGCGATCGACGCCGCGAGCCCCGGCCTGTACGGGGAGGAGCCCGTGGTCGCGGAGTTCGCCGCGTACGCGCGCGGGGCGATGGACGCCGACGGGGTGCCCGCGGGGCCGGTCGCGGTGACCTCGGGCGCGCTCGACGCCATCGAGCGGGTGCTCGCGGCGCACCTCAAGCCGGGGGACTCGGTGGCGGTGGAGGACCCCGGGTGGGGCAGCGTGCTCGACCTCGTGCCGGCGCTCGGGCTGCGTGCCGTGCCGGTCGGGGTGGACGACGACGGGCCGCTGGTCGCGGACGTGGAGCGGGCGCTGCGCGCCGGGGCGCGGGCGCTCGTCGTCACCGACCGCGCGCAGAACCCCACCGGGGCCTCGGTGAGCGCGGGCCGCGCCCAGGAGCTCAAGGCCGTCCTCGCCCGCCACCCGGACGTGCTGCTGATCGAGGACGACCACGGCCACGCCATCGTCGGCCTTCCGCTGCACCCGCTGGCCGGCGCCACGGACCACTGGGCGTTCATCCGCTCGGCCGCCAAGGCGTACGGGCCCGACCTGCGGGTCGCCGTGCTCACCGGGGACGCGGTCACCGTCGACCGGGTCGCGGGGCGGCAGGGACTGGGGCCCGGCTGGGTGAGCCGGCTGCTTCAGCGCGCCGTGCTCCACCTGTGGACCTCGGACGCCGTCGACACCGCCGCCGTCGCCCGGTCCTACGGGGAGCGCCGGGACGCGCTCGTGCGCGCACTGGCCGAGCGCGGGGTTGCGGCGCACGGGCGCAGCGGGATGAACGTGTGGGTGCCCGTCAGTGACGAGACCGGGGCCATCGCCCGGCTGCTGCACGCCGGTTGGGCCGTGGCCCCCGGTGCGCGCTTTCGGATGGCCACGCCTCAGGCGGTGCGGCTCACCGTGTCCCCGCTGACGGCGGCGGACATCGGGCCGCTGGCGGACGCGGTGGCGGCGGCGGCCGGGCCCGCGCGACCGGTCGCGTACGGCTGAGGTCCGGGCGTGCGGCCGGCTGTCGTACGCGCCTGCCGGGTACGGCTGAGGACTTGGCGTGCGGCCGTACGCGCCTGTCGCGTACGGCTCGGGCGCCTGCCGCACGGTCCTCCGCCGTACGCACCGGCTGCGTACGGCGGAGGTGTGTGGGCGTGCGGTCGTGTGCCGTACGGGTCGGTCACGTGCGGCTGAGGCGCTTCGTCCCGCCTTCTGCCGTACGGGAGTCGGCGGCGGCGGACGACGGGCGGCTCTGGGTGAGGGCCGCGCCGACCAGGACGATCACCACGCCCACCGGAGTGTTCCAGCTCAGTCGCTCGCCGAGCAGGGCGACGCCCGCCGCCGTGGCGATCACCGGGATGAAGTACGTGACCATCTGCCCGGTCGTCGGGCCGACCTCCTGGACCAGTCCGTACTGGAGCAGGACCGCGAGCCCCGTGCCGAGCGCTCCGAGCGCCAGGACGGAGAGGGTGGGCAGCAGGGGGAACGTGTCCGGAGCAGAGGTGAACACCGGTGTCACCACGGCCAGTTGCAGCGTTCCGATGAAGAGCTGGCTGCCGGTGAGGGTCAGTGTCGACGCGCCGGTCCCCGACAGCGTACGGCGGACGTAGATCCAGCCGACCGCGTAGCTGAACGAGGCCAGCAGCGCCATCCCCGTGCCCGGCAGGTCCAGGCCCGAGAAGCCCTGCCAGGCCCCCAGCACGGTCAGCACGCCGATGAAGCCCACGCCCAGCCCGGCGACGCGGCGGCGGGTCGGGCGGTCCTCGGAAAGGGCGACCACCGAGAGGGCCATGCCCCACAGGGGCGAGGTCGCGTTGCAGATCCCGGCGAGGGTGGAGGGGATGGTCAGCTCGGCGTAGGAGAAGAGGGAGAACGGCAGCGCGTTGAGGAAGAACGCCGCCACGGTGATGTGCACCCAGGTCCGGGCCGAGCGCGGCAGCCGCTCACGGCGCATCGCCATCGCGACGGCCAGGACGGCGGTCCCGGCCAGCAGCCTGCCGAAGGTGACCTGGAACGGTGCGAACCCCTGGGTGCCCACCTTGATGAGCAGGAAGCTGAACCCCCAGATGAGGGAGAGCGCGGCGAACCGGATCCGCCAGTCCACGGCCGGGCGTCGGTGGGCGGGGTCGGGGGCGTGGGCGGTCGGGGGTGCGGGTGCGGGTGCGGCCGCTGGGGTGGGCGGCTGGTGGCAGGGGGCGCTCATGGGTTCAACGATGGCGACCGTCACCGCGTAGCACAAGTGAGAGTTTCTGCGCCCTTTCGCGTAGCATTACTTACATGTTGAATCTGGAGCGGCTGCGCACGCTGGACGCCCTCGCCCGGCACGGATCGGTGAGCGGGGCCGCCGGCGGGCTGCACGTCACCACGTCGGCGGTCTCGCAGCAGATGGCCAAGCTGGAGCGCGAAGTGGGGCAGCGGCTGCTCGCCAGGAACGGCCGCGGGGTGCGTCTCACCGACGCGGGGCGGCTGCTCGCGGACCACGCGGCGCGGATCCTGTCCCAGGTGGAGCTGGCCCAGTCCGACATCGAGGCCCAACGGGGCGAGGTGGTCGGCCAGGTGACGCTTTCGGCGTTCCCCACGGCGGCGCGCGGACTGCTGCCCGACACGCTCACCGGTCTGCGCGCGGACCACCCCGAACTGAAGGTCCGCACAAGGGAACTGGAGCCGGAACAGGGGCTCCGGGCGGTCCTGCGGGGCGATGTCGACGTGGCCGTGGTGCTCGACTGGAGCAACAAGCGGCTGCCCGTGCCCGGGGGCCTCACCAAGGCCGAACTCCTGGACGACGCACCGGACATCGCCATGCCCGCGGGGCATCCGCTGGCCGGCCGGGACGAAGTGGAGCTGGAGGACTTCGCCCAGGACGAGTGGGTGTCCTGGCCCGAGGGCGAATTCTGTTACGAGTGGCTCATGTTCACCCTGCGCTCCCGGGGCATCGAGCCCCGCATCTCCCACCTGGCCGGTGAGCACCATACGCAACTCGCCCTGATCGCGGCCGGGTTCGGCGTCTGCGTCGCACCCCGACTGGGCCGGGGGCCCGTGCCCGAAGGGGTTTCCCTGGTGCCGGTGCGGCAGACGATGCGCCGCCACATCCACGCCGTCTGGCGTACGGACGCGGACCGCCGCCCCTCGGTCCGCGCCGCGGTCGACGCGCTGCGGGCGGCGGGGGAGCGGGTGGCGGCCGGGGCCCCCATGTCCGGGTGACTACCAGGCCAGGCCCGCATCCGGGTGACTGCCCGGACAGGGCCCCGCATCTGGGTGTGACTACCCGGCCAGGGCCCGCATCCGGGTATGACTACCCGGCCAGGCCCGCGATCTTGCGGAAGTCCCACGAGGTGACCGCGTCCGGGGTGAGCCGCAGCCAGGCGTGCCGTCCGTCGTGCGGCATCTCCGTGATCCCGAAGTACTTCGCGGGGAACAGCCGCTCCGGTACGTCGAGTTCGGGGCAGGGCTCACCCGTGCGCGGGGCCTCGCCGACGAACTGGGCCGTGCCGGAGAGTTCCACGCCGCGCAGTTCCTCGTACGCCTCGCCGTCGTCGACCACGACGGCGATCCTCGGGTCCTTGCGGAGCTGGGACCAGCGCAGGCTGCGGGTGATGGAGTACAGCCAGAGCGACGAGCCGTCCCAGACGAACCAGAGCGCGCCGATGTGCGGCGGGCCTTCGGCGGCCAGGGTGGCGACCCGGCAGGTGCGTTGCTCGGTGAGGTAGGCGTCCCGTTCCTCCGGGGTCATCATGATCCGGCGGCCGCGTCGCTGGGTGTCGGTCATGCGGTGTCCTCCCTTGTCATCTGACGATGTGTCAGAAATCATGGGTGTTCTTGCCGTGCGGCGCAACGCCGTTCGCCACGCGGCAGACGTCAGCAGCACAGGCACAGGAAGAAGGAGGAGCGCCGTGGCGTCCAGGGAAACGCGGGAACGGCTCGCCGCGCTGCTCGACCCGGCCACCACCGTACTGCTCACCGTCGAATGTCAGCAGGGGGTCGTGGGACCGGACAGCGCGCTGCCCGAACTCGCCGGGGCCGCACGGTCGTCGGGCGTCCTCGGCAACATCGCCCGGCTGGTCGCCGCCGCCCACGAGAGCGGGGTCCAGGTGATGCACGCGATCGCCGAGAGCCGCCCGGACGGGCGCGGCGCCAACCGCAACGCCCGGCTCTTCCACGCCGCCGCACGGCTGCCCGTACAGCAGCACACCGGCACCACCGCCGTACGGGTGGCGCCGCCCATCCAGGTGGCGGACGAGGACCTCGTCGTACGCCGGTTGCACGGGCTCTCGCCGCTCGCCGGCACCGACGTGGACGCGCTCCTGCGCAACCTCGGCTGCCGCACGCTCGTCGTCACCGGGGTCTCGGCCAACGTCGCCGTCCCCAACGCCGTGTTCGACGCCGTCAACCTCGGCTACACGGCGGTCGTCCCGGCCGACGCGATCGCCGGGGTGCCCGCCGAGTACACTCCCGCGATGGTCCGCAACACCCTCGCCCTGGTCGCCACGATCGCCGCCACCGACGAGATCCTGGGCTGCTGGAAGGCTCCCCGCAGGCCGGGCGGCGGCGCTATGCCAGCGTGATCGACCCGCCCTCCACGGTGATCTCCCGAGCGGGCAGCGGCCGGGTGGCGGGCCCGGCGGTGGGGTCGCCCGTCGCCGCGTCGAACGCCGAGTTGTGACAGGGGCAGGTGATCGCGCCGCCCGTGACCTCCTTCACCGCGCAGCCCTGATGCGTACAGGTGGACGAGAACGCCTTGAACTCACCGGCCCTCGGCTGGGTCACCACGACCTTCTGCGCGGCGAAGACGACCCCGCCGCCCTCCGGGATGTCCGCCGTCCGCGCGAGGACGGCCCCGCTCCCCCCGCCGCTCCCCGGCTGCTCGACCGACTCCGCGCCGCCCCCCGAACCGTCCGGACCTCCGCACGCGGTCAGTGCGGCAGCCGCTCCGGCCGCCCCCACCGCCAGGACGACGGTGCGGCGTTCGAGGAGGTTCCGGCGCTCCTGCGCTGCGCTCATCGCGGCATTCCCTTCATCGGTGTCCATGGTCATCGGTGTCCATGGCCTCTGGCATGGGTACGGAGAGCGGGGCGCCGGTGTTCAGTTGGACGGGGCGTACGGGGCCACGGGGCGTCACTCACGGCGAGGGGGCGGATGTGCTGATCGAGATACGGCTGTCGGACGCGGGAGAGGAAGCGGGGGAGGACACCGACCTCGACGCGTTGAGGTCGCTGTACCTGTGGCTGCTGGAGGACCGCGCCGTCTCCCAGCACGCCCAGGTGTCGCTGGCCTCCGGACCGGCCCGGCCGGGCGCCCAGGGAGGCGGGGCGTTCGAGTGGGTGCAACTGGCCGCGGACTCGGGCCTGCAAATCGGCGCGCTCGCGCTGTCGTACGCCGGCTGGCGCAACACCCGTCCGGGCCGGTCCGCCGGGACGACCGCGACACTCACCCGTGGCGGGACCACTGTCGAGTTGTCCTCCGACGATCCCGAAGCGGTCGCGCGACTCGTCGCGGCACTCGACGACGAGGACAGTTCCGATTCGTGAACACCAAGCCGCTGCTCCCTGACCCCCACACGTCCAGGGTGGTGCTCCTCGGGGTCAGCGACTACGACCACCTGGAGGACCTGCCCGCAGTGGGCAACAGCCTGCTGGACTTCACAGAAGCCCTGCGGTCGCCGGAACTGTGGGGAATCCCCCGGCAGAACAGCCGCATGCTGCACAACCCGGGCGCCGTCGAGGAGGTGCTCGACGCCGTTCGCCGGGCGGCGGCCGAAGCCCGGGACACCTTGCTCCTCTATTACGCGGGGCACGGTCTGCCGGACCCGTACTCGGGGGAGCTGAATCTGGCCCTCACCGGGTCCGACCCGGAGAAGCAGGAGTCGTTGCTGGCCTACGAATGGCTCCGGCGTCCCCTGCTGGCCAGCCGCGCGAAGCGGAGAATCGTCATTCTCGACTCCTGCTACAGCGGTCGGATCCTGCCCAAGATGCTGTCCGGCCGACGACTGGCCGAGAAGGCCGGCATCGAGGGGGTGTTCCTGATGGCCGCCAGCGCGTCGAACCGGGAGGCGCTCTCGCCGCCGGGCCAACGGCACACCGCGTTCTCCGGCGAACTCCTGCGCATCCTGCGGGAGGGAGTGCCGGAAGCCGGGCTCGCCCTCGACCTCCGCACCATCTTCGGCGAGCTCGACATGGCGCTGACCCGCCGCTCGCTGCCTCGGCCGCAGAGCAACAACCGCAACACCGCGGCGGCTCTGGGACTGGTCTGGAACCGACACCACTTCTCCGCGGTGGCCGAGGGGCAGGAGACCGCCGGGCATCGCGGCGACGTCCTGCTCATCGACGGATTCGACGTCGGCGAGATCCTCGGGAACGAGGAGGAGCGGGAAACCTGGCTCGCCACGGATTCCCGAACGCAACGTCCTGTCGCCATCACGGCCCTGCGGGCGGAGTCTGCCGGAGACCCCGCGGCCCGGGAGAGGTTCCACGTATGGCGGCGCTCACTCCCCGCGGGCGAGAGCCACCCCTCGATCGTGGCGGTGTACGCGAGCGGCGAGGCGCGACACTGGAGGGGGCCGCGCCCCTACGTCGTCACTGAGTACCTGCCGGCCACCTTGCGTGAACTCCTCGACTCCTCGGGCATGTTGCCTCTGGGGCAGGCGGTTTCGGTGATCCGCACCGTGCTGGAAGCGCTCCGGCACGCCCAGGAAACCGGCAGGGGCCACGGGGTCCTCGCTCCGGAGAGCATCCGGATCGGACACGACGGTCACGCGAAGGTCACGCGGTTCCACCGCCCGGTGGCAGAGCCCGACCACGATCCCTCCGCCGCGCTTCCCGTGGTCGCGGGCCCGATCCACTACGCGTCCCCGGAACAGGTGACGTCCCGCGCCTCGGACGCCCGTACCGACGTGTACGCGGCCGCCTGCCTGTTCTGCGAACTCCTCTCCGGCGCCCCGCCCTTCGTCGGCGCGCACGCGGTCGCCATCGCCTACCAGCACATGACGGTGAAGCCGCCCAGGATGTCCGCGCGGCTCAACGACCTGCCGCCGAGGTGGGATCCCTTCTTCCGGAAGGCACTGGCCAAGGACCCGGACGACAGGTACCGGAACGCCGAGAGCATGCTAGAAGCCCTGGTGCACCGTGTGTCCGCTCCCTCGACCCTGGCGGAGGAGGTCATCCAGGCGTTCCGTGAACCGCGGCTCACCGTCCGGGCGAGCACGGTGGACGGGAACTGGGTCCTGGGAGCGTTCCGGGCGTGCGCCGAGGAACTGGCCACGGGCGCGCCGGGGCCCGGCAGCCTGGAGCTGCGCCTGCTGCTGCCCCGTTACGACGCGGACTCGCTCCTCGCCTCGCAACGGGCCCTGCTCAGGGCGGACAGCGAGGACGCGGTGCGGGCGCTGCGGCGGACCCTGGACGCGCTGGTGGCCGCCGGCCACGTGGGGTCGGTCGATGTGCGGGTCCGCCGGGCGTCCTCGGTATCGACCTTCTTCGTCCTCGGCGAGCGGCTGGCCTTCGCGGCTGCGACCCGGGTGCAGCCCCTCCAGCGTTTCGACGCCCGCTCCGGGGAGGCGGAGGCGCACACCGTCCGGGACTTCCGCGCGAAGTTCGCCTCGGCCTGGCGCGCCGCCCCGGAGGAGGCGTCGTGAAGCCGCGCCGGCCCCGGGGCCCCGGTGTACGGCGGCCGATAGCCTGGGCCCATGCTCACCGAAGTCACCGCGACCCGTTACGTCACGCCCCTGCGTGAGGGCGGCTCGCTCCCCGGGATCGTCGAGGCCGACGATCTCGGCACGTACGTCATGAAGTTCACCGGAGCCGGCCAGGGCCGCAAGACGCTCGTCGCTGAGGTCCTCTGCGGCGAGCTGGGCCGGCGGCTCGGGCTGCGGGTGCCGGAGCTGGTGACCATCCATCTCGACCCGGTCATCGGCCTCGCCGAACCCGAC
Organism: Streptomyces sp. cmx-18-6; assembly: GCF_046548915.1. NCBI lineage: Bacteria > Bacillati > Actinomycetota > Actinomycetes > Kitasatosporales > Streptomycetaceae > Streptomyces > Streptomyces sp. cmx-18-6. Next base: position 369,035 of record NZ_JAEBEP010000008.1, on the reverse strand, counting down.
CAGGAGGTGCAGGAGCTGCTGAAGGCGAGCGGCGGACTGAACCTCGGGATGGACTACCTGCCGGGCTCGCTCGGCTTCGACCCGCTCGCCTACGAGGTCGGCGCGGCCGAGGCAGGGCGGGTCGTGTGGTTCGACGCGCTGATCAACAACGTCGACCGCTCCTGGCGCAACCCCAACATGCTGGTCTGGCACGGCGACCTCTGGCTCATCGACCACGGCGCCACCATGATCTGGCACCACAACTGGCCGGGCGCCGAAGCCTCGGCCGCGAAGCCGTACAACGCCTCCGACCATGTGCTGGCCCCCTTCGCCCCGGACATCGCGGCGGCGGCCGCCGAGCTCGCCCCGCTGGTCACGGAGGAGCTGCTCACCGAGGTGGCCGCCGATGTGCCGGACGCCTGGCTGGTCGACGAGCCCGGGTTCGGGTCCACCGACGAGCTGCGCCGGGCCTATGTGGCCCCGCTGCTGGCGCGGGCCGCCACCGTCCACGAGCGGATCACCCTGGACGCGCCGACCGCGAACCGGCCCTCCCAGGCCCCGGGCTGGCTCACCGAACGGCTGCCGCCCCGCGGGGGCCGCGCCCCGGCAGCCGCCCGTACCGGCGAGGAGGGCGGCCGATGACGCGCCGCGACGTCTTCGAGTACGCGCTCCTGCGAGTCGTCCCCCGGGTCGAGCGCGGGGAGTGCTTCAACGCGGGGGTGCTCGTCTACTGCCGGGCCCACTCGTTCGTCGCCGCCCGTACGCACCTCGACGAGGCGAAGCTCAGGGCGCTGGACCCGGCCGCCGACGTCGTCGGGGTGCGGGCCGCCCTCCGCGCGGTCGAGGGGGTCTGCGGCGGCGGGGACGGGGCCGGGCAGGCGGCCGGCGACGACCCCGGGCGGCGGTTCCGCTGGCTGATCGCCCCGCGCTCCACGGTCGTCCAGCCCGGGCCCGTGCACACCGGGCTCACCGCCGACCCGGCCGGCGAGGTGGAGCGGCTGCTCGACCTGCTGGTGCGCTGAGTCCGGCACCCGGGGGGTGTGACGTGCGGCCCCCCGGGCCGCACGCCGTTGACACCGGGTGCCAGGGCTTCTAGCGTCTCGTCTGCTGAAGGTACTAAGCGGTTGCTCAGTGATCGGGGCCTCTCTGTCAGGGACTGTCAGGGAAACGCTCCGACGTCCGCTGAGCCGCGATCCAAGGGCGAGGAGAACCAAGCATGTCCACCACCGAGCAGCGCGTGGCCATCGTGACGGGAGCGGCGCGGGGCATCGGCGCCGCCACCGCCGTACGCCTGGCGGCCGAGGGCCGCGCCGTCGCCGTACTCGATCTCGACGAGGCGGCCTGCAAGGACACCGTCGAGAAGATCACCGCCGCCGGGGGCTCCGCGCTCGCGGTCGGCTGCGACGTGTCGGACGCCGCTCAGGTGGAGGCCGCCGTCGCGCGGGTCGCCGCCGAGCTGGGCGCTCCGACGATCCTCGTGAACAACGCGGGGGTGCTCCGCGACAACCTGCTGTTCAAGATGAGCGAGTCCGACTGGGACATCGTGATGAACGTCCACCTCAAGGGCGCGTTCCTGATGGCGAAGGCCGTCCAGGCGCACATGGTGGAGGCCGGGTTCGGCCGGATCGTCTCGCTGTCCTCCTCCTCGGCCCTCGGCAACCGGGGCCAGGCCAACTACTCCGCCGTCAAGGCGGGGCTCCAGGGGCTGACCAAGACCCTCGCCAAGGAGCTCGGCAAGTTCGGCGTCACCGCCAACGCCGTCGCGCCCGGCTTCATCGTCACCGAGATGACCGCGCAGACCGCCGCCCGTGTCGGCATGGGCTTCGAGGAGTTCCAGGCGGCCGCCGCCACCCAGATCCCGGTCCAGCGCGTCGGCCGTCCCGATGACGTCGCGAACGCCATCGCCTTCTTCGCCGGTGACGACGCCGGTTTCGTCTCCGGCCAGGTCATCTACGTGGCCGGCGGACCTCTCAACTGACCCGAAGGGCAGCGGACGACATGACGGTGCAGGACAGCGGAAAAGTCGCGCTCATCACGGGCGCGAGCCGGGGCATCGGTTACGGGATCGCCGAGGCGCTCGTCGCGCGCGGCGACCGGGTGGCCATCACCGGGCGGGGCGAGGACGCCCTCAAGGAGGCCGTGGAGCGGCTCGGGGTCGACCGGGTCATCGCCATCCCCGGCAAGGCCCACGACGAGGCCCACCAGGCGGCGGCCGTCGAGCGGACCATGGAGGCGTTCGGCCGGGTCGACTTCCTGGTGAACAACGCGGGGACCAACCCCGTCTTCGGCCCCATGGCCGAGCTCGACCTCAATGTGGCCCGCAAGGTGTACGAGACGAACGTGATCTCGGCGCTGGGCTTCGCGCAGCAGACCTGGAGGGCCTGGCAGAAGGAGAACGGCGGGGCGATCGTCAACATCGCCTCCGTCGCCGGCGTCGCCCCCTCGCCGTTCATCGGCGCGTACGGGATGTCCAAGGCGGCCATGGTCAACCTGACCCTTCAGCTGGCGCACGAGTTCGCGCCGGTCGTCCGGGTCAACGCGATCGCGCCCGCCGTGGTCAAAACCCGGTTCGCCGAGGCGCTCTACGAGGGCCGGGAGGCGGAGGCGGCGGCCGCCTATCCGCTGGGCAGGCTCGGTGTGCCCGAGGACATCGGGGGCGCCGCGGCCTTCCTGACCTCGGCGCAGTCGGACTGGGTCACCGGCCAGACCCTGGTGGTCGACGGAGGCATTTTCCTCAACGCCGGCGTTGGCTGATAGTGGCCTGAACCGATTTGGCCTGATTGGCTCTGGCGCCCCGCTGGACAAGCGTGTTGACCCGGTGGGGCGCTGCGGTATGGTCTGCCGATCCACGGCTGATCGAGGAGCGTGCGCGTGTTCTACCGGGCCAGTCTGCAGGCTGCTGCAGCTCTAGCATCCTTTTCCCTGCTGGTAGGCGGTTGCGGTCTCCTGTCCGAAAGTGGATCGGAAACTGACCAGAAGATATCCGTTGGAACGACGAGCTCTCCGTCCACGCTCGACCCCGCGGCGGCCTGGGACGGCTCCTGGGAGCTGATGCGGAACATCTACCAGACCCTGATGAGCTTCCCCACCGGCAGTACGAGTCCCGAGCCGGACGCGGCCGACTCCTGCGTGTTCACCGACTCCACGAGCATGGCCTACCGGTGCACCCTCCGGAAGAACCTCAAGTTCTCCAACGGCGAGAAGCTCGACGCCCGGGCCGTGAAGCACTCCATCGACCGTGTCGTGGACATCCACTTCAAGGGCGGCCCGGCCGGCATGCTCGGCTCCCTGGACCGGGTGGAGACCAAGGGCGACGACACCGTCGTCTTCCACCTGAACAAGCCCGACGCCACCTTCCCGTTCATCCTGGCCACGCCCGCCATGTCGCTCGTCGCCCCCGGCGACTACCCCAAGGACAAGATCCGCGACGACGGCAAGGTCACCGGCTCCGGCCCCTACCTCCTGGACGCCTACGAGCCCGGCGTCACCGCCGAGATGACGAAGAACCCCGACTACAGGGGCTTCGCCAACCGGAAGAACGACGCGGTCACCATCCGGTACTTCGAGAAGTCCGCCGACATGGTGAACGCGCTGAAGGCCAAGGAGATCGACGCCACCTACCGGGGTCTGACCGCCGAGGAGGTCATCGGCCTGGAGGACAAGAAGGACGGCAACGAGGGCCTCCAGATCACCGAGACCGTCGGCGCGGACATCCGCTTCCTCGTCTTCAACCCGAAGGACCCCGCCGCCGCCAACCCCGCCGTCCGCAAGGCCATCGCGCACATCGTGGACCGGGACGCCCTGGTGGCCAAGGTCTACCGGGGGACCGCCGAGCCGCTCTACTCGATGGTCCCCAAGGGCATCGCCGGACACACCACCAGCTTCTTCGACACCTTCGGCGACCCGGACGTCGGCAAGGCGAAGAACCTGCTGACCTCGGCCGGGATCACCGAGCCGGTGAAGATGACCTTCTGGTACACCACCGACCGCTACGGCTCCTCCACCCAGCCCGAGTTCGAGGAGCTGGAACGGCAGCTGGAGAAGACCGGGCTGTTCGACATCACCCTGGAGAGCGCGCCCTGGAAGAGCTTCCAGGAGGGCTTCACCCGCGGCGACTACCCGGTCTTCGGCCGCGGCTGGTTCCCGGACTTCCCGGACCCGGACAACTTCATCGCCCCCTTCGTCGGCGAGGAGAGCGTCACCGGCACCCCGTACCGCAACAAGGAGATCACCCAGCAGCTCATCCCCGCCACGCGGCAGAAGAGCGACCGGGCCGCGGTCAGCAGGCAGTTCGAGCGGGCCCAGCAGATCCTCGTCGAGGACGTCCGGCTGCTGCCGCTGTGGCAGGGCAAGCTGTACGTGGCCTCCGGCGAGGACATCGGCGGCGGCGAGCGCGCCCTCGACCCGCAGACCGTCATGCAGATGTGGGAGCTCTACCGCAAGACCAGCTGGTAGCGAGGACCTCAGAACAGGGCTCCCCGGCCCGTTGTCAGTGGCGGCCGGTAGGTTCTGGGATCAAGAACCTGTTGCTCACCGGAGGTTGTGGACGTGACCGATATCGACCTGCTGCCCGAGTCCTGGCGCGGCGTCCTCGGCGAAGAACTGCAGAAGCCGTACGTCAAGGAGCTGGCGGACTTCGTCGAGGAGGAGCGGGCCAAGGGGCCGGTGTACCCGCCGCGCGAGCAGGTCTTCGCCGCCCTGGACGCCACGCCGTACGACCGCGTCAAGGTCCTCGTCCTCGGCCAGGACCCGTATCACGGCGAGGGGCAGGGGCACGGCCTGTGCTTCTCCGTGCGGCCCGGCGTCAGGACCCCGCCCTCGCTGCGCAACATCTACAAGGAGATGCGCGAGGAGCTCGGCCTGCCGGTCCCGGACAACGGCTATCTGATGCCCTGGGCCGAGCAGGGCGTGCTCCTGCTGAACGCCGTGCTCACCGTGCGGGGCGGCGAGGCCAACTCCCACAAGGGCAAGGGCTGGGAGAAGATCACCGACGCCGTGATCCGCGCCGTCGCCGAGCGGCCCGATCCCGCCGTCTTCGTGCTGTGGGGCAACTACGCCCAGAAGAAGCTGCCCCTGATCGACGAGGAGCGCCATGTCGTGGTGAAGGGCGCCCACCCCTCCCCGCTCTCCGCGAAGAAGTTCTTCGGCTCCCGCCCCTTCACCCGGATCAACGAGGCCGTCGCGGCCCAGGGCCACCAGCCGATCGACTGGCGCATCCCGGACCTGGGCTGAGGCCGACCCGGCCGCCGCCCGTGCCTGAGCGGTATTGCGGACCACCGGCGCTAGCGTCGAAGGGACCGTGACCGGGCTGGACGGGCGACAGAGGAGACCGCAGTGGTGGAGCAGCAGGAGGCGTCCGAGGACGCCGTCATGACCAGGATCGGCCAGGCGGTCATGCTGCTCCACGGCGGTGACCGGGAGGAGGCACGCAACCGCTTCGCCCTCCTCTGGTCGGAGCTCGGCGCGGACGGCGACGCCCTGCACCGCTGCACCCTCGCGCACTACATGGCCGACACCCAGGACGACCCCGGCGACGAGCTCGCCTGGGACCTGCGGGCCCTGACGGCCGCCGAGGGGCTGAGCGACGAGCGCCCGGCCGGGCACCCGGACTCCCTGGCGGTCCGGGCGTTCTCCCCGTCCCTCCACCTCAACCTCGCGGCGGACTACCTCAAGCTCCAGCGCCCCGACGCGGCCCGCATCCATCTGCGCCAGGCCCGCGACGCCGCCGACGCGTTGGACGACGAGGGTCACGGCGGCGGAGTGCGGGCCGCCATCGACCGGCTGGAGCTGCGGATGCGGCGGCAGTGAGCGGGGGCGGGCGGGAAGCCGGAGCGGCCGGGTGGCCGGGGCGGTCTCCGAGGTTTGGCCGGTCCGGAAGCCGTACCCGCCCCGGAAGTCCGGCCGCGCCGCAAGCCCCGCAGTTCCGTAAGCCCCGCAGTTCCGGAAGCCGTGGTGCTCGGAAGCCCCGCCGTCCCGGCAGCCCCGCCGCCGCTCATGAGACCGCGACTTCGCCGTCAGCGGCCGTACGTCTCCTCGCAGATCCTGGCCTCCCTGCTGCCCGCGGGCCAGCCGCCGTAGCCCCGGCCGAGCGCGCAGACGTCGTGCCCGCCGCCCGGGAGGCGCGGCAGAGCCGGCAGGGCGGCCGGAGGGATGCGGGGGACCGGCTTCCGCGGTGTCCGCCGCGGTGACGGCGGTGCGGCCCGCTCCGGCGGCCGGGTCGTCTGCGGCGGCACGACGCGCCGCGCCTTCGCCGGATCCGGGGCCGGGGCGGCGGAAGGAGGCGCGGGGGAGGCGGGCCTGCCCGGCGACGGGCTCGGTTCCCCGATGGTCTCCAGCGCCTCGCGGGCGGGCGGCTGCACGACCTGGGGGAACACGTCCTGCGCCGGGCTGCTGCTCCGGCCGGGCTGCCGGGGGCCGTCCTGCGGCGCGACCGAGACGCAGCCGGAGACGGCCGCCACGGCCACCCCGATCAGGAGCCTCGCGGTGATATGGGTTCGCTGCACCCGGACAACTCTGCGGTGCGGAAAGGCCGTCGGGAGCCGATGGACCAGGAATGGCCCACACGAGTGACCCGGTCAGCACAGCGCCCGTCCCCCGGTCCCGGGCGGCCGGAAGGCAGGCGGCGGCCTCCCCGTATGCTGCCGGGACCGGAACACGCCGGCTGGAGGGCCAGTACGGCAGGCGAAAGAGGGGGACCCCAGTGAAGGTCGGTTGCATCGGGCTCGGCGACATCGCGCAGAAGGCGTACCTGCCGGTGCTGACCGCCGTCCCGGGGGTCGAGCCGCACCTCCAGACCCGTACGCCCGCCACGCTCGACACCGTGGGCGACACCCACCGCATCCCGGCCGGAGCCCGCCACACCACCCTGGACTCCCTGCTCGCCGAAGGGCTCGACGCGGCTTTCGTGCACGCCCCGACCGCCGTCCACCCCGAGATCGTGGAACGGCTCATCGAAGCCGGGGTGGCCACGTATGTCGACAAGCCGATCGCCTACGACTACGCCGAGTCCGAGCGGCTGGTGAACCTCGCCGAGGAGCGCGGCGTCAGCCTCGCCATCGGCTTCAACCGCCGCTTCGCGCCGGGCTACGCCCAGTGCGCCGAGCTCCCGCGCGAGCTCATCCTCATGCAGAAGAACCGGGTCGGCCTGCCCGAGGACCCCCGCACCCTGGTGCTCGACGACTTCATCCACGTCGTCGACACCCTGCGCTTCCTGGTCCCCGGCCCCGTCGACCACACGACCGTGCGGGCCCGCGTCGTGGACGGGCTGATGCACCATGTCGTGCTCCAGCTCTCCGGCGACGGCTTCACCGCGATCGGGATGATGAACCGGCTCAACGGCTCGACCGAGGAGATCCTCGAAGTCTCCGGCCGGGACGCCAAGCGCCAGGTGCTCAACCTCGCCGAGATCGTCGACCACAAGGGTCAGCCCAGCGTGCGGCGGCGCGGCGACTGGGTGCCGGTGGCCCGGCAGCGCGGGATCGAGGCGTGCGTCCACGCGTTCCTCGACGCGGTCCGCGCGGGCACGGTGCTCAGTGCCCGGGACGCCCTGGCGACCCATGAGCTGTGCGAGCGGATCGTCCGGGAGTCCCTGGAGCAGGCTTCCGCCTGAACGCCCGCAGCCCCTCGGCCGCGCACAGGGCGGCCAGCGCCGCCAGCGCACCGTAGACCGCCCAGTCGCCGAAGCGGGTGTAGAGCGTCGCGCCGCGCGTCAGCGGTACGTCGTACACGGCCGCCGCGCTCACCTCCGTACCGAGCGGCTGCCCGACCCGCTCCCCGCGCGGCCCGTACACCGCGCTGATGCCGGTGAGCGTCGCGTGCACCACGGGGCGGCCGTTCTCGGCGGCCCGCAGCGCCCCCAGCGACGCGTGCTGGGCCGGGGCCCAGCTCTGCTGGAAGGTGGAGGTGGCGGACTGCGCGACGAGCACCTGAGCGCCGTCCCGGGTCAGCCGCCGGCTCATGTCGGGGAACGCCGACTCGAAGCAGACCAGTGGACCGATCCGCAGCCGCTGATCGCCGTCCGGCAGGGTCATCACCACCTGCCGGTCGCCGCGCAGCCGGTCCTCGCCCGCCGCCTTCCCCACGGAGGTCGCCCAGCCGAGCAGCGAGCGCGCCGGGACGTACTCGCCGAACGGCACCAGGCGCATCTTGTCGTACCGGTCTCCGGTCGGCCCGTCAGGACCCACGAGCACCGCCGACTTGAAGATCCCGCTGCGGCCCGATCCGTCCGTCTGCCGGGCGTCCACATTGACCAGCAGGTCGGCCCCGGTCTCCCGGGACAGCGCCGCGAGCCGCCGTACGGTCGCCGGGTCCCGCCACGCGCCCGCCCCGATGCTGCTCTCGCCCCACACCACGAGGTCCACATCCCGCCCCGCCACCGAGCGGGTCAGCTCCTCGCCCCGGGCGAGCCGCCGCTCGACGCTCCCGGAGCCCGCGACGACCCCCGGCTGGACGACGGCGATCCGGGCCGTGCCGGCGCTCACCGGCTGCGGGGCCCACGTCCATGCGGCGGCCACGGCCAGGGCGCTCCCGGCCAGCGCAGCCCCCGCGGTCGTCCGGGCGGGGGCGGCCCCGGCCGGCAGCAGGGCCACAGCGGTGTTGACCGCCACCACCAGCAGACTCACCAGCCACACCCCGCCCACCGACGCCACCCGCAGGGCGGGAGCGACCTCCCACTGGCTCGCGCCCAGGAGCCCCCACGGCCCGCCGAGCCCCTCCCAGGAGCGGACCAGCTCGATCACCAGCCACCCCGAGGGCACGGCCACCAGCGCGGCGGCGGCGCGCGGGGCGGAGGGCGCGGCGCCGAGCAGCCGCCCGGCCAGAACGCCCCAGGGGGCCCACAGCAGACCGAGCAGCGCGGCCAGCAGCACGATGAAGACGTGCAGACTCGGCATCAGCCAGTGGTGCACCGCGAGAACGAAACCGGTTCCGCCGATCCAGCCGTCCAGCGCCGCCCGGCGGGCCGTGCCCGCCGAGCGGATCAGCAGCAGCCAGGGGACGAGGGCGACATACGCCAGCCACCAGAGCGAGGGCGCGGGGAACGCGAGCGCGGGCAGCGCCCCGGCGAGCAGCGCGGCGACTCCCCGGACCCAGCCGGAGGCGGGAAGCGACCGGGCGGGCTTCTCTCCGGACGGCGGCTGCCCCTCGGACGCCAAAACCCCTCCGCGCCGCATCCGCATGCCGTGCCCTCCTCGTCCCGCGCGGGTGAGCAGCCGCGTGATCTGCCGGATCAGCTCTGGGTACCCAGTGTGGGGGAGGTGATCCCCGGCCGACACGGGACGCGACCGGGGTCCTTCGGCACGGGGAGGTTCAGGCCGTGCGGCGCCACTTCTCGTGGACGGCGACGGTACGGATGCGCCAGCCCGGTTCCGTACGGTCCAGCTCGAAGGTGTAGCGCCCGCCGGTGACGAAGTCGGGGGCGGTGTCCTCGGCCCGCCGCTCGTCGCCCTCCCGCGCCAGGCGCATCGGGTTGAGGTAGTCGGCCCGGACCTGAGCGCGGTCGCCCGGATAGCCGCCCAGGTCCTGGAGGTCGATCCGCCGGTTGACGATGAGGTGCTGGCGGATCGGGAAGAGGAGCATCGTCCCGGCGAGCCACCGCGCGATCTCGCCCGCCGGGCCCTCCTCGCCGCCCGCTCCGGTGTAGTCCGCGCGGCCGTCCGGGGTGAACAGGGCTTCGTACGCCGGCCAGTCGCCGTCGTCCACGCTCACCGCGTATCCGGTGATCACGTCGTCGATGGCGAGCCGGTCCATCACGGTCGCGAGTGCCACACGCTGTGTCATCGGTCAAGTCTCGGTCAAGCGGCCCGGGACGCCAAGGGGCGTGCGCCATCGGGAAGCCGACCGGGCGAAGCCGTACCGAAGCGGCTCGCGCCGCCGGGAAGCCGACAGGGAGGCCGGTCAGCAGGGCACGACGGCGACCGGTCCCAGCGCGTGCGTGACCGTCGTCTGCGCCACCGGCGAGAGCCCGAGGCCGAGCGACTCCCCGCCCTTGCGGCGGCCGATCACCGTCAGGGCCGCCGTGGCGGAGGCCGTGACCAGGGTGCGCGAGGCGGAACCGTTGACCGGCTCCCGTACGACCTCCACCTGCGGGTACCGCTCCTGCCAGCCGGAGGTCAGCTCCGCCAGGCTCCGCGCGGCCGAGCCCGCCGCGGTCTCCCGGTCGAAGACCGGACCGCCCCTGAGCATCGAGGAGAACATCGTCCAGCCGTGCACGATCCGCAGTCGCGCACCGGGCCGGGCGGCCGCGGTCGCGAAGGCGAAGGCGAGGACGGCCTCGCTGCTCTCGTCGGCGGCGACCCCCACCACGATGTCGGAGTGGTCCTCGGCCTCCCCGGGCCGGTCCTCCTCGTCGGAGGGGCCCTCCTGCACGATGACGACCGGGCAGCCCGCCATCGACGCGGTCGCCAGGCTGTTGGAGCCGATCATCAGCGAACGGAAACCGCCGAGGCCCCGCGAGCCGACCACGACCATCGACGCGTCCCGGCCGAGCGAGACCAGGGCCGCCGCCGGGAAGTCCAGCGGGGCCAGCGTCGAGGGGCGCAGTGCCGGGGCGATCAGTTCGCTCCGGCGTACGGCTTCGGCGAGGAGCTGGTCCGCCTCGCGCTGCTGGGTCTCCTCGTCGACGCTCCGGGTGAGCGGCCGCACATGGACGATCAGCAGCGGCAGACGGCGGCGGGCGGCCTCCCGCGTGGCCCAGTCCAGCGCCTGCCGGCTGTGGGTGGAACCGTCGACGGCGGCGAGCACGGGAAGATCATGGGTGGTCATGGACCCGAGCGTACGTGCCCGGGCGGACGCGTCCTCAGTCGTGGTTGTGGGTGGAGGAGGTGTCGTCCGGCGGTACGCTCCGCCCGCCGTCGCTCCCGCTGACCACCACCGCGATCAGCGCTGCCATCACGCCCACCACCGCGAGCCGGCCGCCCAGGCGCAGCGCCCAGCCCGTCCGGGAGACGGCGGTCCCGGACAGCGCGGGCAGCTTCTCGGAGCGACGGGCGGGCCGCAGCAGACGGACGAGCAGCAGGGCGGCGATCGGCAGCTGGAGCAGCCAGACGCTGGTGCGGAACCACCCGTCGTACCAGACGTTCGTCCCGTACAGCAGGGTGTGCCAGACGCTCAGCACATAGACCACGATCACGAAGCGGTGCAGCACGCGCCAGGTCTTCGGGCCGATGCGGTGGCGTACGTAGAAGAGCAGGCCGAGCGGTATCGCGAGGTACAGGGCCGCCTGGCCGATCGGGATGGCGACCTGGCCGGTCCCCGAGTCGTAGCCGCCCGGGACGAAGGTCTCGACGAAGGCGGTGGCCAGCGCGGAGTTCCAGGCCGCTGTGTCGTGCCGGAACAGCTCGGCCCCGAACAGCAGGGCGTGGGCCGCGATCAGCGCGATGGTGTTGAGGCTGGTGGTGCGGTGCAGGCGCTCCAGGCGGGGGCCCGGTATCCGCAGCCACGCCGGGCGGGGGCCGGAGAGCAGAAGCCCGAGGATCACTGTTCCCCACGCCCAGAGCAGGGCGGACCAGCCGAACGCCTGGCTGAGGAAGTACATCCAGAAGCCGCCCGCGTCGGCCATGAACGGCATCACGGAGACCGTGGAGGAGGTCTTGTTCTGGATGCGTATGTACAGCAGGACGAAGACGGCCGCCGTCACGAGGAGCGCCACGAGACCGTCCGGCCAGGAGGCGCGCAGGTCGGAGCGGAGGGTGGTGCGCTGGGCGGTGCGGGGCTGCCGGGGACCGGGGAGACGGCCGTCCGGGGACGCGGTCTCGGGCTGCTCGGCGGGGAGTTCGGCGGCCGCTGCCGGTTCGGGTGCGGGGGGTTGGTTCGTCATGCGGCCTCTTCGGGGCGTCGGCTGGCGGAGGGCGGACGCGTCGGCCCCGGGCCACGAGGCGTGCGCAGACGCGTTGTTGGAGCAGTCGGAGGCGCGGGGCCGAAAGTTCCCCCGCCGGCTCTGTGATGTGAATCACACAGGAGGCGGGTGGGGCAAACGGGGTGAACTCCCGTTGTTTCCGCATCTGCTGGTCTTCTCGCCGGGGCGGGTGCGGCTGGCACGATGGTCGCCATGGGAGCCGGAACCGCACTCCGCCTCGCACGCACCGCACTGTTCGCGGTCGTGTGCGTCGCCGTGTCCGGACTCGGCCATGCCCTGATGTCCGGCGGGCCGCTGCCGCTGCTGCCCCTGCTGGCCGTCCTCGTGCCGGTCACCGCCGCCGGCTGGTGGCTCGCGGGCCGCGAACGGGGCGCACCGGCCACCGTCTGCGCCCACGTCCTGGGCCAGTTGGCACTGCACGCCCACTTCAGCGCGGCCGCCGCCTGCTTTCCGGCGGCCTCCGGAACGGGCGCCACGGGGAGCGCGCACCACGCGCACGGGGCGATGTCCCACGCCTCCCACAGCGGGCCGGCCGGGGACGCCTCGTACCCGATGGAGCTTCTGGCGGCCTTCGACGGTTCGGTGTTCACCCTCGGCATGGCCGCCGCCCACGCGGTCGCCGGACTGATCTGCGGCTGGTGGCTGTGGCGCGGCGAGCTGGCCCTCGCCCGGCTGGGCCGCTCCCTGGCCCTGTTCGTGCGGGCCCCGCTGCGGACCGCCTGGCGTCTGTGGTCGGCGACGCCGCCCGCCGCCGGGCGGCCCACTCGGCGACGCACCCGCCGCAGGCCGGGCCGCCGCCCCCAGGACCGCCTCGCCCTGCACGCCATCTCCCGGCGCGGTCCGCCCCTTCCCGTCCCCTCCCTGTGACTTCCACCCGCCCACCCGGTCCTGTGCGACCCGGTGGCGGTACGGGTGTGCGCCGCGCACACCCGTGACAGGCATGCCGGTCGACCGGACCGCCCCGAGGGCGTCCGCGCGGCCGGCCACGCGGAGCCGGGCCCGAGGACCGCACCACGGCTCCGCCAGGACGCGAAGGACTGCTGTGACCCCTACTGCCACCCCCTCCCTCCCCGCCCGGCCGCCGACCGCCCCGGCGCCCCGGCCCCGGGTCCACGCCGCCCGGCAGAACGACGGACAGATCACCGACTGGGCCCTGGCCGCCGGAGGCGGCGACCGGGAGGCCGCCGACCGCTTCGTCCGGGCGACCTACGAGGACGTCCGCAGGTTCGTCGCCTACCTCAGCGCCGATGTGCCGGGGGCCGACGACCTCGCCCAGGAGACCTATCTGCGGGCGATGACCGGACTGGCCCGCTTCGCCGGGCGCTCCTGCGCCCGCACCTGGCTGCTGTCCATCGCGCGTCGCGTCGTGATCGACCGGTACCGCACGGCCGCCGTACGCCCCCGGACCGCGGACACCGCCGACTGGCAGGGCGCGGCGGAACGGACGCAGCCGCGCCACCTGCCCGGATTCGACGAGTCCGTCGCGGTCTTCGACGCCCTGAGCCGACTGGACCCGGCCCGCCGCCAGGCGTTCGTCCTCACCCAGATGCTGGGGCTCTCCTACGAGGAGGCGGCGGACGACGCGGGATGCCCTGTCGGTACGGTGCGCTCCCGCGTGGCCCGCGCCCGCCGGGAACTGGCGGGGCAGTGGCGCACCGAACCGGGGGAGCGGGCGGCGTCCGCCACGGCCGTAGTCGCCGTCGTAGCGTCCGCCACCGTCGTCCCCGGCACGGCTGTGTCCGCCACTGTCCTGTCCGGCGCGGGCGTCTCCGTCAGGTCCGTGCCCGTCACGGGCGCGACCGCTCCGGCCGGTTCAGCCGCCATCTAGGTCGGACGCCGTTCCCGCCCGGGGCTTCGAGGCGCCCCGGGCGGTACGGCGGAAGCTCAGCAGGAGCACCGGCAGCAGCAGGCACTGGAGGCAGGCGGCCACCCAGAACGCCCGTGCCGAGGCGGCCGACTCCGCCGCCGCGTACAGCTGGCCGCCCACCACCCCGCTGACGAACGCGCCGATGCCCGCCGCCAGTCGCTGGCGGCCGAACACGGCGGCCGGGGGAGCGGAGGCGCGGGCCAGCGCCTCCAGGTCGTTCTTCAGGAAGAGCACGATCTCGCCCACGCAGAGCAGCGCCCCGCCCACCGCGATGCCGGTGTGCCCGCCCCCGGCGATCGCCGCCATCCCCGCCGCCATGACCCCGAACCCCCACCGCAGGGCCGCCCGATAGGTCAGGGCGGCGATCCACTCGGCCAGCAGCGGCTGGGCGACGACGAGGAGGGCCGCGTACCCCATCATGACCGCTCCGTAGAAGCCGGCCGACGTCCGGGGGACCGCGTACAGCGCCAGATAGTGCTGGAAGAACATGAACGCGTACACGCTGGCGACCGTCACCAGGAACGGCGAGAGTCCGGGCCGCGACGGGCCCCCGCCCGGAGGCTCGTCCGCGACCGTCTCCGGGCGCGCCGCGTCGCGCGGCAGGAACGCGTGCCCCACCCCGACCAGCGCGAACAGCCCGGCGACGCACGTGAAGAGCACCCCGGGGGAGCCCATGACGAGCGGGGCCGCGGCCGGAGGGCCGAGCGCCATCCCCGCGTTGAACGCCGAACTGCTCGCCGACAGCAGCCGCGGCCGGTCCTCGTCCGGTGAACCGTCCACCAGATAAGCCTTGTTGGCGGGCAGATAGAGCGCCGCGCCCGCCGACACCAGCAGCAGCGCGCCGATCGCGAGCGCGGGGCTGGCCAACCCCGGTACGAACGCGGCGAATCCGGCCGTCCGCAGGGTCAGGGCCACCAGCATCGACCGCCGCAGCCCGATCCGCGCGGCGACCGGGCCCGCGACCACGCCCCCGGCGAACTGGATCAGCGAGGCCACCGCCAGCACGAAGCCGACCGTGCCCAGCCCGAGGCCGAGGCGCTGGTGCAGCAGCACCGACATGTACGGCAGCACGGCGAAGCTGCCCAGGGTGATCAGGAACGAGCCCGCCAGCAGAAGGCCCTGCGGGCCGCTGAACCTCCGCCCTGCCGTGGCCCGTCCGGCGCTCACGCCCACCGCCGGAGGGCCGGCCGTCCCGTGCTCACCCGGCCCTCACGGCGCGTCCGCGATCACCGGGCGTACCCGCACCGCCGCGCTCCACGCCCGGTGCTGGGCCAGCTCCGCCGTCGCCGCCTCGGCCAGCACCATGCCCGTGCAGCCCCGCTGATCGCCCACCTGGGCCAGGGTCTCGCCGGGCTCGCGGACGGGGTACCACTCCACGGGCCCGGGAAAGGCGGCGAGTTCGTCGAGGCCGTGCCAGCCCTTCAGGACCCCGGGGCGGTCGGCGTAGACGAGGACGAAGGCGTACGCGGGTCCCCGCCCGTCGAGCGGGGAGTCCAGCAGCCCGGGGCGGCGGCCGAGGGCCTCGTCCACCATCGCCGTGTACACATTGGTCCGCAGGGTCCGGCAGAGCACCTCGCCGACCAGCGCCCCGCCGATCCGCCGGTTGACCTCCACCAACTCGGGCCCCTCGGCGGTCAGGATGAACTCCACATGGGCGAACCCCCTTCGGTGCCCGGCCACTTCGAGGACCCGGCCCACCCACGCCTCGATATCGGCCCGCTCCCCGTCCGGCAGCGCCACCGGAAACGCCGCGACCTCCTCCCGTACCACCGCCGACCGGGACGTCTGGCGGCTCAGCACCCCGAGCAGCCGGGTGGTCCCCTCCCAGCTCAGGGTCTCCGCGCTGTACAGAGGACCGGACAGGAACGCCTCCGCGAACAGCGCCCCTTTCAGCGGCCGTTGGGCGGACTCCGCCAGCGCCCGGTGCAACGCCTCCTCGTCGTGCACGACCCAGACGTCGCGAGAGGAGGTGCCCGCCGAGTCCTTCAGCACGGCGGGCAGTCCGACCGTACGCAGCACCGCGTCCGCCCCCTTCGGCCCGGGCGGCACGGCCACGGCGGCGGACCGGCTCAACCCCCGCGCGTACAGGGCCTCCCTCACCCGGCGCTTGTCCCGCAGCAGCCGGACCGCCGCCGGGTCCGGGCCCGGGAGCCCCAGCTCGGCGGCCAGATCGGCGGCCGGCACGCTCCAGGTGTCCGTCGTGTTGATCAGCCCGGCCAGGGACGGGACGGCGGCCAGCGCCCGGCGGACCGCCTCCGGGTCGTCGGTGTCCACGTCCACGACGTCCAGCGCGTCGGGCGGCAGGGTGGCCAGCTCATGCCGGTACACCGAGCGGTCGCCGGTCAGCAGGCAGAGCCGGCGCCCGGTGGACGCGGCGGCCTCGGCCATCCTCCCGAGACCGAAGGACAGGGACTCCAGGGCGGCGATCGTCACGGCAGCATCTCCACGGTCGGTACGGGGGCGGGGGAGCCCGGTTCGGGCAGGCGGGCGGCCTCGGGCGCGGCGCGGCGGGCCCACTCCATCACCGACCACGGCGGCCGCAGGGCGTCCAGCGACGCGATCGGCCGGGGCCGCAGACCGGCCGGGTCCAGCGCCTCGGCGTGCCGGGCGAACACCCGCTCGGCGTAACGGTGTCCGGTGTCCGCGCCCAGCACCAGATGCAGCCGGCCCGGGTCGCGCGCCGCCTCCCAGGAGCCCGCCAGGTGCGCCGCCCCGGTGGACAGCCCGGCGAACACGGCGTGCCGGCGCAGCAGTCCGACCGCACCGGCCATCGCATGGCGGAAGTCCAGCCAGTGGACGGTGTCGTACAGCTCATGGTGGACGTTCCCGAACGGGATCGAACTGCCGATGCCCGCGATGATCGCCTCCGGGTCGCTGAACTGCTCGCTGCCGAAGGTGACACTGCCGAACGGCTGGACGCCCACCAGCCGCACCGCCCGCCCCGACTCCCGCAGCGCGCGGGCCAGTCCGCCGGTCGACGCCCCCGTGCCGACCGCGCCGACCACGGTGAGCGGGCCCTCGGGCAGGGACGCGGTGAGCAGATCGGCGAACTCCCGGTACCCGTCGTGGTGGACGGCGTCGTGGTACTGCCGCATCCAGTGGAAGTCCGGCCGTTCGGCCAGGAGCCGGCGAACATGGCGCACGCGCAGCTCCTGATCCAGGCGCAGGCTCTGCGACGGCGGCATCCGGTCCACGGTCGCGCCGAGGATCTCCAACTGGGCGAGCATCGTGGCGTCGACGGTGGTGGACGCCACGATGTGGCAGCGCAGCCCGTAGCGGTGGCAGGCCATGGCCAGCGCCACCGCGTAGATGCCGCTGGAGCTGTCGACCAGCGTCTGGCCGGAGGACACCCGGCCCCGGCGCAGCAGCGAACGGACCGCGCCGAGCGCCGCGTACACCTTCATCGTCTCGAACCGCGCCAGCACCACGTCAGCGTCCAGCCGGATCAGGTCCGGGGTCTTCACGGCGTCGGTGATGTGCTCGTGCACGGTCGCGGCGGCGGCCGACTGCCGCGCCCCGGCCCTCACTTGCGCCGCCCTCGGACGATGAGCCGGTCGGAGCGCTGGTCGTACCCCGACCCGTCGAAGCCGCCGAAGCACTCCACTTCGGCGAAGCCCGCCTCCGTGAAGAGGGCGTGCAGTTCGGCGGCCGAGTACAGCCAGGAGTGGAGGGAGGCCGTACGGGCCGAACTCCCGCGCACCAGCGTCCAGTCGGTGCGCAGCCGCCGCCAGCTGTCGAGGACGGTGTCGCGCTGGACGACGTACGAACCGTCCGGCAGGTCCACCACTTTGGGCCGCCCGATCCAGCCCGCCAGCACCTCCTTGCCCATCACGTCCACCAGGAGCTGCCCGCCCGGCTTGAGGCTGTCGTGGGCGTTGCGGAGCACCTGGAGGTTGTCGTCGGCGTCCTCGAAGTAGCCGAACGAGGTGAAGACGTTCAGTACGACGTCGAAGGCTCCGGGCTCCGTGTACGTGAGCATGTCGGCCCGCTCCAGGCGCACTTCGGCTCCCGCCGCGTCACACAGGTTCCGGGCCCGCTCCAGCATCGAGGGCGACAGGTCGACCCCCGTCACCGCGTATCCGCGTGCCGCCAGCGGCACCACGAACAGCCCCGGTCCGCAGGCCAGGTCCAGCACCCGGGAACCCGGTGGGAAGTCCAGCAGGGGGGAGGAGGCGACCAGGGCTGCGGCGGACTCGGCCCGGGCGGGTGGGAACATCGTCGAGGCGAAATCGGACCAGAGCGCGTCGTCCTCGTACCAATGCATGCCTCTCGGCCTCCTCCCGGCCCTTGTGGGGCCCGTCCTGCCCGCAGTACCTGGCGTGTCCGCCGTACTCGTCGCTGGGTCGTCCTCCAGTAGTCGGCCGCCCGGGCGGGGAAGTTCCCGCCGCCGCCCCCGGACGACGGGTGCCCTACGATCACCGGCGGGGGCGGAGCGGACCGCCCGTGCACGGAGCGGAGCGACGATGGCCTGGACCGAGGTACCGGTGGACACGGAGCCGGCCGCGGGCGCGGTCCTGCTGAGCGGCATCCCCGGCAGCGGCAAGTCCACGGTGGCCGCCGCGCTCGCCGCGCGGTTCGCCGCCTCGGCCCACATCGAGGTGGACGCACTCCAGGAACTCATCGTCACGGGCGGGCGCTGGCCCTCCCCGGAGCGGGACGAGGAGGCGGACCGGCAGATCTTCCTCCGGGCCCGCAACGCCTGCCTGCTGGCGGACAGTTTCGTCGGCGCGGGCTTCCTGCCAGTGATCGACGACGTGGTGGTCCGCCGGGCCCACCTCGACTTCTACCGGAAGCGGATCACGGTGGGGCCGCTGCACTGCGTGGTCCTCGCCCCGGGCGCGGCGAAGGCGGGGGAGCGCAACCTCGCCCGCGACAAGACGCTCACCACGGACTGGACGTTCCTCGACACGGCGATGCGCGACGAACTGGCCGGCCAGGGCGTCTGGATCGACAACGCCGAGCTGACGGTTCAGGAGACGGTGGACGCGGTCCTCGCGGCGACGGGGCTCACGGGCCGCTGAACCGGCGTTGTCAGACCCCCGCTCTACGGTGGTGACATCTATCCGCGCTGCTGGCTGCTGCGCTGCTGGATCGGCCCCGCCCGGCTGCTCCCGGGCGGGGCGCCCATCGCCGGGTCAGCCGGCCGACTCACCCGCGTGCGGGCTCAGCACACCGGTGGAGACGAGGATGAAGAGGAGGATGCCGAGGGCCACCCGGTAGTAGACGAACGGCATGAAGCTCTTGGTCGTGATGAATTTCATGAACCACGCGATGACGGCGTACCCGACGAAGAACGCCACGATGGTCGCGAAGATCGTCGGCCCCCAGGAGACATGGCCCTCGCCCACGTCCTTCAGCTCGTACGCGCCCGACGCGAGCACCGCGGGGATCGCCAGCAGGAAGGAGTAACGGGCGGCCGACTCACGGGTGTAGCCCATCAGCAGGCCGCCGCTGATGGTCGCGCCCGAGCGCGAGACGCCGGGGATCAGGGCCATCGCCTGGCAGAAACCGAAGATCAGGCCGTCCCGGACGCCCAGGTCCTTGAGCGTCTTGCGTTCCTTCACCGCGCGGTGCTTGCCGCCGGCTTCGTCGCGCGCGGCCAGCCGGTCGGCGATGCCGAGGACGATGCCCATGACGATGAGCGTCGTCGCGATCAGCCGCAGGTCGCGGAAGGGCCCCTCGATCTGGTCCTTGAGCGTGATGCCCAGCACCCCGATGGGGATCGAGCCTACGATGACCAGCCAGCCCATCTGGGCGTCGTGGTCGCCGCGCAGCTCCTTGTTCGTCAGCGAGCGGAACCACGCCGACAGGATCCGTGCGATGTCCTTGCGGAAGTAGATCAGCACCGCCGCCTCCGTGCCGATCTGGCTGATGGCGGTGAAGGCCGCCCCCGGGTCGTGCCATCCGGCGAACGCGGCGGTGAGCCGCAGATGGGCGCTGGAGGAGATCGGCAGGAACTCGGTCAGTCCCTGAACGAGTCCCAGGACGAATGATTCGAACCAGCTCATGGGGTTTGGGCCATCCCGAAGGTGATCGTGCATCGGCCAGGGACGACAGGGCCCATCGGCTGAGTGCTGCGTGCGGAGTGCGGTCGAGCGTCAAGGACGAGAAGAAGGACGAGAAGATCGCGGGCAGCGTATCGCCTGGAGGTGAACGCCGGGCTGACCGCACCCGTCCTTCCGGTGTCGCGGTCCGCTCAGTCCTTCGGCGTCCCCCGGCCGAGCCCGTGACGCTTGCGCCAGGCGACGAGCGCCCCGCCGAGACCGGACACCACGATGAAGCCCATCGCGGCCAGGAACAGCGGTGAGGTCGGCGACGCGGCCTGGCTGCCCGCTATGACGTACGCCGCCGTGTTCGGGATCGAGCCGAGGCCGGTGGCCAGGAGGAAGGGCGGGTAGCCCATGCGGGAGGTCGCCGCGCAGTAGTTGGCGGCGGCGAACGGGACCCCGGGGAACAGCCGGAGCGCCAGCACCGAGCGGAAGCCGTGCCGGCTCAGCACCCCGTCCGCGGCGGTGAGCAGTCTCCCGCGCAGCAGGGTGCGCAACGCGTCCTGGCCCAGTACCCGGCCCAGCGTGAACGAGACGCCCGCGCCCAGGACCGTGCCCGCGAGGGCCGCCGCCAGACCCGCCTGCGTGCCGAAAAGGGCGCCGGCGGCGAGGTTGAGGAGCGGGCGCGGCACGAACGCCACGGTCAGCGCCCCGTACGCGAGCCCGAACAGCATGGCGGCGCCGCTGCCGGTCAGCTGCTCCGGCCAGCCCGACGCCAGCAGCCGCTGTGGTTCGAACAGCAGCATCGTCGACGCGGCGGCCAGCAACACCGCGACGAGCAGCGAGAACCGGGACCAGGGCGAGAGCAGCGCCTTGGAACAGCGCAGGGCCAGACCGCCGGCGGGCGGGGAGGCGGGGACGGGCTCGAACATTCGGGGAGACTAACCGAAAAGTATGTGTGATCGCCGTAATGTGCGTCGCGTGGACCCCGCATCGCACCCCGCCCCCGCCGTACCGGAGAGCGCGCTCGCCGACACCGTCCTCGCGCGGCTGACCGCCGCGTACGCTCCGGCCGCCGACCCCGTACGGGCCGAGGCCGCCGCCGCGTACATGAAGCACATCGCGCCGTTCCTGGGCATCCCCACGCCGCGACGCCGGGCCCTGTCCCGGACCGTGACGGCGGGTCTGGGGCGGCCGGACGAGCGGGACTGCACGGCGATCGCGCTGCGCTGCTGGCGACTGCCCGAGCGCGAGTACCAGTACTTCGCCGTCGACTACCTGCGCCGCCACGTGGCCTCCTGCTCCTCCGGCTTCCTGTCCGTCCTGCACCACCTCGTCACCACCGTCCCCTGGTGGGACACGGTCGACGCCCTCGCCGCGCATGTCGCCGGGCCGCTGGTCACCGCCGACCCGGCCCTCGCCCGGTCCATGGACCGGTGGATCGACGACGACCTGTGGGCCGCCCGCACCGCCCTGCTGCACCAACTGCGCTACAAGGAAGCCACCGACGCCGACCGGCTCTTCGGCTACTGCCTGCGCCGCGCGGACCACCCCGACTTCTTCATCCGCAAGGCGATCGGCTGGGCGCTGCGGGAGTACGCGAAGACCGACCCCACCGCCGTACGCGACTTCGTCGAAGGGGCCAGGACCCGGCTGTCGCCGCTCTCCGTGCGCGAGGCGCTCAAGAACCTCTGAAGCCGACATGTCGACACTGGTCCCGGTCCGGCCCGGCCCGCCGAAAACCATTCGACGCGGCGGCCCCGCCCGGCCATGATCAGGGACATGTTCCGGTACGTCTTCCTCGCAGCGCGGTCCGCAGTCGCGGACGCGCCGAAGGCTGCCGTGAACGACGCGGCCGCCGAGGCCGTCGTCTCCGCAGAAGCAGCAGTCCTCGCAGCGGCGTTCACCGCCGCCGCGGCGCCCCTCGACGGCGCCCGAGGCTGACCCTCCCCCGACAGTCCGGCGGACCCCGCAAGGGGAGGGTCGGTGGGGCCCTGGGGTCTTCTCTTCTCAGCTTCGAGTCCTCAAAGGAACGAGCCATGCCCAAGACGGCATACGTGCGCACCAAGCCGCACCTCAACATCGGCACCATGGGCCACGTCGACCACGGCAAGACCACCCTCACCGCCGCCATCACCAAGGTCCTCAGCGAGCGGGGCGGCAGCAGCACCTCCTACGTGTCGTTCGACCGGATCGACCGGGCCCCCGAGGAGGCCCGGCGCGGCATCACCATCAACATCGCGCACGTCGAGTACGAGACCGACACCCGCCACTACGCGCACGTCGACATGCCCGGCCACGCCGACTACACCAAGAATATGGTCACCGGAGCGGCGCAGCTCGACGGGGCGATCCTGGTCGTCTCCGCGCTCGACGGGATCATGCCGCAGACCGCTGAGCACGTCCTGCTGGCCCGTCAAGTGGGCGTCGACCACATCGTCGTCGCCCTCAACAAGGCCGATGCGGGCGACCCCGAGCTGACCGACCTGGTCGAGCTGGAGGTCCGCGAGCTGCTCTCCGCGCACGGGTACGGCGGCGACGCCGTCCCCGTGGTCCGGGTCTCCGGGCTCAAGGCGCTGGAGGGCGACCCGCGCTGGACGGCGGCGATCGAAGGGCTGCTGGACGCCGTGGACACGTACGTGCCGATGCCGGTGCGCTACACCGACGCGCCGTTCCTGCTCTCCGTGGAGAACGTCCTGACCATCACCGGCCGGGGCACGGTCGTCACCGGCGCGGTCGAGCGCGGCACCGTCCGTGTGGGGGACCGGGTGGCGGTGCTGGGCGCGGACGTCGAGACGGTCGTCACCGGTCTGGAGACCTTCGGCAAGCCGATGGAGTCCGCCGAGGCCGGCGACAACGTGGCGCTGCTGCTGCGCGGGGTGGAGCGCGACCGGGTCCGCCGCGGCCATGTCGTGGCCGCGCCCAACAGCGTGGTGCCCAGCCGCCGCTTCACCGCGCAGGTGTACGTCCTGTCGACGAAGGAGGGCGGCCGGTCGACCCCGGTCGCCACCGGCTACCGGCCGCAGTTCTACATCCGTACGGCGGACGTCGTCGGCGACGTCGACCTCGGCGAGGCGGCCGTCGCGCGCCCCGGCGACACGGTCACGATGACCGTGGAGCTCGGCCGTGACGTCCCGCTGGAGAGCGGCCTCGGCTTCGCGATCCGCGAGGGCGGCCGCACGGTCGGCGCGGGCACGGTCACCGGCCTGCTCTGAGCACCGCCCCCGCCCCGCCACCCGTACGCGCGGGCGGCGGGGCGGGGGCGCGCGGGAGCCGCACTCCGGGCGGCGGGCAGGGGGCGCGGGGGCCGGGGCGCACCGGCGACAATGGAGGGGTGAACGAGCCGATACCCGTCATCCGCGACGTCGACCGCGGCACCGCCCGGCTGCTGCCCGACGTGGACCGCGACCGGGCCTGGCTGCTCACGGTCGACGACGCGCCCCAGTCCTATGTCGACCTCGACGACCCGACGTACCTGGAATTCGAGTACGTACGCCGCCTCGCGCACGTCGTGGACTGCGCGGCGCCCCCGGACACCCCGCTGGACGTCCTGCACCTCGGCGGCGGGGCGCTGACCCTGCCCCGGTACGTCGCGGCCACCCGCCCCGGCTCCCGGCAGGACGTCGTCGAGGCGGACCGGGAACTGCTGCGGATGGTGCGGGAGCATCTGCCGCTGCCCGACGACAGTAAGATCGCCGTGCACGCCGCCGACGCCCGGGCCCGGCTGGAAGCGGCGCCGCCGAAGTCCGCCGATCTCGTCGTCGCGGACGTCTTCGGCGGCTCCCGGGTCCCCGCCCACCTCACGTCGGTGGAGTACGCGAAGGTGGCCGGGCGGGTGCTGCGCGACGACGGGATCTACGCCGCCAATCTGGCGGACAGCGCGCCGTTCGCGTTTCTCCGCTCCCAACTGGCCAACTTCGCGGAGACCTTCGAGGAACTGGCGCTGATCGGCGAACCGGCGGTGCTGCGCGGCCGGCGTTTCGGCAACGTCGTCCTGCTCGCCTCGCACGCCCCGATCGACGCCGCGCCGCTCACCCGCCGCTGCGCCGCCGACGCCTTCCCCGCCAGGGTCACCCACGGGGAGGCGCTGGCCCGGCTCGTCGGCGGGGCCCGTCCGGTGCGGGACGCGGACGCCGTCGCCTCGCCCGAGCCGCCGGCCGGGGCCTTCACCGTCGGCTGAGGGGGCCGCGCCACGGCCTGCGGCCCGCGTCCCGGGTCGAAGCAGGACGCGGGCCGCGGGCCGTGGCGGGGCCGGAGCCGGGTCAGCCGGTCGTTTCGTCGGCGAGCCGGACCGTGCTCAGGATCTGCTGGATGGTGGCGTCCGGAAGCTCGTCGTCGACGCCGGCGACGGAGTAGAGGACCCAGGTCGAGTACTCGTCCTTGCCGTTCTTGAAGGAGAAGGCGATCGACTTGCCGTCCGTGTCGCACTTGCCCTTGTTGGCCAGACCGGTCGCGGAAGCGATCGCGACACTGCCGGAAAGGCCCGACTTCGTGGTGAACGGCTTAGGGTCGCCCACCTTGACCTTGCTCTTGGGGTCCGCCTGGCCGTAGGCCGCCCACGCCCAGGTGCCCGCCTCGCTCTTGGCCGCCTGGTCGGTGCTCTTCGCCCCCCGCGCGCCCTTCGTGCCGACGCCCGCGACCTCGTTCTCCTCCTCACGGCCGTCCTTGTCGGAGTCCTCGACGCACCACTTGCTCTTGTAGAAGGCGGGTGCGGAGAAACCGGCGATGGGCGCTTCCTCGGGGTTCTTGGCGTCCGAGATCCCGGCGAACATGCCGGGGCTGGAGACCTCCCAGTCGCCGGGAACGTCGAAGTGCGTGCCCCACTTGGGGTTGGTGACGACCTTCCAGCCCGGAATGACGGGCTTGGGGTCCCCGTCAGCGCCGCGCGGGTTCTCCACGGGCGCGGAGGAGGCGTCGTCGGACGCGCTCGGCTTCGCGGTCGGCGACGCGGACTTCTTGTCGTCCGCGACGGTCGAGCCGCCGTCGTCCTTCTTGTTCAGCACGATCGCACCGGTGACGACGGCGGCCACCACGACGGCGGTCGCGGCGACGATGGCGACGATCGTCGTCTTCTTCTTGTCGTCGGGCTTCGGCCCTCCGGGCGGACCGGGCACCGCGTACTGCGGGGCGGTCGGCTGCTGGTACGGGTTCGGGTACCCGTACCCCGGCTGCTGACCGGGCCGGCCCGGCGGATACCCGGGCGCACCGGGCTGACCCGGCTGCCCCTGCTGCGGATATCCCGGTTGCTGCTGATAGGGATTCGGCTGCTGGTACGGGTTCTGGTTCGGGTCCTGCGGGTTCTGCTCGCCCCCGGGCGGCTGCTGTCCTGGCCACATGGCCAGTAACCATAGAGGGATGGCGTGTCCACTGCTACGACCGCCCCCGTCCCAGTGCTGTCCCGGTGCTGTCACAGGGGGATGGCCAAACCTGGCTACTCGTGAGTAACCTTCGGTCTATGAGCGCTGAACAGATGACCGTCGGCGAGATGCTCGTCGCGACGGTTCCGATGGCCCGGACCCTCAACCTCGAATTCCTGGAGACGACCCCGGAGCGCGCCGTCGTCCGGCTGCCGGACCAGGCGGATTACCACAACCACGTCGGCGGACCGCACGCCGGAGCGATGTTCACGCTCGCCGAGTCGGCCAGCGGCGCCATCGTGATCGCCGCCTTCGGGGACCAGATGTCGCGCGCCGTGCCGCTGGCCGTCAGGGCCGAGATCGGCTACAAGAAGCTCGCCATGGGCGAGGTGACCGCGACGGCCACCCTCGGCCGCCCGATCGCCGACGTCGTCGCCCAGCTCGACGCGGGGGAGCGCCCCGAGTTCCCGGTCGCCATCGAGATCCGGCGCGCGGACGGGGCGGTCACGGGCGAGATGACCGTCGTGTGGACCCTGCGCCCCAACGGCTGACGCCCACGGGCGCGTGTTCCCCGAAGCCGCCGCCCCCTCCGGTCGGGGAGGGGGCGGCGGCTTCGGTATGTCGGCAGGTACGCGTCCGGGTGGGGCTCAGCCCTCGTGCGCCGCGCGGTGGGCCTTGGCCAGCTCCACGTAACCGGCCGCGTTGAACCGGATGCCCTCCAGCTCCTCCGCCGTCAGCGGCCGCTTCACCTTGGCCGGCACCCCCGCGACCAGCGACCCCGGCGGGACCCGCATCCCCTGCGGCACGAGCGCCTGCGCCGCGACCAGGGACCCGGCGCCGATATGCGCCCCGTTGAGCACCGTGGCGCCCATCCCCACCAGCACGTCGTCCTCGATGGTGCAGCCGTGCAGCACCGCGTTGTGGCCGACCGAGACGCGCGCGCCCACCGTGAGCGGGAAGCCGGGGTCGGTGTGCACGCTGCAGTTGTCCTGGATGTTGCTGTCCGGGCCGAGCGTGATCGGGCCGCAGTCGGCGCGCAGCACGGCCTGGTACCAGACGCTGGAACCGGCGGCCAGCGTCACCTCTCCGATCACCACGGAGGTCGGGGCCACGAACGCGTCCGCGTCGATGTCCGGCTCCTTTCCGCCCATGCCCGTGATCAACGCCTGCTCCGCCACAGCCTGCTCCTCGGTGGTTCGGTGGTTCGGTGGTCCGCCGGTCCGGTGTGCTCCGGTGGCCGGCGGACCGCTGGTTCGGTGTGCCGCTTCTGGGGCCTTCGATCGGGATCGGGCCGACTCACACGGTAGGCGACGGCTCCCCGCGCCCACCGGGCGGTGGGGTGAACATCACAGGTCACCGCCCGGATCGCCGCCGCCGGGCCGACTACCGTGAGCCCGTGCCGAAGAACCGAAACACGTTCTCCTTCCTCGCCCGCTGGCGGCGTCGTGCCGTCTCCCGCGCGGTGCACCGCGGCTGGGCGTGGGCGCGGGAGGCCGGAGCCGTGACCGCCGAGCACCCCGGGCGGCTGCGTTTCGGCGCGATCGGGGAAGGGACCCGGCTCGCCTTTCCGCAGGGGACCGTCTTCGGGGAGCCGTGGATCGAGCTCGGCGGGCACTGCATCATCGGGGAGCAGGTCACCCTGACGGCCGGGATGATGCCGGACCTGGACCTCGGGCCCGATCCGATCCTCACTCTGGGCGACGGGGTGGTGCTGGGGCGCGGCAGCCACGTCATCGCCGACACGACGGTGACGATCGGCCCGGACACGTACTGCGGTCCCTACGTCTACATCACGTCGACGAACCACAGCTACGACGACCCGCACGAGCCCGTGGGCAAGCAGTGGCCCCGGATGGAGCCGGTGGCGATCGGCCCCGGCTGCTGGATCGGCACCGGCGCGGTGATCCTGCCCGGCGCCCGCCTCGGCCGCAACGTGGTGGTCGCGGCGGGGGCGGTCGTCCGGGGCGAGGTGCCCGACCACGCGGTGGTCGCGGGGGCCCCGGCCCGTGTCGTACGGAGCTGGGACCCGGAGCAGGGCTGGCAGCCGCCCCTGCGCACGCCGGCCCCCGTGCCCATCCCGGAGGGCGTCACGCCCGAGCAGCTGCTCGCCCTCGCCGAGCTGGACCAGGGGCCGGAGGCCCGGTAGGGGCTTCGGGCCGGTCCCTCCCGCCCTGTGAGACGGCCAACGGGCCACCGATCCGCCGCTGTTAGCGTGGCCGCATGCGCGCACCCATCGGCACCTTCGAGGATGCCTCCCCCGCCTCGGAACGGTTCGACCTGCTCCCCGCCCCCGTCGTCGCCGCCCTGACCGAGGGCTGGGGCGATGTCACCGCCGACCGGCTCCTCCACGTCGACACCGACCCGGCCGTCGCGGACACGGCGGTCTTCGTCGAGCACTACGGGGCGGACCTGCTGGACACCTCCGCCAACTGCGTCGTCGTGGCGGGCAAACGCGGCGGAGAGGTCACCCTCGCCGCGTGCGTGGTGCTCTCCCGCACCCGGGTCGACGTCAACGGCGCGGTGCGCAAGCACCTCGGCGCCCGCAAGGCGTCGTTCGCGTCGATGGACACGGCGGTCGGCGAGACCGGCATGGAGTACGGCGGCATCACTCCGATCGGCCTGCCCGCCCCGTGGCCGCTCCTGCTGGACCCCGCCGTCGTGGACGAGGAGTGGGTCCTGATCGGCAGCGGCAACCGCCGGGGCAAGCTCATCGTCCCCGGCAAGGCGCTCGCCGCCCTCCCGGGAGCGGCGGTCGTGGAGGGCCTGGGGGTCTGAGCGGGCCCATGCGAGAGACAGGCCGGGAACAACTGTGCGACCCACCCGCCCGGCCGCTCGCCCGGGGAACACGTCACGGCACATCAGGGCGACCTCACGGTGGTGAAGGCGGTGCTGCATGGCGGTGAGCCGCTTCCGGCCGGGGCTGACGCCGCATCCTGGCGTGGCGGCCCGACAGCGAGGTGCGGCAGGACTCTGCGAAACGTGCGAGGCATGCCCGATCCGTGATGTGTGCGGCGGCGGGCTCTGCGCCCATGGCTACAAGAGGCCGCCGGGCCGCCGGTGCTCCGTGAGCCACCCGGTGGCGAAGTCGACGGCCGCCCGCAGCCGGAGGAGCCGGCACGTGGCTGACCCGAACGGAGTCGTCCGTACGTCACCGGGCCCGGCGCCCTCCTCGAAGGCGGCGCCCAGGGCCCCGAAGTCGCTGTCGTCCAGGGCGACGTCCTCGTACTCCCACCACTGCCGCACGCCACGTGGGGCCACCACGCAGCGGTAGCGGCGGTACGGAGGGGCGGGGCGGCGGTACTCGCCCAGGTGGAAGGCGGTGCAGGTGGCGAAGCCGGTGCCGAGCAGGAGGATCCTGGCGTCGGCCTCGTACAGCCGGGCGAGCGGGGAGTCCTCGCCGAGGTGGCAGTCCGGCCGGTGCCCGGCGAGCAGCTTCGCCGCCCCCGGGCCGATCGCCGCGAAGGACGTCTGCGGGTGGCCGCTGCGCTCCGCCCCCGCCGCCGTCCGTACGGCCTCGGCCAGCGCGCCCATCGACGGTGCGGGGGTGCGCGCCGGGTCGAACGCCGGCATCGACGAGCGGACCGCCTCGCGCGCCTCGGCGTCCAGGCCACGCACCCGGGCATGGTAATGAGGTGAAGTATCCGAATTCTCCGGGGTGAACGAAGGGACCACCACCGTCCCCTCCCGCCCCACCGCACGGCGCAGGGCCGCCAGCACGGCGTCGGGCCCGC
The DNA here is from genome assembly GCF_046548915.1 of Streptomyces sp. cmx-18-6. Classification (NCBI taxonomy): domain Bacteria; kingdom Bacillati; phylum Actinomycetota; class Actinomycetes; order Kitasatosporales; family Streptomycetaceae; genus Streptomyces; species Streptomyces sp. cmx-18-6. Next base: position 340,260 of record NZ_JAEBEP010000008.1, on the reverse strand, counting down.
CGTCGACCGGCCCCACCGCCCGCAGGGAGGCGTGCACCAGCAGGACGTCGCCGGGCCGCACCCCGAGCACGGCCAGGGCCGCCGCCCACCGCTCACCGTCGAGAGGTTCGTTCACGGCGGGGATCCTTCCCGCCCCGATACGCCCGCCACACCCGGCCCCAGGCTTACGAGGGCAGCCCCGGGATCTCGATCGCCGGGCACCGGTCCATCACCATGTCCAGCCCCGCCGCACGCGTCCGCTCGTACGCCTCCGCGTCCACCACGCCGAGCTGGAACCACACCGCCTTCGCCCCCACCGCCACCGCCTCGTCCGCGACCGCCCTGGCCAGCTCGCTGTTGACGAACACGTCCACCACGTCCACCGGGAACGGGATCTCCGCCAGCGAGGCGTACCCCTGCTCCCCGTGCACCGTCTCGGCCTTCGGGTGCACCGGCACCACCCGCTTGCCGAAGCGCTGGAGGACCTGCGCCACCCCGAAGGCGGCACGGGAACGGTTGTTGGAGAGGCCCACCACGGCCCAGGTGTCGCCCGAGTCCTGAAGAATCCGCCGGATCGTCTCTGTCTCTGTGTCCATGCCGGGACAACCGATGGCTCCGGCCCTGTCATTCCCGCCGGAACCCGCTGCCGTCGCGGCGCATAGGGTGGACGGATGCAGGAGCAGTACCGGACCGTCGCCCGCGCGGGAGCGCACGAGAGCGAGATCAACCGATCGCGCTTCCTCTGCTCCCTCGCCCCCGCCGCCACCGAACAGGAGGCGCAGGACTTCGTCGCACGCGTCCGCAAGGAGCACCCCGCCGCCACCCACAACTGCTTCGCGTACGTGATCGGCACCGACGCCTCCGTACAGAAGGCGAGCGACGACGGCGAACCCGGCGGCACCGCGGGCGTGCCGATGCTCCAGATGCTGATGCGCCGCGAGGTGCGGTACGTCGCGGCGGTCGTCACCCGCTACTACGGCGGCGTCAAGCTCGGGGCCGGCGGGCTGATCCGCGCGTACGGGGGAGTGGTCGGCGAAGCCCTGGACGCGCTCGGCACCCTCACCCGGCGGCGCTTCCGGCTGGCGACCATCCGCGTCGACCACCAGCGGGCGGGCAAGCTGGAGAACGATCTGCGGGCCACCGGGCGGGAGGTGCGCGAGGTGCGGTACGCGGAGGGCGTGACCATCGAGATCGGGCTGCCGGACGCCGACGTCGCCGCCTTCACCGGCTGGCTGGCGGACGCGACCGCCGGTTCGGCCACGCTGGAACTGGGCGGCGAGGCGTACGGGGACGTGTGAGCGGCACGCCGTTCCGGTGGAGGGGGGTGACGGCGCACCGTCCCCGTGCGGAAGTGCGGACGTGCGGACGTGTGGGCGGCACGCCGTCCCCGTGAGGCCCATCCCACGCCGGCCGAATCCTCGACCGATGCGGGATCGGCGGCCCGGCGGCGTTAGCGTGGTCGGTGCCGGCGGCGGGATCAGGGGCCGCTCCGGTGCGGCCCACGGGGTGGAGGACGACGTACATGCAGCGCACAACCGGTGGAGCGAGCACGTGAGGCTGCTGCACACCTCGGACTGGCACCTGGGCCGGTCCTTCCATCGCGTGCCCCTGCTCGACGCCCAGGCCGCCTTCCTGGACCACCTGGTGGCGACGGTCCAGGCCCAGGGAGTGGACGTGGTCCTCGTCTCCGGCGACGTCTACGACCGGGCCGTCCCGCCGCTCACCGCCGTCGAGCTCTTCGACCGCGCGCTGCACCGGCTCGCCGCCATCGGCGTCCCCACCGTCATGATCTCCGGCAACCACGACTCGGCCCGCCGGCTCGGCGTCGGCGCGGGACTCTTCGAACGCGCCGGGATCCACCTGCGGACCGACCCCGAGGGCTGCGCCACCCCCGTCGTGCTCGCCGACGACCACGGCGACGTCGCCCTCTACGGCCTGCCCTACCTGGAACCCGCCCTGGTCAAGGACACCCTCCGCGCCCCCAGGGCCGGACATGAGGCGGTCCTCACCGCCGCCATGGACCGGGTCCGCGCCGACCTCGCCACCCGCCCCGCCGGCACCCGGTCCGTCGTCCTCGCGCACGCCTTCGTGGCGGGCGGCGAACCCAGCGACAGCGAACGCGACATCACCGTGGGCGGGGTCGCCGCCGTCCCCGCCGGGGTCTTCGACGGCGTCGACTACGTGGCCCTCGGCCACCTCCACGGCTCCCAGCGGGTCACGAGCCGCGTCCGCTACTCCGGCTCCCCGCTCGCCTACTCCTTCTCCGAGGCCGACCACCGCAAGACCATGTGGCTGATCGACCTCGACGCCGACGGGAACATCACCGCCGAGGAGCGCGTCGACTGCCCCGTCGAACGCCCCCTCGCCCGGCTCCGCGGCCGCCTGGACACCCTGCTGGAGGACCCGGCCCTGGACCGCCACGAGCACGCCTGGGTCGAGGCCACCCTCACCGACCCGGTCCGCCCGGCCGACCCCATGGCCCGCCTCAGCGCCCGCTTCCCGCACACCCTCAGCCTCGTCTTCGACCCCGAGCGGCCCCCCGACGACCCGCTCGCCTCCTACGCCCAGCGCCTCAAGGGCCGCGACGACCACCAGATCGCGGAGGACTTCGTGGCCCATGTGCGCGGCGGCAGCGGCCCCAGCGATCCCGAACGCACCGTGCTGCGCGCCGCGTTCGACGACGTCCGGGTCGACGAGAGCGTGCGCGAGGTGTCCCGTTGAGACTGCACCGCCTCACCCTCACCGCCTTCGGCCCCTTCGGCGCCACCCAGGAAGTCGACTTCGACGCCCTCTCATCGGCCGGCCTCTTCCTGCTCCACGGCCCGACCGGCGCGGGGAAGACGTCCGTCCTGGACGCCGTCTGCTACGCCCTGTACGGAGCCGTCCCCGGCGCCCGCCAGAGCCCCGGCGCCACGCTGCGCAGCGACCACGCCCCCGCCGACCTGCCGACCGAGGTCCAGTTGGAGCTGACGGTCGGCGGCCGCCGCCTCGAAGTCACCCGCAGCCCCGCCCAGCCGCGCCCCAAGAAGCGGGGCGACGGCTTCACCCCGGAGAAGGCCCAGAGCCGACTGCGCGGTTACGACCCCGAGCGCGGCTGGCACGCCCTCAGCAAGTCGCACCAGGAGATCGGCGAGGAGCTGGCGCAGCTGATCGGCATGAGCCGGGACCAGTTCTGCCAGGTCGTGCTGCTGCCGCAGGGCGACTTCGCCCGCTTCCTGCGCGCCGACGCCGAAGCGCGCGGCAAACTCCTCGGCCGGCTCTTCGACACCCGCCGGTTCGCCGCCGTCGAGGAGCGGCTCGCGGAGCTGCGCCGGGGAGCCGAGGCCCGGGTGAAATCCGGCGACGAGCAGATCCTCGCCCTCGCCCAGCGCATCGCCCAGGCGGGCGGACCGGCGGCTGCCGAGGCCGCACCGCCCGCCGTACGGGCCGGCGAACCGGGCCTGGCCGAAACGGTCCTGGAGTGGGCCGCGATCGTCCGCAGCGCCGCCCGGGAACGGCTCGACATCGCCGGCGCGGTGGTGGCGGAGGCGGAAGGCCGCCAACTGGCCGCCGCGCGGGCGCTGGAGGCCGAACGCGAACTGGCCCGCCTCCAGCAGCGGTACGCCGAGACCCGGCGGCGCGCCGAGGAGCTGGAGGAACGGAAGCCCGAACACGACCGCTGCCAGGAGCGGTTGGAGCGCGCCCGCAAGGCCGACCGGGTCGCCCCGGCGCTGGAGCTGCACGAGGAGGCCGAGCGGGCCCACCGGGCGGCGGACGACGCGCTCGGCCGGGCCAGGGAGCGGCTGCCCGCCGACCTGGCCGACGCCGGAGCCGACCAACTCGCCGAGCTGGAACGCCGGTTCCGGCAGGAGCTCGGCGGGCTCGAAGCGGCCCGCAAGGACGAGGCGCGCAGTGCGCGGATCGACGAGGAACGCGTCCGGCTGAACCGGGACGCCCGGGCCGACGAGGAGGTCGTCCGGGAGGCGGACGCCTGGCTGGCCGGCTGGGAGACCGCCCGCGCGGAGCTCACGCGGCGCGTCGAGGCCGCCCAGGACGCCGCCACCCGTGCCGAACAGCTCGCCGGACGACTGGCCCCGGCCCGCCGCCGACTGGACGCGGCACGCCGTCGTGACGCGCTCGCCACCGACGTACAGGACGCTCGTGAGACGGTCGACGCCGCACGTCAACAGGCCCTGGACGCCCGTGGATCCTGGCTCGACCTGCGGGAGCGCCGCCTGCGGGACATCGCGGCGGAGCTGGCCGCCGGCCTCGTCGAGGGCGAACCCTGCACGGTCTGCGGAGCCGCCGAACACCCGGCCCCCGCCAGCCCCGGCGACGGCCATGTGGACCGGGCCACGGAGGAGAAGGCCCTCGCCGTCCACCGGTCCGCCGAGGAGGCCCACGCCCGTACGGAACAGCGGCTCGGACTCGTACGCGAACGGCACGCGACAGCCCGGGCGGAGGCTCAGGGGGACGACCCCGCAGAGCCCGCTGTCGCCGAACTCCGTTCCCTCGTGGACCGGTTGGCCGATGAGCACGCCCAGGCCCACTGCCTCGCCGCCGGGACGCACGCCGCGCGCGAAGCCCTCGCCGCCGCCGAGCGCGAGCACGCCGAGCGGGTGGAGCAGCGGCAGGACGCCAGGAACCGGGCCGCCGCCCGGACCTCCCAGCGCGAGGCGCTCGACCGTGAGCAGTCCGCCCTGGAGGAGCAACTCGTCGCCGTCCGGGGCGCGTCGCAGTCCGTCGCCGCGCACGCGGACCGGCTGACCCGCCGGGTCGCGCTCCTCGCGGACGCCGCCGAGGCCGTACGCGCCGAACAGGACGCGGCCCAGCGCCGAAAGGCCGCCGACGACCGGCTCTCGGACGCGGCCTTCAAGGCCGGGTTCGACACCCCGCAGGCCGCCGCCGCGACGCTCCTCGACGCCGGGGCGCAGCGCGACCTCCAGCACCGCGTCGACGCCTGGCAGGCCGAGGCGGCGGCGGTCGCGGACCGCCGGGGCGAGCGGGACGCGCGCGCGGCCGCCGAGCGCCCGCCGGCCCGGCCGGCGGCGGCCGAGAGCGCCCGGGCGACGGCGGAGTGGCTGCTGCGCGAGGCCGCCTCGGCCCTCGCGACCGCCCGCGACCGGTGCGCCGAACTCGACCAGCTCTCGGGGCGGGCGGCCGAGGAGGTACGGCGGCTGGGACCGGTGCGCCAGGAGTACGAGCGGGTCGCCCGGCTCGCGGGACTGACCGCGGGGACCTCCGCCGACAACGAACGCAAGATGCGCCTGGAGGCGTACGTTCTCGCCGCCCGCCTCGAACAGGTGGCGGCGGCTGCCACCGCCCGGCTGCAGCGGATGTCCTCCGGCCGCTACACCCTCGTCCACTCCGACGCCCGCACGGGCGGCCGCCGGGCGGGGCTCGGGCTCCACGTCGTGGACGCCTGGACCGGCAGCGAACGGGACACGTCGACGCTCTCCGGCGGGGAGACGTTCTTCGCCTCGCTGGCCCTGGCGCTCGGCCTCGCCGACGTCGTCACCGAGGAGGCCGGGGGCGTGCGCCTGGACACCCTCTTCATCGACGAAGGGTTCGGCAGCCTGGACGACCAGACCCTGGACGAGGTGCTGGACGTGCTGGACTCGCTGCGGGAGCGGGACCGCAGTGTCGGGATCGTCAGCCATGTGGCCGATCTGCGCCGCCGTATCCCCGCCCGGCTCGAAGTGGTCAAGGAGCGGCACGGATCGACGGTGCACCACCGCCTGTGACCGTCCGTGTGTCCGTCCTGGCGGGTTCAGGGTGTGTCCGGCCTATCCGGTCCTGATCCGCCGGACACGCCCTACCGGCCGATCGCACGCCGGGGGAGCGGCGATGAGTAGACGACGCTGGTGGTGACCGATCCCAGAGCGCTGATCCGGCCGGTGACCTCCTCCAGGTGCCGCATCGAGCGGGCCGTCACCTTGAGGACGAAGCAGTCGTCGCCGGTGACGTGGTGGGCCTCCACGATCTCCGGGGTGGTCTCCAGGAGGTCGTGGAACGGCTTGTAGTTCCCGTGCGGATAGCGCAGCCGTACGAACGCGAGGACCGGCAGCCCGAGCCGTTCGGCGTCGACCACCGCCGCGTAACCGCTGATCACGCCGGTCTCCTCCAGGCGTCGCACCCGTTCCGTCACGGCGCTCGGGGACATGGCCACGGCACGGGCGAGCTCGGCGAAAGTGGCGCGGCCGTCGCGCTGGAGGACATCGAGAATGCGCCAGTCGGTGGCGTCCGGGGAATAGTCGGTCATCCAGTGAGGGAACAGGGAAATCCCCGGCGGATCAAGGTGAGCGCCCGGGAATCCCACTTCCTGGGCCGCGTCCACGGCCATAGATTCCTGGTCATGACCTCTCCGCTCACGGCCACCGCCGTCAACTCCGTCCTGCGCGTCCCGCCCGCCTCCCCGGCCGAGGCGGCGGCCTACTTCGGCGCTTCGCTCGCCTTCCACGCCGATGTGTCCGACGTCGCCTCCGCACTCGCCGGCGATGGCGACCCCGGCTTCGTCGTGGTGGACTCCCGCTCCACCGCCTCCTGGGACCAGGGCCACGTGCCCGGCGCGGTGCACCTTCCGACAGCGCTCATCCCCGGGCAGGCGGCGGCGCTGCTGGACCCGGCCGTACCGGTCGTCGCGTACTGCTGGGGCCCGGGCTGCAACGGCGCGACCCGCGCCGCGCTGGCTCTCGCCCAACTCGGTTACCAGGTCAAGGAGATGCTCGGCGGCTTCGAGTACTGGGCGCGCGAGGGCTTCGCCTTCGAGACCTGGGAGGGCGGCGAGCAGCGTGCCGCCGACCCGCTCACCGCTCCGGTCGACGCCGCCGACTGCGGCTGCTGAGGGGGGTAACCGTCGACGGTGCGTTCCTTGACGGGCTCGGCCCGGCTGGGTGGGCTACCTCAGGGCTTGGCCCGGCCGGGTTGGCTCCCTCACGGCCTCGGACCGGCCGGGTGCGCTCCCTCAGGGCGCGGCCCGGTCAGGTGCGCTCCCTCTCGCCCTCGGCCCGGCGGTGGCCAGCGCCGCGAACAGCTCGCCCGCCCCGGCCCCTGCGGGCAGTCCGCTGACCTGGCCGTCGCCCACCTCCACCACCCGCCACGCCCCGTCCTCCCGCAACGCCAGATCGGTTGTGACCCAGCGCGGCCCGAGCCGCCGCACCGCCTCACGCACCGGGCCCAGCGGCGGGTCGGGCAGCCGGTCGGGGGTGTCGGGGTGGGCGGTGACGAGCACCGGCTCGCCGTCCAGCCACCACACCCGCGCCTCGCCGCCCGGTACGAACGGTTCGAAGGTCCGCAGCACCACGCCGCCGGCCAGGTCCTCGCCCTGGAGCCCGACGAACCGGCCGACCACGGAGACCAGTCGGCCCCGGTCGGTCAACTCCGGTACGAAACAGGCTTCGTGCCACTCGTGCTTGCGGGACTTCACGAAGTCCTTGACGATGCCCGGCCCCCGGCCCAGCGGAGCGGCGAGCGCGACCAGTTCCCCGGGGCCGCCCAAGGGCGTGCCGCGCCATACGCTGTGCGGGGTGAGATGGGCGAACGCCCCGTACCAGCCGGGTAGTTCGTGTGCGAGGCGGTAGTCGGCCGCACCGGTGAGCAGGGCGCAGCCCCGCAGGGCGAGGGCTTCCTCCAGCTCGGCGTACCGGGCAGAGGGGATCATCCAGCCCCGGTACCAGTACGGACCGGAGTCCCGCACCACCCGTGCGCCCGCCCCGGCCGCGTCGCCGGCGAGTAGCGCGTCGTGGTCGATCAGGGCCACCCGGCCGCCCGCTTCCCGTACGGCCGCGGCCTCGCCGGCGAAGTGCGGGTCGGGCCGGTTCGGCCGCAACGGGTCGGCGCAGAACAGGAATCCGTTCCGAACGGACATGGCAGGCCGCCTCGCTTCCCCACTTCGTCACTTCGCCGATCGGCGTCCCGGGCCGGGCCGCCGTGCTGAACGGGGCCCGGCCGGGGCGGAGTCGGTCAGAGCCTGGACAGCTCGTCCAGCAGGTCGTCCAGTCCCAGCGGCCCCTGCGAGAGCGCGGCCATGTGCCACGCCTTGAGGTCGAACGCGTCGCCGTGCGCCGCGCGGGCGTTCTCCCGGCCGAGCAGCCAGGCCCGCTCGCCCAGCTTGTAGCCGATGGCCTGGCCCGGCATCGAGAGATAGCGGGTCAGCTCGCTCTCCACGAAGTCGGCCGGCCGTCCGCTGTGGCCGCCGAAGAACTCCTGTGCCAGGTCGGGGGTCCAGCGCTCACCCGGGTGGAACGGCGAGTCCGCCGGGATCTCCAGCTCCAGGTGCATGCCGATGTCCACGATCACCCGGCAGGCGCGCATCATCTGGGCGTCCAGATAGCCCAGGCGGCGTTCGGCGTCGGGCAGGAAGCCCAGCTCGTCCATCAGCCGTTCCGCGTACAGCGCCCAGCCCTCGGCGTTCGCGCTGACCTGGCCGACCGACGCCTGGTAGCGGGAGAGGCTGTCGGCCACGTGCGTCCACTGCGCGATCTGCAGGTGGTGGCCCGGCACACCCTCGTGGTACCAGGTCGAGACCAGGTCGTACACCGGGAACCGGGTCTCGCCCATCGTGGGCAGCCAGGTGCGTCCGGGGCGCGAGAAGTCCTCGGAGGGGCCGGTGTAATAGGGGGCGGCGGCACCGCCCGGCGGGGCGATGTGGGACTCCACCTTCCGTACCCGCTCGGCGAGGTCGAAGTGCGTGCCGTCCAGAGCCTCGATCGCCTCGTCCATCAGGCTCTGGAGCCACTCGCGGACCTCCTCGACGCCCTCGATGTGGGTGCCGTGCACGTCGAGGTGGGCGAGCGCCTCCCAAGGGCCCGCGTCCGGAAGGACCTTCGCGGCCTCGGTCCTCATCTCGGCGAGCAGCCGGTGGTATTCGGACCAGCCGTACGCGTACGCCTCGTCGAGATCGAGGTCGGTGCCGTTGTACTGCCGCGACCAGCGGGCGTAGCGCTCCCGGCCCACCGTGTCGGGAGCCCCCTCGACCGCCGGGGCGTACACGTCGCGCATCCAGTCCCGCAGTGAGAGCACCGAGGCCGTCGCGAGCCTGGCGGCCCTGTCGAGCTCCGCCCGCAGCGCCTCGGGAGCCCCTGCGACGAAGTCCTCGAAGAACGCCGCGCTGTCGCTCTGCCCGCCCCACTCCGTCAGCTGCCCGACGAAGGTGGCGGTCGCCCGCGGGCCCCCGTACAGCTTCCGCTCCAGACCGAGCCCGAGCGAGGCGCGATACCCCTCGTACGCGGCCGGCACGGCGCGCAGCCGCTCCGCCACCGCGGCCCAGTCCTCGTCCGTCGCGGTCGGCGTGAGCGTGAAGACCTCGACGATGCTGTGGGCGGGGGAGTGCAGGTTGGAGACGGTCCGCAGTCCCTCCTCCGCCTCGTGCACGGCGAGTTCCGCCGTCAGACGCTCCCGCAGGAGCCGTCCGCAGCGGCGTTCGGCGTCGGTGTCCGCACCCGGCTGCTGTTCCGCGGCGTCCAGCTTCAGCAGGGTGGCGCGGATGAGGTCGGCGACCGCCTCCTGGCCGGCCGGTGAGAAATCGGGCAGCCGGTGCGAGCTTTCGGGCACGCCCAGGTAGGTGCCCGTGACGGGGTTGAGTTCGATGACTGCGTCGACGTAGGCGTCGGCGACCTGACGGGGCAGCGCGCTGCTCGAAGTGTCTGACATGCGGACATCCTCCAACGGCGGACGCCTCCCCGTCACCACCGTTTACGGGCGGACCTCCGAGAGAAGATCATGGGCGGACGTCCGAAAGAGGATCATGGCCGAACGTCCCGAAGGCGGTCACGGGCGGACCGCCTCGCCGGGCGGCAGCAGCGGTCCGCAGTCCCACTGCTGGAAGATGAGCCGGGTCTCGACGCGCGCGACCTCCCGGCGCGAGGTGAACTCGTCCAGGACCAGCCGCTGGAGATCGGCGGTGTCGGCCACCGCCACCTGGACCAGATAGTCGTCGGGGCCGGTGAGATGGAAGAGCGCACGGGACTCCGGCAGCGCCCGGACCCGGTCGACGAACGGGCCGATGAGCTCCCGGCGGTGCGGCCGGACCTGCACCAGGAGCAGCGCCTGAAGGCCCCGGCCGAGCTTCGCCGGGTCCAGGCGCAGCTGATCGCCGAGGATCACGCCGGATCGGCGCAGCCGGGCCACCCGGTCCAGACAGGTCGAGGGCGCCACTCCCACCTCGGCGGCGAGCTCCCGGTACGTCGACCGGGCATCGTTCTGCAACAACCGCAGAATATGCAGATCCACCGGGTCTAGAGCGACAGATTCGGCCATGCGGCGAACGTAACACGGCCCTGTGCCGCTACGAATCGGTAACTGTTCAGAGTGCTCCCATGGACAACGAAGTCTCGACGACGCCCCCCGCCCCTACCCCGTCCAGGGCGCTGGCCACCGAAGCCGTGCACGCCGGACGCGACGATCTCGCCTCCCTCGGCCTGCACGCCCCGCCGCTCGACCTGTCCACCACCTACCCCTCCTACGACTCGCGCGGCGAGGCCGAGCGGATCGACGCCTTCGCCACCACGGGCGCGCGGCCGGACGGCCCGCCCGTCTACGCGCGGCTGGACAACCCGACCACCGCCCGCTTCGAGACGGCGCTCGCCCGGCTGGAGGGGACCGACAGCGCTGTCGCGTTCGCCAGCGGAATGGCGGCTCTCACCGCGGTGCTGCTGGCCCGCGCGAGCATGGGACTGCGCCACGTCGTGGCGGTCCGGCCCCTCTACGGATGCAGCGACCATCTGCTGGGCGCCGGACTGCTGGGCACCGAGGTGACCTGGACCGACCCGGCGGGCATCGCCGACGCCATCCGCCCCGACACCGGCCTCGTCATGGTCGAGACCCCGGCCAACCCCACACTCGCCGAGATCGACATCCGGGCCGTCGCCCACTCCTGTGGCTCCGTGCCGCTGCTGGTCGACAACACCTTCGCCACCCCCGTACTCCAGCGCCCGGTCGAACACGGTGCGCGGATCGTCCTGCACAGCGCCACCAAATACCTCGGCGGGCACGGCGACGTGATGGGCGGAGTCGTCGCCTGCGACGAGGAGTTCGCCGCCCGGCTGCGCCAGGTGCGGTTCGCCACCGGCGGAGTGCTGCACCCCCTGGCGGGCTATCTGCTGCTACGGGGGCTGTCCACGCTTCCCGTACGCGTCCGGGCCGCCTCGACCAGCGCCGCCGAACTCGTCCGCAGGCTGACCGCCGATCCGCGGATCGCCCGGGTGCACTACCCGGAGATCGGCGGGGCGATGGTCTCGTTCGAGGTGTACGGGGACCCGCACGCGGTGATCGCCGGCGTACGGCTCATCACGCCCGCCGTCAGTCTCGGGAGCGTGGACTCGCTGATCCAGCATCCGGCCTCCATCAGCCACCGCATCGTGGATGAGGGAGACCGGCAGGCGTCCGGCGTCGGCGACCGGCTGCTGCGGATGTCGGTCGGGCTGGAGGACGTCGAGGATCTGTGGGCCGACCTGTGCCAGGCGCTCAGCGACGGGCCTGTTCCGCGGACTCGGCCGGCCGGACGGTCGTCCGCTGCTCGCTCCGCAGTCGCGCGGTGATGACGAGGGTGCCCTCCTCGATCTGGTAGTCGAGGGGCAGTTCCAGCGCGCGCATCGCCGCGACCATGCCGGTGTTGCGGGACTGCGTCACGGCGTACACGCTGTCGCAGCCCGCCTCCTCGGCGAGCTGCACCAGCCGGCCCAGCAGTTCGGAGCCGATTCCCCGGCGCTGCCAGTCGTCCTCGACGAGGAGGGCCACCTCGGTCTCGTCGCCGTCCCACAGGAGGTGGCCGAGCGCCACCAGCTTGCCGGAGGCGGTCTGGACGGCCAGGGTGCGGCCGAACCGCGGGCTCAGCAGATGGTCCAGGTAGCGGTCCGCGTCGCCCACCGGGCCGTGGTAGCGCAGGCCCAGGGTGCGCGGGGAGCACCGGTCGTGCATGGCGCGGGCCGCGACGAGGTCGCTGCGGTCCGCGCGGCGCACGGTGATCTCGTTGCCCTCGGGCAGCGTGAGGATGTCCTCGCTGCGGGGCACCCTCGGGCCGAGCCGGGCGTCGAGCTCCACCAGGGCGCGGGCCCGTGCGAACTCGGTCGGGGTGAACGGCAGATACGGCCGCTCGACGGAGATGACGCCGCCGGACGGGTCGCGCAGCCGCATCACCGTCTCCTCCAGCATGCCCTCGACCGGGGCGCTCTCCCCGGTCGGGCGGCCGGTGATCGAGACGGCGGGCAGCGAGTGGATGGTGCACCGGCCGAGCAACTGGCGCAGGGCCAGGGGGAGTTCCGCCGCGTCGAGCGCCGTGCGGGTGGCCAGCGAGAGCACCCGGGTCGGGGTGTCCACCAGATCGTGGGCGTCCGCCCGCTCGATCCAGGTGGCGGTGCCGCCCGCGGCCGCGATCTCCCGGGTCAGCTCCTGCGCCGGGAGCGAGGCGGGCGCCCGCAGCAGGAACTCATCGACCGTCCCCTCGGCCAACGGGTGGGTCTGGAGCGTCAGGATGTCGATCCGGAACCGGGCGAGCACCAGGCACAGCGCGGCCAGACTGCCCGGGGCGTCGCGCACCGTCGTCCGCAGCCGCCACAGGACGGTCTCCCCTGCCGCGGCCTTCGCGGCGTCGTCGGTGACCTCGTCGGCGCCCCCGTCCGACGCCGGATCGGACGCGCCTGTTCGTTCCGGCGGGGGAGCGTTGCTGTGCCGTCGTGCCCACCAGGTGTGGAACGTCGCCGTGGCCACCAGGGCCACGGCCGACGCCATGAGCAGGTAGGGCCCGTCGGGCTGGTGCCCGATCAGGTTGGCGATCGCGTCGGCCACGGCGACGGCCGTGAACAGGGCGGCCAGCTCGATCAGGTCCCGCCGCCAGTGGTGCGGGCGGCGGGCGGACTTCGAAGACGTCACATCAGTCATATCCTTACTGTGGACGAACGGTGTTGCCTGATCACGAACACTTTGTGACTGATGGGTTAAGTGTGGATCTGATCGCCTATCGTCGTTTTTCGGCCGTATGTGTGAGCGGTTCGGCAGGCGCCGGCAGCCGGTGGTGGGCGTTTCGGCGGACGGTCCACGGGCGGTCCGGTGGGCCGTCTCGCGGGAGTCAGGGGGAGGTTGGCCCGGCCGGGAACACGGCCAGCAGGCGGGCGGCCTGCCGCACGGTCTGCGAGGCCCCCTTGCGCCCGGCTGTTCCGGCCAGTCCCGCGATCGGCTCGATCCCCTCCGTACCGCAGCGCTCGGCGCAGTCGGCCGCGACGGCCAGCAGCTCCCCGATCCCGCTCGGCGCCTTCTGGTACGCGAGCAGGGCGGGCAGCGCCCCGGCGAGCACGCGCAGCACGGTCCGGTACGCCCCGGTGGCGGCCGCGGTCCGGGCGGAGTCGGCCAGCCGGACCACCTTGACCAGGTCGCGGTCGACGAGGACCGCCAGCTCGCGCCCGAGCAGAGCGGTGTCCAGCCGGCCCCGCGCGGCCAGGACGAGCAGGGCGTCCACGGCGGATATCCGGTCCTCGGGGTGCCGGGCGCCCAGACCGTAGGCCACCGCCAGGTGCACCGCGACCCCCGCCTCGCCGCCGGTCTCCATGAGCGGCGGCAGGCACGAGGCCCCGCCTCTGCGCCCTTCGTCGACGGTGTGCAGCAGGTCCGGCATCAACCAGGCGGCCAGGGTCTCCCCGTCCTCGGGCAAGGTGGCGATCCAGTGCGGGGACCGGCCGGCGCCCCAGTGATAGCAATCCCGGGTGTCGGGCAGGTGCGGACGGCCCAGCCAGTGGAAGGAGCGCGGGAACTCCTCCTGGATCACCAGCCGTTCCTTCGTGGCCAGGAGCACCTGCCGGGTTCCGGCCGCCGACCGCTGCCACCACTTGCGGGTGAAGGGCCGAGCGCCGCCCAGGCCGTGCCGCAGTACGGGCGCGACCGGCTCGTCGGCCCGTATCCAGGCGGCCAGCCTGTCACCCTCGGGCGAGCCGAGGGACGCGGCGGCCTCAGCGGCCGCCGACTCGCCGTGCCGGCGCACACGCAACAGGGCCTGGGCGAAATCGGCGGCCCCCGGCTCCACGCCGAGGCGCTGATACGTCCGCAGTCGCTCGACCAGCTCCGCCCCGTCCAGCGAACCGGTGTGCCAGGTGGGCGTGGCGAGCAGGAAGGGCACCGGGGAGGAGACCCGCACCGCGCCTGCCGCCTCCCAGGCACGGGCGAGCAGCACACCGTTCAGCGCGGCATGGGCGCAGGTCCCGGTCCCCGTCCACCGCCCCTCGCCCTGGGCGAGGGTCTCGTCGGAGACCCGGTCGAGGAGCGAACTCACCACGAGAGCGAGCGCTTGGCCCGTGGTCATGTACGCCGGTTCGGTCTGCCGCTCGACCTCCTGTCCGATGCCCTGCTCGATGGACCACACCCCGGCCACCGCTTCCCGGAGCGCTTCCGTCAGCTCGGCCCGGTCGGTGCGGGCCAGGCGCACGAGCCCGTCCAGAGCCCGTTCGAAATCGGCGCTCCCCGACCCGGTGGCCGAGCGGTCCGAAGCGGCGTCCTGCCAAGGGCGGGACTTCACCTGGGCCGCCACCTCCTCGACGAGCTCCGGCACGGTTCGCGGAGCCGGGGCGAGCCGGGAGCGGACCGGAGCGGGCGGGAGCAGCTCCTCGTACGGGCCGTCCGGCGTCGTCTCCTCCGGTCCGGCCGCCCCGAACAGGGCGGTGACCGCCTCCCGGTGCAGCGGCCCCAATTGCCGAGCCGCGAAAGAGAGTTCCTCGCGCAGCGGTGCGTCGTCGGTCGGGAGGTGGCGCGCGATGAGCTTGAGCGCCCGCTCCTGGAGGGCGATGTCCTCGTTCCCCAACGCCTCGGCCACCACCGGAAGCAGTTCGCCCGCCGTCGCCGCGTCCCGGCTCAGCGCCTTCCCCAGCAGGATCAACTGGCCCCGCACCAGCTTCTTCTCCCGGCGGAAGAGCACCGAGTCCGACACCTCCGCGAGGTCCCGGGTGGACAGCTCGCTCCGTGCCTCCAGCCGCGCGAGGACGTCCTGGGCATGGGAGGCCACCACCGAGATGGCGTCCGCCGCCATCCCCATCCAGTCGCGGAGGTGGCCGCTCTCCTCCTCCCGGGTGATGTTCAGCTGCTGGAGCACGGCGAGGAAGAACCGCTGGTCACTCGTCTTGCCGCCGCGCACCAGGCGCGTCACGCACCGTTCGACCAGCTGCGACCGGTCGAACACTCCCTCCTCGGCGAGCGCGCAGAGCGCGGCCGGCCAGTGGTCGAGCGAATCCGGTGTGGTGTACCAGCCGACCTGGGCCGGAAGCTCCGGCATCTCGAAGAGCCGGGGTGCGAGCACGGCGACGTGCGGGTCGGAGCGCAGCATGCCTACCAGCGACGCCCGGCCGGATCTGCCGTGCCACGGCGTCGTGCGGATCCGCTCCGACCAGCCCTCGACGACGCTGTCCGTCGTCGGGATCGGGCAGCCGGCCATGCGTACCAGCTCGCTGATGAACGTGTACTCCGCCTCGGAGTTCATCGAGCGTGCCGCCAACCGGTGGGCGAGGTCGCCGAGCCACGCCGGATCGCGGTCGCCCAGCGCCACGAGGATCAGCGGATACGGGGAACGGGACCAGGCGCGCAGGTCACGGCCGCCGATCCAGGTGGCGCAGCCCGCCGCCCCGGTGTGGCAGCCGGCCCCCGCCACCAGGAGCGCCTTGCGGATCTCGTCCCGCCGCTGCCACTCCCAGCTCCGGGCCTCCTTGCGCAGCTCCTTCAGCTCGGCCAGCGCCTTCCGGCGTCCGGCCAGGTCCAGCTTGAGCACCAGCGCCGGAACAGCGCGGTGGTTCCCGTTGCGCACCGCGGTGATCAGATCGTCGCTCATCGCACGCCTCCGGCGACCGTCGCACCGCGCCGGACCATCGTCACGGCCAGCGCGTGTTTGCACGGACCCCGCTTGCCCCGGTAGTCCGCCCACCACTGGCAGGTGCAGGTCAGGAACCCGTCGCTCTCCCGCACCTGATAGCGCCGGTCGCCGGAGGCCACGGACGCGAGCGCGCCGTCCAGCGACACCGCCCCCGCACCGGCCAGCTCGCGGGCGGCGACCAGACGCGGGTTGTGACGCTCCGCCCGGTCCGCCTCGTACGGCAGCTCCCGGTGGAAGTAGGCGGCGTCCGCCAGGTCGTAACCGACCCGGCCCGCCGTGCCCAGCCGGGTGAGCGCGGCCCGCACCCGCTCGACGCCCAGTCCCGACTGCTCGGCCAGCGAGGCCGGTTCGATCCTGGGCTCCCAGGCGAGCAGCACGGAGATCAGCTCGGCGTCGGCCGCCGCGTCATCGGTGGCCAGGGCCTCCAGGACGCCGCCCTCGCCCGAGAACCCGCGCGATGCCTCGGGCGACAGCGTCAGCGTGAGCCGCATGCCCGGCAGCACCACCTCCCACGCGCTCGCCGTCGCGGCCCCGTCCGCCACCGGAGGCCCGTACACCCGCAGCGCCGTCGCATGGCGCAGCACCCGCTGCAACGCCACCAGCCGCTCGGGACCCGGCAGGCACACCGCGCCCGGCGTCGGCCGGGTCGTCGGCCGCAGGCCCGTACCGGAGGCCACCACCCATTGCGCGCCGCGCGTCGCGTTGCCCGAGCCACGCGGCAGGGAGCGCAGGAACGCCACCGCCTGCGCCGCCGTCAGCTCGGCCCGCAGATCGAACCCGGCCGAGGCCACCTGCGCCTCGGCGAACCCCCTCAGCCACCGGTCCGGCAGCGGAACCTTCTTCTCCACCACCGGGCCGTCCAGCGTGGTGACCGCCAACTCCTCAGGCCCCACCCGCAGATGCAGCGGATCGTCCGCCGATATCCGGGAGAGGGCGTCCCGCAGCGGGTTGTTGACGTCCACATTGGTGGTGCCGTGTTCCGTCCGCTCCCCGTCCAGGCCCTCCTGGAGCACGTCGAGGCGCGCGTACACCCCGCAGCATCCGGAGAACGACTCGAAGCGCAACCGGTCCCCGTTCCCCGTCACCACCGGATCGAGGGAGGCGGGCAGGGCACGGCGGTAGTAGCGGGCGGCCGCCACATCGGCCACCGCCAGCAGCCCGCGGGCGGCGATGCGCGGAGCGGAGAGGAATCCGGCGAAGAACCGCGGATGCGCCGTTGCCCCACGCGGGGTGAGACCGCCCGCGGTCTCCAGGCCGAGGGAGGCTCCCACCGGCGAGGACTCCAGGGCGGACGGGCGTGCGTAGGCCAATGCCTGAACGGATCGGGTCATGGAAGAAACCGTAGAACCCACCACTGACAACGGGCCCCGACCAGCCGTCCGCCCAGGTCGGCGGGGGTCGTTCACTGGCCGGTGCGGCCCGGGCGCAGCACCTTGGTGAACAGCACCGCACCGCCCTCCGCCCGCAGACGCACGGTCAGGTCCGCGCTGTCGCCGTCGATCTCGACCTCCCCGAAGAACTGCGGGGATTCCATCGGTGACACATTGGCGCGGTCCGGCGCCCGGACGAAGACCTGGTCGGGTCCGAACGTGCCGTCCAGCGCGATGGCCGGAAATCCCCCTGCGGCCAAGGGACCCGAGACGAACTCCCAGAACGGCGCGAAGTCCTTGAACGCCGCCCGCTCGGGCGCGTAGTGCTGCGCCGAGGTGTAGTGCACATCGGCCGTCAGCCACAGCGTGCCGGTGACCTTGCGGTGCTTGATGAACCGCAGCAGCTCAGCGATCTGCAGCTCACGCCCGAGCGGAGCCCCCGGATCGCCCTGGGCCACGGCCTCGAAGTCCGTCGCCCCGTCCGGGACCACCAGCCCGAGCGGCATGTCGGCCGCGATCACCTTCCACACCGCGCGGGACTCGGCGAGGGCGCGTTTGAGCCGGCGGAGCTGCTCCGCGCCCAGGATGCCGGTCGTGTCGTCGGCCTGACGGTTGGGGGAGTTGCGGTTGCGGTGCGAGCGCATGTCGAGGACGAAGACGTCCAGCAGCGGCCCGTGGTGGACGGCACGGTACATCCGGGACCGCGTCGAGGAGCCGTACGGCGCCGACACGGGGAAGTACTCGTGGAAGGCGCGGACGGAACGGGCCGCGAGGATGTCGACGTTCTTCTCGGTGTAGCGCCCGTCGTCGAGTATCTGGCCCGGGTACCAGTTGTTGCGCACCTCGTGGTCGTCCCACTGGGTGACGGAGGGGACCTGCGCGTTGAAGCGGCGGACGTTGCGGTCGAGCAGGTTGTACCGAAAGTTCCCCCGGTACTCGTCCAGCGTCTCGGCGACCTTGGCCTTCTCCTCGGTCATGACATTGCGCCAGGTCCGGCCGTCGGGCAGGACCACGCTCGGCTGGAGCGGCCCGTCCGCGTAGACGGTGTCGCCGCTGCACAGGAAGAAGTCCGGGTCGAGGCGGCGCATCTCCTCGTACACCCGGTAGCCGCCGATGTCCGGGTTGATGCCCCATCCCTGCCCCGCGATGTCCCCGGACCACAGGAAGCGCACACCGTCACGACGCCGGGCCGGAGCCGTACGGAACGTTCCGTACACGGGTTTTCCCGTACGGCGTGGATCGTCCGGGTCGGCCAGCGTGACGCGGTAGTGCACCTGCTCGCCCGCCGGCAGGCCGCGCAGCGGAGTCGTGCCGGTGAAGTCCGTTCCCGGACCGATCAGCGGCCCGCGCCAGCTCCTGGGCCGGCGGAAGGCCGCGGTCGCCGAGGTCTCCACCAGCATCCGGGCGGGCCGGTCCGACCGCACCCACACCAGGGCCGAGGAGGCGGTGACGCTCCCCACCTGCACCCCCCACGCCGCCTCCGGCCGCCCCGCCAGCGCCAGGGTGGGAGCCGCCGCGGTCAGGGACAGGGCCGCCGCCGGGACGAGCAGCGAGCCGCGCAGGACGGTACGGCGGCCGGGCGGGAAGACAGGCGGAAGGTGCGGCATCGATGCGCCTCCAGGGCGGTGGGCGTGACGACCGGGCCGGCGACCGGGCCGAGACGCTCAGTCGGCCCCGAGCCGGTCTCCGCCCCCATGCCTAGTGGCCGGCTGAGACAGCCGCCCCAACCCCAGGTGAACAAGGCCCTCCTGTGTCGGCCTCGGCCAGCGCTGCGCCGCCGCCAGCATCCCGATGCCCCGGGCGATGTCCCCGGCCCCCAGATGAGCGTATCCGAGCACGAGCGCCACCGTGCCGTCCTTTGGCCCGGCGTCGCCGTAGTCGCTCAGTGGCCGCAGCGCGACGCCGGCCCCGGCCGCGCGGCGCAGGAACACGTCCTCGGGGCCGTACCGCTGAGGCAGTCGGGCGATGATGTGCAGCCCGGCGGCGATGCCGCTGAACGCAGCTCCGGGGAAGTGACCGGCGAGCGCGGCCACCATGGCGTCCCGGCGTTCCCGGTAGGCGCGCTGGCAGCGCCTCAACTGCCGGTCATAGGAGCCGCGTGCGACGAAGTCGGCCAGAACTGCCTGGTCGATGGCGGGATTTCCCAGGTCCAGGGTCCGCTTGCGGGCCACGATCCGGGCGGTCAGCGACGCGGGCGCGATCAGCCAGCCCAGCCGCAGGCCCGGAGCCAGCGACTTGCTCACCGACCCGGCGTACACGACACGCTCCGGGTCGAGCCCTTGCAACGCCCCCACCGGAGCCCGGTCGTAGCGAAAATCCCCGTCGTAGTCGTCCTCCATGAGCACGCCGTCCACGTCGCGTGCCCAGGCGAGCAGACGGCGGCGACGATCGGCGGAGTAGGTGATACCGGTGGGGAATTGGTGCGCCGGCGTGGTCACCACAGCGCGCACGCCGGAGCGCAGCAGCGGTTCGAGCGCCAGCCCCTCCGCGTCGAGGGGCAGCGGGACCGTGCGCAAGCCGGTGGAGGCGAACAGCGACACGTGTTCCGGGCTCCCCGGATCCTCCACGCCGACCGAGGTCAGCCCCCTTTCCCGGAGCGCGAAGCCGAGCAGCGTCGTCGCCTGCGCCACCCCGGAGCAGACCACCAGCCGCTCGGGATCGGCCACCACCCCGCGACGCCGGGTCAGCAGCCCGGCCAGCGCCTCCCGCAGCTCCGGCAGCCCGCGCGGATCGGGATAACCCAGCGAGCTGTGCGGCAGCCGCCCGAGGACGGTCCGCTGGGCAGTGGTCCACGCGGTGCGGGGGAAGAGGGAGAGGTCGGGAATGCCGGGCCGGAAGTCCACCAGCGCACCCGGCGTACGCGGCGCGAGATCGCGTACGGGATGCGCCGCCGCGCGTACTCCGGCGCTCACCCATGTTCCCGCGCCCTGCCCGCTGCGCAGGTAGCTCTCAGCGGTCAGCTGCTCGTACGCCTCGGTGACCAGCCCGCGCGACACCCCGAGATCGGCTGCGAGTTCCCGGCTCGCCGGCAGCCGTGTGCCCGCCGTGAGACGGCCTGAGCGGATCGCTTCGCGCAGAGCGGACTGGAGCGCGCGCCCGCGCCCGCGCGCCGGGGCGGAAGCGGCGGGCAGCAGCAACTCCCAGGCCGGAGAAGCGGAATCAAGGCCGCCGGTCTCGCAGCGGTCGTCCCCGCCGGTCGAATTGGTCCCCGAAGACGTCATGAAAGTGGACCTTAGACCGGTCCGATCCCGGACCTAGCGTCACCGTCATGAACGCGAACTCCTTGCGCGGCGCACTTCCGGCCGCCTTCGCCTGCGTGCTGGTGGGGGCCTCCTTCACCGCCAACAGCGTCCTCGGCGACTACCCGTACGCGGGCGGCCAGGCGATCCGCTACGGTCTGGCCGCGCTGCTGCTCGCGGCGCTCGTACGGTACGGCCCGGGCCTTGGGGCAGCCCCGCTGCGGAGCCTCTCCGCGCGCCAGTGGGCACGTCTCGGCCTGCTCGCCGCGGTCGGAATGGTCGGCTTCAACCTGGCGGTCCTGGCAGCGGAACAGACCGCGGAACCAGCCGTTCCGGGCGTATTCGTCGGCTGCGCGCCCATCGTCGTCGGTGTGCTGGTCCCCCTTCTGGACGACCGCCGCCCCTCCCGTGTCACGTTGTACGCCGCCGCTCTCGTCGCCGCCGGAGCGTTCACGGTCCAGGGGTGGGGCCGCACCGACCCGGCGGGCCTCTTCTGGTCGGTGGGCGCGCTCGCGGGCGAGGTCGGCTTCGCGGTCCTGGCCATGCCGGTGCTGCGGCCACTCGGCCCGAAACTGCTCGCGGCGACGGTGTGCGCCATCGCCGCCGTGCAGTCCGCGCTGCTCGGCCTGCTGATGGACGGCGGCGCGTTCCTGCGATCGCCGACATCGGCCGAGGCGACGGCCCTGCTCTGGCAGGCCGTCGTCGTGACCGTGATCGGCTTCGTCTGCTGGTACGTCGGCCTGCGGCGCATCGGGGCCGAACGCGCCACCCTCTTCTCCGGCCTCATCCCGGTCTCCGCCGCGCTGACCGCGCCGCTCGTCGGAGCCGGGGCGTACGGCATGGCGCAGGGCGCGGGGAGCGTCCTGGTCGGAGCCGGGGTGGCGCTCGGCTCGGGAGTCCTGGGACGCCGTGGGGCGACCGGGCCGACGCCGCGCCCCGCCCCGTCAGCGGCTGGTGTCGCGGATGACCCGGGCGACCAGGGCCGGGTCGTCGTTCATCGGGACGTGTCCGCAGCCGGGCAGCCGCACGAGCCTGGCTTCCGGGATCACGTGCTTGGCGCGGACGCCCTGCCTCCGCAGGAGGATGCGGTCGCGGACGCCCCAGGCGACGGTGACGGGAATGCCCTTCACATCGTCGGTGAAACAGACGCTCCCGCCGGCGGCCAGCGTCTGGTGGAAACCGGTCGCTCCCCGCAGGGCCAGGGTCTCGGCGACGACCGCCTCGGGTGAACGCCTGCCGGGCCGGGCGTAGATGGTGCTGGTCAGTGCGGCGCGCCCGGCCGCGCTGCGGGAGAGCCGTTCGATCGCCGGCACCGGGAGGGCCAGTGCGGCGCGGCGCATCGCCCGCAGGGTGGCGAACGCGTAGCGGCGCTCCGGCTCGTTCCAGAAGCCCGCGGGCGACAGGGCGGTCACCGAGCGGACCAGCTCGGCGCGCCCCAGTTCCAGGGCGAACAGGCCGCCGAGGGAGTTGCCGGCCACATGCGGGCGGTCCAGGCCCAGCTCCGCGAACAGGGCCCCGAGGACCGACGTGACCGCCTCCAGGGTGTACGGGACTCCGTCCGGCAGCCCCGCGGACGCGCCGAAGCCGGGCAGGTCGACGGCTATCACCTCGCGCTCGGCGGCCAGGATCCGCGTCACCGGGTCCCATGCCTGGCGGTGGTGGCCGATGCCGTGGAGCAGGACCAGCGGCTCTCCCGCACCGGTGCGTTCGTACTCCACCGAGACCGGACGGGGGCCGTGTGCCGATTCGACGGTGAAGGAGACCGTGGTGGTCATGGAGCTGCTCCCTGGAGTGGGTAGACATCGCGTCAACAACACTTACCGTTCGGTAGCTTGGAGTTCAAGGGCTCCGGCGATTCCCGCTGGACACCGTCCGGTGCGTCGGCTGGGATGAACCGGTGACAGCCGACGCCGCGACCGAAGTCTTCGAAGAGCACCGGGCCGTCCTCACCGGCGTCGCCTACCGCATGCTCGGCCGGGTGGCCGACGCCGAGGACGTGGTGCAGGAGGCGTGGCTGAGGTGGTCCTCCACGACCCGGGAGGGCACCCGCGAGCCGAGAGCCTTCCTGGTGCGGATCACCACACGGCTGGCCATCGACCGGCTGCGGCGCCTGCGATCGCGCCGGGAGTCCTACGTCGGTCCCTGGCTGCCGGAACCCATGGCCACCGACTTCGGGCCGGCCGCGCCCGACGCGGCGGACCAGGCCGTTCTCGCCGACTCCGTCTCCCTCGCCGTGCTCGTCGTCCTCGAATCGCTCTCGCCGTTGGAACGCGCGGTCTTCGTGCTCCGGGAGGCGTTCGGCTTCCCGTACGCCGAGATCGCCACCGCCCTCGACCGCACCGAGGCGGCGGTCCGGCAGCTCGCCGGCCGCGCCAGGCGGCATGTGGACGAGCGCAAGCCGCGCTACGACGTCGATCCGGCGGAGCGCCGGGACCTCACCGACCGGTTCCTGGCCGCCGCGTCCGGCGATGGCATCGAACAGTTGATGGCCCTCCTGGCGCCGGACGTTCGGCTCGTCAGCGACGCCGGCGGCAAGGCGAAGGCGGCGCGGCGGATCATCGAGACCGCCGACAAGGTCGGCCGGTTCCTCGTCGCGGTGGCCCAGGAGGTGGGGCCGGACTGGGACGTGCGCATCGCGGAGTTCAACGGCGGGCCCGCTGTGGCGTGCTTTGTCAGTGGAAAGCCGGATACTTTCTTCCAGCTAGATGTCCGGGGCGGAGCCATTCAATGCATCTATATCGTTCGCAATCCGGACAAGCTCGCCGGCCTCGACGCCAGGTAATCGCGCCGCTTTCCAGCCAGGCGAAATCCGCGTGAGCCCGCTCCGGGGCCGACCGTTCGAAGCCCCGCCACCGGCCCGGTGGTGGGGCTTCATGCTGCGCGCGGCTCACGGCACCACGAACGTCTTGTGAACGCTCTGCGCCAAAGTCCCGTTTCGTTCCGTTACGGAATAAGGATTGGTCTTGACCAAGGGGGTGCGCCGTCCTAGGGTCTCAACTTAAGACAGGAACCTTTAATAAATAGCGTCGCGGAAAAGCCGCCGGGCGATTGCGGAGGACAGGGTGGGGACCACGCAGCTGGAATCGGTACAGGAGCCGAAGTACTGGCACCTCAAGACCGTGCTCAGTGAGGCACTCGACTCGGACTTTGCGGTAGGTGAGATCCTGCCCAACGAGCGGGACCTCGCGGCACGGTTCGGCGTCGCGCGTGCCACGCTCCGACAGGCT
Source organism: Streptomyces sp. cmx-18-6 (assembly GCF_046548915.1). Lineage (NCBI taxonomy): Bacteria > Bacillati > Actinomycetota > Actinomycetes > Kitasatosporales > Streptomycetaceae > Streptomyces > Streptomyces sp. cmx-18-6. Next base: position 316,625 of record NZ_JAEBEP010000008.1, on the reverse strand, counting down.
CTGGAGCAGCTCGAACTGGAAGGCCGACTGCAGCGCCGTCGCGGCGTCGGCACGACTGTCGCCCCGCCGCGCGTGGGCGTCGCCGTCACCACCGCCCAGCACGAGTGGACGGGCGGCGTGGTCGGTGAGGCATGGCAGCCGGTGGACTGCGTCAGCGAAGCGGCCCCGGCCGTCGTGGCCGCCATGCTCGGCACCGGCGTCGAGCCCGTGCACGTGGTGCGCCGGATCCGCGACACCCACGGCCAGGCCGTGGCCGCCGAGCTTCTCTATGTGCCCGGCTCCTCGGTCCCCGACCTCTCCGCGATCGACGCGCCGTCCGGCACGGTGCGCGCCCGCGCCGTGCTGCGCGAACTGCACCGGCTGGGCCTCGAGGGCCAGGACCGCTCCGTGGAGCTCGGCTCGGCGCGTGCGGACGACGCCAAGGAGCTCGACCGGCTCCCCGGCGCACCCGTCCTCGTCGTCACCACCCGGTACTTCGCTGAAGGCGGCACGGCGGCGGTGTCCATCGCCACCTACCGGGCGGACACCTGCCGGCTCACCTTCGGGGACTCCGGCGCACTGGAGATCAGCCACGACGAGCAGCAGGAGCGCCAGGCGTCCTGACGCTCTCCGTGCCGGGGCTCACGAGCCACTGGAAGACTCTGTCGGCAGCGGTCTGCGAGCCGCCGCCGGAGCACGGAAGGGCTCAGGCCCTCCGCGAGAAAGCGCCACCTGAGGGCGGCCCCGCCGGGCGACCGGCCGGGCCGCCCTTCCGGCATCAACCGACCCTTCGCGCGACACCCGCCCGGCCCCGGCGGTCAGCGGCGGGCCGTCACCGCGCCCTCCACGGCGAACAACTGCTCCTCGACATGGTCCAGCGCCAGCCGCAGAGCCCCCGTCGCGACCGCGGCCTCGCCCAGCAGCGACAACGTCACCCGGGGCGGGCGCAGACAGTAGCGGGCCAGCTCCCCGCGGAGCGGCTCCAGCACCCCGTCCAGTCCGGCGGCCCAGCCGCCGACCACCACCAACTCCGGGTCGAGCGCCAGCGCCAGGGCCGCCACATCGTGCACGAGCCGCTGGAGGAACCGCTCGACGGCCGCCTGTGCCTCCGCATCGCCCTGCCGGGCCTTGGCGAACACCACGGCCACCGCCTGCTCGTCCAGTGGCTCCAGCGGGGTGCCCGTGGTCGACAGCAGATGCTCCGGAGTCACATCCCTGCCCAGCAGGTGCAGAGCGCCGATCTCCCCGGCCGCCCCGCCGTAACCCCGGTGCAGACGCCCGCCGATCAGCGAACCGGCCCCCGGGCTCAGCCCCGCCAGGACGAAGACGATGTCGTCGGACTCGGTGGCGGCGCCCTTCCAGTGCTCGGCGACCGCGGCCGCGTTGGCGTCGTTCTCCACGAGGACCGGGCAACGGAATGAACGCCGCAGCCGCTCCCCGAGCGCGAGCCCCGTCCACCCCGGCAGCGCCGTGCCCAGCCGCACGGTCCCATCGGCCTCCACGATGCCGGGGCTGCCGACGCCCACTGCGCGCAGACTGCTCCGGGCCACCCCGGTGCGGCGCAGCAGGTCCGCGATCACGGCCCGCACCTGGTCGAGCCGCTCGTCCGCACCCGCCGCCTCCGACACCGTACGAGAACCCGCCCCGGTCACCCGGCCGTCGAGCCCCGACAGAAGGGCCGAGACCCGGTGCGGCCCGATCTCGACGCCCAGCAGATGGCCTGCCTCGGCACGGAAGCGGAACCGGCGGGCGGGCCGTCCCTGGCGCCGCGCCTCACTCTCGTCGGGCTGGGCCTCGACCACCAGACCGGCCTCGAACAGCCCCTCGACCACGCCTTCGACCGTGGGCCGGGAAAGCCCCGTGATCCGGGTCAGATCCGTCAGCGTCGGCGAGCCGGCCCCTCGCAGAGCGTGCAGTACCACCGCTGAATTGATCCGCCGCAGCAGCGACGGATCTCCCCCGGTCAGCCGGCTCACGGTGTGTCCTCCCAGCTCGTGCGCATGTCTGCCGGATCGTACTCGCTGCTCGCAGGCCCTGCGAGCAGCGCCGCAAGCCGGTATCGAGCCGCAACCTGCGTCAGCTCGGAGCGACGAAACCGGACTCGTACGCCGCGATGACCGCCTGCGTACGGTCCCGGGCCCCCAACTTCGCGAGAATCGAACTGACATGGGTCTTCACCGTCTCGATGCCCACGGTCAGCCCGGCGGCGATCTCCGCGTTCGACAGGCCCCGCGCCATCAACCGGAGCACTTCCGCCTCCCGGTCGGTGAGCGCGGCCCGATCCAGAGCGGCCCGCGCCTCGGTCGTGCCGTACTCGGCCGCGAGCCGGCGGACCGCCGCCGGGAACAGCAGGGACTCTCCCTCCGCCACCAGACGCACGGCGTGCACGATCTCCGCCGGCCTCGCGCGCTTCAGCAGAAAGCCGTCGGCCCCGGCCCGCAACGCCTCGTAGACGTACTCGTCGTTCTCGAACGTCGTCACCACCAGGATCTTCGGCGGTGTCGGCACCGTCCGCAGGACCAGCCGGGTCGCCTCGATGCCGTCCATCAGCGGCATCCGCACGTCCATGGCCACCACATCGGGCCGCAGCCGGTTCACGAGAGGGAGCACCGCGGCGCCATCGGCCGCCTCACCCACCACCTCGATGTCGGGCTGCGCCTCCAGCACTGCGCGCAGGCCGGCCCGGACGAGCGGTTCGTCATCGACCAGAAGAACGGTGAACGGCATCCGACCAGCGTATGCCGTCCAGCGGAAGGCTCACGCGCACCCTCCACTCGCCCTCCCGCGACTCCATACGGGCCTTCCCGCCCAGCAGCGCGGCCCGCTCCCGTATACCGCGCAGACCACTGCCGCTCCCCGGCAGACCGGCCGCCCCCGACAGCGGGTTCACCACTTCCAGCTCCAGCCGCCCTGCGGCCAACGTGATGGTCACCCGAACGGTGACCGGTCCCGCATGACGCAGCACGTTGGTCAGGCTCTCCTGAAGAATCCGGTACCCCTCCCGCGACACCGGCGCCGGGACCAGGCCGAGATCCCCGGACACCCGCGCGTCGACCCTCGCCCCGGAACTCCTCGCGGAGTCGAGCAACCGCCCGGCCTCTGCCAGCGTCGGCCGCCGGCTCACGGGCGTCCCGGATTCACGCAGCACCCGCAGCACCCGCTCCAGGTCCTCCAGCGCGTCGCGCCCCGTCTCCTCGATGGCGGCGAGCGCCCGCTCGGTGAACACCGGATCGTTCGCCGCCCGCGCCGCACCGGCCTGCACCACCGCCACCGTCAGCGCGTGGCCGATGGAGTCGTGGAGCTCCCGGGCCATCCGATTGCGCTCCAACAGCTGCTCGGTCAGCTCCTCCAGCACGCTCAGCCGGTCCGTCGACGACGGCCCCAGCAGCCAACGGGCGGCCGCCGTGCTCAGCCGCCCTCCGAGCACCACCAGGACCAGCAGCGGAACGATCGGCAGCGGCGCCAGCAGGGCGTTCCACCAGTGCGGACTCACCCCCTCGACCAGCCCGCCCGGAGGTCTGCCCGCCGCCGACAGGACGAGCTCGATCGAGGCCACGGGCAGCCAGAGCGCCAGGATCGCCGCCCCCGATATCAGCAGCCGCACCTCCAGCCAGAGCACGGTCCGCCACCGCTCCGCCCAACTCGACGAGGACGCCACCGCGATGGAGGCGTCGGGCTGCCCGCGCTCGGACGGGGTCAGCAGCAACTGCGCCTGCAACCCCTCCTCGAGCCGCATCGCGGGGATCAGCCCGATGGGCACGGCGAAGAGCAGGGGCGCCCAGAACGTGTCGGAGACGAAGAACCACACGCTGGCCGCGGCGGCCGGAATGAGCATGTGCAACCAGCGGCTGTACGTGACCGCGCTGGTCAACGGCGTGAGGATGCGGTGCATGGCTCCATCGTCCCAGCGGCCCCCGCACGACGGCTCCCCCACGAGAGGGATACCAACCCCACCGGCGGGGGAAGCGGGGAGTCGCGTGCGGCGGCCAGGCTTGAGGACATGACCAGCATCGACGTCCACCAACTCACCAAGGCGTACGGAGCCACCCTGGCGGTGGACCGCCTCAGCTTCCGCGTGCGACCGGGCAGGGTCACCGGATTCCTCGGACCCAACGGCGCCGGCAAGTCCACGACCATGCGCCTCGTTCTGGGCCTGGACCGGCCGACCGGCGGCACGGCCACCATCGGCGGGCGGCCCTACGCCGAGCTCGCCCGACCACTGCGCACGGTCGGCGCCCTGCTCGACGCCCAAGCCGCCCACGGCTCGCGCACACCGCGCAGCCACCTGTCCGTGCTCGCCGCGAGTAACGGGATAGCCGCCTCGCGGGTGCGAGCCGTGCTGGACGAGACCGGGCTCGGTGACGTGGCGGCACGGCGGATCAGGACCTTCTCCCTCGGCATGCGCCAGCGCCTCGGCATCGCGGCCGCCCTGCTCGGCGACCCGGGGGTGGTGATGCTCGACGAGCCGTCGAACGGGCTGGACCCCGAGGGGATCATCTGGATACGCGAACTGATGAAGAGGCTCGCCCGCGAGGGCCGGACGGTCCTGGTCTCCAGCCACCTCATGAACGAGACCGCGTCCTTCGCCGACCATCTGGTGGTGCTCGGCCGGGGCCGCCTCCTCGCCGACCTGCCGATGGGCGAATTCATCGACTCCCGCAGCCGCCCCCGCGTACGCCTGCGAACGACCGAATCGGCCAAGCTCCAATCCGCGCTGGCTCCCCGGGGCCTGAACGCGGTGCGCGCCGAGGACGGCCGCTGGGCGATCGACGGCGCCACCGCGGAGGAGATCGGTGCGCTCGCCGCTCAGGCAGGAATTCCCCTGCTCGAACTGGGCGATGAGCGAGCCACGTTGGAACAGGCATACCTCGACCTCACAGCGGACGACACTCCCTTCGCCGCGTCCACTCCCAGCACTCACCAGGAGGCGTGACCATGACCCTGACGGCAGTACTCCACTCCGAGTGGATCAAGATCAGATCGGTACGGTCCATCTACGGCTCCCTGACAGCCGTCCTCGTCGCCACGCTCACGGTCACCGTGCTCGCTCTCGGCACCATCGGCCAGAAGCAGGCCCAGCGGGCGGGAGCCGAACCGGTCTTCGACGCCTTCTACGCGTTGAACTTCGGGCAGATCGCGGCCATCGCGTTCGGTGCGACGGCGGTCTCCTCGGAGTTCCTCAACGGCGCTCTGCGCCTCTCGCTCTCCGCGGTGCCCCGCCGCTCCCTCTTCTACGCGGCGAAGATGACGGCCATCGGTGGTGCGGCGCTCGTGGTCGGGCTGTTGACCAGCTTCGCCGCGTTCCTGGTCGGTCAGCTCTTCCTGGGGGAGTACGCGATCGACCTGGGGCATCCCGGTGCGCTGCGCGCGGCCTTCGGGGGAGGGATCTACCTAGCACTGATGGCGATGCTCGCGGCGGGGCTCACGGCGCTCCTGCGGAGTGCGGTCGCGGTGCTCAGCCTGCTCATACCGTTCCTCCTGATCGTCCCCTTCGTCTTCGTGGACGTCGCGACCTCGGTGGTGCGGTATCTGCCCGACCGCGCCGGCCAGTTGGTGCTGCACCAGAACCCGGAGGGCGGTCTCGGGCCATGGTCCGGGCTGGCCGTGACAGCAGCCTGGGCGGCTGCCGCGCTCCTGGCGGGGTGGTGGGCGGTGCGCAAGCGCGACGCCTGAGCCCGGGGGCCAGGGCACGGGCTGTCAGTGCCGGACGGTTTACTGACGTCATGACGACCGCACACCATCTCCGCCTCATCGACGGGATGCGCACCAGGGAATTCCCCCTGGAGCGCCTGCCGTCGGTCTCGGGAGTCAGCGGACCCGGCTATCACACGGCATTCCTGCGCACCGACCATGAGCCGTGGGGTGACGACGAGCCGGCCGGCCCCGAGCACCGGGCGCAGTGCCTGGCGGAGCACGACGCCCTGCTCACGCTTCTCACCGCCCGCTGGGGCGAGCCGCAGGTGGTGAGCCTGTGGAGCGCGCAGGAGCGGATGATGACGGGCGAGGTGATACCGGAGCCCTGGGCGGATCCGGTGGCCGGGTGCGAGTTCGTCCGCCTGTGGCGGGTCGAGGAGCGATGGATCGCGATCGGGCTGGTCCTGGAGCAGGGCGGGCCCGGCTGCGAGCTGACGGTCCTGGTGACGGTCGTCGACCCGCCCTGATCCGGACGGAAGAGGCCGGCTGCCGGCCGGGGCGTCAGCCGGGAGGGTTCGATGCGGACACCGCTGCTGATACCGACGCCTCTGCTGAGGCGGATGCCGCTGCGGATGCCGACACCGACACCGACACCGACACCGACACCGATGCCGATGCCGGGATGGCTTCACGAAGGCGGGCGTACTCCTCGGCCATCGTGGCGATCGTCCAATGGGCGTTGAGGCCGCTGGGGTTGGGCAGGGCCCACACCTGGGCGCCGCCGATCGTGCGTTCCTGCCGGCCGATCCGTGCGCGGGGCTCTCCGAAAGCTGTGCGGTAGGCGGTGATGCCGACGACCGCGAGCCACGCCGGCGCGAGCCGCTCGACCCTCGCGGTGAGGGCCGCCCCGCCCTCCCGGAACTCGTCCGCGCCGAGTTCGTCCGCCCGAGCCGTCGCCCGGGCCACCACATTGGTGATGCCGAGGCCGAGGGGCAGCAGCTCGGACTGCTCCGAGGGCAGAAGCCGCCGGGGAGTGAAGCCCGAGCGGTGGAGGACCGGCCAGAACCGGTTGCCGGGGTGGGCGAAGTGATGGCCCGTGGCGGCGGTCGTCAAGCTCGGGTTGATGCCGCAGAAGAGCACACGCAGCCCGCCCGCGGCCACATCGGGGACGATGCGGTCGCGGGCGGCGCGGAGCTCTTCCGGGGTCACGCGGTGAGGGCGGGGCCGGTCACAGGATCGAGCCGGGGGAGTAGGCCGCGGCCTGGGGGTGCTGCTTGGTGATCTCCTCGATCCGGGACACCAGCGCCGTCACCTGGTCGCCGGCCGCGCCCGTGAACGACAGCTTGTCGGCCATCAGCGCGTCCAACTGCGCACGGTCCAGCGGGATGCGCTCGTCGGCGGCCAGTTTGTCGAGCAGCTCGTTGCGCTCGGCGCCCTGCTCCCGCATCGCCAGTGCGGAGGCGACGGCGTTCTCCTTGATCGCCTCGTGGGCCAGTTCGCGGCCCACCCCGGCCCGCACGGCGCCCATGAGGACCTTGGTGGTCGCCAGGAAGGGGAGGTAGCGGTCCAGCTCACGCGCCACGACCGCGGGGAACGCCCCGAACTCGTCCAGCACCGTCAGGAAGGTCTCCAGCAGACCGTCGAACGCGAAGAACGCGTCCGGCAGCGCCACCCGGCGGACCACGGAACAGGACACGTCGCCCTCGTTCCACTGGTCGCCCGCCAGCTCGCCCGTCATCGAGGCGTAGCCCCGCAGGATCACCATCAGACCGTTGACCCGCTCGCAGGAGCGCGTGTTCATCTTGTGCGGCATCGCGGACGAGCCGACCTGGCCGGGCTTGAAGCCCTCGGTCACCAGCTCGTGGCCGGCCATCAGCCGGATGGTCTTCGCCACCGACGAGGGCGCCGCGGCGAGCTGCACCAGGGCGGTCACCACGTCGTAGTCGAGCGAGCGGGGGTAGACCTGGCCCACCGAGGTGAACGCCTGGGCGAAGCCGAGATGACCGGCGATGCGCTGTTCCAGATCGTCGAGCTTCCCGGCGTCGCCGCCGAGCAGGTCCAGCATGTCCTGTGCCGTGCCGACCGGCCCCTTGATCCCGCGCAGGGGGTAGCGGGAGAGGAGGTCCTCCAGCCGTCCGTAGGCCACCAGCAGCTCATCGGCGGCAGTCGCGAAACGCTTGCCCAGCGTCGTCGCCTGTGCGGCGACGTTGTGCGAGCGACCGGCGATCACCAGCTCGCGGTACTCCGCCGCGAGCTTGCCGAGCCGGGCCAGCACGGCCACGGTGCGGTCGCGCATCAGCTCAAGCGAGAGGCGGATCTGCAGCTGCTCGACGTTCTCCGTCAGATCCCGGGAGGTCATGCCCTTGTGGACCTGCTCATGGCCCGCGAGGGCGTTGAACTCCTCGATGCGGGCCTTCACGTCGTGCCGGGTGATCTTCTCGCGCTCGGCGATCGACGCCAGGTCGACCTGGTCGAGCACGCGCTCGTAGTCGGCCAGTGCGGCGTCGGGCACCTCGATCCCGAGGTCCTTCTGAGCGCGCAGCACCGCCAGCCACAGCTGACGCTCCAGCTTCACCTTCTGCTCGGGGGACCAGAGGACGGCCAGCTCCGTAGAGGCGTAGCGGCCGGCCAGGACATTGGGGATGCGAGGCTTCGCAGACACAGCAGTCACGTGGAGGGAGTCTACTGCCGGCGTGTGCGTGCTCCTCCGCCCCCGCCCCTTCGTCCCACGTCACAGGGCCGTCGCGTCGTCGGACGGACCCCGCTGGGCAGGGCGTCTAGCGTGTGGCGAGCCGCTCCAGCAGGCCGGCGCTCCGTGCGAGCAGGGCTCGCTCCTCATCCGTGAGCTCGGCCTCGATGGCCTGCGCGAGCCAGCCGACCCTGCGGCCGCGCTCAGCCTCGAGCGCGGCCCGGCCCGCGTCCGACAGCTCGACCAGCGACTTCCGGCCGTCCGTGGGGTGGGCGCGGCGCGTGATCAGGTTCTGTTCCATGAGGAGCCCCACCGCCCGGGCCATCGACTGGGGGCGTACGCGCTGGTCGGCCGCGAGGTCGCTGGTGGTCATGGCGCCGTCGCGGTCGAGTACGCCGAGCACGGCGACCTGGCCCAGCGGGATGCGGTCCTCGTGGGTGACGCGTCGGGTGAGCTTGCCCATCGCGGTGCGCAGTTCGGCGGCGATGGCGGCGGCTTCCGGGGTGGGCATAGGGCACTTTACCCCGCTGGTCGGCGGGACTGTGCGGCTGACCTGCACAGCAAAGGTGTACAGCAAAACTAAGCAGTATTGCTGTAGGGTTCGATGCTGTCGGGCTCAGCGCCAGCGTCGTCGCAGTCGGGCCACGGCACATGACAACGGGAAGGAACTCCCATGTCCGCAGAGGCATCCGGACCCGTCGGCACCACCGACGCCGGCATCGAGCCCGTCACCGCCGTCCGGACCGTCACCGCCCGCCGGATCATCGACAGCCGGGGCAACCCCACGGTCGAGGTCGACGTCGTCCTGGCGGACGGGTCCCTGGGGCGCGCGGCCGTCCCCTCCGGCGCCTCCACCGGCGCCCGGGAGGCCGTGGAACTGCGCGACGGGGACACCGCGCGCTGGCACGGCAAGGGCGTCGACCGTGCGGTGGCCCACGTCAACGGGGAGATCGCGGCGTCCGTGCGCGGCCGGGACGCGGCCGACCAGGCGGGTCTCGACGCCGCGCTGATCGCCCTCGACGGCACCGCGACAAAGTCCCGGCTCGGCGCCAACGCCATCCTCGGCGTCTCCCTCGCCACCGCCAAGGCCGCCGCGGCCGCCCACCGCCAACCCCTCTACCGCTACCTCGGCGGCGCCGACGCCCGCCTCCTGCCGCTGCCGATGATGAACATCGTCAACGGCGGCGCCCACGCCGACAACCCGCTGGACTTCCAGGAGTTCATGATCGCCCCCGTGGGCGCGGACACCTTCGCCGAAGCCGTCCGGATGGGCAGCGAGGTCTTCCACACCCTGCGCCGCGATCTGCTGGCCGCCGGGCACTCCACCGGCGTCGGCGACGAGGGCGGCTTCGCGCCCGCCCTGCGCACCGCCGAGGAGGCGCTCGACTTCGTGATCACCGCCATCGAGCGCACCGGCTACCGCCCCGGCACGGACATCGGCCTGATCATGGACCCGGCCTCGTCGGAGTTCTTCCGCGACGGGGTGTACGACTACGCGGGCGAGGGGGTGCGCCGCACCCCCTCCGAGAACGCCGACTACCTGGCCAAGCTCATCGACGCCTACCCGATCGTCTCCATCGAGGACCCGATGGCGGAGAACGACCTGGACGGCTGGCGCGAGCTCACCGCCCGCGTCGGCGACCGCTGCCAGCTCACCGGCGACGACGTGTTCTGCACCAACGAGACGCTGCTGCGCGAGGGCATCCGCACCGGCGTCGGCAACTCGGTCCTGATCAAGGTCAACCAGATCGGCACCCTGACCGAGGCGCTGGCCGCCGTCGCCACCGCTCACCGGGCGGGCTGGACGGCTGTCATGTCGCACCGCTCGGGCGAGACGGAGGACACCACCATCGCGGATCTCGCGGTGGCCACCGGCTGCGGTCAGATCAAGACCGGCTCGCTCTCCCGCTCCGACCGCACGGCGAAGTACAACCAAGTGATCCGGATCGAAGAGGAGCTGGGCGACTCGGCGCGCTTCGCTGGCCGCTCAGCACTGCGCCGGGCGTGAACAGCGGGCGGGGGCGAGGCGCGAGGGGCGAGGGCCATGCGGGCCCCGAGCGATCGGGGCCCGCACGCGCTCAGGCCCGGCGCTGCGGATTCCGGCCCCGTGCTGCCGGTACCGGCCCGCCGCTGCGGATTCCAGCCCCGTGCTGCCGGTACCGGCCCGGTGCTCCGGACTCCGGCCCCGTGCTGCCGGCTACTCACCTTCCCCCGCCGGCCCCGGCTGCGGAAGGTCCTGCGCCCGGTTCCACCCCGTCACCGGGCCTGGCGACGCGGCGTCCGCCGGCGTGATCCAGAAGGCCGAGGCCGTACCGGCGTCGAACTGGGCGCCCGTCCGGCCGTCGCCGGAGGACCGGCCGGTGAGGCGGCGGCCGATCCAGGGCCCCAGGTGGCGGCGGGCGAAGCGGAGGTCGTCGGCCCGCCGGTTCGCCCAGCGCGGCGGCAGGGAGGCGGGGACCGGCGCCTGCCAGTCGAGCTCGGGCGGCAGGCCCAGCGTCTGCCAGACCGCCTCCGCCACACGCCGGTGCCCCTCGGCGGCGAGGTGCAGCCGGTCGGCGTCCCACATACGGGGGTCGCTGAGCGAGGGTGCGGAGTAGAGGTCGACCACCGCGGCGCCGTGCCGGTCGGCCAGATCGTCGATCAGGGCGAACAGCGCCTCCATCCGGGGACGGAACCGGTCGAACACCGGGCCGTTGCGCCCGGGGCTGCGCATCAGCACCAACTGCTTGCAGGACGGGGCGAGCCGCTCCACGGCCTCTTCGAGCCGCCCCCTGACCATGCCCATGTCGCACTTCGGGCGCAGCGTGTCGTTGAGCCCGCCGACGAGGGTGACCACATCGGCCTGCATCGCGGCCGCCGCGCCCACCTGCTCCTCGACGATCTGGCCGACGAGCTTTCCGCGCACGGCGAGGTTGGCGTAACGGAATCCGGGAGACCGGGCCGCGAGCCGGGAGGCCAGGATGTCGGCCCAGCCCCGGTAGGTGCCGTCCGGGAGCAGATCCGACATGCCCTCGGTGAACGAGTCGCCGACCGCGACGAGACTGGTGTAGGAGGCATTCAATTCCATGGCCCACCGATCCTACCGCGACCGTCGCCCGTACCGTCCGGCCGGTACGGGAACCGTCGTACCGGCCGAACGGCGGGTACGGGGAACCCGCGCACCGGGCGCTCAGCGCGACTGCGCCCTCCCGACGAGTTCGCGCAGGACGTCCTCCATCGTCACCATGCCGACCAGCCGGTCGTCCTCGTCGAGCACCGCCGCCAGATGGGTCCGGCTGCGCCGCAGCGCGGTGAGCACGTCGTCCAGCGGGGTCGCCGCCCGCACCCGGGCGATCGGCCGCAGCGCCGTCACCGGGAACGGCGCGTCCCGGGGCGTGGCGTCCAGGGCGTCCTTCACATGGAGGTAGCCCAGGATGCGCCCCTCGTCGTTCATCACGGGGAAACGGGAGAACCCGGACTCGTACGAGAGCCGCTCCAGCTCCTCGGGGGTGGTGCCGACCCTGGTGTACAGCACCCGGTCCACCGGCATGACCACATCCCGTACGGGACGGCGGCCCAGCTCCAGGGCGTGCCGCAGCCGTTCCGCCGAGCGGTCGTCCACCAGCCCGGCGTCCCCGGCGTCCTTCACCAGCCGCGCCAGTTCGTCGTCCGAGAACGTCGCGGAGACCTCGTCCTTCGTCTCCACCCGAAGGAGCTTGAGCAGCGCGTTGGCGAAGGCGTTGATCGTGAAGATCACCGGACGCAGCGCCCGGGCCACCGCCACCAGGGGCGGGCCGAGGAGCAGCGCGCTGCGCGCCGGTTCGGCCAGCGCGATGTTCTTCGGCACCATCTCGCCCAGCAGCATGTGCAGATAAGTCGCCACGCTCAGCGCGATCACGAACGAGAGCGGGTGCACCAGCGGATGCGGCACCCCCACCGCGTCGAAGACCGGCTCCAGCAGATGGGCGATGGCCGGCTCGGCCACGATGCCCAGCACCAGGGTGCACAGCGTGATCCCGAGCTGGGCGGCTGCCAGCAGCGCGGAGACGTGCTCCAGCCCCCAGATGACACTGCGGGCCCGCCGGTTCCCGGCCTCGGCCTCCGGCTCGATCTGGCTGCGGCGTACCGAGATCAGGGCGAATTCGGCACCGACGAAGAAGGCGTTGACCACCAGGGTCAGCAGTCCGATGAAGAGCTGAAGGACGATCACCGTGTCTCCTCCGCCCGCTCCTCGGCTCCCGGCAGCGGCGCGTGCAGCAGCGCCCGCGCGGCCCGGCGGCCCGTGTCGTCGACGACGTCGATCCGCCAGCCCGCCAGCTCGACGGTGTCGTCCACGGTCGGGATCCGTCCGAGCTCGGCCGCGATCAGCCCGGCCAGCGTCTCGTAGGGCCCCTCGGGCACCCGCAGCCCGATCCGGCTGAGCTGGTCGGTGCGGGCCGCCCCGTCGGCCGACCACAGCGTGCGGCCGTCGGCGTCCTCACCGGCGGCCGCGAGGTCGGGCGTCTCGTGCGGATCGTGTTCGTCGCGCACCTCGCCGACGACCTCCTCCACGATGTCCTCCAGCGTCACGACGCCCGCCGTACCGCCGTACTCGTCGATCACCACCGCCATCGCCAGCTTGCCGGACAGCTGGTCGAGCAGCCGGTCGACGGTGAGCGTCTCCGGTACGAGCAGGGGTTCGCGCAGCATCTCCGAGACCCGTTTACGGGGGCGTTCGTCGGCCGGGACCGCCAGAACGTCCTTGATATGGGCCACGCCGACCACGGTGTCGAGGCTGCCGCGGTAGACGGGGAAGCGGGACAGGCCGGTGGCCCGGGTGGCGTTGGCGACGTCCTCGGCCGTCGCCCGTACCTCCAGGGCGGTCACCTGGACCCGTGGGGTCATCACGTTCTCCGCGGTCAGCTGCGCCAGATTCAGGGTCCGTACGAAGAGCTCGGCGGTGTCCGCCTCCAGGGCCCCCTCCTTCGCGGAGTGCCGGGCCAGCGCGACCAGCTCCTGGGGGCTGCGCGCGGAGGCCAGCTCCTCGGTGGGCTCCAGGCCGAAGCGGCGCACGATCCGGTTCGCGGTGTTGTTGAGGTGGCTGATGAAGGGCCGGAACACGGCGGTGAACACCCGCTGCGGGGTGGCGACCGCCTTGGCCACGGACAGCGGCGAGGAGATCGCCCAGTTCTTCGGCACCAGCTCGCCGACCACCATCAGGACCACCGTGGACAGCGCCGTACCGATGACGAGGGCCAGCGTGGACGCGGCGGCGGGAGGCAGGCCCGCGGCCTCGACGGGGCTGCGGATGAGCTTGGCGATCGACGGCTCGGAGAGCATCCCGATCACCAGGTTGGTCACGGTGATGCCGAGCTGGGCGCCCGAGAGCTGGAAGGTCAGGCTGCGTACGGCCTTCAGGGCGCTCGCGGCGCCCCGTTCGCCCCGCTCGGCAGCCTGTTCGAGCTCGCCGCGCTCCACGGTGGTCAGGGAGAACTCCGCGGCGACGAACGCGCCGCAGGCGACGCACAGCAGGAGGGCGACGAGCAGCAGAAGCACTTCGGTCATCGGTTCACCTCCGTCCCATGATCGATCAGGGGCGGAAGGATCGCGCGGGGTCGGCTGACATATCGGCTGCCGTGACGGCTATCGGGAGGCTCGCCCATGGGCGGACGCTCACACCTTTCACGAGGCGGGGGGACGGAAAGAAGGCTCATCGTAGAGCGTGTGCCCAGTCGGCCCCCGCCGTACCGCCTCAGGCCGTGAGGTGCTTCACCCAGCGGCTCCACTGCGCCTCGGGCCCGTATCCGGCCGCGTGCCAGGCCCGCTGTGCGAGGTCGTTGCGGTCGAGCACCATGGCGTCGGCCCGCCGTCCGCCAAGGGCGGCGAACCGTTCCTCCGCCGCCGCGAGAAGGGCGCTGCCGACGCCCCTGCGGCGTTGCTCCGGATGGACCGCCAGCCGGTAGAGGTGGCAGCGCCAGCCGTCGAAGCCCGCGATCACGGTGCCGACGAGCGCCCCCTCCCGCTCCGCGAGGATCAAGGCGTCCGGATCCCGCCGCACCAGGCGTTCGACCCCGTCGGCGTCGTCGCTGATGCTGACGCCCTCCGCGGCCGCCTTCCAGAAGGCGAGCACCCCGTCCAGATCGGCCGCGGTCGCGGACCGTGTCGAGAGATCGTTCATGGCGGCCATCCCACCACCCGCCCGCTCCGGAAGTCGATCGCTTTCCCCAGGGCCCGCGCCCTCCCCTTGCCGGTGCTAGCGCGACCGCGCTAGCTTGGAAGAGTGCCCAAGACTCAGCTGAACGTTCGAGTGGACGAGGCCACCGCCGAGGCCGCGCGGCAGCGCGCGCTCCAGAGGGGGATGAGCGTGAACCGCTACATAGAAGAGCTCGTCAAGCAGGACGCCGGCGAGGTGGGACACACCTTCGTCGAGGCCGCCGCCGACTTCATGAAGCAGTACGAGTCGGTCTTCGCCGAGGAGTTCGGCCCGGAGCACGAAGGCACCCGGCGCGAAGGCACCCGTTGAATCTGCGGATCGACCTCTCCTGGCTGCTCATGGTCGCCGAGCACAAGACCCCCGGCGACCCCCAGGTCGTCGACTGGGGCGCGCTCGTGGCCGCGGTCGCCCGCCACGAGGCGGAGATCTTCGGCAGCGCCGTCTACAGCGACCCGCACGCACGGGCGGCGGCCCTGTTGCAGTTGCTGCTGCACGTCCCCGCCCTCGAACGGTCCAACGCGATGTTCGCCTCGGCCGTCGCGTACGGCTATCTCGTCGCCTCCGGGCTGAAAGTCATCACCTCGCCCGAGCAGGTGCGTGATCTGGCCCTCCTGGTCAAGCAGGGCAAGGCCGACGTGCGGGCCATCGCGGACGAGCTGCGCCAGTGGAGCGTGTGAGGCGGCCCCTCCGCTTCGGGACGACGGACCCGCGCACGGCCTCAGGGCGAAGGCGGCTCGGGCGTACGGCTACAGGGCGAAGGCGGACCCGCGCACTCAGCGCGAAGGCGGTTCGGGCGTACGGCTTCAGCGCGAAGGCGGACCCGCGCACTCAGCGCGAAGGCGGTTCGGGCGTACGGCTTCAGCGCGAAGGCGGACCCGCGCACTCAGCGCGAAGGCGGTTCGGGCGCACGGCTTCAGCGCGAAGGCGGACCCGCGCACGCCCTCAGCGCGAAGGCGGCTCGCCGAACGGCTTGCGGGCCACGCCCAGGACGCAGGGGGACGAAGGGAACCGCACCCCCTTCTCCGGGATCCGCAGCCTGCGGTACGTCCCCATCTCGAAGCCCGTCGCCTCGATCGCGGCCAGCGGGTCCCGCGCCGTGTGACAGCCGCCGAAGAGCAGCGGCCACACCGTCCGGTCCGCCGTGCGCTGCACCGCCGCCAGAGCTCTGCCCGGGGCCAGGCCGTGTTCGAAGAACCGCAGTTCGCCGCCCGGCCGCAGGACCCGCTTGATCTCGGCGAGGGCCCTCGGCAGATCCCGTACCGTGCACAGCACCAGTGAGGCCACCGCCGCGTCGAACGCCTCGCTCTTGACCGGCAGCGCCTCCGCCGCCCCCGGCACCACATCCACCGGCACCTCGGCGCGCAGCCCGGAACGGACGGCGAGCTGCCGCAGCGAACGCTCCGGCTCCAGCGCCACCACCTCCGAGACAGCCCCCGGGTAGTGGGCGAAGTTCAGCCCGTTCCCCGCGCCGATCTCGATGACCCGGCCGGAGAGCCCCGCCAGCAGCTCCTGCCGGTACGCGGCGACGCCGCCCCTGAGGTCGGCCGTCACGCTCATCCTGGCGTAGAAGCGGGCGAAGACCGGATGGTGCACGGCGTCCCGCGGGAGCTTCCTGCTGCGCAGTTGCATGACGGACCTCCGGGAGAAGAGGGCGTACGGCTCTCCTCATCGATTCTCCCCCGTACGGGCCGGTACAGGCATGTCCGTACGCAGGCCACGGGGGCGGCGGGTCACATGGACGGCACGGTCCACGTCCCCCCGAGCTCCGGAGCCAGCCAACCGCCCGCCGCCGCCGCGAAATCGTCGCCCCGCAAGGCCCCGGCACCGGCCGGAACGGCGCCCAGCAGCGGTGCGCCGGCCGCCACCGGCAGGTCCTCGATGTTGCACCGGGAGGCCAGGTCCGGACGCTCGGGCATGCTGCCCACCACGACGCCCAGGCACTCCAGCCCCCGAGCCCGCAGCGCCTCGGCCGTGAGCGCGGTGGCGTTCAGCGTGCCCAGGCCCGCGGGAGCCACCACCAGCACCGGGGCGGACAGCAGCCGGGCGGCGTCCGCGAGCGTGCCGCCCTCGTCGTCGAACCGGACGAGCAGCCCGCCCGCCCCCTCCACCAGCACCAGATCGTGCTCGGTCGCCAGCTTCTGAGCCGCCTCGGCCACCTCGTGCGGCCGCACCGGGGCGAGCCCCGCCCGCCAGGCCGCCGTGGCCGGGGCCAACGGCTCGGGGAACCGGGCCAGTTCGACCGCCGTCACCTGTCCGCCCGCCAGCCGCGCCACCTCGGCCGCGTCCCCCGGCTCCCCGGGTGCGAGCCCGGTCTGCGCGGGCTTGAGCACGGCGACCCGGCGGCCCCGCGCGGCGGCCGCCACGGCGGCGGTCACCACCGTCTTGCCGATCTCCGTGCCCGTACCGGACACCACCAGGATCGTCGTCATGTCAGCCCTCCCGCGCCGCGGCGCACACGGCCCGGCAGATCCGTCGTACGTCGTCGTCCCCGGTGACGTACGGCGGCATCGTGTACACCAGATCGCGGAACGGCCGCAGCCACACGCCCTCGCGCACGGCCGCCCGGGTCGCCGCCGTCATGTCCACGTCGTGGTCGAGCTGGACGACGCCGATCGCCCCCAGGACGCGTACGTCCACGACTCCGGGGATCCTTGACGCCTCCCCCAGGCCGGAGCGCAGCCCCGCCCCGATCCGTGCCACCTCGGCCTCCCAGTCCTGCCCGAGCAGCAGGTCCACCGAGGCCGAGGCGATCGAGGCGGCCAGCGGGTTGCCCATGAACGTCGGGCCGTGCGCCAGCACCGGGACCTCGCCGCGCGAGATGCCCTCGGCCACCCGCGAGGTGCACAGCGTCGCCGCCATCGTGAGGTAGCCGCCGGTCAGCGCCTTGCCGACGCACATGACGTCCGGCGACACACCGGCGTGCCCGGCGGCGAACAGCTTCCCCGTACGCCCGAAGCCGGTCGCGATCTCGTCGAAGACCAGCAGGACGTCCGACTCGTCGCACGCCTCGCGCAGCACCCGCAGATAGGCGGGGGAGTGGAACCGCATCCCGCCCGCTCCCTGCACCACCGGTTCCACGATTACCGCGGCGAGCTCGTCGGCGTGACGCGCGATCAGCTCCCGCAGACGAGTGACGTAGGCGGGGTCCGGCTCCGCGTCGAAGCCGTCCGGCGGGGCGTCGGCGAAGACCTGCCGGGGCAGCGAGCCGGACCACAGCTCGTGCATCCCGCCCTCCGGGTCGCACACCGACATCGGCTGCCAGGTGTCGCCGTGGTAGCCGCCGCGCCAGGTCAGCAGCCGGTGCTTCGCCGGCCGTCCGGCCGAACGCCAGTACTGCAGGCACATCTTGACCGCGACCTCGACCGAGACGGACCCCGAGTCGGCCAGGAAGACGTGTCGCAGCGGCTCAGGGGTGATCTCCACCAGCCGGGTCGCCAGCCGGACGGCGGGCTCATGGGTGAGCCCGCCGAACATCACATGGCTCATCCGGTCCAGCTGACCGCGCGCGGCCTCGTTGAGGACCGGGTGGTTGTAGCCGTGCACCGCCGACCACCAGGACGACATGCCGTCCACCAACTCCCGCTGCCCCTCGACGGGTTCGGCGAGCCGGAGCCGTACGCCGGAGGCCGATTCGACGATCAGCGGCTCCTGCCGGCCGGGCATCGGACCGTAGGGGTGCCAGACGTGCGCGCGGTCCAGCGCCCGCAGTTCGTCGGGGGAGTACGGCTTCGGAGCGGCGGACAGGGGAAGCCCGGGGACGTACGGCTCAGGCATTGGGGGCGAGATCCGTCCCCGCGCCCCGGCGGCGGACCGCCACCAGATCCGTACGCGCGGCGCCGGCCGTCTCCGTGCGCGGCGCCGTCTCCGTACGCCCGGCCGGGACGCTCTCCCCGGCGTCGGCGGGCTCCGGCTCGCCATGGCCGCCGCACGGCCCGCAGCCACCGCCGCCGCCGTGCGAACCGCAGCCCGAGGCGCCGGACGGCTCGTGCGATCCGCAGCCTCCCGCCTTCTCCGGCGTGGCGGCCTGCGAACCGCAACCGCCCCCGAGCGCGTCGGCCCGGTGGCGGGGGAGCGTCGTCGTGCCCGCGCCCTCCACCTCGAAGCCGGCGTCGGCGATCATGTCCAGGTCGGCCTGGCCCGCCTGGCCCTCGCTGGTCAGATAGTCGCCGAGGAAGATCGAGTTCACCAGGTGCAGCGCCAGCGGCTGCATCGAGCGCAGATGCACCTCACGGCCGCCCGCGAGCCGGACCTCCACGTCCGGGCAGACGAAGCGGACCATGGCGAGGATGCGCAGGCAGCGCTGCGGGGTGAGGTTCCACTCCTTGGCCAGCGGCGTCCCCTCGAACGGGATCAGGAAGTTCACCGGCACCGAGTCCGGATCCAGGTCCCGCAGCGCGAAGACGACGTCGACCAGGTCCTTGTCGCTCTCGCCCATCCCGGCGATCAGCCCGGAGCACGCCGAGAGACCGGCCGCCTGGGCCTGCTGCACGGTCTCCACCCGGTCCGCATAGGTGTGGGTGGTCGTGATCGCCCCGTACGTCTCCTCGGACGTGTTGAGGTTGTGGTTGTACGCGTCGGCGCCCGCCGAACGCAGCCGGTCGGCCTGTCCGTCGGAGAGCAGACCGAGACAGGCGCAGACCTCGACGCCCTCGTTCTGTTCCTTGATCGCCTCGATGGTCCTGGTGACCCGGTCCACGTCCCGGTCGGTCGGCCCGCGCCCGCTCGCCACCAGGCAGACCCGCTTGGCCCCGCCCGCCACTCCGGCGGCCGCCGCCTTGGACGCCTCGTCCGGCTTCAGCCAGGTGTACTTGAGGATTCCGGCCTTCGAGCCGAGCCGCTGCGAGCAGTAGGAGCAGTCCTCGGGGCAGAGCCCCGATTTCAGGTTGACCAGGTAGTTGAGTTTGACGCGCCGCCCGAACCACTGGCGGCGCACCTTGCCGGCGGCGGCCACCACGTCGAGCAGGTCGTCGTCGGAGGTCGCCAGCACGGCGAGCGCTTCTTCACGGGTCGGCAGTTCGCGCCGCAGCCCCTTGTCCACCAGCGTGTTCAGCAGGTCCATGAAAGATGATCCTGGCGTACGGCACCGCCTCCAGCCAAGGAGGAACCAGACAGGAGACCTGGGCGAGGGTGTGTGTATTGCCACACCCTGACCTGCTGCGCACCCCGCTAGGGTCTGTGAGCTGCCTACAAAAGGGACCGCCTGCCATGTCCTTCGTGCCCTTCGCCCCGTTCGCGTGGATCGACGACGAGGCCCGCCGCCGGGCCGCCGCCGGACTGGTCCGGGCCCTGCGCCCGAGGGAGGCGGAAGCCGGGCTGCTGGACCTCGCGAGCAACGACTACCTGGGGCTCACCCGGCACCCGGAGGTCGTCGCCGCAGCCTCCGCCGCCGTGCACCGCTGGGGTGCGGGCGCGACGGGGTCGCGGCTGGTCACCGGCTCCACCGCGCTGCACGCCGAGCTCGAACGGGAACTCGCCGACTTCTGCGGCTTCGAGGCCGCCCTCGTCCTGTCCTCCGGCTACGCGGCCAACCTCGCGGCCCTGACGGCACTGACCGGCCACGGTTCGCTGATCGTCTCCGACGCCGGCAACCACGCCTCCATCGTGGACGGCTGCCGGCTCTCCCGCGCCCGGACCGCTGTCGTCCCGCACGCCGATCCGGACGCGGTCGCCAAGGCCCTCCACGACCACGAGGGGCGGGCGCTCGCCGTCACCGACTCGGTCTTCTCGGTCGACGGGGACGCGGCGCCGCTGTCCGCGCTGGCCGAGGTCTGCCGCTCCGCGAACGCGGCCCTCCTGGTCGACGACGCCCACGGCCTCGGCGTCCTGGGCGACGGAGGACGCGGCGCCCTGGCCGCCGCCGGTTTTGCGGGCGGCGAGGGCGTCGTCGCCACGCTCACCCTCTCCAAGTCGCTGGGCAGCCAGGGCGGCGCGGTCCTCGGACCGGCCCGCGTCATCGAGCACCTGGTCAACACGGCCCGTACGTTCATCTTCGACACCGGTCTCGCCCCGGCGGCGGCGGGCGGGGCGCTGGGCGCGCTCCGGCTGCTGCGCCGCGAACCGGAACGGGCCGCCAGGGCCCGGGAGGTCGCCCTCGCGCTGTACGGGCGGCTCACCGCCGCCGGGCTGACCGCGGTCCGGCCCGACGCGGCGGTCGTCTCGGTCCGGGCGCCCTCCGCCGACGCGGCGGTGCGCTGGGCGGCCGACTGCCGCACGGCCGGGGTCGCGGTGGGCTGCTTCCGCCCGCCGTCCGTGCCGGACGGGATCTCCCGGCTGCGGCTGACCGCGCGGGCGGACCTGACCGAGGAGCAGATCACGGCCGCGGTGGCCACGGTCGTCTCCACCGCTCCCCGGGAGGCCCTGGCCCCGTTCGACTGACTGGTGCGGTTTCGCGCTCAGCCGCTCCGTGCGGTTTCGCGCTCAGCCGCTCCGTGCGGTTTCGCGCTCAGCCGCTCCGTGCGGTTTCGCGCTCAGCCGCTCCGTGCGGTTTCGCGCTCAGCCGCTCCGTGCGGCTTCGCGCTCAGCCCATCCGTGCGGCTTCGCGCTCAGCTCACCCGGTACGGCTTCGCTCAGCCGGCCCGGTACGGGTCCAGCCCGGCCACGAAGGTGGTCCAGGCCGTCGCGGAGAAGCGCAGCGGCGGCCGCTCCACGTCCTTGGAGTCGCGTACGGTCAGGAGCGCGCCGCCGTGATCCGGTCCCTCCAGCCGCGCGGTCTCCACGCAGTTGTTCATTCCGGTCGAACGGCTGCTGCGGCGCCACAGCAGTGGCTCCGCGGCGGTCGGTAAGGCGTGCGGTGCGAGACGGTCGGACATGATGCCCCCCTCGGGCAGAGTCGGACGTCCTAACGAGTGCCGCAGCGGATCGCGGCGATGAGCTCCAGCGATTGTTCCGGCGTCAGTGCGTGCGCCTGCAAGGTGCGGAAGGCCGAGCTGTACGCCTCGAGGTCTTCTTTCCGCTCCAGGTAGAGGCTACTCGTCAAGTGGTCGAGAACGACCACATCCAGATCAGAAATGTTCGGAAAGGAGAAGATGACGAAAGGGCCGGTGAGGCCGACATACCCGCCCACCGAGAAGGGCAGCAACTGGAGCCGCACATGAGGAAGTTGAGCGACCTGACTCAGATGGCCCAGCTGATCCCGCATCACCTCGGGGCCGCCCACCTCGCGCCGCAGCACGGCTTCGTCCAGTACGGCGGTGAACCGCAGCGGCGGGCTCGCGCGCAGAACTCTCTGACGGGTCAGCCGGACCTCGACCAGGGAGTCCAGCCGGTCCGCCGGTAACCCGTCCAGCGCGGCCCGGGTCACCGCCCGGGCGTAACCGGCGGTCTGGAGCAGCCCCGGAACCACCGAGGTCTCCAGCGTCCGCACCGTGCTCGCCTGGGACTCCAGACTGATGAAGTCGCGGTACTGCGGCGGGATCAGCCCCCGGTACGCGTGCCACCACCCCGAGCCGCCGCCGCCCGCCGATCCGGCGAGGACTTCGAACAGGGCGCGCAACTGCGCGTCGTGCACCGCGTAGGCGTCGAGCAGGCGCGTCACGTCGTCGGCGCTCACCCCGCTCGCACCGGTCTCGATGCGGCTCACCTTCGACTGGTGCCAGCCGAGCAGCCGCGCCGCGTCCCGGCTGGTCAGCCCGGAGGCGTTCCGCAGGCTCCGCAACTCCTCGCCGAGCTTGCGCCGTCGGACGACGGGGCCGTGCAGCATCCAGGTCTCCTTGCGCCGTGCGGGAAGGGGCGGGGCCGACACGCACCGCAAGGTTCGGGCCCGCAGAGGGGTCAGTGTGCCCTTCGTCCACGTCCTGCGGGACCCGAATTCACCGCTTCGAGCGACAGATATATGCATATCTTGGTCGAACGTCGTTACAGCGAGCTTCAACAGTGGCAGTCTGGCGCGAAGCACAATCCTGGCCGACTGCCGGTCGGCCGGGGCGCGAAAGGGACGGGCGTCGCCATGGCAGACCATCAGGAAGCAACCGTCACTCTGCCGAGCGATCCGGCCTCGGTCTCCTCGGCCCGCAGATATGTGGCCAGGACACTGGCCGAATGGGGCCTCGGAGAGGACACCGACTTCGCCGACACCATCCGGCTGATCATCTCGGAACTCGCCACCAACGCCGTCCAGCACACCTTCGGCCAGTCGCCCACCTTCACCGTGGATCTGCGTCTCGAACGGGACGAGGAACTGCGCCTCGGGGTGACGGACAGTCACCCCCGGTGGCCCCAGAGACTTCCCGCCGCCGTACGGCAGGACAACGGGCGGGGCATGGTGATCATCCGCGCGCTGGCCAAGGAGCGCGGCGGGCGGCTCACGGTCGTCCCCACGGCCGAAGGCGGCAAGACGGTCTGGATCATCCTGCCCTGGGCGGTGCCGGTCCAGGGCTGACACGGACGCGGCGGGACGGCGTACCGCTGAGCGGCGGTTCCTGAACCCGGCCGGATCCGGAGAATCGGGAACAGCCACTCCGGATCCGGAGACCGGAGGTAGCCGCTCCGGATCCGGCGACGGGGAGCAGCCGCTCAGATCGCCGCGCCCCGGCCGAAGCCGCTCCGCAGCAGCGCGAGCAGCGTCGCCGCCGCCGCGGTCGCCCGTTCGCCCCGGTGCACGACGGAGATCGTCCGGCGGAAGGCCGCGGGCTCCAGCCGCCGGACGGCCAGCGGCGTGGACGACAGCGACGCGACCATCTCCGGCACCACCGCCACCCCGAGCCCCGCGCTGACCAGCGCGCACACCAGCGCGTAGCCGGGCGACTCGCACACCACCGCCGGTGTGGCGCCCGCCTGCGCCAACGCGCTCTCCACACCGCGCCGGGGCGGATGCGTGGGCGCGCTGCTGATCAGGGGCCGTCCCGCCAGCTCGGTGACCGCCAGCCGCCCGGTGCCCTCGGCGAGCCGGTGGCCGACCGCGGTCGCCAGCACCAGCTCCTCGACCAGCAAGGGTTCCAGGGTGACGCCTGGAGGCGGCGGGTCGGCCGCCGCGGGCTCGTAGGCGTGGGTCAGCGCCAGATCCACTTCGCCCGCCGCCACCGCGGCGACCCCGCCCGGGGGCTCGTACTCGGTGACGGCCAGCTCGACGTCCGGATGGGCCCGCCGGAACGCGCTCAGGACCGGCGGCAGCAGATGGACCCCGGCCGTCGTGAACGTGCCGACCCGCAGCCTGCCCCCGGAGAGCTCGGCCAGCTGTGCCAGCTCGTGCCGCGCCTGGTCCAGCTCGTCCAGGGCCCGCCGGGCGCGGCCCGCCAGCAGCTCCCCGGCCGCTGTCAGCCGCGCCCCGCGATGGTGGCGCACCAGGAGCGTCGCCCCGGCCTCGCGCTCCAGTTTGGCCAGCTGCTGGGAGAGCGCGGGCGCGGTGTAGCCCAGGTGGGCGGCGGCCCGCGTGATCGATCCGGTCTCGGCGACCGCCACCAGCGCCGCGAGCCGTGTCGCGTCGTACATTAAGCGTTCCTTTAGGCAGACCCAGAAGATTGCAAGTACACGCTAAAGGCTTCCACGGTCCAGGCTGGACCCCATGGACGCTCAACTGATCGCCTTCACCGGGATCGCCGCCGGTATGGTCGCGCTGCCCGGCGCCGACTTCGCCGTCGTCGTACGCAACGCCCTGGCCTCGCGGACCGCCGGCCTGGCCACCGCGTTCGGCGTCGCCGGGGGACTGCTCGTGCACACCGCGCTCGCCGTGGCGGGGCTGGCCGCAGTGCTCGTGACGATGCCCGTGCTCTTCCGCACCGTCCAACTGCTCGGCGGGGCGTACGTGCTCTACCTCGGCATCAGCGCCCTGTACGCGGTCCGGCGCCGGGTCTCCGAGGAGAGCAGCCGTACGCCGGACCAGGTACCGCCTGAGGAGTCCAAGGAGGCCAAGGAGTTCGGGCGCGCCCTGCGTCAGGGTTTCCTGACCAACGCGCTCAACCCCAAAGCGCCCGTGCTCTTCCTCAGCCTGCTGCCCCAGTTCGTCCCGGACGGGCAGCCGCCGTTGCCCAGGACGCTGGTGCTCGCCGCCCTCGTGGTGGCTCTCGCCCTCATCTGGTTCCCGGCCGTCGCCCTCCTCGTGGACCGGCTGGGCCGGTGGCTGCGCCGACCGCGTACCGCCCGGGCGATCGAGGGCGGCAGCGGTGTGGCGCTCACCGGACTGGGGCTGGCGCTGGTGACCGGCCCGCTCCTGCGGTGAGTACGGAGAGAGCCTCCGCACGAAGAGAGCGCCCGCACGGAAAGAGCGTCGGGCCGGTGGGTCAGCGGACCCGTCCGTACCAGACGCTCTTGGACCAGATTTTCGCCAGTCGCACCACGTCCCCCGATTTGGGGGAGTGCCAGATCTTCCCGGCCCCGGCGTAGATGCCCACGTGGTAGACGCTGCGCCCCGAATGGAAGAACACGAGGTCGCCGGGTTTCCTCTTCGACGAGGAGATACGGCTGGTCTTGTTGTACTGCTGCTGTGCCGTGCGGGGAAGTTTCTTGCCGACCTTCTTGAACGAGTAGACAGTCAGCCCTGAACAGTCGAAACGGTTGGGGCCGGCGGCCCCGTACTTGTAAGGGGAGCCCTTCTTCGACGCGGCGACCTTCAGCGCCTTCGTCGAGTGGGTGGCGGCCTCGGCGTCGTCGACCAGGCCGGGTGCCAGCATCGAGGACGTCACGGCCAGGGTGAGCACCGATGCCGTACCGAAGCGGGCGAACAGAGACGGGACATGAACCTGCGCAGACATGCGCAACCCTTCGTCAGCCGCCTGTGAAGGATGACCTGTCGGGTTCGGGCTGGCGAAGTTGCCCGGCCGCTTGACGCGGCTTCACCCCGAGGGCTTCCCGGTCTCCCGGTCGGCCCGTTGTGCTCGGGTCCTCCACTCCTGCCGATCCACTCCTGTCGACCAGTCATCCGGGAGGCGGCAGGACTCGGCGTCCACCCGGACCGCCCCGCCGCGGTGGCGGGGGCTTGTCGTCCCAGGGATCTTGACCCACCAAGTGCCGGATTTCCGAGTCGAAACGGTGATTTGTGAGTCTCCTCACCACTGATCCGTTCGAGTGGACAGGGCGGATTCGCGCCCGCCGACGAGCCGGGCGCACACCCTCGTACCAGCGACGAAAGGGCGCATTTCGAGTACGGCCCACGCGGGGAACGCAAGTTGAGCCATCGCTCGCGCGGGTGAACTCCTACGCCGAACGAGCGAGGAAAATCGATCGCGGGACCGGGCGTGTCGCACGGCGCGATCCGCCGGCACACCCTCTATGCGCTCCCGGCGCGCGGAGCGGCTCAGTTCGGGGTCGGAGGCATGGCGACCCGGCCCGCCCGACGCTCGCCGTCCAGCACCCGCAGGGCCCGCGCGAGCGTCGCCGCGTGAATCTGCCGCTCACCCCGCTCGTGCATCAGGGCCAGGGCGTCGCGCAGGGCCGCCGCCCCGGAGGCCAGGGCCTGAGCGGCTCTCAGGGCGCTGTAGGTGTCGCTGCCGCGCGCCGGGTTGATGCGGCCCACCTGGTCCAGGACCGCCAGGTAACAGTCGATGAACTCGCCCTCGGCGCGGGTCAGTGCGGGCAGGGGCGGGAACTCCGTTGGCTCCATGGGCGGTTCACCTCGCGTCGTGCGGCGGCTGGGGGTGAGGGGGCGTCCTGTCGACCGAGTCGCGGAACGTCCCCTAGCGGTTCTCCACGACATGGTCCACCAGCCCATGGGTGCGGGCGGCCCTCGCGTCGAGGATGGTGTCGCGCTCGATGTCGGCGGTGACCTGCTCGGCGGTCCGGCCGGTGTGCCGGACCAGCATGGCCGTGAACATCTCGCGGGTGCGCACCAGTTCGCGCGCGTAGATCTCCAGGTCGGACGGCTGGCCCCGCATCGGCTCCTCCAGTGCGGGCTGCTGAATGACTACCCGCGCACCGGGCAGAGCATGTCGGCGTCCCGGCGCACCGGCCGCCAGCAGGGCGGCGGCGTAGGAGCCGGCCTGGCCCAGGCAGAAGGTCTCCACCTCGCAGGTCAGGAACTGCATCGTGTCGTAGACCGCGGCCATCGCTCCGAACGAGCCGCCGGGGGAGTTGATGTAGAGCGACAGGGGCCGGTCCGGATCGGCGTGCTCCAGATACATGAACTGGGCGATGAGGTCGCTCGCCGCGGTGTCGTCGATCGGAGTCCCGAGAAAGACGATCCGCTCGGAGAGCAGCTTGGAGTACGGGTCCAGCGTCCGGGTTCCGGTCGCGGAGCGTTCGGTGAACTCGGGCAGTACGTGGCGGGCGGTGGGTCGGATCATGCGAAGTCCCTCTCCTCGGCGCGTGACGGAGCGCAGGCGCGGTCCGGATGGGACCCGTGCGAACGCTCCGTCAGAAATGTACAGGACGTACAGATCGGGGGGAGGGTCTTCGGAGTGAGGGGAGCGAAGAAGGGCCCGGCGGACCTCTGCTCGCAGGCGCTCCGGGCTCCGGCGGGCCCTGCGGCGGGGAGGGTGACGGGTTCGCGGGCCCACCGGGGGCGCGACGCGGGGGGCCGGCGGCTGGGCCGCGCGGATGCCGGAAGGCCACCCTGGGCGGTTGCGCGCCCCGCTTAAGCTGGAGCCATGGCTTACGAGATTCCGGTGACGCAAGCACGGGCGGAGCTCGCCGACCTGATCAACCGGGTCGTCTACGGCGGTGAGCGGGTGGTCGTGACACGGCACGGCAAGCCGCTCGTCGCGCTGGTGTCCGCCGCCGACCTGGAACGGCTGGAGGGGCTGGAGGAGGAGGGGACGGCGGCCGAGGAGCAGGTGATCAGCTCGGTCTCCTCGATCGGCTCGGCCACGTCGGTCGTCCGCGGAGGCTCGCAGCGGTTCGGGATCGCGGCCGAGCACCGCGGCCCGGGCGACCCGCGCGCCTGACGCCCGGGCCGGGCGACCCGCGCGCCTGACGCCCGGCCCGGGCGACCCGCGCGCCTGACGCCCGGCCCGGGCGACCGGGAAGACCGCCTGCCCTGCCGAACGCGAAGCCCGGGCCGGGGTGAGCCGGAAACACCCTGCCGTACGCGCGCCCGGCGCGTCGCAACGCCCGAACCGTGAGGCCCCGCCCTCAGTCGGTCACCGCCGCTCCCCGCGAGGCCGGGGCGGTCGGCGCGGCGGTCGTGCCGCGTCGTCGGCCCATGACCAGGACCGCCGCCAGGCCGAGCGCCGACCAGAGCGCGAGCGTCAGCACGGCGCCGCCCGCCGCGCTGCCGTCGAAGAACGCGACCGAGCGCAGCAGCGACCCGCCCGCGCCCGGCGGCAGCCACTGGCCGATCGCGCCGACCGGTTCGGGAAGCATCCTGGGGGCGCTGGTGACCCCGGAGAAGGAGTTGCCCAGCAGCACCATCAGCAGCGCGCCCAGGCCGATTCCGCGTGGGCCGAGCAGGGCGGCGAGCCCTGCCACCGCCGCGCTGATGGCCAGGACCGTCAGGGCGAGCACACCGGCCTCGGTCCACCAGTCGCCCGTGATGACGCCGAGCCAGCTGTGTGCCACGGCCGTGGCGGCCAGGCCCACCAGCGCGGCCGATCCGGCCAGCGTCAGCGCCGCCCGCGTCCCGCGCAGCCCCAGCATCGCGACGGCCGCTCCCGCCCCCATCCCCGCCAGGGCCAGCGGCAGCACGCTCGCGCCGAGTGCGCTGCCGCGCGGATCCCCGGCGGGTGCGGCCACCACATCGGTGACCCGGACCTGAGCGCCCTCCGGCGCCGCCGACGTCACCGCCTCGCGCAGCAGCTGGGCGACCACGGGGCCCGCCGCCGACGCGATGAGCACGTGCGGGCCTTCCGGTCCGACGACGACGGCTCCGTATACGACCCGGTCCTCGATCGCCGTCCGCGCGGCGGACTCGTCGTCGAAGCGGTGCACCTCGAAGGCTCCCGCGCGCTGCTCGAACTGCCGCTGCACCTGCTCGGCCGCCGGAGCCGCGCCCGCCACCCCCACCGGGAGGTCACGGGGCGCGATCCGCGCGGCGGGCCAGGCGAAGGCCCAGAGAGCGAGCGTCACCACCAGCGGGATGAGCAGGGCGACCGCCACCGCGCGGCGGTTGGGGTGTAGCGACATGAGGGCCTCGATTCGCGGGGCAGGCAAAGAGAAGGATTGTTCGTTTTATGAACTGGCCCCACTGTCGGCGCGGTCTCTGAGCTTGTCAAGAAGGAACGTTCGTTTTAGGTTGAGCCCATGGCCCGTGTATCCCAGGAACACCTCGACGCCCGCCGCCGTCAGATCCTCGACGGCGCCGCGCGCTGTTTCGCGCGCAGCGGCTTCCACGGCACGTCCATGCAGGACGTCCTCAAGGAGGTGGGCCTGTCCGCCGGTGCGGTGTACCGCTATTTCCCCGGCAAGGAGGACATCATCGCGGCCATCACCGAGGAGACCTTGTCCACCATCCGCGGCGCGTTCGAGGAAGCCGGCCGCATGTCTCCGCCGCCCACCCCGGACGCCCTGCTGAGCGGCGTGCTCGGCACGGTGCTCGCCGGGCGGCTGCACGGGCTGGAGCGCCGGACCTTCGCCGCCCTCGCCGTGCAGCTCTGGTCCGAGACGCTGCGCGACGAGCGGCTCGCCGCACAGCTGGACGAGGGGTACGCCGCGATGCGCGCCGCATGGGCGAAGCTGGTCAGGGCCTACCGGGACGCCGGGATCCTGAGCGGCGACGTGCCGGACGACCATGTGTCGCGCACGCTGATCGCCACGGCGCAGGGGTTCATCCTCCAGGAGGCGCTCTTCGGGGACGTACGCCCCGAGGTCGTGGCGAACGGGTTGCGCGGGCTGATGTCCATGGGCCCGCAAAAGGCCAGTTAACGCAATGGAAAAACTTCCGCCCTAACGTGCAATACCTGGTCGCGAGGGCCGGGTTCGTCGTTCAACGAACTGTTGAACGGGGATAGGGTCCCGCTGCGCCCGGAGGCCGGTGCCGGGCGGAAGACGATGAGGTGGAAGCGTGCAACTGACCCCGCACGAGCAGGAACGCCTGCTCATCCATGTGGCCGCCGACGTGGCCGAGAAGCGCCGGGCACGCGGGCTGCGGCTCAATCACCCCGAGTCCGTCGCCCTGATCACCGCCCATCTGCTGGAAGGCGCGCGGGACGGCCGCAGCGTCGCCGAACTCATGGCCTCCGGCCGCACATTGCTCACCCGGGACGAGGTCATGGACGGCATCCCCGAGATGCTGCACGACGTCCAGGTCGAGGCCACCTTCCCGGACGGCACCAAGCTCGTCACCGTCCACGACCCGATCGTCTGACGGGGCCGCGCCGATGATTCCCGGAGAGATCCTGTACGGGGACGGGGGCATCGCCCTCAACGAGGGGCGTCCCGTCACCCGCCTCACCGTCCTCAACGCCGCCGACCGCCCCGTCCAGGTCGGCTCCCACTACCACTTCGCCGAGGCCAACCCCGGGCTGCGCTTCGACCGGGCGACCGCCCACGGGCTGCGGCTGCACATCGCGGCCGGCACCGCCGTCCGCTTCGAACCCGGCATCCCCGTCGACGTCGAACTCGTCCCCCTGGCCGGCCGCCGCGTCGTCCCCGGCCTGCGCGGCGAAACCGGAGGCGCCCTCGATGCCTGACATCGACAGGGCCGTGTACGCCGACCTGTTCGGGCCCACCGCCGGCGACCGGATCCGCCTCGCCGACACCGACCTGTTCGTCGAGATCGAGGAGGACCGCTCCGGCGGCCCCGGCCGCGCGGGCGACGAGGCGGTCTTCGGCGGCGGCAAGGTGATCCGCGAGTCCATGGGCCAGGCCCGCACGACCCGGGCCGAGGGCGCACCCGACACCGTCATCACCGGCGCGGTCGTGATCGACCACTGGGGCGTCGTCAAGGCCGACATCGGCATCCGCGACGGCCGGATCACCGGCATCGGCAAGGCCGGGAACCCGGACACCATGGACGGCGTCCACCCCGACCTGGTGATCGGCCCCGAGACCGAGATCATCGCGGGCAACGGCAAGTTCCTGACGGCCGGCGCGGTCGACGCGCACGTCCACTTCATCTCGCCCACCCTCGTGGACCAGGCGCTCTCCAGCGGCATCACCACGCTCGTCGGCGGCGGCACCGGGCCCGCCGAAGGCACCAAGGCCACCACCATCACCCCGGGACCCTGGCACCTCGCCCGGATGTTCGAGGCCCTGGAGACCTTCCCCGTCAACATCGGGCTGCTCGGCAAGGGCAACACCACATCCCGCGACGCCATGTACTCCCAACTGCGCGGCGGAGCACTGGGATTCAAGATCCATGAGGACTGGGGCGCGACCCCGGCCGCCATCGACGCCTGCCTCACCGTCTGCGAGGAGACCGGCGCCCAGCTCGCCATCCACACCGACACACTCAACGAGGCCGGGTTCGTCGCCGACACCCTCGCCGCCATCGCCGGGCGCTCCATCCACGCCTACCACACCGAAGGCGCGGGCGGCGGGCACGCGCCCGACATCATCACCGTGGTCTCGGAGCCGTACGTCCTGCCGAGCTCGACCAACCCGACCCGGCCGCACACCGTCAACACCATCGAGGAACACCTCGACATGCTGATGGTCTGCCACCACCTCAACCCGGCCGTCCCCGAGGACCTGGCCTTCGCGGAGTCCCGCATCCGACCCTCCACCATCGCGGCGGAGGACATCCTCCACGACCTCGGCGCGATCTCGATCATCTCCTCGGACTCGCAGGCGATGGGCCGCATCGGTGAGGTGATCCTGCGGACCTGGCAGACCGCCCACGTCATGAAGAAGCGGCGCGGCGCGCTCGCGGGGGACGGGGCGGCCGACAACCACCGGGTCCGTCGCTATGTCGCCAAATACACCATCAACCCGGCGGTCGCGCAGGGCCTGGACCGGGAGATCGGCTCGGTGGAGACCGGCAAGCTCGCGGACCTCGTGCTGTGGGACCCGGCGTTCTTCGGTGTGAAGCCGCAGACCGTGATCAAGGGCGGGCAGATCGCCTACGCGCAGATGGGCGACGCCAACGCCTCCATCCCGACCCCCCAACCGGTCATGCCCCGGCCGATGTTCGGCGCGCTGGGCCGGGCCGCCGCGCGCGGCTCCCTCAACTTCGTCACCGGGACGGCCATCGAGGACGGGCTGCCCGAACGGCTCGGCCTGGACAAGCGGTTCACGCCGATCACCAGCACCCGAGGCGTGACCAAGGCGGACATGCGGGAGAACGACGCGATGCCGCACGTCCACGTGGACCCCGACAGCTTCGCCGTCACCATCGACGGCGAACCGGTCGAGCCCGCACCGGCCACGGAACTGCCCATGGCCCAGCGCTACTTCCTCTTCTGAGCAGACGGGACCCCCAGCCATGTCACGCGCAGCCCTGCTCGTCCTCTGCGACGGACGGTTCCCCGCCGGCGGTCACGCCCACTCCGGCGGGGCCGAACCGGCCGTCACCCAGGGGCGCATCCGCAACGCCGACGACCTCGCCGCCTTCTGCCGGGGCCGCCTGCACACCACCGGGCTCACCTCCGCCGCCCTCGCGGCGGCGGCCGCCCACGGGCTCGATCCGCTCGCAATCGACGAGGCGGCCGACGCCCGTACGCCCTCGCCCGCCCTGCGGGCCACCGCCCGCAAGCTGGGCCGGCAGATGATGCGGGCCGCCCGCGCCACCTGGCCGGGCCCGGAGCTCGACGCGCTCGCCACGGCCCGGCCGCGCGGCGCCCACCAGCCCGTCGTCCTCGGCCTCACCGCCCGGGCGGCGGGGCTGGGGCCGAAGGACGCGGCGCACTGCGTGGCGTACGAGACGGTCAGCGGGCCGGCCACCGCCGTGGTCCGGCTGCTCTCCCTCGACCCCTTCCAGGCCACCGCCGTACTCGCCCGCCTCGCACCCGAGCTGGACGAGGTCGCCGCTCAGGCCGCCGAGGCCGCCCGACAGGGCGTCGACGCCCTGCCCGCCGCCTCGGCCCCGCTCCTGGACATCACCGCCGAGGCGCACGCGGCCTGGCCCGTCCGCCTCTTCGCCTCCTAGGGCCTATCCGGTCCTGATCCGCCGGACACGCCCCGGCCGGCCCCCTCACCCCGACAGGAGCCCCCATGCACCTCGGCCACACCCACGACGGCCCCGCAGCCGTCAGCGCCGACGCCGCCCGCCCGGACGGCACCCGGCGCGCCCTGCGCATCGGACTCGGCGGGCCGGTCGGATCCGGCAAGACGGCCACCGTCGCCGCCCTCTGCCGCGAACTGCGCGACCAGCTCTCCATCGCCGTCGTCACCAACGACATCTACACCCAGGAGGACGCCGCCTTCCTCCTGCGCAACGCCGTCCTGCCGCCCGAGCGCATCCAGGCCGTGGAGACCGGCGCCTGCCCGCACACCGCGATCCGCGACGACATCTCCGCCAACCTCGAAGCCGTCGAGGATCTGGAGGACTCGGTGGGCCCGCTCGACCTGATCCTGGTGGAGTCCGGCGGCGACAACCTCACCGCCACCTTCTCCAAGGGGCTCGTCGACGCCCAGGTCTTCGTCATCGACGTGGCCGGCGGCGACGACATCCCGCGCAAGGGCGGCCCCGGCGTCACCACCGCCGACCTCCTGGTCATCAACAAGACCGACCTCGCCCCGTATGTCGGCTCCGACCTCCAGCGGATGGCCCGCGACGCCAAGGAGCAGCGCGGCGAACTCCCCGTGCTCTTCACCTCGTTGACCTCCGCCGAGGGCGTCGGACCGGTCGCCGGCTGGGTGCGGGCGCAGCTCGCCTCCTGGACCGCATGAGCGTCCGCGCCACCGCCCGGCTCCGCGCCGAACCCGACGCCCGGGGCTCCACCGCCCTGCCCGTCCTGGAGAGCGCGGGACCGCTCGCCCTGCGCCGCACCCGCTCGCCGCTGCGCCCGTACGCCCGGGTCACCATCGTCGGCGCGATGAGCGCCCCCCTCAACGGCGACCGCCTCGCCCTGGAGGCGGAGGTCGCGGACGGCGCACGCCTCACCGTCGACGCGGCGGCGGCCACCGTCGCGCTCCCGGGCGCACGGGGGGACGGCGAGCCGTCGACGTACGCCGTGGATCTGAGCGTGGGGGAGGGGGCCGTCCTGCACTGGCTCCCCGAACAGCTCATCTCCGCGCACGGCAGCGACCTGCGCCTGGACACCCGCGTCGAACTGGCCGCCACCGCAAGGCTGTTGCTCCGCGAGGAGCAGATCCTCGGCCGCCACGGCGAGCCCACCGGCGCCCTCACCACCCGGCTCACCGTCCGCAGAGCGGGCCGCCCGCTCCTGGACCAGCGACTGGCCTTCGGACCCGGCGCACCCGGTGGCTGGGACGGCCCCGCCGTCCTCGGCGGCCACCGGGCGGTCGGCCAACTCCTCCTGGCCGACCCGGCCTTCGAGGAAGCCCCGCTCCCCGCCCGCCTCCTCGGCCCCACCGCCGCCCTCACCCCGCTGGCCGGCCCCGCCGTCCTGGTCACGGCGGTGGCCGCCGACGCCCGCCTGCTGCGGGCGATCCTGGACGAGGCGATGCGCGAGCTGCTGGACGGGCTGAAGGCGGACCGCTGCGAGGGCTGAGACCGCTCGGAGGAACGCCCCCGGCCCACCGCCACGGACGCCCGCCGGACCGGGATCGGCCCGCCCGGTTGCCCCGCCCTGCTCACTCGCGCCCCGGTCATGGTCCGCCGCCCCCCCCTCAAAGGAAGGCCGGCCCACCCGGACCAGGCCGCTCCGCCCGTGGGGGATCCGCGCTCAGCGTCGCAGCTTCGGGAACTTCCTCGGCGGCGCGGCCTCCTGCTCGGCCGCCTTCACCTTCGCCGCGTACTCGTCCACGTACTCCTGTCCGGACAGTTCGAGGATCGCGTACATGATCTCGTCCGTCACGGCCCGGATCACGGCCTTCTGGTTCTCCATGCCCGCGAAGCGCGAGAAGTCCAGCGGCTCGCCGAACCGGATCGCGACCCGCTTGATCTTCGGGACGACCTGGCCGGGCGGCTGGATCTCGAACGTACCGAGCATGGCGCAGGGGATCACCGGTACCTGGGCGGTGATCGCCATGACCGCCACCCCGACCTTGCCCTTGTAGAGCCGGCCGTCGTGCGAGCGGGTGCCCTCGGGGTAGATGCCCAGCAGCTCGCCCTTGCTCAGCACTCCCAGGCCCTCGCGGATCGCCGCCTGGCCCGCGTCCTTGCCGGACCGGTCCACCGGGATCTGGCCAGCGCTGTGGAAGAACGCGGCGGTGAGCCTGCCCTTGATTCCCGGGCCGGTGAAGTACTCGGCCTTCGCGAGGAACGTGATGCGCCGCTTGATGATGGCGGGCATGAGGAAGTGGTCCGAGAAGGAGAGGTGGTTTCCGGCGACGATCGCCGCGCCGTCCTCCGGGATGTTCTCCAGCCCCTCGATGCGAGGGCGGAACAGCACCCGCAGCACGGGCCCCAGGACCACATATTTCAGGATGTAATAAAACACCTTGTGGGTGCACCTCGCTCTGCCGGGTCGGCGTCAGGGCTGCGTACTACCAGGTCGTCGGGGTGAAGAGGACCGTCAGTTTAAGTCCCCGCCACCCTCCGGCGACCGTGGTGAACCGGTCACCCGGCTCGTACCCCTTCGCACAGCCGACAGGCCCCCGACGCCCCCGTACGGCGGGCGGGCGGGAGGTCGGGCCGGTCAGGTGTCCTGGGCGGCCAGCATGCCGAGGGTGCACAGCCCCAGCACCACCCAGCCGAACCAGAGCCAGCCGCTGCTTCCCAGCGCCACCGTGTACGCCGTCACCGTGACCAGCGCCCCGACCGTCACGTATCCCATGGTTCTCGTCGATCCGGACATGCGCGTAGCCTCCTCGGGTCGGCCGCGCGGCCGTTCACCCCATGGTCACCCCGAGGACGCCTCCCGCGCTACTGTCGCGCCTGCAATGACGCGAGATAGGCGTTGTACGCCGCCAGCTCCTTGTCGCCGTCGCGGTCGGCGGCCCGGTCCGTTCGCCTGGCGGTGCGCTGCTCGGAGCGGTACCACTGGTAGACCAGCGCGATCAGCACCAGCACGGAGGGGATCTCGCTGAACGCCCAGGCGATGCCGCCCGCCCAGTTCTGGTCGGTGAGGGCGTCGATGCCCAGGGACGCGGGCGGATTCCGGTATGTCTCGACCATCGGCGT
Source organism: Streptomyces sp. cmx-18-6 (assembly GCF_046548915.1). Classification (NCBI taxonomy): domain Bacteria; kingdom Bacillati; phylum Actinomycetota; class Actinomycetes; order Kitasatosporales; family Streptomycetaceae; genus Streptomyces; species Streptomyces sp. cmx-18-6. The sequence continues at coordinate 281,159 of NZ_JAEBEP010000008.1, read as the reverse complement.
GCTCGCCATCATCAGCGCGATCCCGAAGAACGCGTGGAACGGCATCCCGGCGAACAGCTCCAGCATCCGCATCACATAGCCCGGCCGGTGCGGGCCCGGGTCGACGCCCATGATCGGCCAGAAGAAGACCAGGCCGACCGCCAGGAAGTGCACCATCATCCCGATGTGGCCGGGCTTGGAGCTCATCAGGAAGTCGAAGACCGGCGTGAAGTACAGCGCGTACAGGCTCGCGATGAACAGCGGAATCGTGAACGCCGGATGCGTGATGATCTTCATGTACCGGCTGTGCAGCAGCTTCATGAGCAGCTCGCGCGGCCCGATCCGGCCCCGGGCGGCCGGCGGCAGCGCGCGCAGCGTCAGCGTCACCGGGGCCCCGAGCAGCAGCAGGATCGGCGACAGCATGCTGATCACCATGTGCTGCACCATGTGCACGCTGAACATGACCATGCCGTAGTCGTTCAGCTTGGTGCACATCACCAGCGCGATGCTCAGCACGCCCACGACGAAGAAGACGATCCGGTTGACCGGCCAGCCGTCCCCGCGCCGACGCAGCCGCACCACGCCGTACCCGTACAGGGCGAGCGCCGCGACGCAGCCGGTCAGGAAGAACGGGTCGGGTGAGAACTCCAGCCCCCGTCCCAGCGTGAACGGCGGCAGATCCATGTTCATGCCGTGCCCGCTGTGATCCATCTGTTCACTCCCGATGGGGACACGTCCCCGTTTCGTGCCGGTTGTCCGGTACAGCGTAGAACTGCCCCCGGGCGCGGTCGCGGCCGGGGGCAGTTCTACGGACCGGGTCCTACAGCACGCACTCCGCTTCGGCGTACCGCTCGGCCGGGACCGTCTTCAGCGTCTCGACCGCCTCCGCCAGCGGGACCATCACGATGTCGGTGCCGCGCAGCGCGGTCAGCATCCCGAACTCGCCCCGGTGCGCCGCCTCCACCGCGTGCCAGCCGAACCGGGTCGCCAGGACCCTGTCGTACGCGGTCGGGGTGCCGCCGCGCTGGACATGGCCGAGGATGACCGGGCGGGCCTCCTTGCCGAGCCGCTGCTCCAGCTCCCCGGAGAGCTGCGTCGCCACCCCGGCGAACCGCTCGTGGCCGTAGATGTCCTTGACGCCCTGCTCGAACTGCATGGAGCCCGCACGGGGCTTGGCGCCCTCGGCGACCACCACGATGGCGAACTTCTTGCCCGCCGAGAAGCGCTTGCCGACCAGCTCGGTCAGCTCGTCGATGTCGAAGGGGCGCTCGGGCACCACGATGGCGTGCGCGCCGGCCGCCATCCCGGAGTGCAGGGCGATCCACCCGGTGTGACGGCCCATGACCTCGACGATCAGCACCCGCTGGTGCGACTCGGCGGTGGTCTTCAGCCGGTCCAGCGCCTCGGTCGCGACCCCGACCGCGGTGTCGAAGCCGAAGGTGACGTCGGTGGAGGCGATGTCGTTGTCGATGGTCTTGGGTACGCCGACGATGGGGAGCCCGGCCTCGGACAGGAGGTTGGCCGCCTTCAGCGTGCCCTCGCCGCCGATCGGGATGATGGCGTCCAGGCCGAGGTCGGCGACATGGCCGCGGGCCCGCTCCACCCCGTCCCGCAGATGCGCGGGCTGGACCCGGGAGGAGCCGAGGATCGTGCCGCCGCGGGCCAGGATGCCGCCCACCGCGTCGAGGTCGAGCTTGCGGTAGTCGGCCTCCAGCAGGCCCTTCCACCCGTCGTGGAAGCCGATGACCTCGTCGCCGTGGTCCACCACCGCGCGGTGCACGACGGAACGGATGACGGCGTTGAGGCCGGGGCAGTCGCCGCCGGAGGTGAGTACGCCAATGCGCATGGCCCGAGAACCTTTGCAACGTTAAGTCGATGACCGGACCACGTCGTCCGGTTGGATCCCCGCCACCCTACCGGCGCAGGGTGGCGGGACCGAACCGGCCGTCCGCCTGCTGGACTCCGCTCAACCGAGCGGAAATCGCCTCAGGCGGGCCGGGCCGACGACCTCAGGCGGGCTGCGTCGCGGAGGCGATCCGCTCGGCGCGCAGCGCCTCGTACCAGCGGTCGTCCGTGGGCGGCAGCGCGTTCACGTCGAGGGCCAGTTTCAGCAGGTGGTCGGCGATCTGCGGGTTGCGGGCCATCACCGGGCCGTGCATGTACGTCCCGAAGACCGTGTCGTTGTACGCGCCCTCCGTGCCGTCCCCCGTGCCGTTGCCCCGGCCGAACCGCACCCGGGCGAACGGCCGTGCGGTCGGGCCGAGATGGGTGACGCCCTGGTGGTTCTCGAACCCGGTCAGCGGCTCAAGCCCGAGGTGCGGGTCGATGTCCGCCAGTACGTCGCCGACGCACCGCGCGCCCTCGCCGCGGGTGGAGACCACGTCGAGCAGACCGAGACCCTGCTCGCGCTCACCGAGGTCGTTGATGAACTCGTGGCCGAGGATCTGGTAGCCCGCGCAGACCGAGAAGATGATCGCGCCGTTGGAGGCGGCCCGGCTCAGCCCGCCGTCGCGGCGCAGCCGCTCCGCCGCGAGGCGCTGGGGCCGGTCCTCGCCGCCGCCGATCAGATAGATGTCGCCGGACGTCGGCACCGGCTGGTCGCTGCGCACGTCGACGCGCTGCACGTCCAGCCCGCGCTGCCGGGCCCGCCGCTCCACGACCAGGGCGTTGCCCTGGTCGCCGTAGGTGCTGAGCAGGTCGGGGTAGACCCAGACCAGACGCAGACCGTTACTCATGCTTCGTCCTCTCCGGAGGTGGCCGGGGCCGGGGTCAGTTGCCGACACGACGGCGCAGATCCTGGAAGGCGGTGTAGTTGGCGATGACCTCGATACGGCCGGGCGGGGCGTACTGCACGGCCTCGTCGAGGCTCTCGCAGACCCGGAAGTCGAGTCCGGCCACTTCGAGGCGGACCGCGAGGTCCAGCTTGCGGTCGCCGAGCACGAAGATCGGGTGGCCGGCCAGCTGGGTGTAGTCGACGTCCCAGAGCCAGGAGGTGTCCGTGCCGTCCGCGCCGCGCGCGTTGACGGAGAGGATCACCGGCGTCGGCGGCGGGTCGATCAGCGAGAACGTCTCCAGCCAGCCGGCCGGGTTCTTCGCCAGCAGCAGGCGCAGCTCACGGTTGTTGAAGGCGACGACGTCATAGCGTCCGGCGACCGCCTGCACCTGGTACATGCGCTCCAGCGCGACCTGCGGCGGCACCCCGAAGACGGCGGCGACGGCGGCCGAGCTGGTGGCGTTCGCCTTGTTCGCGCGGCCGGGCAGCTGGAGGTGGATCGGCCAGGCCGAACCGTGCGGGTCCAGGACGTAGTCGCCGTTGAGCGCCCAGCTCGGGGCGGGGCGGCGGAAGCCGCACTGCCCGCAGAACCAGTCGTCGCCGGGGCGCTGCATCACGCCGCCGCAGGACGGGCAGGACCAGGCGTCGTCCTTCCACGCCTGGCCGGCCGCCACCCACACCACGTTGGGCGAGGAGGAGGCCGCCCAGACGACCAGCGGGTCGTCGGCGTTGGCGATGATCACGGCCTTCGAGCCGGAGAGGCCCTCGCGCCAGTGCTCGGCCATCATCCGGGTCTCGGCCGCGCGGTCCAGCTGGTCGCGGGAGAGGTTGAGCAGGGCGATCGCCTTGGGGGTGGTGTCGCGGGCGACGCCTGCGAGGTACTTCTCGTCGACCTCGATCACGCCGAACTTCGCGTCCGAGCCGCCGGCCAGCGCCGAGGTGATGCCCGCGGGCATGTTCGCGCCGAGCGCGTTCGACACGACGGGCCCGGCGGCCCCCAGTGCCTCGGCGATCAGCCGGGTGGTCGTCGTCTTGCCGTTCGTCGCCGACACGAGGATCACGTCCAGGTGCTGCGCCAGCCGCCCCAGCAGGTCGGGGTCGAGTTTGAGCGCCACCCGGCCGCCGATCACCGATCCGCTGCCCCGCCCCGCGGCGCGTGACACCGCCGCCGCGGCCTTGCCCGCCGTCACGGCCAGCTTGGCCCGCGGCGACAACGGCTCCGTGTTGCCTGCCATCGTCCTAGATCCTCCTTGCATCGGTCCGCGCCCAGCCTATCGATGTCCGGCGCGGCGACCGCACCTCGGCACCACGGGAAGTCCCGGGCGGCGGCGGAACGTACGCTTGCCGCCATGCGAAACCGCCCGATCCCCGGCAGTTCCGGACTCGTCCGTGAGATGAGTCTGCTCGGCGACCCGTTGCTCCACCGCGCCTGTGAGGACGTCACGGAGTTCGGCCCGTCGCTCGCGAGGCTGGTCGAGGACATGTTCGCCACGATGTACGCCGCGCAGGGTGTCGGGCTCGCCGCCAACCAGATCGGCGTCCCGCTCAAAGTGTTCGTCTACGACTGCCCGGACGACGACGACGTCCGTCATCTGGGACACGTCGTCAACCCCGAACTGGTCGAGGCGGACGGACTCACCGTACGCGGACCGGAGGGCTGTCTGTCACTTCCGGGCCTGGAAGCGGGCACGGAACGCTTCGACCATGCGGTGGTCGAGGGCCTGACGATGACCGGCGAGCCGGTGCGGATCGCGGGGACGGGGTGGTTCGCCCGGTGCCTCCAGCACGAGTGCGACCACCTGGAGGGCCGGGTCTACACCGACCGGCTGACGGGGCTGCGGAGGTCCCGGGCGCTGCGGGCCGCGCGCCGGGCGCCGTGGGCCCGCAAGGACACCACCTCTTAGAACCCCGGGCCGCCCTTGAGGTCGCGGTCGCCCGCCTCCGCCAGCCGGCCCCACAGCAGGTCGGCGAGGCTGCGCACCAGCCGCTCGCGGGAGCAGGGCCGGTCGCCGAGCCACCAGTCGCCCGCCGCGTGCATCATGCCGACGATCCCGTGGCCCCAGATGCGCGCCATCTGCTCGCTGTCCGGCCCCAGGTCCACCCGCTCGGCGATCACCTGGCCCAGCTCCTCGCCGAGGCGGCGCAGCAGCGGGGCGGAGTGGCGGCCGACGTCGAAGCCCTGCTCGGTGGAGAGGGCCGCCTCGGCGGAGGCGGCGGAGTCGTCGGAAGGGTGCATCAGGAAGCGGTAGACCTGGGGGCGCGCCTCGATCGCGGCGAGATAGGTGTCGAGCGTGGACTCCACCCGCGCGCGGCGCTCCGCGGGGGCGTCCAGGGCCGCGCGCAGGGCGCTGAGGAGGGCGTCGGTGTGGCGTTTGGCCAGCGCGCGGTAGAGCCCGCCCTTGTCCCCGAAGTGGCGGTAGAGGATGGGCTTGGTGATCCCGGCCTCGGCGGCGATCGCGTTCATCGACGCCTGCGGGCCGTCCCTGAGCACCACCCGGTCCGCCGCTTCGAGCAGTTCGCGGCGGCGGGCCTCGGCCGCGGTCCGCGCCCGCTCGGCGCCTCGTGCGGTCTCCATGTCGTCTCTCCCACCCCTGGCCGTGCGACTTCTTCACCTGTTGCTTCTTCGCGCCTGCGCAACGTAACACCCTGCCCCGCGCCCCCGTCGATCAGCTCCGGGACGGTTGACAGCGGCTACTGTCCGGTAACAGACTGCGGTTACCGCAAGTAACGCATGCTTTTCACGGCAGTGCATGGAGGGGAACATGGCCGAGTTCACGCTTGACCTCAACGACGACCAGAAGCAGGTCCGTGACTGGCTTCACGGCTTCGCGGCGGACGTCATCCGCCCCGCGGCCTCGGAGTGGGACGAGCGTGAGGAAACGCCCTGGCCCGTCATCCAGGAGGCGGCCAAGGTCGGCATCTACTCCCTCGATTTCTACGCCCAGCAGTTCTTCGACCCTACGGGGCTCGGTATCCCCGTGGCTATGGAAGAGCTCTTCTGGGGCGACGCGGGCATCGCCCTGTCGATCGTCGGTACGGGCCTGGCGGCCGTGGGCGTCCTTGCCAACGGCACCGAGGAGCAGATCGGCGCCTGGATCCCGCAGATGTACGGCGACGCGAACGACGTGAAGGTCGCCGCCTTCTGCTCCTCCGAGCCCGACGCCGGCTCCGACGTCGCCTCGATGCGTACGCGTGCCGTGTACGACGGGGCCAAGGACGAGTGGGTCCTCAACGGCACCAAGACCTGGGCGACCAACGGCGGCATAGCCAACGTGCACGTGGTGGTCGCCGTCGTCGACGCCGAACTCGGCTCCAAGGGGCACGCCTCCTTCATCGTGCCGCCGGACACCCCCGGCCTCTCCCAGGGCCAGAAGTTCAAGAAGCACGGCATCCGGGCCTCGCACACCGCTGAGGTGGTCCTGGAGGACGTCCGCGTCCCCGGCCACTGCCTGCTCGGCGGCAAGGAGAAGCTCGACGAGCGCCTCGCCCGCGCCCGGGAGCGCGCCAAGTCCGGCGGCGAGCGCGTCAAGAACGCGGCGATGGCCACCTTCGAGGCGTCCCGCCCCGCAGTCGGCGCCATGGCCGTGGGCACCGCCCGCGCGGCGTACGAGGTCGCCCTCGACTACGCGAAGACGCGCACCCAGTTCGGCCGCCCGATCATCGACAACCAGGGCATCGCCTTCCAGCTCGCCGACATGCGCACCCAGATCGACGCGGCCCGGCTGCTGGTCTGGCGCGCCTCCTGGATGGCCACCACCGGCAAGCCGTTCACCTCGGCCGAGGGCTCCATGTCCAAGCTCTACGCCAGCGAGACCGCCAAGAACGTCACCGCGCAGGCCATCCAGATCCTCGGCGGCAACGGCTTCACCCGGGAGTACCCGGTCGAGCGGATGCACCGGGACGCCGCGATCTACACCATCTTCGAGGGCACCAGCGAGATCCAGCGCCTGGTGATCGCCCGCACGCTGTCGGGCATGCCGATCCGCTAGCGGGCAAGCAGGCAAGCGAGAGGGGGCCGTCCCGGGCGCATGCCCGGGACGGCCCCCTTCCGCACCCTCAAGGGGCTCGAAGCGCTCAGGCAGGCAGCTGCGCCTCGATCGCCGCCACGACCTCAGGCGACTCCGGCTCGCTGCGCGGGCGGATGCGGGCCACTGGCTCACCGGCCGGCGAGATCACGAACTTCTCGAAGTTCCACTGGACGTCCCCGGCCTCCCCGTCCGCGTCGGCCAGCTTCGTCAGCTCCGCGAACAGCGGGTGCCTCTCGGCCCCGTTGACGTCGAGCTTCTCCAGGAGCGGGAAGGTGACGCCGTACGTCGTCGAGCAGAAGGTCTGGATCTCCTCCGCGCTCCCCGGCTCCTGCCCGGCGAACTGGTTGCAGGGCACGCCGAGCACGGTCAGGCCCCGGTCGCCGTACGTCTGCTGCAACCGCTCCAGGCCCTCGTACTGCGGGGTCAGCCCGCACTTGGACGCCACGTTCACCAGCAGGACCGCCCGGCCGCTGTACGCGCCCAGCGTGGTCGGCTCGCCGGTGAGGGTGTGCAGCGGAATGTCGTGCAGCGTCATGAAGCTCTCCTGATCATCGCGTGCGTGGTGCTCATTGTGCCGCCCGCCGCTCAAGAGGCGGCGAGCTCCTTGTAGTAGAAGGTCGTCGGCTTGAGCCTGCCCGCCGGATCCGCCGCGTATCCCGGCACCGAGCCGACTTCCGTCCAGCCCGCCCTGCAGTACACCTGCTCGGCCAGACTGCCGCTCTCGGTGTCCAGGATCAGCAGCGTGATGCCCTCGACCTCGGCGTACGCCTCCACGGCGGCCAGCAGCGCCCGGCCGAGGCCCTGGCCCCGGGCGGCGGGGCGGACCATCAGCTTGGCGACCTCCGCGCGGTGGCGGGCGTTCGGCAGCGGCGCGCGGACCAGGGCGATGGTCCCGGCGACCCGGCCGCCCTCCCGGGCGATCCAGATGGAGACCTCCCCGGACTCCACGGCCCCCGCCCGCGCCCGCCACCAGACGGCGGCCTTCTCCCGGTCCAGCGGGGCCAGGAAGCCCACCGACGAGCCCTCCTCGACGGTCTCCACCAGCAGCTCGGCCATCTCGTCGGCGTACGTGACCAGCTCGGGGCCGCTCACATGGACGATCTCGGTCATGGGTACGGGGTCCTTTCAGACGGACGGCGGCGGTGCGGCTCCGCGGCGGTGCGAGGGCCGGGCGCACCCGGTCGGGGCCCGGTGCTGCTTCCGATGAGGAAGGATCTTCCTGTGCAGTCTCCCGAACCATTCCCAGAACCGCTGCCCGCAGTCGACCGCGAGGAGCATTCCGGTGACGCGGTCGAACGCCAGGAGCAATCCGGTGACGCTCCGGCCCGCCGGCTGATCCGCTGCCGCCTCTGCGGCCGCCCCCTCACCGGCGCCGACTCCCGCCGCACCGGCCTCGGCCCGTCCTGCGACGCCAAGCTGCACCCCGCGCCGCCGGACATCCGCACCCGGCGGCACGAAGTGGAACAGGACCCGCTGCCGGGCACCTGACACGGGGCCGTAGCGGAGCCGCTGACACGGGGCGGTGTCAGAGCCGCCGGAACAGCCCCTCCTGCACCACCGACACCAGCAGTCGCCCCGAGCGGTCGTAGATCCGGCCGCGCGCCAGACCGCGCCCGCCCGTCGCGATCGGGGACTCCTGGTCGTAGAGGAACCACTCGTCCGCCCGGAACGGCCGGTGGAACCACATCGCGTGGTCCAGAGAGGCCATGTCGAAGCCGCGCGGGCCCCACAGCGGCTCCACCGGGATGCGCACCGCGTCCAGCAGGGTCATGTCGCTCGCGTACGTCAGCGCGCACGTGTGCACCAGCGGGTCGTCGCCCAGCGGGCCGACCGCCCGCATCCAGACCGCGCTGCGCGGGTCGGCGTCCTTGATCTCCTCGTGGGTCCAGCGCAGCCGGTCGGCGTAGCGGATGTCGAAGGGCTGGCGCCGGGCCATCCGCTCGAACGCCTCCGGCAGCGCGCCCAGGTGCTCGCGCACCTCGTCGGCGACGGTCGGCAGCTCCTCCGGGTCCGGGACGATCCGGGCCGGCGGCAGCTGGTGTTCGAAGCCCGCCTCCTCGGGGCGGTGGAAGGAGGCCGTCAGGTTGAAGATCGTCCGGCCCTCCTGGACGGCCGTCACCCGGCGCGTGGTGAAGGACCGGCCGTCGCGCACCCGCTCCACCTGGTAGACGATCGGCACGCCGGGACGCCCCGGGCGCAGGAAGTAGGCGTGCAGCGAGTGCACCGGCCGCTCCCCGTCCGTGGTGCGGCCCGCCGCCACCAGCGCCTGGCCCGCCACCTGCCCGCCGAAGACCCGTTGCAGGGACTCCTCCGGGCTGTGGCCCCGGAAGATGTTGACCTCGATCCGCTCCAGGTCGAGAAGATCGACCAGGCGCTCGGCAGGGTTCGTCATGCGTGCGCTCTCCGCTTCCGTGTCCACTCGCTCGCCAGGGGGCCGCTCACAGCTGGCCGACCTCGGTGACCCGGACGACCGCCCGGCCCTCCTCGTCGGACGCGGCGAGGTCCACCTCGGCCTTGATGCCCCAGTCGTGGTCGCCCGCCGGGTCCGCGAACGCCTGCCAGACCCGCCACAGGCCGTGCGCCGGGTCCTCCTCGATCTTCAGCAGCTTCGGGCCGCGCGCGTCCGGGCCGGTGCCGATCTCCTCGTGCGCGTCCCAGTACCCGTCCAGGGCCTCGCCCCACGCGTCCTCGTCCCAGCCGGAATCCCCGTCGAGCTCGCCCAGGTCGCGCACCCGGTCCAGCGCCGCCAGCTCCACCCGCCGGAACATCGCGTTGCGCACCAGCACCCGGAAGGCGCGCGGATTGGCCGTGACCGGCTTGACCTCGTCCGCCCGCTCCTGGGCCTGCTCGGCGGTCTCCACCTCCGGGTTGGCGAGCTGCTCCCACTCGTCCAGCAGACTGGAGTCCACCTGGCGCACCATCTCGCCCAGCCAGGAGATCAGGTCCTGGAGGTCCTCGGACTTGATGTCGTCCGGGATCGTGTGCTCCAGCGCCTTGTACGCGCTCGCCAGATACCGCAGCACGATGCCCTCGGTCCGGGCCAGCTCGTAGTGCGAGGTGAACTCCGTGAAGGTCATGGCCCGCTCGAACATGTCCCGGATCACCGACTTCGGGGACACCGGGTGGTCGTTCACCCACGGGTGGCTCTTGCGGTACACGTCGTAGGCGTGCCAGAGCAGCTCGCTCAGCGGCTTGGGGTACGTGACCTCCTGGAGCCGCTCCATCCGCTCCTCGTACTCGACCCCGTCCGCCTTCATCTGCCCCACGGCCTCGCCGCGCGCCTTGTTCTGCTGGGCGGCCAGGATCTGCCGGGGATCATCGAGCGTCGACTCGACGACCGAGACCATGTCCAGCGCGTACGAAGGGGATTCGGCGTCCAGCAGGTCGAACGCGGCCAGCGCGAACGTCGAGAGCGGCTGGTTCAGCGCGAAGTCCTGCTGGAGGTCGACCGTCAGCCGCACGATCCGCCCCTCGGCGTCCGGCGTCTCCAACCGCTCCACCACCCCGCCGTCCAGCAGCGAGCGGTAGATCGCGATGGCCCGGCGGATGTGCCGCAACTGCGCCCGGCGCGGCTCGTGGTTGTCCTCCAGCAGGTGCCGCATCGCCTCGAAGGCGTTGCCGGGCCGGGCGATCACCGACAGCAGCATCGTGTGGGTGACCCGGAAGCGGGAGTTCAGCGGCTCGGGCTCGGACTGGATCAGCTTGTCGAACGTCGTCTCCGACCAGGCGACGAAACCCTCGGGGGCCTTCTTGCGGACCACCTTGCGCTTCTTCTTCGGGTCGTCGCCCGCCTTCTTGACGGCCTTCTCGTTCTCGATGACGTGCTCGGGGGCCTGCGCCACGACGAACCCGGCCGTGTCGAACCCGGCCCGCCCGGCGCGCCCCGCGATCTGGTGGAACTCCCGCGCCCGCAGGGTCCGCACCCGGGTCCCGTCGTACTTGGTGAGCGCCGTGAACAGCACCGTGCGGATGGGCACGTTGACGCCGACGCCGAGGGTGTCCGTACCGCAGATCACCTTCAGCAGACCCGCCTGGGCCAGCTTCTCCACCAGCCGCCGGTACTTGGGCAGCATCCCCGCGTGGTGCACCCCGATGCCGTGGCGCACGTAACGGGAGAGGTTCTGGCCGAACTTGGTGGTGAAGCGGAAGCTGCCGATCAGATCGGCGATCTTCTCCTTCTCCTCCTTCGTGCACATGTTGATGCTCATCAGCGACTGCGCCCGCTCGACGGCCGCGGCCTGCGTGAAGTGCACGATGTAGACCGGCGACTGCCGGGTGTCCAGCAGCTCGGTCAGCGTCTCGGTGATCGGCGTGAAGCGGTACTCGTAGCTCAGCGGCACCGGACGGGTCGCGGACCGCACCACGGAGGTCGGGCGGCCGGTGCGCCGGACGAGGTCCTTCTCGAACATCGCGACGTCGCCGAGCGTCGCCGACATCAGCACGAACTGGGCCTGCGGCAGCTCCAGCAACGGGATCTGCCAGGCCCAGCCGCGGTCCGGCTCCGCGTAGAAGTGGAACTCGTCCATCACGACCTGGCCGATGTCGGCGTACTTCCCGTCGCGCAGCGCGATGGAGGCCAGCACCTCGGCCGTACAGCAGATCACCGGGGCGTCCGCGTTGACCGAGGCGTCGCCGGTGAGCATGCCGACGTTCTCGGTGCCGAAGAGCTTGCACAGGTCGAAGAACTTCTCCGAGACCAGCGCCTTGATCGGAGCGGTGTAGAAGGTGACCTTGTCCTGGGCCAGCGCCGTGAAGTGCGCCCCCGCCGCCACCAGGCTCTTCCCGGATCCGGTCGGGGTGGAAAGGATCACGTTGGCCCCGGAGACCACCTCGATCAGCGCCTCCTCCTGAGCCGGATAAAGCGTGATGCCCTGGCTCTCGGTCCACGAGGAGAAAGCCTCGAAGAGGGCGTCCGGGTCGGCGGTCTGCGGCAGCTGGTCGATGAGGGTCACGCCCCCATCTTGCCTGTCTCGCGACCGGATCAGGGAACCGGCGGGCGGCACCAAGATCATGGGCGATACGCTGCGCACTCAACCAGCCCGCGCCGCACCGGTGATGGGCGCACCACGCTCTGGGGGCGGAACAAGCCATGATGGGACCGGCACACTCGCTGTCCGGGGCGGCGGCCTGGCTGGGGGTGGGCGCGGCGGCGGCCGCCGCGGGCCACACGATGCCCTGGCCCGTCCTCGTCGTCGGGGCGCTGATCTGCGCCGGAGCCGCGCTCGCCCCCGACCTCGACCACAAGTCCGCGACCATCTCGCGCGCTTTCGGCCCGCTCTCCAAGGTGCTCTGCGAGATCACCGACAAGCTCTCGTACGCCGTCTACAAGGCCACCAAGAGCAAGGCCGACCCCCGCCGCACCGGCGGCCACCGCACCCTCACCCACACCTGGTTCTTCGCCGTCCTGATGGGCGCCGGCTGCTCCTTCGCCGCGGTCAGCGGCGGCCGCTGGGCCGTCCTCGCGATCCTCTTCGTCCACCTGGTCCTCGCCGTCGAGGGCCTTCTCTGGCGGGCCGCCCGGGTCTCCAGCGACGTCCTCGTCTGGCTCCTCGGCGCCACCAGCGCCTGGATCCTCGCCGGCGTCCTGGACCAGCCCGGCAACGGGGCCGGCTGGCTCTTCGACGCCCCCGGACAGGAGTACATGTGGCTGGGCCTGCCCATCGTGCTCGGTGCGCTCGTCCACGACATCGGGGACGCGCTGACCGTCTCGGGGTGTCCGATCCTGTGGCCCCTCCCGATCGGAGGCAAGCGCTGGTACCCGCTCGGACCGCCGAAGTTCATGCGGTTCCGGGCCGGCAGCTGGGTGGAGATCAAGGTGCTGATGCCCGCGTTCATGGTCCTCGGGGGAGTGGGCGGGGCGGCCGCCCTCAACTACATATGACGCACCGGCCCCGCGGCGGACGGGACTACAGATGACGCACCGGCCCGGCGGTGGACGGGCGGCGCGGCCGGGCCCGTAGCACCATGGCTCCATGCTGCTCGCCGAGCTCGCCCAGGTCTCCCTGGAGGTCGCCGCCACCTCCGCCCGCTCCCAGAAGGTGGCCCTGCTCGCCGGACTCTTCCGGGACGCCGGACCCGAGGACGTCCCCGTGGTCATCCCGTACCTCGCCGGACGGCTGCCCCAGGGCCGTATCGGCGTCGGCTGGCGCAGCCTCGGGGACCCCGTGGAGCCCGCCGCGGACGCCACCCTCACCGTCGCCGGGGTCGACGCCGAGCTGACCGCGCTCGCCGCGATCTCCGGCACCGGGTCCCAGGCCCTGCGCCGGGAACGCCTGCGCGCCCTGTTCGCCGCCGCCACCGCCGACGAGCAGCACTTCCTGCGGGCCCTGCTCACCGGGGAGGTCCGCCAGGGCGCCCTGGACGCCGTCGCCGCCGACGCCCTGGCCAAGGCCGCAAAGGCCCCGCCCGCCGACGTCCGCCGGGCCGTGATGCTCGCCGGATCGCTCCAGCGGGTGGCCGGGGCGCTCCTCGCGGAAGGACCCGGGGCGCTCGCCGCCTTCCGCCTGACCGTGGGCCGGCCCGTCCAGCCGATGCTGGCCCACACCGCCGCCTCGGTCACCGAAGCCGTCGACAAGCTCGGCCCCTGCGCCGTCGAGGAGAAGCTCGACGGCATCCGCGTCCAGGTGCACCGCGACGGCGACCGGATCCGCGCCTACACCCGGACCCTCGACGACATCACCGACCGGCTGCCCGAACTCGTCACCGCCGTGGCGGCGCTGGAGACCGGGCGCTTCATCCTGGACGGCGAGGTGATCGCGCTGGGGGACGACGGCAGGCCGCGCCCCTTCCAGGAGACCGCCGCCCGGGTGAGCTCGCGGCGGGACGTGGCCGCCGCTGCCGCCGGCGTACCGATCGTCCCCGTCTTCTTCGACGCCCTCTCGGCGGACGGCGAGGACCTGCTCGACCTCCCCTTCGCGGAGCGCCACGCGGCCCTGACCCGACTGGTTCCCGAGCCCCTGCGCGTCCGGCGCGCCCTGGTGGCCGACCCGGCGGACGCCGACGCGCGCCGGGCCGCCGAGGCGTTCCTCGCCGCGACCCTGGAGCGCGGCCACGAGGGCGTCGTCGTCAAGGACCTGGCCGCCGCCTACAGCGCGGGCCGCCGGGGCGCGTCCTGGCTGAAGGTCAAGCCGGTGCACACCCTGGACCTGGTGGTGCTGGCCGCCGAATGGGGGAGCGGACGGCGCACCGGCAAGCTGTCCAACCTGCACCTGGGCGCGCGCCGCCCGGACGGGACGTTCGCGATGCTCGGCAAGACCTTCAAGGGGCTCACCGACGCCCTCCTGGAGTGGCAGACCGAGAAGCTGCGGGAGCTCGCGACCGACGAGAGCGGCCACGTCGTCACCGTACGCCCGGAACTCGTCGTGGAGATCGCCTACGACGGACTCCAGCGCTCCACCCGCTACCCGGCCGGCGTCACCCTCCGCTTCGCCCGGGTCCTGCGCTACCGCGAGGACAAGACCGCGCAGGAGGCGGACACGGTGGAGACGGTCCTGTCCCGGCAGCACTGAGCGCGCCCCGCCGAAGCGGGGCGCGCTCGCCCGGTGCTCAGTGCCGGATGACCGTCGACTCCGTGTGCTCCTTGATCTGCTCGGGCGTCAGATAGGCGTCGGTGTACTCGAAGTCCCGCAGCGTCGCCGGTTTGCGCGCCTGGAACCCGGTCCGTACGAAGTCGTCGCCGGCGACCGCGTTGAGCATCCAGTTCGTCATGACCCGGGTCTTGGCGACGTTCGTCCGCAGCGCCGACCAGTGGTAACCGCGCGCCACCGCCTGCGCGGGCAGCCCGTGCAGCTCGACGCCGAGCGGCTTGGAGACCGCGTCCTTGCCGCCGAGGTCGACGACGAGCCCCAGGTCCCGGTGGACGTAGTCCTTGAGCGGCTGACGGCGCAGCGAGGCGATCAGGTTGTCCGCCGCCACCTTGCCCTGGCGCATCGCGTGCTGCGCGGTCGGCGGGCAGACCGCCCCGTCGCCCTTCGCCAGGTCGGGCACCGCCGCCGCGTCACCGAGCGAGAACACCCCGTCCGCGCCCGGCAGCCTCAGCTGCGGCGTCACGGCGAGCCGTCCCCGTACCGTCTCGGCGTCCAGTGTGGCGATCAGCGGGCTCGCGGCCACCCCCGCCGTCCAGATCAGGGTCCGGCAGGGCAGCACCCGGCCATCGGTGAACGTCACTTCCTCCGGCCCGGCCTTGGCGATGGAGACCCCGAGCGACACCTCGATGTTCCGCCGGCGCAGCACCTCTAGGGCGCTCCTGCCCAGCTTGTCGCCCAGCTCGGGCATCAGCTTGGGCGCGATGTCGATCAGATGCCACTTGATCAGCTTCGGGTCCAGCCGCGGATAGTGCTTGACGGCGTTGGTGGTGAGGCGCTGGAGGCAGGCGGCCGTCTCGGTGCCCGCGTAACCGCCGCCGACCACGACGAACTGGAGCCGGGAGGCCCGCTCCGCCTCGTCCTGGCTGGCGTCGGCCAGATCCAGCTGGGCGATCACGTGATCGCGTACGTACGCCGCCTCCGCCAGCGTCTTCATCCCGCGCGCGTGGTCCAGCAGCCCCGGGATGTCGAACGTCCTGGTCACGCTGCCGGCCGCCAGCACGATGTAGTCGTACGGCTCGTTCACGGTCTCGTCCGTGATCTTCCGGATGACGCAGACCTTCGCCACGGGGTCCACACCGATCGCTCCGCCGGGGATGATCCGGGTGCGGTGGCGGCGGCTGCGCCGCAGGGAGACCGCCACCGACTGGGGGGTGAGCACGCCGGAGGCCACCTGGGGCAGCAGCGGCAGATAGAGCTGGTAGGAGAACGGCGTGACGAGCGAGATCTCGGCCTCGCCCGGAGCGAGCCTGCGCTCCAGCCGTCGTACACATTCGACACCTGCGAAGCCGGCGCCGACGACGAGAATCCTGGGTGGTGCCACGGTCTGCGTCCCTTCTCGGGCTTGCGTGGTTCTGCGCTCGCCTGCCCCGTTTACCGGCCGATGCACTCCTCATCCTCACCGGATGCCTCCCGGTCCGCCTCCCGGCAGGCGGGAACGCGCCGCCGCACGGTGGATCCGGGCGCTCCGGGCCGTATCGGTCCAGCACCTCCCGCAGCAGCGGCCCGCTGCCCGGCAGGAGGCACCAACCGCGCTCCGCGTCGACGGCGAGCGGGGTCAGGACGGGCTCCGGCACCCACCGCGCCAGGGCCTCGGCGAGCCCCGCCTCGAGGGCGGCGGCGGGCGCGACGGCCTTGAACCACACGGGCGGGCGGTCCGCGACGGGCAGCCGCACCGGCACCGACCAGGGCCGCAGCCGCACGCGCGACGGCCCCGACTCCCGCAGGCCGAGGGCGGCGAGGTTCTCGGCCGCCCGGCCGAGAGCCCCGGCCCGCCAGGCCGGCTCCGCCCGGTGGGGTGAAGGCGTCTGCGCCCGGGACCCGTTGGGACGCGGAGTGCGGGCGTCCGCATCTCGCGGGGGCCACGGGGGAGTTCGGCCGCCGCATGCGAGGATGCTGCCGTGACCACATCGCCCTCCTCTCCCGTGGCCGACGAACCGCCCCGCGACCACGACCCGGACCTCCGCGACCCGGACCCGGGGCCCCGCGAAGGCGATCCGGGCCTCCGTGACCAGGGGCCGGGTCCGGGCGACCAGGGCTTGGGCCACCGCGCCGCGGCGGTCCTCGTGTTCGGGTCGTCGGCCGCCGTCCTGGTGGTCGAGATCGTCGCCCTGCGGCTGCTCGCCCCGTACCTCGGCCTCACCCTGGAGACCAGCACCCTGGTGATCGGCATCGCCCTCACCGCGATCGCCCTCGGCTCCTGGCTGGGCGGGCGC
The DNA here is from genome assembly GCF_046548915.1 of Streptomyces sp. cmx-18-6. Lineage (NCBI taxonomy): Bacteria > Bacillati > Actinomycetota > Actinomycetes > Kitasatosporales > Streptomycetaceae > Streptomyces > Streptomyces sp. cmx-18-6. The sequence continues at coordinate 264,580 of NZ_JAEBEP010000008.1, read as the reverse complement.
ATCGCCGACCAGGTCGAGCCGCGCCGGCTCATCGGCCCCGCGCTGGGGGCGTCGGGCGTGGTCGTGGCGCTCACGCCCGTTCTGCTGCGCACCGTCGCGGAGCTGGCTCCGGTGCTGCTCCTGCCGGCCGCGGCGGTGACGCTCCTCGTGCCCGGCGCGCTGCTCTCCGCGGTGACCCCGCTCGTGACCAAGCTGCGGCTCACCAGCCTCGCCGAGACCGGGACCGTCGTGGGGCGGCTGTCCGGGGTGGGCACCTTCGGAGCCATCGTCGGCACCGTCCTCACCGGCTTCGTCCTGATCTCCCGGCTGCCGGTCAGCTCCATCCTGATCGGCCTCGGAACCCTGCTGGTGATCGGCTCCGCGCTGGTCGAGTGGCGCACGCGCCGATGGAGCCGCGCCACCGCCCTCGCGCTCGCCACCGTGGTCGTCGGCGGGCTCGCCACCGCGATCGCGCCCGGCGGCTGCGACGCGGAGACCAGATACCACTGCGCACGCGTCCTCGCGGACCCCGGCCGGCCGGGCGGCCACACGCTGGTCCTGGACGGCCTGCGCCACTCCTACGTCGACGTCGAGGACCCCACGCACCTGGAGTTCGGCTACGTGCGCGCCATCGCGTCGGTGGTCGACACCGCCTTCCCAGAAGGCGAGCCGCTCGCCGCCCACCACATCGGAGGCGGCGGCCTCACCTTCCCCCGCTACCTCGCCGCCGCCCGCCCCGGAACCCGCAGCCTGGTCTCCGAGATCGACGGCGGGGTCGTGCGCATCGACCGCGAACGGCTCGGCCTGGGACGGTCCACCGGCATCGACGTACGCGTGGAGGACGCAAGGCTGGGCCTGAAGCGGCTGGAGGACGGCAGCCGCGACCTCGTCGTCGGCGACGCGTTCGGCGGCATCAGCGTGCCGTGGCACCTCACGACCTCCGAGGCGCTGAAGGACGTACGCCGGGTGCTCAAGGACGACGGACTGTACGTCGCCAACCTCATCGACCACGGCCGGCTGGATTTCGTCCGCGCCGAAGTGGCCACCCTCGCCGACGTCTTCCCGAACGTCGCGGTCCTCGGGGCCCCCGTCGACATCGGCCTCGAACCGGCCGCGACCCCCGTGGGCGGCAACCTGCTGGTGGTCGCCTCCGACCGGCCGGTCGACGCCCCCGCGATCCAGAAGGCCCTGGACGCCCGGGATACCGGCTGGAGGATCGCCACCGGTGCCACCGTCGCCTCCTGGACCGGCGACGCCCCGGTCCTCACCGACGACTACGCGCCCGTCGACCAGCTCCTCCAGCCCCACCGCACCCGGGTCACCGCTCGGTGACCCCTGCCGGACGGCGGCTCACCCGTGCCAGGACCGCCACAGCGCCGCGTACGCGCCGTCCGCCGCCACCAGCTCGTCGTGGCTGCCCAGTTCGCTGATCCGGCCGTCCTCCACGACCGCGATGACGTCCGCGTCGTGCGCGGTGTGCAGCCGGTGCGCGATCGCCACCACCGTACGGCCCTCCAGCACCCGGGCCAGTGAACGCTCCAGATGGCGGGCCGCCCGGGGGTCCAGGAGCGAGGTCGCCTCGTCCAGGACCAGCGTGTGCGGGTCGGCCAGCACGAGCCGGGCCAGCGCGATCTGCTGCGCCTGCGCCGGGGTCAGCGCGAACCCGCCCGAACCGACCTCCGTGTCCAGCCCCTTCTCCAGCGCCTTCGCCCAGCCGTCCGCGTCCACCGCGGCCAGCGACGCCCACAGCTCGGCGTCCCGCGCCCCCTCCCGGGCCAGCAGCAGATTGTCCCGCAGCGAACCGACGAAGACGTGGTGCTCCTGGTTGACCAGGGCCACATGCTCACGCACCCGCTCCGCCGTCATCCGCGACAGCTCGGCGCCGCCGAGCGTCACCTCGCCGGTGCGCGGGGCGTAGACACCGGCCAGCAGCCGGCCCAGCGTCGACTTGCCCGCGCCCGAGGGCCCGACCAGGGCGAGCCGGGTCCCCGGAGCCACGTCGAGCGACACCTCGTGCAGGACGTCGACGCCCTCCCGGTACCCGAAGCGCACGTCGTCCGCCCGCACGTCCCGGCCGTCCGGACCGACCTCCGCCTCACCGGCGTCCGGCTCGATCTCCCGCACGCCGACCAGCCGCGCCAGGGACACCTGCGCCACCTGGAGTTCGTCGTACCAGCGCAGGATGATGCCGATCGGGTCGACCATCATCTGGGCCAGCAGCGCCCCCGTGGTCAGCTGCCCGACCGTCAGCCAGCCCTCCAGCACGAACCAGCCGCCGAGCAGCAGGACCGCGCCGAGGACCGTCACGTACGTCGCGCTGATGACCGGGAACAGCACCGAGCGCAGGAACAGCGTGTACCGCTCCCACGCCGTCCACTCGGTGATCCGCCGGTCCGACAGCCCCACCCGGCGGGCGCCGAGGCGGTGCGCCTCCACGGTCCGCCCGGCGTCCACGGTCTCGGCGAGCATGGCGGCGACGGCCGCGTAACCGGCTGCCTCCGAGCGGTACGCGGACGGGGCGCGCCGGAAGTACCAGCGGCAGCCCAGGATCAGCACCGGCAGCGAGACCACGACGGCCAGCGCCAGCGGGGGAGCGGTCACGGTGAGCGCGCCGACCAGCAGCCCGGCCCACACGACGCCGATCGCCAGCTGCGGCACCGCCTCCCGCATCGCGTTGGCCAGCCGGTCGATGTCGGTGGTGATCCGGGACAGCAGATCGCCGGTCCCGGCCCGCTCCAGGACGCCGGGCGGCAGCCCCACCGACCGTACGAGGAAGTCCTCGCGCAGATCGGCGAGCATCTCCTCGCCCAGCATGGCCCCGCGCAGCCGCATGCTCCGGGTGAACACCGTCTGGATCACCAGCGCGAGCGCGAAGACCGCGGCGGTGCGCTCCAGATGCAGGTCGGTGACCCCGTTGGACAGGTCCTCGACCAGACCGCCCAGCAGATAGGGTCCGGCGATCGACGCGGTGACCGTCACCGTGTTGGCGGCGATCAGGAGGACGAAGGCTTTGCGGTGCCGCCGCAGCAGGCTCCGTACGTAACTCCGCACGGTGGCGGGGCTGCCCACGGGGAGCGTCGTGGCCGACTCCGGGGCCGCGGGGTCGTGCGCGGGTGGTGCGACGCCGATCATGCCCTCTCCTCGATTTCCTGGGTGTTCTTCATCGCGGGGGCCGTAGTGACGCCCGTCAGGGCGTTCGCGGCCGCCTCTTCGTCGGTCTCGCGGGTGACGACCGCCCGGTAGCGCGGTTCGGTGCGCAGCAGGTCGCGGTGGGAGCCCACGGCGACCACCGAGCCCGCGTGGACGAGGACGACCCGGTCGGCCACGTCCAGCAGCAGCGGGGACGAGGCGAACGCGACCGTCGTACGGCCCCGGCGCAGCTTCGCGACCCCGGCGGCGACACGCGCCTCGGTGTGCGAGTCGACGGCGGAGGTCGGCTCGTCCAGCACCAGCGCCTCCGGATCGGTGATCAGCGACCGCGCCAGCGCGAGGCGCTGGCGCTGGCCGCCGGAGAGGGATCTGCCGCGCTCGGTGATCCGGGTCCGCATCGGGTCCCCGACGTCGTCGGGGGACGCCTGGGCCAGGGAGCTGAGCACATCGCCGCACTGCGCGGCCTCCAGCGCCTGATCGGCGGTGACCAGGCCCGATGACGGTACGTCCAGGAGCTCCCGGAGGGTGCCCGAGAGCAGCACGGGGTCCTTGTCCTGGACCAGGACGGCGGCCCGCGCGGTGTCCAGGGGGAGTTCGTCCAGCGCCACCGCCCCGAGGAGGACGGAGGGGGTTTTCTCGATCGCCGGGGAGTCGCTGGTCTGTGAACCGTCGGCTTGGGGGTCGCCCGTCTGGGCGTGGCCGCCGAGACGTTCGGCCAGCCGTCCCGCCTCGTCCGGATCGCCGCAGACGACGGCGGTGAACTGCCCCTGGGGGGCCATCAGTCCGGTGACGGGGTCGTACAGATCGCCCTTCGGGGCCACCCCTTCGACCGTGGCCGTCCGGTCGCTGCGGCGCAGCGACAGCACCCGTACCGCGCGCTGCGCGGACGGCCGGGAGAAGGAGTAGGCCATCGCGATCTCCTCGAAGTGCCGCAGCGGGAAGATCATCAGCGTGGCCGCGCTGTAGACCGTGACCAACTGGCCCACGTCGATGCGGCCGTCCCGCACCAGCGTGGCTCCGTACCAGATCAGGGAGATCAGCAGGATGCCCGGCAGCAGTACCTGGACCGCGGAGATCAGCGCCCACATCCGGGCGGAGCGCACGGCCGCCTTGCGGACCTCCTGGGAGGCGCGGCGGTAGCGGCCGAGGAACAGCTCCTCGCCGCCGATGCCGCGCAGCACCCGCAGTCCGGCCACCGTGTCCGAGGCCAGCTCGGTCGCCCGGCCCGCCTTCTCGCGCTGCTCGTCGGCGCGGCGGGTGGCGCGGGGGAGCAGCGGCAGCACGGCCAGGGCCAGCAGCGGCATCGCCACGGCCACCATCACGCCGAGGGTCGGGAGGTAGACGACCAGCCCCACGCAGACCACGACCAGGGCGGTGGCGGCGGCCGCGAAGCGGGAGAGGGCCTCGACGAACCAGCCGATCTTCTCCACGTCGCCCGTCGAGACGGCGACGACCTCACCGGCCGCGACCCGCCGGGTCAGGGCCGAGCCCAACTCGGCGGTCTTGCGCGCCAGCAGCTGCTGCACCCGGGCGGCGGCGGTGATCCAGTTGGTCACGGCGGTGCGGTGGAGCATGGCGTCGCCCACTGCGATCGTGATGCCCAGGAGCGCGACCAGCCCGCAGGCCAGCGCCAGCCGTGAACCGGATCGGTCGACGACGGCCTGGACGGCGATGCCCACGGTGACCGGGAACCCGGCGATGCTCAACTGGTGGAGCAGGCCCCAGCCGAGGGCCTTCAGCTGCCCGCCGAGCTGGTTGCGCCCCAGCCAGTACAGGAAGCGGGGGCCCGACCGTACATCGGGGTCGCCGGGATCCGAATACGGAAGATCGCGAATCTGCATGACGTCCCAGGGCTCGGAATGCGGAGGCCGCGCGGACCTCGGAAGAACGGGCTGACCAAACCGTGCAAGGTTCGCTGCCCGCCACCCTCCGGGGCAAGGGGTTTTCCGGGCGGGCGGCCGCCCCCGGGGCCCCGTGCCGAGCCGCACGGGACCCCGCCGACGTCACGCGGCCGGCTTCTCCGAGTCCATCCCGGACCTGGCCTTCTTCCACGCGCCCCGGGTGAAGTCCGGTATGGGCAGCGGCGCCCCCTTGGCCTTGATGGAGAGGTGGCTCAGCGGCACGGGGGCCGTCCAGACGGCCGCGTCGTACACGTCGAAGTCCGGGACCAGACCCAGTCGCATGCACTGCATCAGCCGGAACACCATGATGTAGTCCATCCCGCCGTGGCCGCCCGGCGGATTGGCGTGCTCCTTCCACAGCCAGTGGTCCCACTCGGCGTACTTCTTGAAGTCGTCCCACTGGTGGTTCGTGTTCGTGGGCTCCAGATAGATCCGCTCCGGGTAGTCCTCGAAGACGCCCCGCGTACCGCCGAGGCTGTTGATGCGCGAGTACGGGTGCGGCGACGACACATCGTGCTCCAGCCGGATCACCCGGCCCTTGGCGGTCTGCACGAGGCTGATCGTCCGGTCGGCGCCGATGTACGACTCCTTCCAGCTCGGGTCGCCGGACGGCATGTGCTCCTCGCGGTACGCGGCGAGGCCGAGGGCCGGGGTGCCGACGCTGGTGATGCTGACGGCCCGGTCGCCCCGGTTGACGTCCATGTAGTTGGCGACCGGCCCGAACCCGTGGTTGGGGTAGAGGTCGCCGCGCAGCCGGGTGTGCCAGAGCCGCCGCCACGGGCCCTCGTAGTAGTCCGGGTCGAACATCAGCTCGCGCAGATCGTGGTTGTAGGCCCCCGCGCCGTGCAGCAGGTCCCCGAAGAGACCCGCGTGCGCCATCCGCAGCACCCGCATCTCGTTCTTGCCGTAACAACAGTTCTCCAGCTGCATGCAGTGCCGCCGGGTGCGCTCGGAGAGGTCGACGAGCTGCCAGAGCTCCTCCAGCCGCATCGCGATCGGACACTCCACGCCGACGTGCTTCCCGTTCAGCATCGCCGCCTTCGCCATCGGGAAGTGCAGCTCCCAGGGGGTGGCCACATAGACGAAGTCGATGTCGCCGCGCCGGCAGAGGTTCTCGTAGTCGTGGTCCCCCTTCGCGTACACGGCCGGGGCGGGCTGCCCGGCGGCCGTGACCTTGGCGGCGGCCTTCTCCGTCTTGTCCCGGACCGGGTCGCAGACCGCGACGACCCGGACGCCGGGGACCGCGAGAAAGAGGTCGATCATGCTGTCGCCCCGGTTGCCGAGGCCCACGATGCCGACCCGGACGGTCGAGCGCCGCTCGAAGGGGACGTCGGCCATCGTGCGGCCCTGGCGGGCGGGAGCGGCGGCCACGGCTTCGGCGGCCTCCGGGGCCGCGCTCCCGGCGGCCGACGCGGTCCCGCCCGTGAGGGAGCCGAGGCCGAGGCCGGCGCCGGCCACGCCCGCCGTGGTCCACAGCACCGAACGGCGGCTGGGATCCTGCCGGTCGACGTCCTCGGCGCTGTTGTGCGGGGGGAGGTCCTGCGGTGTCCGTCCGGGCAGGGCGTCGTCGTTCATCGAGCCTCCAGGTGGGGTGTGGGGGTTCTGGACGTGCACGAGCGAGACCCCTCCCGTACGCGCGTGAACGCCCCCGGGACCGGCCTCGGTTAGGACCCTGGACGGTGAGACTGATGGTGCGCAAGAGAGCCAATTGGACTCTCGTCCTCAAACCATGGACTTTTCTCCCGGGCGTGCGAATGCCCCGACTGGTTCAACCAGTCGGGGCATCGGGACCCGGGACGAACAGGGACTTTCAGCGGTTCGGCGGCCGGGTGGCGCGCTCCAGCTCGATCAGCGCCGAGCGGTAGGGGCGGCCGGTGGCCCGCTCCATGCCGATCTCGCACATCCGGTTGGCCGACAGATAGGCGTCGTAGTCGCGGGAACCGACCTCGGCCGCCTCCTTCGCCGTGGCCGAATCGGTCAACTCCTTGTGCAGCATGCCCCGGTCGCCCGCGAAGGCGCAGCATCCGGCGTCGTCCGGGACGGTCACCTCCTCGGCGCAGGCGGCGGCCAGCGCGCGCAACTGCTCGACGTCCCCCAGGTGTTCCATGGAACACGTCGGGTGGACGACGGCCGATCCGGTCCTGGCGACCACCGTCAGCTCCGGCAGCAGCTCGTCGGCCGCCCACACCAGCGAGTCCACGACGGTCAACTCCCGGTGCAGGGCCCGGTTGTCCTCGCTGAGGTAGGGCACCACCTCCTCGGCGATGCCGAGCGTGCAGGAGGACGCGTCCACGACCAGCGGCAGAGCTCCGCCCGCCGTCCAGCCCCAGGCCGCCTCCACGATGCGGTTGGCCATGATCCTGTTGCCCGCGTCGTATCCCTTGGAGTGCCAGATGGTCGCGCAGCACGTCCCCGCCACGTCCTCGGGGATCCACACCGGCTTTCCGGCCCGCTCGGACACGGCCACCACGGCCTCGGCCAGGGAAGGGGCGGGAGCGCCGTCGTGCCCGCCCTCCGGTCCCGCTCCCGGCCTGCCCTCCGGTGCGGCTTTCGGCCCCGCTCCCGGCCTGCCCTCCGGTCCGGCGAAGATGCGGTTCACGCAGGCCGGGTAGTACACCGCGCTCGCCCCGGCCCGTGCGGTGCGCGGCAGATCCCGGGCGGCGGCTCCGGGGAGCTGCGGCAGCCATTCCGGTACGAGATCGGGGCGCACGGCCTTGCGGGCGAGCCGGGTCACGGACGCGGGGAGCCGGTCGCCGCCCCGCTCCCCGATGGCGTTCCCCGCCGCCACGGCCAGCCGCGCCGACGCCTCCACCACGCGGAAGTTCTTCGCGGTGAGCGCGGCGATCCGCTCCTCGCGCGGGGTGTGCCTGCGGTGCCGGAAGTCCTTCATCATCGCCCCGGTGTCGATGCCGACCGGGCAGGCGAGCTTGCAGGTGGAGTCCCCGGCGCAGGTGTCCACCGCGTCGTACCCGTAGGCGTCGAGCAGCCCGGCCTCCACCGGGGAGCCGTCCGCCTGGCGCATCATCTCGCGGCGCAGCACGATCCGCTGGCGCGGAGTGGTCGTCAGGTCCTCGCTGGGACAGGTCGGCTCGCAGAAACCGCACTCGATGCACGGGTCGGCGACCGCCTCCACCTTCGGAATGGTCTTCAGCCCCCGCAGATGGGCGCGCGGATCACGGTCGAGGACGATGCGCGGCGCGAGCACCCCCTCGGGGTCGATGACCCGCTTCGTCCGCCACATCAGCTCCGTCGCCCGCTCACCCCACTCGCGCTCCAGGAACGGCGCGATATTGCGGCCGGTGGCGTGCTCCGCCTTGAGCGACCCGTCGAAGCGGTCCACGACCAGGGCGCAGAACTCCTGCATGAACGCGTCGTACCGCTCGACGTCGGCGGGTCGCGCCGCGTCGAAGGCGAGCAGGAAGTGCAGATTGCCGTGGGCCGCGTGGCCGGCCACGGCGGCGTCGAAGCCGTGCCGCGCCTGGAGCTCCAGCAGGGCCTCGCAGGCGTCGGCCAGCCGGTCCGGCGGGACCGCGAAGTCCTCCGTGATCAGCGTCGTACCCGAGGGGCGGGAGCCGCCGACCGCCGTGACGAACGCTTTGCGGGCCTTCCAGTACCCGGCGATCGTGCCCGCGTCCCGGGTGAAGGCGTTGGTGACGGACGCGGCCGGAACCACCAGGTCGAGCCCCCGCATCACCTCGGCCGCGGCCTCCTCGAACGCCTCCTGGCCCGCCGCGTCGGGGGCGCGGAACTCCACCAGCAGCGCGGTCGTCCCGCGAGGCAGCGCCGCCCAGTCGGCCGGAACGCCCTTCACGCTGACGGAGGCGCGCAGGGTGTTGCCGTCCATCAGCTCCACCGCGATCGCCCCCGCCTCGTTGAACCGGGGGACGGCGGCAGCGGCGGCGGTGAGCGAGGGGAAGAAGAGCAGCGCGCCGGTGACCCGGCGGTCCAGCGGCAGGGTGTCGAAGACGGTCTCGGAGATGAAACCGAACGTGCCCTCGGATCCGACCATGAGCCCGCGCAGGATCCGCACCGGCGTCTGCCCGTCGAGGAAGGCGTCCAGGCGGTAGCCGTTGGTGTTCTTGATGGCGTACTTGGCGCGGATGCGGGCCGTCAGCTCCTCGTCCGCCTCGATCTCCGCCTTCAGCGCCAGCAGCCCGGCGCACAGCTCCGGCTCCGCGCGGGCCAGCTCCTCGTCGGCGGCGGGGTCGGCGGTGTCGACGACGGTGCCGCTCGGCAGGACGAAGGTGAGCGAGGCGAGCGTGCGGTAGGAGTTGCGGGTGGTGCCCGCCGTCATGCCCGAGGCGTTGTTGGCGACGACCCCGCCGACCGTGCAGGCGATGGCGCTCGCCGGGTCGGGGCCCAGCAGCCTGCCGTACCGGGCGAGCGCGGCGTTGGCCCGCATGACGGTGGTGCCGGGGCGGATGCGGGCCCGCGCCCCGTCGTCCAGCACCTCGACGCCGGTCCAGTGACGGCGTACGTCGACGAGGATGTCCTCGCCCTGCGCCTGGCCGTTGAGGCTGGTTCCGGCGGCCCGGAAGACGACCTCGCGGCCCTTGCCGTGGGCGTACGACAGGATCGCGGAGACGTCGTCGACGTCCTCGGGGACCACCACGACCCGGGGGAGGAAGCGGTACGGGCTGGCGTCGGAGGCGTACCGCACGAGGTCGGAGACCTTCCAGAGCACCTTGTCCGCGCCGAGCAGGGCGGTCAGCTCCGAGCGCAGGGGCTCCGGGGTGCCGGCCGCGCTCCGGTCGGTGACCCGGTCGGGGGCGGGTTCGCGCGCACTGCCGGGGCGGAGGGCTTCCGGGTCGGGCTCCAGCAGCGGCATGTCGGGGTCCCCTCGCGGTCGGTGCGGTCGGTGCGGTCCGGCGGTCGGCGCTGTGCCGGGGGCCGGGCGCCGCATGCGCGGTCCCGGTGGCTCATACCCCGTCACGGGTCCCGGCACCTGGCCGCGCCGCCGGTCCAGGTCTCAGCAGTGGCGCTCCGGCATTCCGTCGACCAGAGCGGAGAGCAGTCCGCCGAGCACCTCGCGCTGGCCGGCGGTCAATGGAGCCAGGATCTCCTCCGCGGCCGCCCGGCGCGCGGCGCGCAGGGAACGGAGCGTGGCGCGCCCCTCGTCGGTGATCTCGATGCGCACCACCCGGCGGCTGTCCGGATCCGGGGCGCGGCGGACCCGCCCGCTCGCCTCCAGGGCGTCGACCAGCGTCGTCACGGCGCGTGGGACGACGTCCAGCCGCTGGGCGAGATCCGCCATCCGGGGGGCCGCGTCGTAGCTCGCGACGGTCCGCAGCAGTCGGAACTGGGCCGGGGTGATGCCGATCGGCTCCAGCTGGCGGCTCTGGATGCGGTGCAGCCGGCGCGTCAGCCGCAGCAACTGCTCGGCGAGCATCCCGTCGGAGTCGCGGTCACGATCGCGATCACGGGACCGCTCGGCGGCGGCTGCCGCATCCGCGGCGCCGGCGTCGGGGGAATCGGGGGCGTCCATGCGGGAACAATATCAGGACCCCGTTCATTGTGAGTATAGGTAACAATGAGCTAAGCTCTGAACGCCGGACGCATCCGGCCGTTCCTCACGCCCCACGAAGGAGCCCATGAAACCCGACGCGATCACCTGGACGCCCCCACCCGACGCCCGCGCCGCCGCCGACCGGCCGTCCGGCGAGGTGCGCCGGATCCTCCGCCTCTTCCACCCCTACCGAGGCCGGCTCGCCGTGGTCGGGCTGCTGGTCGGCGCCTCCTCCCTGGTGTCGGTCGCCTCCCCGTTCCTGCTGCGCGAGATCCTGGACACCGCGATCCCTCAGGGGCGCACGGGGCTGCTGACGCTGCTGGCCCTCGGCATGATCCTCACCGCCGTGATGAACAGCGTCTTCGGCGTGCTCCAGACCCTGATCTCCACCACGGTCGGCCAGCGCGTCATGCACGATCTGCGCACCGCCGTATACACCCAGCTCCAGCGGATGCCGCTCGCCTTCTTCACCCGCACCCGCACGGGCGAGGTCCAGTCCCGCATCGCCAACGACATCGGCGGCATGCAGGCGACGGTCACCTCCACCGCGACCTCGCTCGTCTCCAACCTCACCGCCGTCATCGCCACCGTCGTCGCCATGCTCGCGCTCGACTGGCGGCTCACCGTCGTCTCGCTGCTCCTGCTGCCGGTGTTCGTCGCGATCAGCCGCCGCGTCGGCCGGGAGCGCAAGAGGATCACCACCCAGCGGCAGAAGCAGATGGCCGCCATGGCCGCCACGGTGACCGAGTCCCTCTCGGTCAGCGGCATCCTGCTCGGCCGCACGATGGGCCGCTCCGACTCCCTGACCAAGGGGTTCACCGAGGAGTCCGAGCGCCTGGTCGACCTGGAAGTGCGGTCCAGCATGGCCGGCCGCTGGCGGATGTCCACCATCGGCATCGTGATGGCCGCCATGCCCGCCGTCATCTACTGGGTGGCCGGCCTCACCTTCCAGCCGGGCGGCGCCGCCGTCTCGATCGGTACGCTCGTCGCCTTCGTCACGCTCCAGCAGGGCCTGTTCCGCCCGGCGGTGAGCCTGCTCTCCACCGGTGTGCAGATGCAGACCTCCCTTGCCCTCTTCCAGCGCATCTTCGAGTACCTGGACCTCACGGCGGACATCACCGAACCGGACCAGCCCGTCCGGCTGGAGAAGATCCGCGGCGAGATCGCCTTCGAGAACGTCGACTTCAGCTACGACGCCACGAGCGGCCCCACGCTCAGCGGCATCGACGTGACCGTCCCCGCGGGCGACAGCCTGGCGGTCGTCGGCCCCACCGGCTCCGGCAAGTCCACGCTCAGCTATCTCGTGCCCCGGCTCTACGACGTCACCGGCGGCCGGGTCACGCTCGACGGGGTCGACGTCCGCGACCTGGACTTCGACACACTGGCCCGAGCGGTCGGCGTCGTCTCCCAGGAGACCTACCTCTTCCACGCCTCCGTCGCCGACAACCTGCGCTTCGCCAAGCCGGATGCCACCGACGCGGAGATCGAGGCCGCGGCCCGCGCCGCGCAGATCCACGACCACATCGCCTCCCTGCCCGAGGGGTACGACACCCTCGTCGGCGAGCGCGGCTACCGCTTCTCGGGCGGCGAGAAGCAGCGCCTGGCCATCGCCCGCACGATCCTCCGCGACCCGCCGGTGCTGATCCTCGACGAGGCGACCAGCGCCCTCGACACCCGTACGGAACACGCGGTGCAGGAAGCGATCGACGCGCTCTCCGAGGGCCGCACCACCCTCACCATCGCCCACCGCCTCTCCACCGTCCGCGACGCGGACCAGATCGTCGTCCTGGAAGGCGGCCGCACAGCCGAGCGCGGCACGCACGAGGAACTGCTCGACCGCGACGGCCGCTACGCCGCTCTGATCCGCCGCGACTCCCATCTGGCCCCGGCTGCTCCGTGAGCGCCTACGCCCGGGACCGCACGGCGGCGCGGCCGCCCCCGTGCAGGGCGGCGGGTACGGCGTTCGTGTCGCCGGAGCCGACGCCGAAGCCGAGGTACCGGCGGGGAGCCACGGCCCGGGTTAACGTGCCCGCATGGTGAACGAGTCCCCGGACGCCCGTCCCCGTCGCAGACTCCGCCCGACCCGCCGCGGAAAGATCGTGCTCGTCGTCGCCGCGCTGCTCCTCGCGTCGGCCGCCGTAGTGATCCCGCTGACCGTGATCGGGCCGGAAGAGGAGAAGCAGCGGCAGCCGCAGAGCACCCTGGTGATCCCCGAGGGCTGGCGCGCCTCACAGGTCTACGCCGCCGTGGACCGCGCGCTCGCCCTCAAGCCCGGCAGCGCGAAGAAGACCGCGTCGACGGCGGACCTGGCCCTGCCGGACCAGGCCGAGGGCAACCCCGAGGGGTACCTCTTTCCGGCCACGTATCCGCTGGACCCGACGACCACGCCCGCCGGGCTGCTGCGCTATATGTCGGACACCGCCCGCAAGCGGTTCGGCGCGGACCACATCACCGCCGGAGCCCAACGGAACAACGTCTCCGTCTACGAGACGGCCACCATCGCCAGCATCGTCCAGGCCGAGGCCGACACCGCGTCCGACATGGGCAAGGTCGCCCGGGTCGTCTACAACCGGCTGCTCAAGGACATGCCGCTCCAGATGGACTCCACCATCAACTACGCCCTGAAGCGCTCCACCCTGGACACCACCACCGTCGACACCCAGCTGGACAGCCCGTACAACAGTTACGTACGCAAGGGCCTGCCGCCGACGCCCATCGGGAACCCGGGGGAGGAGGCCCTGCGCGCCGCCATCAGCCCCACGCCCGGCCCCTGGCTGTACTTCGTCACGGTCGGCCCCGGGGACACCCGCTTCACCGACAGCTACGACGAGCAGGTGAAAAACGTCGAGGAGTTCAACCGCAACCGCCGAGCGGCCACCGGCTGACGGCGGCAGCGGTCACACGACCGCCCCGGCCCTCGCCTCCACGCCCCGCCGGCCATCCGTCGCCCCGGTCTCCCGCAGCAGCCGCAGCACCGAGCGCACGGCGGTGCGCCCCGCCCGGTTGGCGCCGATGGTGCTGGCGGAGGGGCCGTAGCCGACGAGATGGACGCGTCCGTCCCGTACGGCCCGGGTGTTCTCCGCACGGATGCCGCCGCCCGGCTCGCGCAGCCTGAGCGGGGCCAGATGGTCCACGGCGGGCCGGAAGCCGGTCGCCCACAGGATCACGTCCGCCTCGACGGTCCGGCCGTCGTCCCAGGCCACCCCGTCCGGGGTGATCCGGTCGAACATCGGCAACCGGTCCAGCACCCCGTCCTCGCGGGCCCGCCGCACCGCGTCGGTGACCGGCAGCCCGGTCACGCTCACCACGCTCTGCGGCGGGAGCCCGTTGCGTACGCGCTCCTCCACCATCGCCACGGCCGCCCGTCCCCACTCCTCGGTGAACGGCTCGTCGCGGAAGACCGGTTCGCGCCGGGTCACCCAGAAGGTCTCGGCGGCGTACTCGGCGATCTCCATCAGGTGCTGCGTACCGGACGCGCCGCCCCCGACCACGATGACGCGCCGCCCCGCGAACCCCTCGGGCCCCGGGTAGTTCGCCGTGTGCAACTGCCGCCCCCGGAAGGTCTCCTGACCCGGATAGCGCGGCCAGAACGGCCGGCCCCAGGTGCCGGTCGCGTTGATCAGCGCCCGCGGGGCGTACACACCCTCGGACGTCTCCACCAGCAGCCGCCCGCCGCTTCCCTCCCGTACGGCGCTCACCTCCACGGGCCGGTGCACGCGCAGCCCGAAGCGCTCCTCGTACGCCGTGAAGTACGCGCCGATCACCTCGGACGAGGGCCGGTCGGGGTCCGCGCCGGTCAGCTCCATGCCCGGCAGTGCGTGCATCCCGTGGACCTTGCCGTACGTCAGCGAGGGCCAGCGGAACTGCCACGCCCCGCCCGGCCGGGGCGCGTGGTCCAGGACCACGAAGTCGCGGTCCGGCTCCAGACCGACGCGGCGCAGGTGGTGGGCGGCGGACAGCCCCGCCTGCCCGGCGCCGATCACGACCACGTCCAGCTCGCGCACCCCAGAAATGTTCACGCTTCTACTAACTGCTCGGGCGCCCGGGATCTTCCCGGACGCCCGGCACATCTCACCGCGGGGCTCAGCGCCCTCCCGCGACCAGCAGCGGCGCCCCGCCGGGAGCCGAAGCGGCCCGGGACTCCAGCAGCGGGGACGCCGGTACGGTCGACAGCAGCCCGCGCCGCGCCAGCTCGGGCGTCACGCCCTCGCCGAACCAGTACGCCTCCTCCAGATGCGGATAGCCCGAGAGCACGAAGTGCTCCACGCCCAGCGCGTGGTACTCCTCGATCCGGTCCGCGACCTCCGCATGGCTGCCCACCAGCGCGGTCCCGGCCCCGCCGCGCACCAGGCCGACGCCCGCCCACAGGTTCGGCGCGATCTCCAGCTTGTCCCGCGAACCGCCGTGCAGCGCCAGCATCCGCTGCTGCCCCACGGACTCGCTCCGCCCCAGCGCCTGCTGAGCGGCCGCGATCGTGTCCGCGTCGAGGTCGCCCAGCAACCGGTCGGCGGTGGCCCACGCCTCGGCCGACGAGTCACGCGAAATGGTGTGCAGCCGGATGCCGAACCGGACCGTACGCCCCTGCTCCTCCGCGAGCCCGCGAATCCAGTCGATCTTCTCCTTCACCGCGGCCGGCGGCTCCCCCCAGGTCAGATAGACGTCGGCGTGCGCCGCCGCCACCGGACCGGCGGCCGCCGATGACCCGCCGAAGAAGATCTCCGGCAGCGGATCCGGCGGCAGCGCGGTCAGCCCGCCCTCCACCTGGTAGTGCTCGCCGTCGAAGTCGTACGGCTGCCCGCTCCACGCGCCCCGCACCACCGACAGGAACTCCGCCGTCCGCGCATAGCGCCGGTCATGGTCCAAGTGGTCCCCGAAGCGCCGTTGTTCGGTCGAATCGCCCCCGGTCACCACGTTCAGCAGCAGCCGCCCCCGGGTGATCCGCTGATAGGTGGCGGCCATCTGCGCGGCCAGCACGGGCGAGATCACCCCCGGCCGGAAGGCCACCAGGAACTTCAGCCGCTCGGTGTGCTGGGCGAGCGCCACCGTGGTCAGCCAGGCGTCCTCGCACCAGGTGCCGGTGGGCGTCAACACGGCCTCGAAGCCCAGCTGTTCGGCCGCCTTGGCGATCTGCGCCAGATACTCGATGTCCGGGGCGCGCACCCCGCTCACCGGGGTGATCCGGTCGCGCTTGATGCCGCCGTCGGTGTACGCGTGCCGGTCCACGAGCGTCCGGCCGTCGCCCCCGGTGGGCAGGAACCAATGCAGATGTACGTTCACGACGAGCCCTTTCCGTACGAGCGGGGTGCGGTGGAGGAGGCGGGGAGGTCCCGGTTGAAGCGGGTGTCGACGTAGTCCTTGAAGTCGAACCGCCGTGGGATCAGCTTGAGTTCGGCGAACGTGTCGGCGATCTCCTGCTCGGAGGCGATGGCGGCGTCGTCGATCGCCACCGGGACGCGCGTGCCGTAGGTGAGCTTCACGGCGTCCAGCGCCACCTCATAGGGCAGCCCGGTCTCCTTCGCCCACACCTTCGCCCAGTCCTCCGGGTGCTTGAAGACCCAGTTCTGCGCCCGCTCCAGCCGGACGAGCAGATCACCGATGGCCTTCGACTTCTTCGCGTCCTTGAGCGACGCGGGCGAGGCGACCTGGAAGCCGAGCCCGTTGACGACCCCTTCGCCGGTCGTGAGCACCCGGGCGTTCCCCGTCCGCAGGATCTGCGAGGTGTACGGGTCCCAGATCGCCCAGGCGTCGACCTTGCCCCGGCTGAACGCGGCCAGCGCGTCGGCCGGCTGGAGGTAGTTGAGCTTCACGTCCTTGATGGAGAGGCCGGCCTCCTTGAGCGAGGCGACCAGCTGGAAGTGGGCCGAACTGCCCTGCGCCACCGCGATGGACCGGCCCTTGAGCTGCTCGGGCTTCTTGAGCGGCGAGTCCTTCGGGACGACGATCGCCTCACCGTCCGACGAGCCGTGGCTCGCGCCCACGACGACGATGTTGGAGTCGGACCCGGCGGCGAAGACGGGCGGGGTGTTGCCGACCCCTCCGATGTCCACCGCACCGGCGCTCACGGCCTCCAGCAGTGGCGGGCCGGAGGTGAAGGTGGACCACTTGATGCGGTAGTCGAGGTCGTCGAGCTCTCCGGAAGCCCGCAGGATCGCCTCATAACCCCCCTTCTGGTCACCGACGTTGAGCGTGACGCTGCCCTTGCCGTCGGTGCTGCCTCCCGACCCGGCGGAGGAGGCGCCGCCACCGCAGGCGGCGAGGAGCAGGGTGAGTGGGAGGAGCAGAGCGGGCAGGGTACGGCGTTTCATGGTGGATCTCCGTGATGGGGGGTGAGCGTGGGGAAATGAGGAGTCGGGTCAGACCTTCGTGTGCGCGGCGGCAACCGCCTCCTGCTGCCGGCCGGTCCCGGCGTCGACGCCACCGTCCTGGACGCCGTCCTCGACGTCGTCCTCGCCGCCGCCTTCCCCGACGCCCAGCTCGCTCAGCAGCCGCGAGCGCAGGTCGGCGAAGCCGGGAGCGCCGACCCCGCGCGGGCGGTCCAGGGCGACGGGCGTGTCGTACGCGATGCCGCCGTCCCGCATCACCAGCACCCGGTCGGCCAGCAACAGGGACTCGTCCACATCGTGGGTGACCAGCAGCACCGCGCAGCCGCGCCGCTGCCAGAGCTCCGCCACGAGCTGCTGCGCCTTGATCCGGGTCAGGGCGTCCAGCGCGCCGAACGGCTCATCGAGCAGGAGCAGATCGGGCTCCCGCACCAACGCTCGGGCCAGCGAAGCGCGTTGGGCCTCACCGCCGGAGAGCGTCTTGGGCCACGCGCCCGCCCGGTCGGTCAGCCCGACCTCCGCCAACGCCTTCTCGGCCACGGCCCGTCGGGGCTTTCCGGGCAGGCCGAGCAGGACGTTGCGCCAGACCCGCTTCCAGGGCATCAGACGCGGCGCCTGGAAGGCCACGGCGCGCCGCCGGGGCACCAGGACCGTGCCGGCTATCTCGCGGTCGAGCCCGGCCAGCACCCGCAGCAGGGTGGACTTGCCGCATCCGCTGCGGCCCAGCAGCGCGGTGAACTCCCCGGCTTTCAGGGTGAGATCGAGGCCGTCGATGACCGCCCGCCCGTCGAAGGCCCGGGTGAGCCCTTCGACCCGTACGGCGGCTTCGGGCTCCCCGGCGGGGGAGGGGGCCGGGGCGGTCACTGGCCGGTGAAGGTCGGTCGCCATTGCAGCAGCAGCCTTTCGAGGGTGCGGACGATGACGTCGGCGGTGAGGCCGAGGAAGGCGTACACGACGAGGCAGACCACGATCACGTCGGTCCGGAAGAACTCCCGGGCCTGGTTCATCAGGAACCCGATCCCGGCGTCCGCGTTGATGGACTCCCCGAAGACGAGCGCCAGCCAGGCGGTGGCGAGGGAGTAGCGCAGCCCCGTCATGGCCCCGGGCAACGCCCCCGGCAGCACCACATGACGTACGAGCCCCCAACGGTTGAGCCCCAACGACTCACCGGCTTCGATGAGTTGGGCGTCCACCCCGCGAATCCCCGCGTACACGTTCAGATACAGATGGAAGGCGACCCCGAGCGCGATCAGCGCCACCTTCGGCGCCTCACCGATCCCGAGCCAGATGATGAACAGCGGAATCAGCCCCACCCAGGGGACGGTCCGCAGCATCTGCACGGTCGCGTCGACGAGGTCCTCACCGAGCCGCGAGAGCCCCGAGACCAGCGCGAGCGCCGTCCCGACGACCCCGCCGAGCACCAGCCCCACCGCCACCCGCTGGAGCGACACGCCCATGGCGGCGGGCAGCGTCCCGTCAGCGATCAGATCGGCCCCCGCCCGGGCGATGGTCCCCGGCGACGCGAGCACGTCCGGATGCAGGACCCCCGTGGCGCTGGACACCTGCCACAGCGCGAGCAGCAGCAAAGGCCCCACGGTGCGCCGCAGCCATCGCGGCACGGACCGCAGCCGGGCCCGCCGTGCGGAGGCGGGGACGATCGGCTCCAGATCGGGCGGCGTGCGCCTGGGCGCGGAGGACTCCTTCGAGGTGATGGACGGATCGGGCGGGGCATGGCTGATGGTCACGAGGACTCCACGGGAGGTCGTACGGGGGCGCCGATCGGGAACGACGACGTGCACCCGGCGCCACGCCGACCCGCCTCCTGACGACGACTGCCGCGCCCGGGCCGGACGGCCCCCGGGCGGCTGGAGATCCCGGGAGGCCAAAGGCCCTTGGGGGTCAGGAGACCGGCAGGTCAGCGGCAGCGGGACCGCTGACCTGCAGGGCGAAGCAGCACACAGGAGTGCGCGACGGGGAGGGTGCGGCCGAAGGGGCGGGACAGGCGGAGGGCCCGGTCAGAAGGAACCCGAAAGGCGCTGAGGGAACGTCAGCAGCCGCGACGACACGCGGCGGATGCCACCCGCAGCAGGTCGATGTGACCGCGCGAGGTGAGCAGAGCTGATCGGAACATGGCGATGAACGTAGCCATCCGGTCAGGACACGGTCAATGGCGTCTCGGTGCGTGGACGTGTCATCTCGTCCCATGGAAGAGAAGATGGAGGCATGTCCGATTCCTTCACCACCACGGTACTGAACATCACCACGGGTACGGCCGAGAGCGTCACGGACCTGACGCGTGACTGCGAAGAGTTCCTCACCCGGGCGGCGGCGGGCCGGGACGGTCTGCTGAACGTCTTCGTACCCCACGCCACCGCCGGCATCGCCGTCCTGGAGACGGGAGCGGGCAGCGACGACGACCTCCTGGCCGCCCTCCACCACCTGCTCCCGGCGGACGACCGCTGGCAGCACCGCCACGGCAGCCCGGGCCACGGCCGCGACCACGTACTCCCCGCCCTGGTCCCGCCGCACGCCACCCTGCCGGTGATCGGGGGGAGCCTGGAGCTGGGGACCTGGCAGTCGGTGTGCCTGGTCGATACGAATCGGGACAATCCCGAGCGCCAGGTGCGGCTGAGTTTCCTGGGCTGATCAAGAGCACTTCCACGGGGCGTGGCCCCGGCCCCGCCCGGAACCATGACTCGCGGGTTCAGGCAGGACGGGCGCGGACCGCGGCGCGGGGAACCGGCGCCACCCGTCGAGCCGGCCGGACGACTTCGCCCGCCGTCCGCGTGAGGTACTCGACGGCGCGACGTGAGGTACCGCGTGATCGCTCCCGGGCGGGGTAGCGAAAGGGCATGACCACTGACGAAACATCGCCCGCCCCCGACGGATACGTGCGGCCGGAGCTCGACGTCCGGGCCCTGACCGAGGTGCTCGACGGCGAGTACGCCGAGGTCCGTGACCTGGTCCGCGCCAACCTGGTGACGTACGCCTCGGTTCTCGAGGAGGCCGACGAGCTGGGCCCCGACGCGTTCCGCGAGCGGGTGCGCGAACTCGTGGTCGAGATGGCGGCGACGGGGCAGACCGGCATGGGCTTCCCGAAGCGGTACGGCGGAGGGGGTGACGTCGGAGCCTCGATCGCCGCCTTCGAGACGCTCGCCTTCGGTGATCTGTCGGTGCTGGTGAAGGTCGGCGTGCAGTTCGGGCTCTTCGGCGGCGCGATCCTGCAACTGGGCACCGAACGCCACCACGACGCCTATCTGCCGGACCTGATCACCGGGAAGCTGATGGGATGCTTCGCGATGACCGAGACCGGGCACGGCTCCAACGTGCAGGCGCTCGGCACCGTCGCACGGTACGACGCCGCCCGCCAGGAGTTCGTCATCACCACCGAGGGCGACCAGGCGCGCAAGGACTACATCGGCAACGCGGCCCGCCACGGCGAGCTGGCCGTCGTCTTCGCCCAGCTGGAGGTGGGCGGGAAGTCCGAGGGCGTGCACGCGTTCGTCGTACCCATCCGGGTCGGCGGGAAGGCGGCGCCCGGCGTCGGGATCGAGGACGACGGCCGCAAGATGGGCCTCAACGGGGTGGACAACGGGCGCATCCGGTTCGACGGGGTGCGGGTTCCTCGCGAGGCGCTGCTCAACCGGTTCGCCGACGTCACCCCGGAAGGCGTCTACAAGAGCACCATCGACAACCCCGACCGCCGCTTCTTCACCATGCTCGGCACCCTGGTCCAGGGCCGGGTCAGCGTCGGCGGCGCGGGGGTCAACGCCGCCAAGGTGGCCCTCGCGATCGCCACCAAGTACGCCCTGCGGCGGCGGCAGTTCGCGACAGCCGCCCAGGGGGAGGAGCAGCTGCTCCTCGACTACGGTCTGCACCAGCGCCGTCTGCTGCCGCTCGTCGCGCACAGTTACGCACTGCACTTCGCGCAGGACGTCGTGCGCACCCAGCTCCACGACGTCTTCTCCGGCGTGGAGGACGACCCGCAGGCGCGCCGCCGGCTGGAGGCGCGGGCCGCCGGAACGAAGGCGCTCGGCACCTGGCACGCCACCCGGGTGATCCAGGAGTGCCGCGAGGCGTGCGGCGGCGCCGGCTATCTCGCCGTCAACCGGTTCGCCGCCCTCAAGGCCGACAGCGACATCTTCACCACCTTCGAGGGCGACAACCACGTTCTGCTCCAGCTCGTGGCCAAGGGCCTGCTCACCGACTACGCGAGCGAGTTCGAGGACCTGGACCAGCTGGGCATGGTCCGGTACGTCACCGGTCTCGCCGTCGAGACGGTCATCGAGAAGACATCGGCGCACAAGCTGCTCGAACGGGTACGCGACCTCCTGCCGGGCGGCGACGAGTGGGACCAGGAAGCCGGGCTGCTCGACTCGGAGTACCAGCTCGCCATGGTCCGCTACCGCGAGGAGCACATGCTCGCCGGGGTGGCCCGCAGGCTCAAGGCCGGGGTCGACCGCAAGCGCGACCCCGGGGCGGTCTTCTCCGAGGTGCAGGACCACGTCATCGCCGTCGCCCGCGCGCACATCGAGCGGCTGGTGCTGGAGGCATTCGTCGACAAGGTCCGTACGCTGCCCGAGGGCGGCAACAAGGTCGCGCTCGGGCTGCTGTGCGACCTGTTCGCCCTCTCGACGATCGAGGCGGACCGGGCGTGGTTCATGGAGCACGGCCGGCTGACCGTCCAGCGTTCCAAGGCCATCACCCGTGAGGTGAACGACCTCTGCCGCAAGGTCCGGCCCCTCGCGGGCGATCTGGTGGACGCCTGGGGCATCCCGTCCGCCATGCTGCGCGCCCCGGACCTGGTGGGCTGATCCTGCGACGACCACCCGCGCTCCCGGGGGGCGCTCGGGTCTCTCGGCGTGGGCGGGGAGGCCGGTCAGTCCCCGCCGCAGACCCGCAGCCCCTTCGGGGTGGCGCAGGGCAGGTGGCCGTGGATGTGGATGACGTCCTGGCCGCGCCCCCGGCTCAGGTAGCCGAGGAAGCTGGAGGCCAGGGAGTCGGCGGGCGGGCGGCCGTAGGTGTAGGCGTACTCGATCTCCCGGTACGGGTAGGGGCTGGCGCCGATCGTGTCGACGGACGGGTGGGCGCCGTCGATCGCGATCCGGTGCAGGCCGCGCGGCTCGCTGCCGGAGCGCAGTTCGCTGTAGCCGAGGGCCCCGTCCAGCCGGGCGACGGTGGCCAGGACCTGGTCGGTGCCGTCGAGTTCGCAGCGGACGACCGGGGCCCGCCGGTCGTCCTTGGTGGCGCAGTCGCGGGAGGACTGGGCGGGTTCGTTGCGGTCCAGCACCCGGCGCTGGAACACCTCCCGCGTACCGGAGTCGGCGTTCCGGCTGACGAGCCGGATCTCCAGGTCCGGGCCGCCGAGCTCCCGCCAGTTGCGGATCTCGCCCGCGTAGACGCGGCGGATGTCGGCGAGGGCGAGGTCGCGCACCGGCACCCGGTCGTTCACGACCAGGGAGAACAGCGACACGGCGACGCGGGTCTCGCGCAGCTCCGGGTGGCCCGGCGGTTTCGGGCCGTCGGAGAGGGCCACCAGCGCCGGCGAGCCGCCCTTCGAGGACCGTGCGCCCTCGGCCGAGAGCTCACGGATGCCGGAGTTGCTGCCGTGGGGGTCCACCTCGATCCGGGAGCCCTCGCACTCCTTCATGTACGTCGCGGCCAGCTCCCGTACGACGGGGGCGAAGGCGGTCGACCCGGTCACCCGGAGCTCGCCCCGCGCGCAGTCGAGCGGGGGCGGGGTGTCGTCCCGGACGAGGATGATCGCGGCGAGCGCCATGACGCAGACGGTCAGCGTCACGGTGATGAGCCGGGCGGCCCGGCCGAACAGCGGCGGTTTGTCGTCGGGGCGGGCGGCGCGGTTGACCGTCACCTCACCGTCCCGGATGCCTCCGGTGATCCGGATCGGGCTGCCGACGTCCGCGCCGGTCAGCAGCACCAGCAGCTTGAAGTGCTCGCCCCGGTTCAGCGGGACGCGGGGCAGCCTGATCAGCGATCCGCTGTGCCGCATCCCGGCGGCCGGGGTGAAGTGCTCCATCAGGTGTGCGGCGCCCGGGGGCTGGGTGACCGCTATGCCGCGTACCGTGCGCCCCGTGAACTCGGCGGTCAGGCCGTGCAGTTCACGCCCGGTGTAGTCGCTGTCGACGATGGACTGCGAGCCGTCGTTCTCGACGCGCAGCAGGACGAGCGTGGCGTCCGACATGTCGGGGGCCTCGCTGAAGAGCCCGAGACGTACGTTGGCCCGGCCCTGGCTCACGTCGCTGCCGATGGGCGTGTCCATCTGGACGCGGTAGCCGACGCGTTTGCGGCGGGGCACCCGGCGCTCGTACCAGAGCACGCCGATCGAGGCCAGGACGCCCAGTACGGCGGTGAGGACAGCCACGACGTTCTCGGCGCTGAACCACTCCACGGCTGCCCCCGGTCCCCGTGCTCGCGCGTCGGTGCGAGTCACCGTAGGCGGGTCGGGGGAGGAACGGGAGAGGCGGAAGAGAAGCGACGGCCGCTGTTCTCCCTTTGTTCAAGAGGCGGTTGGTCAGCGCCCCCGCCCCCCTCGCGAGGGCTGAGGCGGACTCCGGCGTAGCGTGATCACCTGCCGCATGGAACGTCCATGTGCCCGGTCGGCCCGCGCGAGGGATTCCGGTGGCGAGCGAGGGGACCGCGATGAGCGAACTGACGAAACCCGTGAT
The DNA here is from genome assembly GCF_046548915.1 of Streptomyces sp. cmx-18-6. Taxonomy (NCBI): domain Bacteria; kingdom Bacillati; phylum Actinomycetota; class Actinomycetes; order Kitasatosporales; family Streptomycetaceae; genus Streptomyces; species Streptomyces sp. cmx-18-6. Next base: position 241,038 of record NZ_JAEBEP010000008.1, on the reverse strand, counting down.
CGAGGTTCCGGCGGGTGACGCGCCCACCGAGCTGACGATCCGGGACCTCGTGGTCGGGGACGGCCCCGAGGCGCGGCCGGGCAGGGTCGTCCAGGTCCACTACGCAGGGGTGACGTTCGCGTCCGGGAGGGAGTTCGACTCCTCCTGGGAGCAGGACCGGCCGTTCAAGTTCGCCGTAGGCGGCGGCCGGGTCATCAAGGGCTGGGACCGGGGGGTGAGGGGGATGAGGGTCGGCGGCCGGCGCGAGATCATCGTTCCCCCGCGTCTCGGCTACGGCGGACAGTCACCCTCCCCGCTGATCCCGGCGGGCTCGACGCTGATCTTCGTCGTGGACCTGCTCACGGTGGTGGGCGGCCCGCCGGAGCGGGGCCCGGCTTGACGGGTTCGGCCCCTCAACTCGGCTCTCCTGAAGGGCCGGGGCCCTGTCGCTCGCACGCGAGGACGGACGCACTCATCGACAGACACCTCATCCGGGGGCGGATTCCGTCGTCGACGAGGTTGAGGAAGAAGAAGAGAGCGAAGCCGCACACCGAGGCCCGCTGGGCATCGCCCGCCGCTCAGGCCGTCACGGGCAATCAGCCCCACCGAAGGATCTCCACCCGCATGAGCACCCCCGACACCCTCCCCCTCGGTGGCCCGTGCCACCCGCACCGCCCGCCCATGACCCCGCACTGATCGCCCGGGCGATGCGGGCCATGCGCCTGACCTGACGCGCCCGAGGGATCCTGGCTGGACTCGCCCTCGGCTACTGCGGCGCGGTCACGCAGTCGCCTGTGGGGTCGGCGCGCACGCGCACCGACCCCACAGGCAGTTGGGTTCCGGCTCGGTCAGACCAGGTCGAAGCGGTCCAGGTTCGTGACCTTGGTCCACGCGGCGACGAAGTCCGTGACGAACTTCTGCCGCGCGTCGTCACTCGCGTAGACCTCGGCGAGGGCCCGGAGTTCGGAGTTGGAGCCGAAGACCAGGTCGACGCGGGTGCCGGTCCACTTGACCTGGCCGGACGCGTCGCGGGCCTCGAACTCGTCCTGCGCCGACGACGTCGATTTCCAGGTGATGCCCAGGTCGAGCAGGTTCACGAAGAAGTCGTTGGTCAGCGTGCCTGGGCGGTCGGTGAGGACGCCGCGCTTCGAGCCGCCGGTGTTGGCGCCCAGCACGCGCAGACCGCCGACCAGGACGGTGGTCTCCGGGGCGCTCAGCGTCAGCAGGTTGGCCCGGTCGAGGAGCAGGTACTCGGCGGGCAGGCGGGCGCCCTTGCCGACGTAGTTGCGGAAGCCGTCGTACGCCGGTTCCAGGGCGGCGAAGGACTCGATGTCCGTCTGGTCCTGCGTGGCGTCGACCCGGCCCCCGGTGAACGGCACCCGCACCTCGACGCCGGCGTCCTTGGCGGCCTGCTCGACGGCCGCGTTGCCCGCGAGGATGATCAGGTCGGCCAGCGAGACCTGCTTGCCGCCCTTGGCGTTGAAGGACTCCTGGACGCCTTCCAGGGCGCGCAGGACCTGGGCCAGCTCATCCGGGTCGTTGGCCTCCCAGCCGCGCTGCGGCTCCAGACGGACCCGGGCCCCGTTGGCGCCGCCGCGCTTGTCGCTGCCGCGGAAGGACGCGGCCGAGGCCCAGGCGGCCGAGACCAGCTGCGCCACCGTCAGGTCCGTGGCGAGCACCTGCTCCTTGAGCGCGGCGATCTCCGCGGCTTCCAGCGGCTCGGCGGTGCGCGCGGGCAGGGGGTCCTGCCACAGCAGCACCTCGGAGGGCACCTCGGGTCCCAGGTAGCGCTGGACGGGGCCCATGTCGCGGTGCGTCAGCTTGTACCAGGCGCGGGCGAAGGCGTCCGCGAACTCGTCCGGGTTCTCCTTGAAGCGGCGCGAGATCTGCTCGTACGCCGGGTCGAAGCGCAGCGACAGGTCGGTGGTGAGCATCTGCGGCTTGTGCTTCTTCGACGCGTCGTGCGCGTCCGGGATGGTCGCCTCCGCGTCCTTGGCGACCCACTGCTTCGCACCGGCCGGGGACTCGGTCAGCTCGTACTCGTAGGCGAAGAGGTTGTGGAAGAACTCGTTGCCCCACGTCGTCGGGGTGCTGGTCCAGGTCACCTCCAGACCGCTGGTGATGGTGTCCCCGCCCTTGCCCGACCCGTACGAGTTGCGCCAGCCGAGGCCCTGCTCCTCCAGCGGGGCGCCCTCGGGGTCCGCGCCGACGCTCTCGGCCGGGCCCGCGCCGTGCGTCTTGCCGAAGGTGTGGCCACCGGCGATGAGGGCGACGGTCTCCTCGTCGTTCATCGCCATCCGGCGGAAGGTCTCGCGGATGTCGCGGGCGGCCGCGATCGGGTCCGGGTTGCCGTTGGGGCCTTCGGGGTTGACGTAGATCAGGCCCATCTGGACCGCGCCGAGCGGGTTCTCCAGCTCACGGTCGCCGGTGTAGCGCTCGTCGTCGAGCCACGTGGTCTCCGGGCCCCAGTAGACGTCCTCCTGCGACTCCCAGACGTCCTCGCGGCCACCGGCGAAGCCGAAGGTCTTCAGGCCCATGGTCTCCAGGGCGACATTGCCGGTGAGGATCAGCAGGTCGGCCCAGGACAGCGCCTGGCCGTACTTCTTCTTGACCGGCCACAGCAGACGGCGGGCCTTGTCCAGGTTGCCGTTGTCCGGCCAGCTGTTCAGCGGGGCGAAGCGCTGCTGACCGGCGCCCGCGCCACCGCGGCCGTCGCTGATGCGGTACGTGCCGGCGCTGTGCCAGGCCATCCGGATCATCAGCGGTCCGTAGTTGCCGAAGTCGGCGGGCCACCAGTCCTGCGAGGTGGTGAGCACCTCGGCGATGTCCCGTTTGACCGCAGGCAGGTCGAGCGCCTGGAACGCGGCCGCGTAGTCGAAGTCCGCACCGAGCGGATTCGCCACGGCGGGGTTCTCGGCGAGGATCTTCAGGTTGAGGCGGTCCGGCCACCACTGGCGGTTGCCCCCGCCCTGAGTGGGGTGCGGGGCGCGGCCGTTGGCCACGGGGCAGCCGCCCGCCTGCGCCTCGGGCACTTCCGGGATGGCCGTCTCAGGCGAATCCGGGACGACGGGGTCGAAGACGTGCGACTCGTTGTTCTCGCTCATGGGTGATCCTTCCGGCCCCGGCGGGTCGTGGGGGCGCTGAACGGGGGAGGAGGATTCGGGCCGTGCAGAAGGGGCACACCGTGTGCCGGGGCCTCGCGGGCCACCGCGCCGGGCGGTCCCGGGCGATGCGACGAGGACGGTGCCAGGCCGACGAGCGACGCCGCGCGGTGCTGCCGGCGGTCTCCCGTCCTGTGTCTCTGCTGCCGTACCGGAGTCTTCCTGTCTTTTGGATGTCGCCGGGATCGATCCTACGATGGACTTCGTCCAAGTCAAGAAGTGCACTAAAAACATGGCGACCGGGGTGTTGCGCCGTGGGATCCTTCCGCGGGCCGCGCGCCCCTCCGCGAACCGGAGCAGGTGAGACCAGATGAGCGACCTCCTTCAGCGGCTGCGGGGCCGGGGCTGGCGTTTGACCTCACAGCGGCGTGTCGTCGCGGAGGTGCTCGACGGCGACCATGTGCACCTGACGGCGGACGAGGTGCATGTGCGGGCCGCCGCGCGGCTGCCAGAGATCTCCCGCGCGACCGTCTACAACACGCTGGGGGAGCTCGTCGCGCTCGGCGAGGTGCTGGAGGTCTCCACGGTGGGCCGGGCCAAGCGCTACGACCCGAACGCGCGCCGCCCCCACCAGCACCTGGTGTGCTCCGGCTGCGGCACGGTCCGCGACGTCCACCCGGCAGGCGACGCCCTCGGGGACCTGCCCGAGGCCGAGCGGTTCGGGTTCACCGTCGGCTCGGTGGAGATCACCTACCGCGGCTTGTGCCCGGCCTGCGTCTGACCGGGAGGCGATGGCCCGGGGGTTCTTGAGCCGGATGACCGTCCGCCTGTCCTCGCTACGGCGTTGATGGACCTCACTGTCGGGGAGCGTCCCCGCGGCCGTGCTCAGAACCTTTGGCCACTGGAGGGGCTGCCGCGCCGACCGGTGCCGGACGGGAGGGTTCTCCGGCTCCCGGGCGCGTGATCCGCCTGCCTAGGCTGTCGGCCGGACGGCCGCTGCCGCGGGGGACATCGCCGGGGAGGCGCTGAACAGCGCGTGGACGGCGGAGCTGACCTGGGCGGCGACGACCTCGGGAGTGGAGGAGTCCAGTTTGCCGTCGAGGTGCAGGAACGCGAGGCCGTGCACAAGGGCCCAGACCGTGGTCGACAGGGCGCTCGCGTCCACGCCGGGGAAGGTGGCGGCGACGATGGTGCGGACGTATTCCGAGATGGCCGCGGTCGCCGCGACGCGCTCCTCGCTGGTGGGGTCGCAGGGCTCCGCGAACATCGCCCGGAACAGGGCCGGGTGCTCCAGTGCGAACCGTACGTAGGCGATGGCGACGGCGGCGAGTTCATCGGGTGTCGAGGGGGAGGGGTGGGCCTGCGCCAGGGATCCGGCGAGCTCGCGGTACCCCTCGGACGCCACCGCCGAGACCAGGGCCTCGCGGTCGGCGTAGTGGCGGTAGGGGGCCGTCGCCGACACTCCGGCGCGGCGGGCCACCGCGCGCAGCGAGAGGCCGGCGCTGCCGTCCTCCTCCAGGAGCTCGCGCGCGGCGCGAAGGCAGGCCGCGCGCAGATCGCCGTGGTGGTAGGTGCTGCTCTGAGGCATGGGTTCCGCTCCTCCATGTTTGCTCTGTCCACATCCCCTCCCCGATGTGAACGATGTACACATATTAGGTGATCGAAAAGGAAGACGAAACCGGGACGGACTGCGGGTGGTTCTCGCCATCGCGTCCGTTCAAGCCGGAGAGGGCGGCCCGCCCTCTCCGGACGCTCTTCGTGGCGCGGGTCGATCGGGTCCGCTGCCGGATGGCGCCGGCTGTTCAGCGGACGCCGGCGGCCTTGAGGAGTCTGAGTGCTCCGGTCAGGAGGCCGGCCCAGGTTTCGGGGCTGATGGCGGAGGGCGGGGTGAAGCCCTGGACGCGCTGGTGGGCGATGGTCTGGGCCTCGGTGTACTTGAGGATGCCCTCGCCGCCGTGGCGGCGGCCGAGACCGGAGTCGCCCATGCCGCCCATCGGCGCGTCGACGCTTCCCCACGCGGCGGCGAACGCCTCGTTGACGTTGACGGTTCCGGCGTGCACGCGAGCGGCGACGGCGCGGCCCCGGGCTCCGTCGCGGGTCCAGACGCTGGCGTTGAGACCGTAGGAGGTGGCGTTGGCCCGGGTGACCGCCTCCTCGACCTCCCGGTAGGCGTGGATGGAGACGACCGGGCCGAAGGTCTCGTGCTCGTACAGCGTCATGTCGGGGGTGACGTCGGTGAGGATCGTCGGCTCGTAGAAGAGCGGGCCGAGGTCGGGGCGTGCCCGGCCGCCGGCCAGGACGGTGGCGCCCTTGGCGACGGCGTCGTCGACGTGCTCGGCGACGGTCTTCAGCTGGGAGGGGGTGGTGAGGCTGCCGACGTCCATGCTGTAGTCGTAGGCGGCGCCGATCCTGAGTCGCTTCGTCCGGGCGGTGAACGCGGCGATGAACTCGTCGCGGATGGACTCGGCGACGTACAGGCGCTCGATGGAGACGCACAGCTGACCGGCGGACGGGAAGCAGGCGGCGACGGCGCCCTCCGCCGCCTTCTCGATGTCGGCGTCGGCGAGGACGATCATCGGGTTCTTGCCGCCGAGTTCGAGGGACGCGCCGATGAGGCGTCGGCCCGCGTCGGCGGCGATCTGGCGGCCGCCGGCGGTGGAGCCGGTGAACATCATGTAGTCGGCGTTGTCCATCAGCGGGTCGCCGATGGAGCTGCCGCGTCCGACGACCATCTGCCAGACGTCCCGGGGGAGTCCGGCTTCGTACATGAGGTCCATGGACCACAGGGCGGTCAGCGCGGTCTGGGTGTCGGGCTTCTGCACGACGGCGTTGCCGGCCATCAGCGCGGCGATGGTGTCACTGGCCGCCATGCTGAGGGGGTAGTTCCAGGGGGAGATGACGGTGACGACGCCCTTGGGGTGGTGCAGTTCGGTGGTGTGGGTGAGCAGCGGGATGGCGCCGCGGCGGCGCTTGGGGCTGAGGTGCTTGGCGGCGTTGCGGGCGTAGTAGCGCGAGACGATGCCGATGTCGACGACTTCGAGGAAGGCGTCGCGCCGGGTCTTGCCGTTCTCCGCCTGCATCAGGTCCAGGGCCTCGTCCTGGCGGGCCAGGACGAGGTCGTGGTAGCGCAGCAGGATCTTCTTGCGCTCGCTCAGAGGGGTGGCGGCCCATGCCTTCTGCGCGATCCGGGCGCGGGCGAACGCCGCCTCGACCTCGTCCGGCGTCGAGACCGGGAGGTCGGCCAGGGGGATGCCGGTGTAGGGGGCGGTGGTGGTGAACCGTGCGGCGTCCGGCCCGGCCGAGACCTGCGCGGTCAGCCGCCTGAGCAGGGCCGGAGAGATGGACGCCGGCAGGGCCGGGGTGCGGGAGGTGCTGGGACGGGTCGCGTGTTCGGCGGCCATGGCGGGGCTCCTTGCCTACTTGTTCCGGCGCGGGACGGAGACGGGGACCGGCATGTGCAGGGCGAGCTGGCCTTCGGTCATCACGTCGAACCGGATGGTCCGCTTCGGCTTGAGCGAGCGCAGGTCGTCGGCCATGCGGCCCTCGCCGATCCGGAGGTCGATGCCGCTTCTGCCGCGCTTCGTACCGGCGTTCAGCGTGTTGGTCTGGCTGAGGGTGGAGTGCCAGGCGCCGTTGATCGACGTGTACGAGGTGAGGGACGAGACGCGCTCACCGCTGGGGTGAGCGGTCTGCTTCGGCGTGGCCGCCGAGAGCGCCAGGTCGACTCCGCCGGCGTCGTTGGCCACGCGGGCGGTCGTCCTGTCGTGGGTGATGTCGACGTCGAGGCCGGTGACCCACTTGGGGAAGCCGTAACCGTCGTGACCACGGACCTGTGCGATCTCCGTGCTCACGGGCAGGGACAGTACGTAGGAGTTGAGGTGTTCGTTCTTCATGCCGGAGACGAGGTCGAAGAAGCCGAGCCTTCCGTGCCGGGCCGGCTTGACCGCGATACCGACAGCGGCCTCGGTGTAGAAGTCGATGTCGCACACGTCGTAGCGGAAGAACATCACCGAGACCAGCCCGAGACCGGGGGCGAGCTCCAGCGGCGCCAGTTCCCCGGGCAGCCGGGCGCGGATCGCGCGGGAGGGCGCGAGCATCGTGAGCCGGGCGGTGGAGATCGTGTAGTAGAAGTTCGGGGTGAGCGTCGGCCCGATCGGGGAGTCGACCTTGATCTTCGGCAGCTGCCGGAAGAAGTCCACACCGCTGACGCGCGGGTCGCGGGCGATCGCGTCGAGGTCGGGGTTCATCCGGTACCGGTCGTAGAGACCGCCCTTGGGGACCGTGACCTCGCGGCCTCCCAGGTCGACCTTGACGGTGTCCTTGTCCTTCTGCGGGGAAGGCATGGTGCGAGTTCCTCTCATGTGAGCGATGCATACATGACCGTAGGGTGCGATGTTCTCACCGTCGACAACGGGGTGGGGTGATCCTTTACGGGGGTTGCTCGCCCGCTCCTCTTCCCCGGCCCGGGAGTCACTGCTCGGGCCGCGCTCACGGTCCGGGAGCGACCGCTCGGGCCGCGCTCACGGTCCGGGAGCCACTCTGCTCAGGCCGCGCTCCGGGACTTCGACAGCCAGGCGCGGTAACGGCGCAGGGCGGTGCGCTGCCTGCGCTGTTCGGAGACCAGGGCGATCGCCGGGTGGGTGCCCGGCCTCGGGCTGCTGCCGCGGGCGAGGCGGCGCATCTGGTGGCGGACCTGGGCCATGCTCGCGGCGGAGGCGAGGGCCTTGTCGGACCAGTTCACCGGACGCATGGGGCGGTCGGCCTCGCGGCTGCCGCGCCAGCGGTCGGGCAGATTGGGGGTGACGGCGAGAGCGGTGCCCATGCCGACGACCGCCACACCGCTGTCGAGGACCTTCTCCGCGGTCTCGCGCCGGGTGATTCCGCCGGTGAGCATCAGGGGGATCGGGCTGGTGGCGACCAGGTCCTCGGCCAGGTCCAGGAAGTACGCCTCGCGGGCCTGGGTACGCGTGTCGGTGGAGCGGCCGGTCATGGCCGGGCTCTCGTAGCTGCCGCCGGAGAGCTCGACCAGGTCGACGCCGAGGAGCTCGAGCATCTCGATGACCTGGCGGGCGTCCTCGGCGTCGAATCCGCCGCGCTGGAAGTCGGCGGAGTTCAGCTTGACCGCGACCGCGAAGGACGGTGAGACGGCGGCCCGTACGGCGGTGACGATGTCGAGCAGCATGCGGGCGCGGTTCTCCAAGGACCCGCCCCACTGGTCGGTGCGCTTGTTGACCAGGGGAGAGAGGAACTGCGACAGCAGGTAGCCGTGTGCGGCATGGATCTCGACACCGTCGAAGCCGGCCTGTTCGGCGCGGAACGCGGTCACCGCGTACCGGGTCACGGTCTCCTCGATCTGCTGCGCGGTCATGGCGGTGGGACGGCCGAACCGGCTGCTGTGCTTGCCCAGGCTGACGCCGATGTCGGACGGACCCCAGACGACGCCGGGCATGTCGGCGGCGACCTAGCGGCCGGGGTGGTTGATCTGCATCCATATCGCGCCGCCGCCGGACTTGCCCGCCTCGGCCCACTCGGTGAACGGCTTGAGCGGGGCGTACCCGTCGAGCACGACACCGGCGGGACCGGTCAGCGCCTCGGCGTGGACCATGACGTTGCCGGTGATCAGCAGTCCGGTGCCGCCCGCCGCCCAGCGCCGGTACAGCGTGAAGAGCTGCTCGCCGGGCAACTGGCCGTCGCCGGCCATGTTCTCCTCCATGGCCGCCTTCGCGATCCGGTTCTTCAGTGCCTGTCCGGAGCGCAGGTGCAGTGGTGAGAACAGTTCGCTGGGCATACGGATTCTCGCTTCCCTCTTGATCGCCTAAGATGTGTACACCATTCACATTAACCCAAGAATGTAATCAGCGTAAACATTGAGGAGTGTGGGCTGCGTCGCACGGGATCGGGGGCGAAGGGCCCGAGGGGATCTTCCCCGAGCGCTTCGGGCCCGGCTTCAACGCCACCCCCATCACCGTGGTGGACGCCGAAGGCATCCCGAAGGACCAGGCCGGTCACGCCCCCGCACCTCTCACGGAGAAGGGGAGGTGCGGGGCGCCCCGGGTTTCGGCCGCTCCGGGCCGGCGACCGTCCCCACACCCGTACGCGAAATCCGGACCGCCCCTGCTCCTGGCTCGGTTCCGGCGGACGGGCGCCCGCCTGGGGCGCGGCCCGGGCGATGAGCGGGACCACGGTCGGCACAGGGATGCTCGCGCTGCTCTGCCGGTGGCAGAACACCCGCCGGACCGGGTTCGACGATCACTACTGTCCAGTCTCATGACGACGATGACGACGCGTACGGTCGCGTACCCGGCCGATGGTTTGACGATGACCGGGCACCTCGCGCTCCCGGCCGGTGCCGGCCGCCGGCCCGCGGTGCTGCTCGGACCGGAGGGCGTGGGGCTCAGCGACGTCGAGCGCCGCCGGGCCGATGCTCTCGCCGAACTGGGTTATGTGGCACTGGCCTTCGACCTTCACGGCGGGCGATATCTGAGCGACCCCGAGGAGATGCTGGCCCGTTGTCTGCCGCTGCTCGCCGACCCTGACCGGATGCGGGGCATCGGCCATGCGGCGCTCGACGTGTTGCGCGCCGAACCGCGGACCGACCCCGACCGGATCGCCGCGGTCGGCTACGGCACCGGGGGCGCCATCGCGCTGGAACTCGGGCGCGACGGCGTCGACCTGCGCGCGATCGGGACAGTCAACGCGACCACCACGGGCCGACCGGGCGAGGCGGCGCGCATTCGCTGCCCGGTGTGGGCCGGGGTCGGGTCGGAAGACCCGATCATGCCGCCGGCGCAACGGAACGCGTTCACCGCCGAGATGCGGGACGCGGGCGTCGACTGGCGCCTCACGGTCTACGGCGGCGCCTTGCACGCCTTCCACCACCCGCCGGTCGACCACCCCACGGTCCCCGGCGTCGGCTACCACCCACGGCACGCCCGGCGAGCCTGGCGCGACGTCGTCGACCTGCTCGCCGAGTGCCTGCCCGTGACGGAGGGCCTGGGGGACGGTCCAGGTGGGCATGCCGGTGCCCGGCGCTGACACTCCCTGGCTCACCAGGCCCACTGCGGGACGAGCGCCTGACGGGCTTCCGTACGGGTTGCGGTGGACTAATGGGGCGCGAAGGATGGAATCGCTCATTGCGGTCCGGGGTGTGCACAGCTTCAGCAGCTGATGGGGCCGCCCGTGAACAGGGCATACGGATGTTCTGCGACGGAGCACCCGGTGTGCCCACGACTGGAGTCGACATGACTGATCTTCCTCCTCCGATCACGCCCTACCTGGAACCCGCGGCGAAGGAGCTGTGCGAGGCCACGGACCCCCACCCGCGGATCTACGAGGTCCCCCCGGAGAAAGGCCGCGACATCCTGCTCGGCCTCCAGAGCGACGCGGGCGTGCCCCGTCCCGAGGTCGACGAGGAGTGGGTCGACGTGGACGCGGGCGAGTGGGGCACGGTCCGCACCCGGATCATCCGGCCCGTGGGAGCCACCGGACAGCTGCCGGTGGTGTTCTACATCCACGGCGCCGGCTGGGTCTTCGGCGACGACAAGACCCACGACCGCCTCTTCCGGGAACTCGCTGTCGGCGCCGGTGCGGCGGGGGTCTTCCCCGTCTACGACCGTGCGCCCGAGGCCAAGTACCCCACGCAGGTCGAGCAGAACTACGCCGTGGGCCAGTGGGTCCTGGAACACGGAGCGGAACACGGTCTGGACACCTCGCGGATCGCCGTCACCGGCGAGTCGGTCGGCGGCTGCATGTCCGCCGTCTTCGCGCTGATGAACAAGGAGCGCGGCGGGATCGACCTCAAGGCGCAGGTCCTGCTGTACCCGGTGGCCGACGCCGACTTCGACACCCCGTCGTACCTCCAGTTCGCCGAGGGCTACTACCTCACCCGCGACGCCATGAAGTGGTTCTGGGACGCCTACACCACCGACCCCGCCCAGCGTGCCGAAGTGCACGCCTCCCCGCTCCAGGCATCCCTGGAGCAGCTCCGGGGACTGCCCACCACGCTGGTCATCACCGACGAGGCCGACGTCCTGCGCGACGAGGGCGAGAGTTACGCCAACAGACTGCGCGAGGCCGGCGTGGACGTGACCTCCGTCCGCGTGGCGGGCATGGTCCACGACTTCCTCCTCCTGGACAGCCTGCGCGACACGCGTGCCGCCAACGTCGCCCGCACCCTCGCCGTCGACGCACTGAGGACAGCCCTGCACGACGGCTGAGACGACCTGCCATCCGTCCCCGGGGCCGCCTGCGCTGTGCCACGCCATGTGCGGTCCGGGCTCCCCACCCGTGGCGGAGAGGGAGGAACGGGCCGCTCCCGCTCCTTCGAACGGTGTGTCATGAAGGCAGCGTCGATCAGAGGACTCGGTGGCCCCGAGGCGCTGGAGTGGATCGAGGTCAAGGACCCCGAGCCCGCCGCCGGAGAAGTGGTCGTCGACGTGGTGGCCAGTGCCCTGAACCGTGCGGACGTCATGCAGCGGATGGTGCTCTACCCGCTGGAGCCGGGCGCCTCGCCCTACCCGGGCCGGGCCGATCGAGGCGGCAGGACTTCCCGAGGTGACCGCCAGGGTGTGGTCCGACCTCGTCATGACCGCGGGTCTCAAGGAGGGGGAGACCCTCCTCTGCCCGCGGCCGGACGCCGGCGACCTGCCGTCATCGGGGTGTGAGCGCCGCCGGTCAGCCCACCGGCGCGGGCGCCTCCGTGGGGCGGCGGTGGCCGACACGGGTCATCAGCAGTCCTGCGAGCGCCGCGACGGGGTAGGCGAGTACCCCGTAGACGGCCGCCGGCACGGCCAGGCTGACGCTGCCGAGTACGCTGATCGCCAGTGTCATGGCGATCGCACTGTTGTGCACGCCGATCTCCATGGAACAGGCGATCGCCTGCTGTTTGTCCACGCGGGCCAGGCGCGGCACGAAGTATCCCGTGGCCAGGCTCAGCACACAGAAGACGAGTGCCACAGGCCCCGCGTCCACGAGATAGCCGGCGATGTCGCTCCGCTCGGCGAGCACCGCGCCGACGATCACCGCGACGAGCACGACGACCGACAGGTGGCGCACCGGGCGGTCCATGCGCCGTGCGAACGACTCCGAGCGCCGGCGCACCATCAGGCCGATCACCACGGGCACGAGCACCAGGGCGAAGACCTGGAGCACCTTGCCGAACTGCAGCCCGAGGCCGTCCTGCCCGATGCCCGGTTCGAAGTGGAGCAGGGCGAGGTTGGCGATGATCGGCAGGGTCACGACGGCCACGACCGCGTTGATCGCCGTGAGCGTGACGTTCAGTGCCACGTCACCGCCGAAGAGGTGGCTGAAGAGGTTGGCCGTCGTCCCGCCGGGAGAGGCGGCCAGCAGCATCATGCCGACGGCGAGCTCGGGGGAGAGGCCGAAGGCGACGACCAGGCCGAAACACGCGGCGGGCAGCAGCAACGCCTGGCAGAGCAGCGCTACGACGACGGCGCGTGGGTGCCGACGCACCCTGCGGAAGTCGTCGGCGGTCAGGGACAGGCCCAGCCCGAACATGATGACGGCGAGGGCGAGCGGGAGCATGACGGTGGCGATGGGAGAGTCCATGTGCGGCTTCGTCTCCTGGGCGAGGGGAGTGGGGCAGGCGGGGCGAGGGCGGCTGTGCTGAAGAGAACCGCACAGCCGGCTGTGCGCGAGCGGTCCCCGTCCGGCGAAAGCCCGTGGAGCGTCGTCCGCGCGGCCGGCCCCGGCGTCCGGGGCCGGCCGCGAGAAGGCGGGGCGTGCCGTGGGGTCGGTGAATTCGAGGGGGAAGAAGCCGAGTTCGTCGTGCCGGGCGTGCTCGGGGGCGATGCGGAGGGCGGTCTCGGTGCGGAAACCGATGCCGCGTCACTGGGCGCGATGGTATTTCTTGCGGCCCCTCACGGCTACGTCAGCGGCGGCTGCATGAAGGTAACGCTGCCATGTGTGCACTGTCAACACATGGGTGGGCCGGTCTCGCCGGTTCCGTGGGCCGGCGATGCCGTGCTCGGCCCCGGACCCGTGGCGAGGCCGGGGCCGTCACACCGTCTGCGCCAGCATCTCGTCGGCCGCCGCCACCGCCGCGGCCCGGTCCTCGGCGACCAGGCCGATGCGGGTGCGGCGGTCGAGGAGGTCGGCGGCGTCGAGTGCGCCCTCGTGGCGGACCGCCCACAGGAGTTCGGCGCGCGTGACGGGGTGGCCGGGCACGACGGGGCGGGCGAGGTCCGGGTCCTGGAGCCCGAGTTCGTGGACGGCGGTGGCTTCGGTGCCGTAGCGGCGTACGAGTCGCGCCGGGACGTCGAGGTGGGCGAGGGCCTGCGGCCGGGCGGCGCCCACGAGCGGCGTCGAGGCGGTGCGGCAGGGGCCCGCGGTCAGGGCGCGGGCGGCCACGGCGGCGTCAAGGGTGTCCTGTGCCATCCGGCGATACGTCGTCAGCTTGCCGCCCACCACGGTCACGACGCCGTCAGGAGAGGTGAGGATCGCGTGCTTGCGGGAGACGTCGGAGGTGCGGCCTTCCTCGCCGCGCGTGTCCAGGAGCGGGCGCAGACCGGCGAACGCGCCGACGACGTCCTCGCGGTGGAGGGTGATGTCGAGGGCGGAGCCGAGGACGTCGAGGAGGAAGCCGATGTCGGTCTCGGGGACCTCCGGCACGTCGGGGACCTCGCCGTCGACGGGTTCGTCGGTGAGTCCGACGTACACCCGGCCGTCGCCCTGGGGGAGGACCAGGACGAAGCGGTTGGTCTCGCCCGGGATCGGGATGTGCAGACCCGCGGAGAGCCTGCCGAGGTCCTGGTCGCGCAGGACGAGGTGGGTGCCGCGCGAGGGCCGCAGCCGGATATCGTCGACGAGTCCGCCCGCCCACACCCCGGCCGCGTTGACGACCGCGCGGGCGCGGATGCGCAGCTCCTCGCCGCTCGTCTCGTCCCGGACCCGTGCGCCGTCGCCGGTGAGTTCGAGTGCGCGGGTGCGCGTGAGGATCCGCGCGCCGTGCGCCGCCGCCGTGCGGGCGATCGCGGTGACCAGGCGTGCGTCGTCGGTGAGCTGGCCGTCCCAGGACAGCAGGCCGCCGCGCAGGCCGGTGGGGCGCAAAGGGGGAGCGAGGTGGCGCGTCTCGACGGCGGACAGGGTGCGGGGGGCGGGCAGCGTGCGCCGTGACGTACGGGCCGAGGCCCGCAGCATGTCGCCGGCGAGGAAGCCGGCCCGGGCCAGGGCGGCCTGACCACGGCTGACGAGCGGGGTGAGGGGCAGGACGAACGGCTGGGCGCGGACCAGGTGGGGGGCCGTCCGCTCCATCAGTACGCCGCGCTCGACGGCGCTCTCGTGGGCGACGTCGAACTGCCCGGAGGCGAGGTAGCGCAGTCCGCCGTGGATCAGCTTGGAACTCCAGCGCGACGTGCCGAACGCGAGGTCGTGCGCGTCGATCGCGGCGACGCTGAGCCCGCGCGTGGCCGCGTCGAGCGCGGCGCCGGCCCCGGTCGCGCCGAGTCCGACGACGAGGACGTCGACCTCGGCCCCGTCCGCGAGTTCGGCGAGTTCGCGGCTCCGGCGCTCGGCGTTCAGCGAGGAACCGGGCGGGCGGGGGCTGCTCGTGGGTGTCATGGGCTGAGGGTCCTCTCCAGCAGGATGCGCAGTTCGCCCAGGAAGGCGGCTTCGCTCAGTTCGGGATCGGTCTCGTCGGTCATGGTGCGCAGCGAGAGGGTGAAGGACTGCACGACGAGCAGCAGCGAGCGGGCCTGGAGGTCCACCGGCGCGCGCCGCACGGATCCGTCCTCGTGGCCCGCCGCGATCGCGGCGACGAGCAGCTCCAGGAAGGCTTCCTGGCTCGCGCCCCGGCGATCGAGGATGTACGGGAGCAGCATCTCCGGGTCCACGTCGAGGATCTTGTGGAAGAGCGGATGGGCCCGGAAGGCGGCGGCGCCCGCGGCGAGTCCGTCCACGATCCGTTCCCGGACGGACCGCTCGTCCGGGCCCTCCGCTATGGCCCCGGCGGCGACGGCGGTCCACTCACGGGTCATCAGGTCCCCGACGAGGCTGCGGACGTCGGGCCACCGGCGATACAGCGTCATCCGGGACACGCCTGCGCGCCGGGCGACGTCGGTCAGGGTCGTCCGGCGGACGCCGACGGCCAGTACGCAGTCGCGTGCCGCGTCCAGGACGCGATCGGCGTCCGAGCGGTTGCGCTCCGATCGGCCCGGCTCCGTTGGGTCCGAGTGGTTGTGACGAATGGGCGTCATCTGTCACAGTGTAATGCCAGGAGAGGTGGACGGCATCACCATCCGTGGATCAGAGGGTCAGATCGAGAGGAAAGCCTCGAAGTGGACATGTTGTGGAGCGGCTGGGGCGACCCGGCGAAGGCGGCCCCCCTGCCCGACACGGTGACGGGCCTGCTGCGTGACCTGCTGGGAGTCACTCCCCGCCCGAGCGGACCGTCGACCCTCGACGCCATCGACCTCCCGGCCCCGCCCCTGACCGACGAGGCGCGCACCGCGCTCGCCGGGGCACTCGCCGCTGAGGACGCCCTGCGGGACGACGCCGAGAGCCGCATCCGGCACACCCGGGGCAAGTCCACCCCCGACCTCCTCCGCATCCGCGCGGGCGAGGTCGACGACGTCCCGGCCGCGGTCGTGCTCCCGGGCAGCCATGACGAGGTGGTCGCCGTTCTGCGCGCCTGCGCCGCACACGGCGTCTCGGCCGTCCCCTTCGGGGGCGGCACTTCCGTCGTCGGCGGTCTCGCGCCGGAGACGAAGCGGCCGTTTGTTGCCCTCGACCTGCGCCGCCTCGACCGGCTGGTGACCGTGGACGAGGTCTCCCGCACCGCCACGCTGGAGCCCGGCCTGCGCGGCCCACGGGTCGAGGAACTCCTCAACGAACAGGGCTGGACCCTCGGCCACTTCCCGCAGTCCTTCGAGTGGGCGTCGGTGGGCGGCTTCGCCGCCGCCCGCTCCAGCGGCCAGGCATCGGCCGGGTACGGCCGGTTCGACGAGATGGTCCTCGCCCTCACCGTCGCCACCCCCGAAGGCACGCTGGAGACCGGACGCGCGCCCCGCTCCGCCGCCGGCCCCGACCTGCGGCAGTTGGTCCTTGGTTCCGAGGGCAGTCTCGGCGTCATCACCGCGGTCACCGTCCGCATCCGTCCCCTGCCCCGCAGGCGCGTCTACGAGGGCTGGCGCTTCGACTCCTTCGAGGCGGGCGCCGCCGCCCTTCGCCGGCTCGCGCAGGACGGCCCGCGCCCCACCGTGCTCCGGTTGTCCGACGAGACGGAGACCTTCATCGGGCTCGCCCAGCCGGACGCGATCGGCGCCCTGGACGGCCCGGGGAGCGGGGGTTGCATGGCGATCGCCGGCTACGAGGGCGCCGAGGGCGAGACCGAGGTCCGCCGCGCCGCCGCCCGCGAGATCCTGCTCGACGCCGGCGGCGAGTACGTCGGCGAGGAGCCCGGCGACCGCTGGGAGCACGGCCGCTACAACGCCCCGTATCTGCGCGACGCGCTGCTCGACGCCGGCGCCTTCGCCGAGACACTGGAGACCGCGGCGTTCTGGTCCGCGCTGCCCCGGCTGTACACGGCGGTGCGCGACGCGCTGACGACCGCCCTGACCGAGGCCGGCACCCCGCCGCTCGTCATGTGCCACGTCTCCCACACCTACGAGAACGGCGCGTCGCTGTACTTCACCGTCGTCTCGGCGCAGGGCGAGGACGCGGTCGCCCACTGGGAGCCGGTGAAGCGCGCCGCCAACGACGCGATCCTGGCGGCGGGCGGCACGATCAGCCACCACCACGGCGTCGGCACCGACCACCGCGACTGGTATGCCCGCGAGATCGGCCCCCTGGGCGTCCGCATCCTCCAGGCCGTCAAGACCGAGGTCGACCCCTCCGGCGTCCTCAGCCCCGGCGTCCTCATCCCCATCCGCTGAACCGAAGCCCTGGGCATCCGAAGCCTGGGCATCCGAAGCCCTGGGCATCTGAAGCCCTGAGAATCCGAACGTCAAGAATCCGAACGCCTGAGCAACCGAGCCCCCCAGCAACCGCCCCCTCCCCGTCGAACCGCACCCCTGCCGGTCGCGGAGTCCGCGCCCCTCCGGGCGGAGTCCGTCCGCCCGTCCGCCGTCCCCTTTCTCTCCCGCCGGAGGCCACATCCATGCGACAGTTCACCGCCGTCGTCAACCCCTCGGCAGGGGGGTCCAGCGGCACGGCGGCCCTGCTCCCGCTGGCCCGGCTGCTGCGGGAAGCGGGTGCGCGGCTCGACACCGTGTACAGCCGCAGTCTGGAACACGCCCGGGAACTCGCCCGCAGGGCCGGCGAGCAGGGGCACATCGTGCTCGCGGTCGGCGGCGACGGGATGGCCGGCTGCGTGGGCGGCGCACTCAGCGGTACGGACACGGTGTTCGGCCTGGTCCCCGCCGGCCGGGGCAACGACTTCGCCCGGGCACTCGGCCTGCCCGCCGACGCCTCCGGCCTCGCGCGGGTGCTGCTCGACGCCGAGCCGCGCCCGGTGGACACGATCGAGGTGGAGTCCGCCGCCCATCCGCGTATCTCCGTCCTCGGGAGCGTGTACGCGGGCGTCGACGCGGTGGCCAACCGCCACGCGAACGACTCCCGACTGCTGCGGGGAGCCGCGTCGTACTACGCGGGCGGCCTGCGGGCCATCCTCACCTGGAAGTCCGCGGCCTACCGCATCACCGTCGACGGGGTGACGCACGAGCGGTCCGGCTACACCGTCGTGGCGGCGAACTCCGGCTTCTACGGCTTCGGAAGGAACGTCGCCCCCGGCGCCCGGCTCGACGACGGACTCCTGGACGTCGTCGTCATAGGCGACGCGCCCAAGCGCCACTTCTTCGCGACGATGAACGAACTGAAGACCGGAGCGCACGTGCGACGCCCGCAGGTGGAGATCCTGCGCGGCAAGGAGATCCGCATCGAGGCGGACCGACCGCTTCCGTACGGCGCTGACGGCGAGGTCGACGCGACCCTCCCGGTGACGGCCCGGGTGCAGCCGGGAGCGCTCCGCATCCTGGCCCGCCCTGCGCGGTGACCCATCGGCGGCGGCCGGCCCGGCCCGAGCGCACCGCCCCCGCCGGTGGAACACTGGGGGTGTGACGGACGGCGGACGCGGTCTGGACCGGCGCATTGAGCGGGCGATCGTCGAACTGCTCGAGCGGCGAGGCCCGACCGGGACGATCTGTCCCTCCGACGCCGCACGGGCGGTGTACGCGGGGGACGACGACGGCTGGCGCGCCCTCATGGAACCGGTCCGTCGCGCGGCCCGGCGTCTGGTCGCGGCCGGCGAGGCGGAGATCACCCAGGGCGGACAGCCCGTCGACCCGGACCGGGCCAGGGGGCCGATCCGCATCCGCCGCGCCCGCTGACACGCCGGCCGCCCCCGCGTGACGTGGACGGCCTCCGGGCGACGGCGTTCGAGCGCCCGACGCTGCTCGCTGTGCGGCGCGACGCCTCGCGCCGACGCCGCGAACGCCTGCCGGAGGCTCTGATCGGGGCAGGGGCGTCCGTGGAGCGCCGAAACCGTGGACGGGCCGCGGTCGGCGCGGGGCGGGCAGCCCGACCTCAGGGGTCGCGCTGGGGAGAGGAGCGGGAGGCCCGGTAGGAGTCCCAGTCAGCGCGGCCTCCCGTGCCGAGGACCTCGGCGGCGGAGGTCAGCGCGCTGCGGGGGCGGGCCCGCAGCTCACGTCGGGTGACATGGGCGACGAGTCCCGGGAACAGGGGGCGCAGAGGCTGGCACCAGCGCAACCACGGCGGCGCGTAGATGTGGCGCGCGCGGTGGGTGATACCGGTGGTCAGCCACCGCGCGACCTGGTCCGGGGTGTGGACGCGGCGGGCAGGACGCGGCTGGTTCCGTCGCAGGGCCGCCAGGACGGGTTGGTCGTCGATGCCGTTGAGCATGTCGGTTCCGGTCCAGTGCAGATAGGCGATGCCGACCTGGACGCCGTCCGGTTCGACCTCCCCCCGCAGCGCGAGGGCGAACGACTCCGCCCCGGCCTTGGAAGCGCAGTAGGCGCTCATCATGGGCGCGGCGCCGAAGGCGGCCGTGGAGGCGACTTGCAGAAAGTAGCCGCGGGTGGCGGTGAGCTGAGGGAGGAACACCCGGGCGGTGTTGGCGGACCCGGTGAGGTTGACGTCGATGACCCGTCGCCACAGCTCGGCGGCTGTGCGGTCGAACGGCCCGCTCACCGCGATTCCCGCGTTGGCGACGACGACACTCGCGGGGCCGAGCCGCGCCTCCACCTGCCGTGCCGCGTCCGTGAGCGCCGCGGTGTCCGTGATGTCGCACTCGACGCAGATGTTCGGGGTGGACAGGGACGCGGCGGCCTCCTGAAGGGTCTCCTTCTCGCGCCCGAGCAGGGCGATGTGCATGCCCGTACCGGCCAGGCTCCGTACGAGGGCCTCACCGATGCCACGAGCGGCACCGGTGACGACCGCGACCCGCCCCCGCAGAGGACTGCCGGTATCGGGATGGGGCCCACGCCGACCAGGGGTGTCACGCATCATTGCTCCTCGCTGCCGCGCCGGTCGCCGGTTCGGCCGTACGATCCGGGTCGGCGGGCGGTACGCGCTCTATGGGGGAGTCGCCGCCCGGTCGACGGGGTGAAGGTCGTCCGGGCGGTCGTCACCGCCCACGCTGCACCGGCCCGACAGCGGGAGGGCGCCGACATGCCGGGCGGATCCGAACGAACTGCTCGCACCCTCCCCGGATTCCGCACGCCCCTTCCGGTCGCCGGGGCTCCGGTGCTCTCCGTACGACGTTCGCGCGGGAGCTGCGGGAGCTGCGGGAGCCGCAGGAGCTGCGGGAGCCGCAGGAGCTGCGGGGGCTGTCGGGATCACTGAGGAAGTTCCTCGGCGTATTCGATGGCCTCGCGGTGCTCGTGAACGCTCTCGCGGCCGTCCCGTGCCCTCAGCGACAGGTCACGGGCCAGACGACGTGTCAGTTCGCTCAGCCCGTCGTGCGGCGCGGCCCCCTCGACGTACTCGAGGATTTCCATGAGGGCCTTCAGCTCCCCGGTGTGGAGGGGCAGGTCGACGATCTCCTGCTTCTTTGCCGTGAGCTCCTTCACCGCGTGCCGCAGACCGGCAGCACTCCGCATGGAGGCGAGGCGCCCGCCCCCGTGCGATCGGTCCGCGTGTTCGCCCGCCTCCCCGTAGGCCGCGAGCCGCTGGAGCAGCTTGGCCGGCTCGGCGTGCGAAACACGGTAGAAGGGTCGCTCGTCGCTTCCCGCGTTACGGGCGTCGAGCTGTACCTCGGACAGAAACGCGGCGACGCGCCTCGGCTCGGGCGTGAGCCCGCCGCCCATCCAGCGAGCGGATTCCAGGAGCGCCCGACCGGACCCCTCGGGTATGTGAAAGAAGCACCACCCGGAGACGCCGCACCAGAGGAGGCCCGCCTCACCGCCGTCACCGAGAAACCTTCGCCGGAAGGCATGGGCGAACTCCACGCTCCCTTCCACGTCCCCCTCGAAGTCGTCCTGACGCGGGTCGTCGAAGTCCCCGTACGCCGAGATGGAGGCCACGGGGAGGTCCTCATCGAGCAGAACACCCGCCACGGTCACCATGTAGCCGCTGATCGCGGTCTCCAGGTCGTCCCGCAGCTGAACCGCGTGGTCGTCGTCGTACGTCAAGGTCGTTCTCCCGGGTCAGCGGCGGCGGCCGATCCCGCCACCCCTATCCCCGCTGCCCGGAGAACGCCTGCGCACACAGGTGCGGCTCAACCGAATGCCCGTCAGCCGGTGTCGGCACGGCCGTCCACGCCCGCCCGGCGTGGGGGACGGAAACCCACGGCGGGGCGGGGAGGGTGTGGTGACTCCCGGGTACCCGTTCACGGCGTAAAAGGATCATGGGATCCTGAGCTGAGCGGTGACGCCTTCCGGGCGCCACGTCCTGACGCCGAGGAGGCGCCTGTATGCCGGAAGAGCGCGGGACCGCCCATGTATGGGTCTATTCCCGTCAGTTCTACGTGGTCGATCCCGACCTCGGCACCGACCGGGTGCCAGGCATCGCGGACGCCGTCGGCGGGCTGATCGCCGTCGCGGAGGACGGGGCCGTCATCCTGACCGGATTGACCATCGGACCGGTCGAGGTCACCGTCATCACCCACGAGACCGAGCCACCGCCGCACGAGGGCGACTGGGAGGAGGTGGTGGAGACGTCGTTCATCTCCTCCACCGGATCGGCTTCTGTCACCTCCTGGGGGGACGGCGAAGTCGAGGACCTGCCCGACCTCGTCACCAACGGGCCGGGAAGCCACCGTCTGCGTGTCCATGCCCGCGGCCGTGACGAGGGACGTGCCAGGGACTGCCTCGGTCCGAACGACGACCCGGTCGAGGCGTACCTGATTCAGGTATGGCCCGCTCCCGCGGCGACAGAACGGATCATCCGCCGGACCGGCCGGGTCGCCCGAGATGCCTGACGGGCTTCCTGCCTGCCGCTGTGTGATCTGTCATGACTACGGCGACCGGGATGAGGCCGATCGCATGGACCGGCGCGAGGCCGCGGCGGGAGCACTGCTGGCGAGCGGTCAGGAACACCTCGACATCATCGAGGAGTTGCCGGTTGCCCTCACGCGCAGCCGGCCGATGGGGGCGCGGGGGGAGTGTCGGTGGCGCGCAGGCGGTCGAGCATCGCCTCGGAGGTCTGTGTCAGCGCGTCGATCTGAGCCTCGTCGAGTGGATCGGTCAGCCACTGGCGGATGTGCGCGGCACGGCGCGGGATCGCGGCGGTGATGGCCGCCAGGCCCTCGGGGCTGAGGGCGATGACGGTGCCCCGGGACGCCCCGGGGCACTGCTCGCGGGTGAGCAGGCCGCGGGTGATCATCCGGTTCAGGTGATGATGCAGCCGGCTCTTCTCGAACTGTGTGACATCACTCAACTCGAAGGCGCGCAGCCGCTGTTCGGGAGCCTGCTCCAGTGCGCTCAGGATCGCGAAGTCGGGTTCGGACAGGCCGGTGTCCTGGTGGAGCTGCTGGCCCAGCCGCCGCCAGAAGAGCACCTGGGTCTCGAAGAACGCGCGCCACAGGCGGTCTTCGCGGGCCGTGAGATGGTCTGCGGTGCTGCTCATGGGACGGAATCCTAGAGAGGGCGAGGGGAGGTTGACATGTCACCCCAGTGCGCCATGATCACGCGCCCGTGTCAACCCGTCCTCGTACGCCGCCCGTCCTCATGCGCCGCCCGTCCTCATGCGCCGCCCGTCCTCGTACGCCGCCCGTCCTCGTACGCCGCCCGTCCTCATCCCCCGCTCCGCCTCATCCCAGCCCCGGCCCCTCCCCGGTACGCCCCCCACCCCCGTACCACCGCCCGTCCCCGTCCACCGCCCGGCCGCGCGCGGGAGCGCCGACCGCCGGGGCCGTCTCCGTCAGCGGCACATCTGGTGCACGGCCTCCGGGCCCGGCGAGTCCGCGTTCTGCCGGTGCAGCAGCAGGAGCTGCCGCCGCGCGGTGACGGCGTGCGGAGACAGTTCCGCCGCGCCCCGGTAGCAGAGGAGAGCCGCCTCACGGGCGCCCGCCGCGGCGGCTCTGCCCCCGGCCTCCGTCAGCGACTGGACGATCTGCTGGACCAGTGCGGCGGTCGGCCGGCCGGTGGCGGCTGTCAGGGCCACGATCTGACGGTAGTGGTGGATCAGCAGATGCCCCTGGTCGGCGGGGAGGCCCGCGATCCAGGCGATGGCGCGGCGATGTCTGACCACCCGGTCCCGGCGGGCCAGTTGGGCGTACGCGACCTCTCGTACCAGACCGTGCCGGAAGACGTACCGCACATCGCAGGAGAGCGAACCCTGCCGGACCCGGCGCAGCAGGTCCTTGCGCTCCAGCTGGAGCAGACCCGCCGCCGCCTCATCGAGGTCCAGCTCCGACAGGGCCGCCACCCCGACCGCCCCGATCCGGCCGTCCAGCACCGCCGCGTCCCGCAGCAGGGTCTTCCAGGCGGGCGGAAGCGTGTCCAGCTGGGCTGCGACGACATTGCGCACCCGCCGCGGCACGGGCGGCGTCCCGTTGTGCGGCCGGTCCCGGAGCGCCCGGGCGAACTCCTCGGCGAACAGCGGCACCCCGCCGACCAGGGAGACGAGCTCCGCGTCCGTCCCGGCGTCGACCCGGCGGTCCAGCAGATGGGTCAGGAGCGCGGCCACCGTGTCGTCGGGGAGCGGGTCGAGCACCAGCGTCGTGGCGTCACGCTTCCCGCAGGACCAGCGCGGACGACGCTGCCGCAGCTCCGGGCGCGCGGTCACGACGACCAGCAACGGCACACGGACGAGGCGCTCGGTGAGGTCCTCCACATGATCCAGGAGCGCCCTGTCCGCCAGGTGCACGTCCTCCAGCAGCAGTACGGTCGGCTGCTGGGCCGCCACCTCCTCGATGAAGCGCCGCCCCGCCGCCCACAGCTCCTCCCGGGCGTCGGCGTCCTCGTCGGACCGGACCGCCGCCCCCCGGGCCGGGAGCACGACCTCGGGCCGCAGCCGGTCCAGCATCCAGGCCGCCCCGTCACCGAACCCCACCAGCCGGTGCAACGCCTCGGTGAGCTTCCGGTGGGCGAGCGCCTCCGGCTCGCCATCCGCGATGCCCGCGTACGAACGCACGACGGCGGCCAGTGGCGCGAAGGCCCGTCCGCCGCCGAACGCCGGTACGCGCACCGTGAGTTGCCGGACCGGCCGCGAGCGGTTGCGCAGCGTGCGGCCGAACTCCGCCACCAGGCGGCTCTTCCCGAGGCCCGACTCGCCGAGCACCGTGGCCAGATGGGGCCGGTCGCGGCGCAGCACGTCGGTCAACAGGCCCGTGAGGACTTCGAGTTCACGCTCGCGCCCGACCAGCCGGGTGCTGGGCAGCGCCGGCGCGGGGGAGGGCAGGACGACGCTCACCTCGCGCCCCGCACCCGTGTCGCCCGGCGTCGGGTGGTCGAAGAGGTAGCCGCTGGCGCGCCGTGTGGTCTCGGAGATGCGGACGCCGTTCCGGCCGGCGACGGCGAGCAGGGCCTCGCACTCGTCCAGCACCGCGCCCGTCACCTCGGCGGGCTGGTCGTCGCCCGCGTCGTCGTACGTGGCGAGGACCTCACCGGTGGCCACCGCCAGCTCCACCCGCATGCAGCAGGCCCCTGCGCCGAGCCGCTCGCGGATGGCCAGCGCCAGCCGCACCGCACGCCGCGGGTCGTCCTCGTACGCCCGGGGAACGCCGAAGAACACCGGGCGCACGGAACCCAGGGTGCCGCGCACCAGCCCGCCGAACCGGCCCGCCTCCTCGACGACGATGCCGGTGAGGTCCCGCAGGGCCTCGTCGATCTGCTCGGGGTCGTCCGCACCCGCGTCCACCCGCGCGCGGATCAGCAGGACACTGGCCTGCTTGCGTTCGGTCATCGCCCGGGCCCGGCGGCGCGGCGGCGTCGAGAGGCCCGGCGGGGCGGGGGCGGGAAGGGTTACGGGGCGCTCCGCGGGCACCGGTACGGGCAGGGGGGACACCACCCGCACGCCCGTGTGGTCCGACGCGGGCAGGGGATGGTCGGCCGCGGGCGCGTCGGGCGCCGACTGCCAGGCCAGTGCGGGGCGTTGGTTGAGGATCGCGCGCTCCAGGTCCTGGAGCTCCGGCGCGGGATCGAGACCGAAGCCGTTGACGAGCTCGTCACGGATGCGCTGGTAGACGGCGAGGGCCTCCGGCTGCCGTCCGCACCGGTAGAGGGCCAGCATCAGCAGACCGCAGAGCCGCTCGCGGACCGGTTCCTCCTCGGCCAGGGCGGCCAGTTCGCCCACGAGCTCGCGGTGCCTGCCGAGCGCGAGTTCGGCCTCGGCGCAGTCCTCGAAGGCCGTCAGCCGGGCCTCCCGGACCACGGCGAACTCCGGCCAGGCGACGCCGTTCTCCGACACATCGGCCAGCACCGGGCCGCGCCACAGGGCGAGCGCCTCCCGCAGCAGCCCCGCCGCCGTCGCCCACGACTCGGACGCGAGCGCGGCACGGCCGCGCTGCACCAGTTCCTCGAAGCGGGTCAGGTCGATCTCCGACGCGTCGACGCGCAGCACATAGCCGGGCGGAGACGTCGTCAGCGACACGGACCCGCCCTCCGAGAGAGCCCGGCGCAGCCCCGCGACCGCGTTCTGCACCATCTTGCGGGCCGTGGGCGGCGCGCCCTCCCCCCACAGGGCCTGGACGAGCTCCCTGGTGGCGACGACCTTGTTGGGATGCAACAGGAGATAGCCCAGCACCGCACGCTGATTGACCCCGCCGAGTTGCACCGGGCCCCCGTCACGCGTGGCTTCCAACGGACCCAGCAGATTGAACCGCATCACATGCCCCCCGCTCGTGGCCGGCCGCGGGGGACACAGCGAGGCACCGTGCGCACGCGGCCGTTGGGCCGGTCCGATCGGCGTGTCGAATGCGACCCGGCGGCCAGCATAGGAGAGAACGCCTGTGCCGCCCGGGTCGCTTAATGGGCTGTTCACAGAATTGCCGCGCGGGTGGCCCCTCCCGGTTCGAGGCGGAAGAACCGTTGGTAGAGGGCGACTTGATGGCCCAGCATATGGATGCCGTGATGGACGGGAAGGCCCAGTTCGGCCGCCCTCCTCAGCAACTCCGTCTCCCGGGGGCGCATCACGATGTCGGCCACGACCGAACCCGGCGGCAGCCGGTCCGGCGCGAACGGCAGCGGATCACCGGGCCGGAGCCCCAGCGGAGTGGCGTTCACGGCCACGTCCGCGTCATGCAGACGAGGCGCGGCCGAGCCGGTCGTGCGGCCGGGCGCGCTGCCCTCGAGACGGCCGGTCAGCGTGGCCACCCGGTCCGGATCGGGGTCGTACACCGACAGATGCGAGGCCCCCGCGCCGAGGAGCGCCGCGGCGATGGCCGTGCCCGCGCCGCCGGCCCCCGCCAGGAAGATCCGCTTCCCCCGCGGATCGTGGCCGGCGCTCAGCAGACCGGCGACGAACCCCGCGCCGTCGAAGTTGTCGCCGTACCAGCGGCCGTCCGCCTCGCGCCGCATCGCGTTGGTGCTGTTCACCAGCGCGGCGGCCGGGCTCAGTTCGTCCGCGTACCGGCAGGCTTCGATCTTGTGCGGGACGGTGATGAGCAGACCGTCCAGATTGCCGATGCGCTGCAACCCGCCGATGACCGCCCCTAGCCGGTCCGCCGGCGCGTGTACGGGAAACAGCACCGCGTCCAGCCCGAGGCGCGCGAAGACCGGATTGAGCAGCGCCGGCGCCTGCACCTGCGCGACCGGGTCGCCGAGCACCGCGTACAGCCGGGTGCTTCCGCCGATGTCAGGCACGGGCGACCGGCTCCCTGGGCATGGCGTCCAGGGCGTCGGCCACGACCTGTTCCGGGACGTCCTGTACGAGTTCGGCGCCCCGGGGGCCGTCCAGGACGAAGGTCAGCCCGTCCGTGGCCTTCTTGTCCAGCCGCATGAGCGCGATCAGCGCGGCGACGTCCGCGTCGGCCGGCAGCCGGGCCGGCAGTCCGTACCCCTCGACGACCGCGGTGTGCTCGGTGACCCGTGCCGGGCCGATCCGGCCGAGCGCGCCCGCCAGCCGGCCCGCGAACACCGTGCCCACGGCCACCGCCTCACCGTGCCGCAGCGCGAAGTCGGTGGCCCGCTCCAGGGCGTGCCCCAGGGTGTGACCGTAGTTGAGCAGATGCCTGGGGCCCGCGTCGCGTTCGTCCGCGGCGACGACGGACGCCTTCAGCGCCACGCTCGCGGCGATCTGCTCGTGCAGCGGCAGTCCGCGCAGGTCGCCCGCCCCGATGAAGTGGCAGCGGGCGATCTCGCCGAGGCCGTTGACGTGCTCCCGGGGCGGCAGGGTCTGAAGGTAGTCGGTGTCGCAGAGCACGGCACTGGGCTGCCAGTACGCGCCGACCAGGTTCTTGCCCTGCGGCAGGTTCACCGCCGTCTTCCCGCCGACGCTCGCGTCGACCTGCGCCAGCAGGGACGTGGGCAGATGGATGACGGGCACGCCGCGGTGGTAGAGCGCCGCCGCGAGCCCCACGGCGTCGGTGGTCGTCCCGCCGCCGCACGAGACGACCGCGTCCGACCTGCCGAGCCCGAACTCGGCGAAGCGGGAGCAGAGTTCGCCGACCCAGGCCAGTGTCTTGTTCCGCTCACCGTCCCGGGCCGGCACCACCAGGGACGGCACTCCGGGATCCGGCGTCCACTCCGGCGGCCTGGCCGAGACCACGGCGACCCGCCTCGCCCCGATCGCGGCCACCACCTCGGGGAGCGAGTGACGCACACCGGGGCCGATGTGGACGGGGTACCCGCGGCCGGGCAGCGACACATCGATACGCCTGGGGGCCACGGTGGGAGGGGTGGTCGTGGTCGCAGGGGTGGTCATGGGTCTGCTCCGCATCTGTCGGTTCTGGGCGCCTGGATCCTCGATGGCGTGTGGGGCGTCGGCCGTCCTCACCGGCCGCGGGCCAGGGACACGGCCCCGTACAGGGACGACAGTCCGCCCAGCGCCGCCGGCCGTACCGGGACGGGGGGCGCACCCGGCCGGGCCAGCCGCCCGGCGCGTTCGCCGACGAGCTGGACGAACCCCGGCAGCCCGGCGGCGAAACCCCCGCCGATCAGGACGAGTTCGGGGCGGGCCAGTTCGCACAGGCCGACCACGGCCGCCGCGAGCGCCTCGCCGCTCTCCTCGACGGCGGACGCCGCCCAGTCCGCCCCGGCCGCGAGGCCGTCCCGCAACCCCTCGAAGGACACGGGCAGACCCAGGAGCCCCGACGCCCGGCGCAGCGTCGCCGGGCCGGAGGCCAGCGCCTGCACACAGCCGCGCCGCCCGCAGTCGCAGCGTTCGCCGGCCCGGTCCACGACGATGTGCCCGACCTCGCACGAACCCCGGCCCGGCCCCGGAATCGGCCGGCCGTCCACGACGATCCCGCCGCCGATCCCGGTGCCGACCCCCAGATAGACCAGATCGCGGCAGCCGGCCCGGTCCGCCTCGGCCAGCGCGGCCAGGTCCCCGTCGTCCGCGACCCGCACCGCCGCCCCGGGGAACAGCCCCCGCAGCTCCTCGCTCAGCCCGAGTCCGGCCCAGTGCGGGCGGCCCGGCCAGGTGACGACCCGGCCCGTGCCGTCCAGCGTGGCCGGCATGGCGATCCCGACAGCCTCGACGGGGCCGCCCCACTCCGTCCGCAGCACTTCGACCTGGCGGGCCAGGGCGGCCAAGTCCCTCACGCTGTCAGGCCGATGAGGGGCGGACGGCCCCGGTGGCGTGGGCCATCTGAAGACCGAACCCACGGCCCGCGCACCCTCGCCCCCGCCCGCGCCCTCGATGCGCAGGGCGACCTTGGTGCCGCCCACGTCGATTCCCAGATAGCCGATGACGACTCCCGATTCCGGCCGATGACCACTTCCTCTTCCGGTGCGCCCGTGCGCGTCCGGTGCGCCCGTGTCCAGGCACGGCACTCAGCGAGGCACCTTGACCAACAGCGCCTGGGCGGCCAGCCGGTAGCCGTCCGCGCCCAGCCCGACGATCGCGCCGTCCGCGAGCGGGGCCAGCACCGACGTGTGCCGGAAGTCCTCACGGGCCCACACGTTCGAGAGGTGGACCTCGATCCACGGACGGGGGTACGAGGCCAGGGCGTCGCGCAGGCTCCACCCCGCGATCATCAGCGCGCCGGGGTTGATGATCGCCCCGACCGTGTCGTACGCGCCCTGCACCGCCTGGATCAGCTCGCCCTCGGACTCGCGTTGCACGGAGGTGACTTTCCAGCCCCTCTCCGCGACCTCCCGGGCCACCGACTCCTCGATATCCGCCAGCGTGTCGGTGCCGTAGATCTCCGGCTCACGGCGGCCGAGTATCCCCAGATTCGGTCCGTTCAACAAAAGCAGCTCGGTCATGTCCCCGTTATAACAGCCGCACTTCCGGGCTTTCGCAAAACGAACGGAAAGAACCTGGGACAGGAGAAATATAGGGGGGTCGCTAGGGGCAGTGACGGCCCGCCATTGTGTGGGTTAGCGTGCCGAAATCCGCATCCTCGACGAGAAAGGCAGCGGAATTATGGGCGCGATCGACTACCCGGCTCCGGAGTTCCCCCAGTGGCCGCAGTACGACGCCGAGGAACGTGAAGGTCTCATCCGCGCGCTCGAACAGGGCCAGTGGTGGCGCATGGGCGGCAGCGAGGTCGACTCGTTCGAGAGGGAGTTCGCCGAATACCACGGCGCCGAGCGGGCGCTGGCCGTCACCAACGGCACACACGCCCTGGAGCTGGCCCTCCAGGTGCTGGGCGTGGGCCCCGGGACCGAGGTGATCGTGCCCGCGTTCACCTTCATCTCGTCCTCCCAGGCGGCCCAGCGACTGGGCGCGGTCGCCGTGCCCGTCGACGTCGACCCGGACACGTACTGCATCGACGTGGCCGCCACCGAGGCCGCCATCACCGAGCGCACCCGGGCGATCATGCCGGTCCACATGGCCGGCCACTTCGCCGACATGGACGCCCTGGAGAAGCTCTCGGCCGACAGCGGCGTCCCTGTCATCCAGGACGCGGCACACGCCCATGGAGCGCAGTGGCGCGGCCGGAAGGCCGGCGATCTGGGATCGATCGCCGCCTTCAGCTTCCAGAACGGCAAGCTGATGACCGCGGGGGAGGGCGGGGCGGTCACCTTCCCCGACAACGCCTCCTACGAAGAGGCGTTCCTGCGGCACAGCTGCGGGCGGCCCTTCAGCGACCGCAAGTACTTCCACCGGACATCGGGCTCCAACTTCCGGCTGAACGAGTTCTCCGCCAGTGTCCTGCGCGCCCAACTGCGCCGCCTGGACAGCCAGATCGCCACACGCGAGCAGCGCTCACCGCTCCTGAAGCGGCTGCTGTCCGAGATACCCGGGGTGGTGCCGCAGGGCCGCGACGAGCGCGCCGACCGGGTCCCCCACTACATGGCGATGTTCCGCGTCCCGGGCATCACGGAGGAGCGGCGCAACGCGCTCGTCGACGAACTCGTCGCCCGCGGACTCCCCGCCTTCGTCGTCTTCCGCGCGATCTACCGCTCCGACGGATTCTGGGAGACCGGTGCGCCGAAGGAATCGGTGGACGAGCTCGCCCGCCGCTGCCCCCATACCGAGGCCCTCACCGCGGACGGCATCTGGCTGCACCACCGCACCCTCCTGGGCACCGAGCAGAACATCCACCGGGCCGCGGAGATCATCGCCGACGCCGTGGCCACGGCATGACGGCATCCGGGGGGCGCGAACACCCGGTCAGGGTCGCGCTCGTGGGCCTGGGCTGGGCCGGCAGATCGATCTTCCGGCCGCGCCTGGACAACCACCCGCTGTACGAGGTCACGGCGGTCGTCGAACCCGACGCGTCGGTCCGCGAACAGCACGCCGGCATCGGCCCGCGGGCGCTCGCCCACGACGCCGACCTCGATCCGGCCACCACCGACCTCGCCGTCGTGGCCGTGCCCAACCACCTCCACGCCCCGGTCGCCACCCGGCTGCTGCGCCGCGGCATCCCGGTGTTCCTGGAGAAGCCCGTCTGTCTGAGCGTCGCCGAGGCCGACCAGCTCGCGGACGCCGAACAGGCCGGCGGCGCGGTCCTGCTGGCCGGCAGCGCGGCCCACTACCGTACCGACGTACGGGCGCTGAGCGCGCTCGCCGCCGAGCTCGGCCCCATCCGGCACATCGACCTGGCCTGGGTGCGCGCCGGAGGGGTGCCGGACGCCGGAGGCTGGTTCACCAGCCGCCGGTTCGCCGGCGGCGGAGCCCTCGTGGACCTGGGCTGGCACCTCCTGGACACGGTGGGCTCGCTGCTCGGACCGGCCGACTACGAGCAGGTCGTCGGCACCGTGTCCGACGACTTCGTCAACCGCGGCTCACGCCGGGCCTCCTGGCGACGGGACGGCGGGGAGGCCGCCCCGGCTCCCACGGGCGACGGCGACGTGGAGGACACCGCCCGCGGCTTCCTGATCACCGGCGGCGGTACGTCGGTGGCACTGCGCGCGAGCTGGGCCTCGCACGAGTCGCGTGACGTCACCCGTATCACCGTCGAGGGGAGCGGCGGCACCGCGACCCTGTCCTGCACCTTCGGATTCAGCCCCAACCGCCAGGAATCCGTGCTGACCCGCACCCGGGACGGCGTCACCGTGGAGGCGCCGCTGACCGCCGATCCGGTCGGAGCCGAGTACGCCCGCCAGCTCGACGACCTCCACGGCAGACTCACCGACCCCCGAAGCCGGGGAGCGGCCGTGGCGCAGGCCCGGCAGACCATCGACGTGATCGAGCGGCTCTACGCCTCGGCCCGCACCGCCGGAAGCCGCCACCCGCTCCCGGCCGGTGACGCCGCGCACTGAGCCCCGCCCCACCGGCCGCCGCCCACCGGGCACGGCCGGACCGCGGGCCGTACGACCGCGTACGGCCGGCACACAAGCCGTCCCACCAGGCACGGCAGGACCCCGGACCGCCCGACCGCGTACCGCAGGCCGTGCGGTCGCCTACCGCCGAACCGCGGGCCGTGCGCCGTCGCACAGCCGGATCGCAGTCCCCGACCGCGTACCGCCGAACTGCAGGCCGTCCGACCAGGCACGGCCGGACCACAGGCCGTCCGAACAACCACCGGAGACCTCATGCCCACCCCGCTCCACCCGCCCTCCACCACGTCCACGGCGCGCGCGGCCGTCCCCCGCGCGGTGATCTTCGACCTCGACGGTGTGATCGTGGACAGCTTCGCCGTGATGCGGCAGGCGTTCCTGACCGCATACGCCGAGGTCGTCGGCGACGGCGCAGCCCCGTTCGAGGAGTACAGCCGCCACCTGGGCAGGTACTTCCCCGACATCATGCGCATCATGGGACTGCCGACCGAACTGGAAGCCCCGTTCGTCCGCGAGAGCTACCGCCTCGCCGGCGAGGTGACCGTCTTCGACGGCGTACGCGAACTGCTGCCGGAGCTCGACCGACGCGGACTGCGGCTCGCCGTGGCCACCGGCAAGAGCGGTCCGCGCGCCCGTTCCCTGCTCGACCGGCTGGGACTCCTGGACGCCTTCGAGCATGTCATCGGGTCCGACGAGGTGGCCCGCGCCAAGCCGGCGCCCGACATCGTGCTGCACGCGCTCGACCTGCTCGACGTGCCGGCGTCCCGGGCGATGATGGTCGGCGACGCGGTCACCGACCTGGCCAGCGCGCGCTCCGCCGGCGTCACCGCGGTGGCCGCCCTGTGGGGCGAGACCGATGAGCCCGCCCTGCTCGCCGAACGACCGGACGCCGTCCTGCGCAGGCCCGTCGATCTGCTGGAGCTCTGCCCGCAGAGCCTGACGGCCTGACACGGCATTCCCCTCACCACGTGGCCCCGGCACTTCTCGTGCCGGGGCCGCACGCCGTTCCGGAACCCCTCGGCAGTGAGGGCCGGTTTAGGGGGTTGGTTAGGGGAAGCCCCGGCCTTCCCTACGACAACACTGATGCATGCGAACGACATTATGCCGGGCGTTTCTGTGAGCTCTGCTCGCGCCTCGCTTTCGCCCCGAGCGGCGCGCCCCGCGCATGCCCGACCGAGGCGCCGGACACGGTATGCCGCCCCTGGCGCAGTGCACCGGCGTAATGGTCGCGGCGTTCCACGCTACCAAGGGATGTGAAGGCAATGTTGCGTACGGAGCTCATTCGACCGCTGCCCGAACTGCTGGCGGAGCACGCCCGTGAATTCGGCGACAAGGTCGCATTCCG
This sequence comes from Streptomyces sp. cmx-18-6, assembly GCF_046548915.1. Classification (NCBI taxonomy): domain Bacteria; kingdom Bacillati; phylum Actinomycetota; class Actinomycetes; order Kitasatosporales; family Streptomycetaceae; genus Streptomyces; species Streptomyces sp. cmx-18-6. The sequence goes on along the minus strand of NZ_JAEBEP010000008.1, from coordinate 208,366 downwards.
GGACTCCGTGCGGAGCGTGACGTACGCCGAACTCGAACTGCGCACCCGGAACCTGGCCGGGCACCTCGCGACACGCCGCCTGCACCCCGGCGACCGGGTGGCCATCCTGCTCGGCAACAGCGTGGAGACCGTGGAGAGTTACCTGGCCCTCACCCGGGCCGGCGTCATCGGGGTGCCCCTGAACCCACGCGTCACCGAGGCGGAGCTGACGTATCTCCTCGACGACAGCGGCGCCCGCGCCGTGATCACCGATCCCGCGCGCGCGGAACGACTGGCCGTGCTCCTGGGCCGCCGCACCGACCTGCGGATCCTGGTCACGGGCGAGCTGGGCGTGCCCCCGGGCGCCGACTCCTTCGAGGAACTCGCCACCACGGCCGCGGCGAGCCCCGCCCGGGACGACCTCGGCCTCGACGACCCCGCCTGGATGCTCTACACCTCCGGCACGACGGGCCGCCCCAAAGGCGTCCTGTCCACCCAGCGCAACTGCCTCTGGTCCGTGGCCGCCTGCTACGTGCCCATCCCCGGACTGAGCGCCGAGGACCGGGTCCTGTGGCCCCTGCCCCTCTTCCACAGCCTCTCCCACATCGTCTGCGTCCTGGGAGTGACGGCGGTCGGCGCCACCGCACGCATCGTCGACGGGTTCGCCGCGGCCGACGTCCTGGACGCCCTGCGCGAGGAATCCTCGACCTTCCTGGCCGGCGTCCCCACGATGTACCACCAACTGGTGCGCGCGGCACAGGAGGAGGGGTTCGAAGCCCCCGACCTCCGCATGTGCCTCGTCGGCGGGGCCGTCACCACCGCGGCGCTGCGCCGGTCCTTCGAGGAGGCGTTCGCCGCACCCCTGCTCGACGCCTACGGCAGCACCGAGACCTGCGGCTCCATCACCGTCAACTGGCCCACCGGCGCCCGGGTCGAAGGATCCTGCGGGCTGCCCGTGCCCGGCCTGGGCGTGCGCGTCGTGGACCCGGAGACCGGCCTGGACGCCGCCGAGGGCGAGGAGGGCGAGGTCTGGGTCCGGGGGCCGAGCGTCATGCTCGGCTACCACAACCAGCCGGAAGCCACCGCGGAAGCCCTGCGGCACGGCTGGTACCACACCGGCGACCTGGCCCGCAGGGACGGCTCCGGCTACTTCACCATCACCGGCCGCATCAAGGAACTCATCATCCGAGGCGGCGAGAACATCCACCCCGGAGAGGTGGAGGAGGTCCTGCGCTCCGTCCCCGGCGTCGCGGACGTCGCCGTCGTGGGCAAACCGCACGACGTCCTCGGCGAGGTGCCGGTGGCCTTCCTCGTACCCGGCACGGAAGGCATCGACCCCGAGGCGCTCCTCACCGCCTGCCGCGACCGGCTCTCCTACTTCAAGGTGCCCGAGGAGCTCTACGAGATCGACCGGATCCCCCGCACCGCGTCCGGGAAGATCACCCGCCATGTGCTGCTGGAGCGCCCCGCCCGGCTGCGCGCCGCCAACGGCAGCCATTACGAGCAGCTCTTCCGGCTCGACTGGATCCCCCTCTCCTCCGTGCCCGTCCCGCAGCCGCCCGCCCGCAGCTGGGCCGTCATCGGGGCCGACGCCTTCGGGGTCGCCGGCCACCTGCGCGGGCTCGGACAGTCCGTCGACGCGCACCCGGCGCTCGACGCGCTGCACGGCGACCCCGACGCCGACGCCCCCCGGGTCCCGGACGTCGTCGTGCTGTCCTGCGGAGCCGGGGTGCGCAGGTCGGGACCGCTCCCCGAAACGGTGCAGAACACCGTCCGCGCGCTCACCGGGCAGCTGGAAGCCTGGCTGGCGGACGAGCGGACCGCGGCCTCCACCCTCGTCATCGCCACCCGGGGCGCTGTCGCCGTGGGCGCCGAGGACGACGTCACCGACCTCATCCAGGCACCGCTGTGGGGCGTCGTCCGCAGCGCCCAGACCACCCATCCCGGCCGGCTCGTCCTCATCGACCTGGACGTGGACGACGACGACCCGGCCCTCGCCCTGGCCGACGCCGTGGCCTCCGGAGAACCCCAGATCGTCGTACGCTCAGGAGTCCCCCTGCGCCCCAGGGCCTCCCGGGTCTCCGTCGTCGCCGACCCCGACCGGCCCGCCGGCTTCGACCCCCGGCGGACCGTGCTCGTCACCGGCGCGGACGGCCCGCTCGCCGCCACCGCGGCCCGCCACCTCGTCGGCGGACACGGCGTCCGCCGCCTGCGGCTCATCAGCGAACGCGGCACGGCCGACCGCACCGCCGCCGCTCTCGCGGCCGAACTGACCGCGCGCGGAGCCGAGGTGACCCTCACCGCCTGCGACATCTCCGACCGGGAGGCCCTCGCCGCCCTGCTGGCCCGCGCCGGGCACCGGCCGAAGGCCGTCATCCACACCCCCGGAGCCGTCGCCCGCGACCTCAAGGCCACCCTGGCCGGCGCGCTCAACCTCCACGAACTCACCGTGGGCGCCGACCTGTCCGCGTTCGTCGTGTACTCCTCGGCCACCGGCGCACTCGGCTCCGCCGAGCACAGCGACGAGGCCGCGGCCGGTGTCTTCCTCGACGCCCTCGTACAGCACCGGGCCGCCCGCGGCCTCCCCGCGCTCTCCCTGCGCACGGGCCCCTTCGAGGGAGACGGCCGGGCCGCTCCGGCCGGACTGGGACGGCTCACCGAACAGCAGAGCGCCACCATGTTCGACGCCGCGCACCTCGCCGACCGGACGTCGCTCATCGTCATGCGCCTGGACAACGAGGCCCTCGGCCGCGCCACGCTGGACCCCGCGACGATCGCACCGCCCCTGCGCGGCCTGATCGACGCCCCGTCCCGCAACTCCGCACCGGACAACGCGACATCGGCCGAACTCCGCCGCAGCCTCGCCGACCTCACCGAGGCCGACCAGGACCGCCTCCTGCTCGCCCTCGTACGCGACGAGGTGGGTCATGTACGGGGTGAGGCCGACCATGTACGTGGTGAAGTCGGCGTCGCACGGGGTGAGTTCGGTCACGTACGGGGTGAGGGCGACCGTGTACGGGGTGAGGTCGGCGTCGTACGGGGTGAGGCTGCTCTCGTAGGCGGTGGGGCTGGGGACGTACGCCATGGGGCCGGTCGGGGGCGCCAGACGTCCGGGACCGCCGTGCGGGCCGACCGGCCGTTCAAGGACCTCGGATTCACCTCGCTGACCGCCGTCGAGCTCCGCAACCGGCTCACCGCGGCCACGGGCCTCCAGCTCCCGGTCACGCTGGCCTTCGACCACCCGACCCCCGCCGCCGTCGCCCGCCACCTCCGCGTCCGCCTGCTCGGGGGCCACGCCCCGGGCCGCACCGCCGCTTCCACCGCCGCCTCCACCTCCGTTCCCGCCGTCCGGACGCGCGGCACCGATCCGTACGACGACCCGATCGCCATCGTGGGAATGGGCTGCCGGCTGCCCGGCGGAGTCACCTCCCCCGACCAGCTGTGGCGACTGGTGGTGGAGGGCGTGGACGCGATCTCCCCGTTCCCCGCCGACCGGGGCTGGGACCTCGACGCGCTGTACGACCCCGACCCCGAGCGGGCCGGCACGTCCTACGTCAGACACGGCGGCTTCCTGCACGACGCGGGATCCTTCGACGCCGGATTCTTCGACATCTCGCCGCGCGAGGCGCTCGCGATGGACCCGCAGCAGCGGTTGCTGCTGGAGGTGTCGTGGGAGGCGTTCGAGCGCGCGGGCATCGACCCGACGTCGCTCCACGGCAGCGAAACCGGTGTCTACACCGGTGTGATGTACCACGACTACGCCACCGGACTGGCCCGAGTCCCCGATGGCCTGGAGGGCTATCTCGGCACGGGCAGCGCGGGCAGTGTCGCCTCCGGCCGCGTCGCGTACGCCCTCGGCCTGGAGGGCCCCGCCGTCACCGTGGACACGGCGTGCTCGTCGTCGCTGGTGGCGCTGCACCTGGCGGCGCAGGCCCTGCGCAACGGGGAGTGCACGATGGCGCTCGCCGGCGGCGTGGCCGTGATGTCCCGGCCGACCTCCTTCGTGGAGTTCTCCCGGCAACGCGCCCTGGCGGCGGACGGCCGCTGCAAGCCCTACGCGGACGGCGCGGACGGCACCGCCTGGTCCGAGGGAGCCGGCGTCCTGCTGCTGGAACGGCTGTCGGACGCGCGGCGGTTGGGGCATGAGGTGTTGGCGGTGGTGCGGGGTTCGGCGGTCAACCAGGACGGCGCGTCCAACGGCCTCACCGCTCCGAACGGTCCTTCGCAGGAGCGGGTGATCCGTCAGGCGCTGGCGAGCGCCCGGTTGTCGGCGGCGGATGTGGACGCGGTGGAGGGGCATGGCACCGGGACGACGTTGGGTGATCCGATCGAGGCGCAGGCGTTGCTGGCGACGTACGGGCAGGACCGCGCGCCCGAACAGCCGCTCTGGCTGGGCTCGTTGAAGTCCAACATCGGTCACGCCCAGGCTGCGGCGGGTGTTGCGGGGATCATCAAGATGGTGTCGGCGTTGCGGCGTGGTGTGTTGCCCCGGACGTTGCATGTGGATGAGCCGTCGTCGAAGGTGGACTGGTCTTCGGGTGCGGTGGAGTTGCTGACGGAGTCGAGGTCGTGGCCGGAGGTGGACCGGCCGCGCAGGGCGGGTGTGTCCTCGTTCGGGGTGAGCGGGACGAACGCTCACGTGATCCTGGAGCAGGCCCCCGTTCCCGTGACCGGAGAGCCGCAGGATGCCGCCCCCGTGCCCGTATCCGATCCCGCTTCCGAAGCGGCGGCTGTGCCGTGGGTGGTCTCGGCCCGCACGGCGGGCGCGCTGCGGGCCCAGGCCGAGAGGCTCCACGACTTCGTCGCCGGGCGGCCGGGGTTGGGCCTTGCTGAGGTGGGTCGTTCGCTTGCTGTGGGGCGGGCGGGTCTGGAGCACCGGGCGGTGGTGGTGGCTGCTGATCGTGGTGGTGCGTTGGCGGGGGTGTCGGCGTTGGCCCAGAGCGATGCGGGTGGTGCGGGTGCCGGGTTGGTGGTGTCGGGTGTGGCGGATGTGTCGGGTCGGTCGGTGTTCGTGTTCCCGGGGCAGGGTTCGCAGTGGGTCGGTATGGGGCGTGAACTTCTCGATTCCTCTGCCGTGTTCGTGGATGCGCTGACGGAGGTCAGTGCGGTCCTGGGCGCGGTGAGTGGGTGGTCGGTTCTGGATGTGGTGCGGGGGGTGGAGGGCGCTGCGTCGTTGGATCGGGTGGATGTGGTGCAGCCGGTGTCCTTCGCGGTGATGGTGGCGTTGGCACGGGTGTGGGAGTCCTTCGGGGTGCGTCCGGATGCGGTCGTGGGCCATTCGCAGGGCGAGATAGCGGCCGCGCATGTGGCGGGGGTGTTGTCGCTGGAGGACGCGGCCCGGGTGGTCGTGCTGCGCAGTCGGGCGATTGCGGGGGGTCTGGCCGGCCGGGGCGGGATGGTGTCGGTCGGGCTTTCCGAGGGCCAGGTGCGTGAGCGACTCGGTGAGGGGGTGGAGCCCGCGGCGGTCAACGGGCCGTCTTCGGTGGTCGTTGCCGGTGACCCTGAGGCTTTGGACCGGCTGGTTGCCGTATACGAGGAGGAAGGAGTCCGTGTTCGGCGGATTCCGGTGGACTACGCGTCCCACACCTCTCATGTCGAGCTGATCGAGAGTGAACTCGCTGATGTGCTTGCCGGTTTGAAGCCGCAAGTGGCGGCTGTCCCCATGTTCTCGTCGGTGGACGGGCGTTGGGTGGAGGGTGCGGAGCTGGATTCCGGCTACTGGTTCCGTAATCTGCGGCAGACCGTCCGGTTCGCCGAGGCGACGACGACCCTGGTCGCGGAGGGATTCAGTGCGTTCGTCGAGGTGAGTTCGCATCCCGTGCTGGCGCACAGTGTTCAGGAGACCCTGGACGAGCGGCCCGAGATCCCGAGCGTGGTCACCGGGACTTTGCGTCGTGACGATGGCGGACTGGACCGGCTGTTGCTCTCAGCCTCCGAGCTGTATGTGCGGGGGCTCCCGGTCGACTGGACGACGTCGTTCGGTGAACCTCTGCCGCGTCGGGTCGAGTTGCCCACGTACGCCTTCCAGCACGAGCACTACTGGCTCGAGCCGGCCAGCGGTGCCGGCGACCTCGCTGCGGCCGGCCTGGAGGAGGGGGGCCATCCGCTCCTGCAAGCCGCGATCACGCTGGGCGGTGCCCAGGGCAGCGTGTTCACCGGGCGTCTGACCGAGCGCGACCAGCCATGGCTGTCCGATCACCGCGTGGGAGGGCTGATACTGCTGCCGGGTACGGCGCTGCTGGACGCGTTGGCCCACATCGGTGAGCGGCTGAGGGTGCCGGTCGTGGACGAGCTGACGATCTCGGCGCCTGTCGTCGTCCGGGACGGCGGAGGCGTGGACCTCCAGATCACCGTCGAGCAGGCCGAAGGACCGGGCGATTCCGGCGGGCGCGTGGTCCGTGTCCATACCCGGTCGGACGCCGACGAGGAGTGGAGCGAGAACGCCACCGGCCTTCTGACCGCGTCCTCCGAGCCGTCCCCCGCACAGGCCGATCTCACCTCCTGGCCACCCGCCGACGCCCGGCCCGTCGACCTGGACGGCTTCTACGAACGACTGACCGTCGACTACGGTCCGGCGTTCCGGGCCGTCGAAGCGGCCTGGGTGCGGGACGGTCGCGTGTACGCGGCACTGCGGCTCCCGGAATCCGGCGCGGGAACGTCGTCCGACGACATCGACGGCTACGGAATCCATCCCGCTCTGCTCGACGCCGCCCTCCACCCGCTCTCCGTGTCAGGCTTCTTTGCCGACCCGGACCGCCCCCGGCTGGCCTTCTCCTGGTCGGGCGTCCGGCTCCACGCCACCGGAGCCCGGTCCCTCCGTGTGGTTCTCGCGCCGGCGGGCCCGGACACGGTGTCGATCAGCGCTTCCGACGACACCGGCGCTCCTCTCCTCGACATCGACGCGTTGACCGTACGGCCGGTCGAGCCGGAGCGACTGCGGGTCGCCGCCCCTCATTCGGGCGGATCACTGTACGAAGTTGCATGGATTCCCGCTCCCTCGACAGCGGCAGCGGCAGCCACAGCCCCAGCCACAGTCATAGGGACAGGGACACAGGGCGGGGCTTCGGCCTCTGGTGTCTCCCGCACGTCGTGGGAGTTCCACGCGGACCTGGACATCGCCGCTTCCTCCGTGCCTGCCGTGGTCGTCCTCAGGACTCCGGACGGTGCTACCGATCGGACGGTTCCCGAGCAGGTGAGCGCCGTGGGGCTGGCTGTCCTGGGCGTATTGCAGGAGTGGCTGACCGACCCCCGGGTCCAGGCGTCCCGCCTGGTCGTCGCCACCCGGCGCGGTGACCTGGTCCAGGAACCCGTCCGGGGCCTGGTCCGTACCGCCCAGTCCGAGCACCCCGGCCGGTTCGGGCTGCTCGAAGTGGAACGCTTCGACGAGGACGTGGTGTCCCTCGGACTCGCCCACGCCCTGCGGGAGGAGCCGCAGATCGCGGTACGGGACGGGCAGGCGCTCGTCCCCCGCCTCAAGCGGGCCGATGCGCCCTCCCTCCCGGAGCACTCGCGACTGGCCGGAGGCACGGTGCTGGTCACCGGTGCCACCGGAGGTCTGGGCCGCCTCGTCACCGATCACCTCATCCGCTCCCACGACGTGGCCGAGCTGGTGCTCGTCTCCCGTACCGGAGTAGCGGCCGAACGGCTGGCGGAGCTGACGGCGTCCGGTGTCCGGGTGAGTACGGTGGCCGCCGACGTGGGGGACCGTGAGGCTCTGACGCGGATCGTCGCCTCTGTCTCCGACCGGCTGACCGCCGTGGTGCACGTGGCGGGCGTGGTCGACGACCGCGTGATCGGGGACTTGGACGCGCGGCGGTGGCACACCGTACTGCGGCCGAAGGCGGACGCGGCGTGGCACCTGCACGAGCTGACGGAGGGCCTGGACCTGGCGGCGTTCGTCCTCTACTCGTCGGCCTCGTCCACCTTCGGCGGCTCCGGTCAGGGCAACTACGCGGCCGGCAACGCCTTCCTGGACGCCCTGGCCGTGCACCGACGCGCACAGGGCCTCCCCGCCGTGTCCCTCGCGTGGGGGCTGTGGGCGGAGTCCGACGGCATGGGCGGTCGGCTCAGCGACACCGACCTGGCCAGGATGGCGCGAGCCGGCACGAGGCCGCTCTCCGCCGACCAGGGGCTCGCCCTGTTCGACGCCGCCCTGGAGAGCGACAGTCCGGCGCTCGTACCCATCCGGCTCGATCTGGCCGCCCTGCGCGACAGCGCGGAGGTTCCCGCCCTGCTGCGCGACCTGGTGCCCGCGCCGACACGGCGTTCGGTACGGCGCGACTCCGCGGCCGGCAGCGACAGCGCCTCCGTGCTGAAGCGTCGGCTGGCGGCACTGGGAGGGCCCGAGCAACTCGATGCGCTGCTCGATCTCGTACGGGGGAGTGCCGCGGCCGTCCTCGGCCACGCCACCGCCGACGCGATCGAGGCACAGCGGGCGTTCAAGGAGCTGGGCATCGACTCGCTCACCGCGGTCGAGCTGCGCAATGGACTCACCGCCGCCACCGGCCTGCGGCTCCCCGTCACCCTGGTCTTCAACTACCCGACCGCCTCCGCGCTCGCCGACCACCTCCGCACCGAACTGCTCGGCGAGGAGGCCGAGGACGCGTACCAGGCGCACGAATCCGACGCCGTCGCTGCTCCTTCCCCCGCTCCCGGGATTCCGGCCGACGAGCCGATCGCCATCGTGGCGACGGGGTGCCGTTTCCCCGGCGGGCTGTCCTCGGCGGAAAAGCTGTGGCAGCTGGTCGAGGCGGGCGGCGACGTCATCACCGGTCTGCCGGCCGACCGCGGCTGGGACCTGGACGGCCTCTACGATCCGGACCCCGACGCGGCCGGGAAGACGTACGTCCGGGGCGGCGGCTTCCTCCAGGACGTCGGCGGCTTCGACGCCGGGTTCTTCGGGATCAACCCGCGTGAGGCGCTGGCGATGGACCCGCAGCAGCGGTTGCTGCTGGAGGTGTCGTGGGAGGCGTTCGAGCGCGCGGGCATCGACCCGGCCTCGCTGAAGGGCACGCCCACCGGTGTGTTCGTCGGCACCCACGGCCAGGACTACGGCACGGGGGACACGGCCCGCCAGGCAGACGAGGGCTACCTCGTGACCGGCAACGCGGGCAGCGTCCTCTCCGGCCGCATCTCCTACACCCTCGGGCTGGAGGGTCCCGCGCTGACGGTGGACACGGCGTGCTCGTCCTCGCTGGTGGCGCTGCACCTGGCGGCCCAGGCCCTGCGCAACGGGGAGTGCTCCCTCGCCCTCGCCGGCGGCGCCTCCGTCATGTCGACCCTCGAAGGCGTGGTCGGCTTCAGCCGACAGCGCGGGCTTGCCACTGACGGCCGCAGCAAGGCATTCGCCGAGGGCGCAGACGGATTCGGCATGTCGGAGGGCGTAGGGGTCCTGCTGCTGGAACGGCTGTCGGACGCGCGGCGGTTGGGGCATGAGGTGTTGGCGGTGGTGCGGGGTTCTGCGGTCAACCAGGACGGCGCGTCCAACGGCCTCACCGCTCCGAACGGTCCTTCGCAGGAGCGGGTGATCCGTCAGGCGCTGGCGAACGCCCGGCTGTCGGCGGCGGACGTCGACGCGGTCGAGGCACACGGGACGGGAACGCCTCTGGGCGACCCCATCGAGGCGCAGGCGCTGCTGGCGACGTACGGCAAGGGCCGCCCCGCGGACCGGCCGGTGTGGATGGGATCGGTGAAGTCCAACATCGGCCATACGCAAGCTGCCGCGGGTGTTGCGGGGATCATCAAGATGGTGTCGGCGTTGCGGCGTGGTGTGTTGCCGCGGACGTTGCATGTGGATGAGCCGTCGTCGAAGGTGGACTGGTCTTCGGGTGCGGTGGAGTTGCTGACCGAGTCCAGGTCGTGGCCGGAGGTGGATCGGCCGCGCAGGGCGGGCGTCTCGGCTTTCGGGGTGAGCGGGACGAACGCTCACGTGATTCTGGAGCAGGCCCCCGGTGACGCCGCTGAGGCTGTTGCGCCGTCCGGGGCGAAGGGGCCCGACGTTGTTCCGTGGGTGATCTCCGGTGCGTCGGCCAAGGGGCTGCGGGGCCAGGCAGAGCGGCTGGAGTCGTTCGTACGGGACCATCCGGAACTGCCGGACACGACGATCGGCCATGCCCTGACGACGACGCGCGGCACCTTCGCCCATCGGGCGGTGGTGGTGGCTGCTGATCGTGGTGGTGCGTTGGCGGGGGTGTCGGCGTTGGCCCAGAGCGATGTGGGTGTTGTGGGTGGTGCGGCTGCCGGTGCCGGTGCCGGGTTGGTGGTGTCGGGTGTCGCGGATGTGTCGGGTCGGTCGGTGTTCGTGTTCCCCGGGCAGGGTTCGCAGTGGGTCGGTATGGGGCGCGAACTCCTTGATTCCTCGCCGGTGTTCGCGGGTGCGTTGGCCGAGGTCAGTGCGGTCCTGGGCGGGGTGAGTGGGTGGTCGGTTCTGGATGTGGTGCGGGGGGTGGAGGGTGCTGCGTCGTTGGATCGGGTGGATGTGGTGCAGCCGGTGTCCTTCGCGGTGATGGTGGGACTGGCGCGGGTGTGGGAGTCCTTCGGGGTGCGTCCGGATGCGGTGGTGGGCCATTCACAGGGCGAGATCGCCGCCGCGCATGTGGCGGGGGTGTTGTCGTTGGAGGACGCGGCCCGGGTGGTGGTGTTGCGCAGTCGGGCGATTGCGGGGGGTCTGGCCGGCCGGGGCGCGATGGTGTCGGTGGGGCTGCCCGAGGACCGGGTGCGTGAGCGACTCGGTGAGGGGGTCGAGCTTGCCGCCGTCAATGGGCCGTCGTCGGTGGTGGTTGCGGGTGACCCTGAGGCTCTGGACCGGCTGGTTGCGGTCTATGAGGGGGAGGGGGTTCGTGTTCGGCGGATTCCGGTGGACTACGCGTCCCATACTTCGCACGTCGAGCTGATCGAGAGTGAACTCGCTGATGTGCTTGCCGGTTTGAAGCCGCAGGTGGCGGCTGTCCCCATGTTCTCGTCGGTGGACGGGCGTTGGGTGGAGGGTGCGGAGCTGGATTCCGGCTACTGGTTCCGTAATCTGCGGCAGACCGTGCGGTTCGCCGAGGCGACCGCCGCTCTGGTCGCGGAGGGGTTCCGGGCGTTCGTCGAGGTGAGTTCGCATCCTGTGCTGGCGCACAGTGTTCAGGAGACCCTGGACGAGCGGCCCGAGGTGCAGGGCGTGGTCACCGGGACCCTGCGCCGTGATGATGGCGGACTGGACCGGGTCCTGCTGTCCGCCGCGGAGTTGTTCGTCCGTGGCGTGCGCGTCGACTGGGCCACCGCGCTCGGTGAACCAGCTTCCGAGCGCGTTGAGTTGCCCACGTACGCCTTCCAGCATCAGCGCTACTGGCTGGAGGCTCCGCACGGGGCGGGCGATGTGTCGTCCGCAGGTCTGACCGCCGCTGAGCACCCCCTGCTCGGAGCGGTGGTCGGACTGCCCGATTCCGGTGGCGAGCTGTTCACCAGTCGCTTGTCCCTGCGGGCACAGCCGTGGCTGGCGGACCATGAGGTGTCCGGCAATGTGCTGCTGCCGGGGGCGGCATTCCTGGAACTGGCCCTGCGCGCAGGGGAGGAGGCGGGTCTCGGCACCATTGAGGAACTGGTGATCGAATCGCCGCTCACGCTGCCCGCCCATGGCGCGGTCCAGCTCCGGGTCGTGCTGGGCGTCGAGGACGAGGCCGGCCGCCGAGCGCTGCACGTCTACTCCCGGCCCGAGGACTCCGGTCCCGATGCGGCGTGGGACCGGCACGTCGACGGGCTGTTGTCGGCGGCCGTCCCTGAGCCTCTGTCCGGCTACGAGGAGTGGCCTCCGGCGGGTGCGGTGGCGGTGTCGGTGGAGGGGTTCTACGAGGGGCTGGCGGAGCGGGGGTACGCGTACGGTCCGGCGTTCCGGGGCGTGCGGGCCGCGTGGCGGCGGGACCGGGAGGTCTTCGCGGAACTGGCGTTGCCGGAAGGGCTGACCGCCGAGGCGGGCAGGTTCGGGCTGCACCCCGCGCTCCTGGACGCGGCGCTGCAAGCGGCCAACTTCGGTACGGCGCCTACGGCCGAACCGGGCCAGGTACTCCTGCCGTTCTCCTGGAACCACGTATCCCTGCACGCGGTCGGTGCCACGACCTTGCGCGTGCACGCCCGACCGTCAGACGGCGAGGGTGTGTCCTTCACCCTTACGGATGGCACAGGCCGGCCCGTCGCCGAGATCGGGTCGCTCGTGCTCCGCTCCGTCCGCGCCGATCACGCGGCCGGGGCCGACACCACGGTGCGCGACTCGCTCTACCGCGTGGACTGGCAGCCGCTGAACGCCGCGCACACTCCGGGAGCGGGAGCGGGGCCCGTACGGCCGGAGCACGTTCTCGATCTGACGGCCGAGCCGTCGACACAGGGTGTGCAGGCCGCGCACGACCTGGTGGCCCGCGTACTTGCCGCCCTCCAGAGCCGGGCGGACCAATCGGATCCGGGTACTCCGCCGCTCGTCGTCCTCACCCGGAATGCCATGGCCGGTGATCCGGCGGGGGCTGCGGTGTGGGGGTTGGTGCGGTCGGTGCAGTTGGAGCAGCCGGGGCGCGTGGTGCTCGTGGATGTGGATGGTGGCTCGGTGGCGGGGGTGGCTGGGTTGTTGTCGGGTGTGGTGGCGTCGGGTGAGTCGCAGGTGGGGGTGCGTGCGGGGGAGGTGTTCGTGCCGAGGTTGGTGCGGGTGGGGGCGTCTGGAACGCCCGAGGTGTCCGAGGTGCTTGAGGGGCTTGACGGGTCTGAGGGGTCTGAGGGGCTTGGGGTGTCTGGGGGGTCTGGTGTGTCGGGTTCTGGGCGGGTTTTGGATCGTTCGGGGTCGGTGTTGATCACGGGTGGTACGGGGACGCTGGGTGGGTTGGTGGCTCGGCATGTGGTGGGTGTGCATGGTGTGCGCAGTGTGGTGTTGGTGAGTCGTCGTGGTTCGTCTGCTGAAGGTGCGGGTGAGTTGGTCGAGGAGTTGTCGGCTGCGGGTGCGCGGGTGGAGGTGGTGGCGGCTGATGTGGGGGATCGTGAGGCGTTGGCGGGTGTGCTGGCCAGGGTCCCGGCGGAGCATCCCCTCACCGCTGTCGTCCACACCGCCGGAGTCCTCGACGACGGGGTGCTCTCGTCCCTGACCCCGGAACGCGTCGGCACTGTCTTCCGCCCCAAGGCCGATGCGGCGTGGCATCTTCATGAGCTCACGCGCGGCCTGGACCTGGCGGCGTTCGTCCTCTTCTCCTCCGGAGCCGGAGTCTTCGGCAATGCGGGTCAGGGGAACTACGCGGCGGCGAACGGTTTCCTGGACGGTCTGGCGCGGGCCCGCCGTGAGCAGGGTCTGCCGGCGGTCTCGCTGGCGTGGGGCCTGTGGTCCCAGGCCAGCGGCATGACCGGCCACCTGGACGGCGTCGAGCTCGGTCAGATGGCGCGCGGAGGCCAGACGGGGCTGTCGTCAGCGGAGGCACTGGCGCTGTTCGACCGTGCGTTGCGGTCCGACGAGTCGTTGCTCGTGCCGACGAAGCTCGACTTCGCCGCCCTCCGCAAGCAGGCGGCGGCCGGCGAACTGGCTCCGCTGCTGCGCGGACTCGTCCGCGCCCCGAGGAAGACCGTGCGGACCGTCGTCGACGGGAGCGACCAGTCGCTGACCCGACGCCTCGCCGCGGTCGGCGAGGCCGAGCAGACCCGCCTCCTCGTCGAGCTCGTCCGAAGGGACGCGGCCAACGTCCTCGGCCACGCCGTGCACGAAACGGTCAAGGCGAACCAAGCCTTCAACGATGTCGGATTCGATTCGCTGACCGCCGTCCGGATGCGTAACCGGCTGGCGGAGTCCACCGGTGTCCGGCTGCCCGCCACGGTCGTCTTCGACCACCCGACGCCCACGGCGCTCGCGCACCATCTGCGCGACCGGCTCGAACTGACGGGCGCCGCCGTGGTCCCGGCGGCGCTCGCCGAACTCGACCGGCTGGAGCAGGCCCTCGCCCGCGCGTCCACGGACGACAAGGTGCGGGCCCAGGTGGCCGCGCGACTCGAAGCGCTGACGGCGAAGTGGGCGGAGTCCCCGGCTGCGGCGACCGGGGCCGGGGCCGGGGAGGACGTCGACCTCGACGTGGCCACCGACGACCAGATCTTCGACCTGATCGACAACGAGCTCGGCCTCTCCTGACGCGATCACCGCCGGACGACCCCGGGTGGCCGACCGGGTAATCCGGCGACCCACCGCGTAGCTGACCGGCCCGACCCGCCGACCCCGCCGAACCGCTGACCGACCCAAGGAAGAGCCTCATGTCGAACGACGACAAGCTGCGTGACTACCTCAAGCGCGCGACGGGCGAACTACAGCAGACCCGCAAGAGGATCCGCGAGCTCGAGTCCAGGAGGACGGAGCCGATCGCGATCGTGGGGATGGCCTGCCGGCTGCCCGGCGGGGTGGCCTCACCGGACGACCTGTGGAAGCTCGTCCACGAAGGCGTCGACGCGATGTCCTCGTTCCCTTCCGACCGGGGCTGGGACCTCGACGCGCTGTACGACCCCGACCCGGACCGCACCGGCACGTCGTACGCCGATGAGGGCGGCTTCATCGACGAGCCCGGCGGGTTCGACGCCTCCCTGTTCGGCATTTCGCCGCGCGAGGCGCTGGCGGTGGACCCGCAGCAGCGGTTGCTGCTGGAGGTGTCGTGGGAGGTGTTCGAGCGGGCGGGCATCGATCCGACCTCGCTGCGCGGCAGCAGCGTCGGCGTCTACACCGGGCTCATGTACCACGACTACGGCGACGGCGTGGAGGAGCTCCCCGAAGGACTTGAGGGCTACTTCGGCATCGGCAACTCGGGCAGCGTCGCGTCGGGGCGCGTCGCCTACACCCTGGGCCTGGAGGGTCCCGCGCTGACGGTGGACACGGCGTGCTCGTCCTCGCTGGTGGCGCTGCACCTGGCGGCGCAGGCCCTGCGCAACGGCGAATGCGGAATGGCTCTGGCCGGCGGTGTGGCCGTCATGGCGACCCCCGAGGTGTTCGTCGACTTTTCCCGGCAACGGGGGCTGGCCCGCGACGGCCGGTGCAAGGCGTTCGCCGACTCGGCAGACGGAACCGGCCTCGCGGAGGGCGTGGCGGTGCTGCTGCTGGAACGGCTGTCGGACGCGCGGCGGTTGGGGCATGAGGTGTTGGCGGTGGTGCGGGGTTCTGCGGTCAACCAGGACGGCGCGTCCAACGGCCTCACCGCTCCGAACGGTCCTTCGCAGGAGCGGGTGATCCGTCAGGCGCTGGCGAACGCCCGGCTGTCGGCGGCGGATGTCGACACGGTCGAGGCACACGGGACGGGCACCACACTGGGCGACCCGATCGAGGCGCAGGCGTTGCTGGCGACGTACGGCCAGGAGCGGAGCGCCGAACATCCCGTCTGGCTGGGGTCGTTGAAGTCCAACATCGGTCATACGCAGGCTGCGGCGGGTGTTGCGGGGGTCATTAAGACCGTGCTGGCGATACGGCACGGTGTGTTGCCGCGGACGCTGCATGTGGATGAGCCGTCGTCGAAGGTGGACTGGTCTGCGGGTGCTGTGGAGTTGTTGAAGGAGTCGAGGTTGTGGCCGGAGGTGGATCGGCCGCGCAGGGCGGGTGTGTCCTCGTTCGGCGTGAGCGGGACGAACGCCCACGTAATCCTCGAACAGGCCCCGACCGCCACCGACATCGCAGAGGACGTACCCGACACGCCTCCCGGCGCGTTCGTGCCGTGGCCACTGTCCGGAGCTTCGGCCCGAGCCCTGCAAGCGCAGGCTGGGCGACTGGCGGATCACCTTGCCGGGCGGCCGGGGTTGGGCCTTGCTGAGGTGGGTCGTTCGCTTGCTGTGGGGCGGGCGGGTCTGGAGCACCGGGCGGTGGTGGTGGCTGCGGGGCGTGGTGGTGCGTTGGCGGGGGTGTCGGCGTTGGCCCAGAGCGATGCGGGTGTTGTGGGTGCCGCGAGTGGTGGATCGGTGGTGTCGGGTGTCGCGGATGTGTCGGGTCGGTCGGTGTTCGTGTTCCCCGGGCAGGGTTCGCAGTGGGTGGGGATGGGACGTGAACTCCTTGATTCCTCATCGGTGTTCGCGGGTGCGTTGGCCGAGGTCAGTGCGGTCCTGGGCGGGGTGAGTGGGTGGTCGGTTCTGGATGTGGTGCGGGGGGTGGAGGGTGCTGCGTCGTTGGATCGGGTGGATGTGGTGCAGCCGGTGTCCTTCGCGGTGATGGTGGCGTTGGCGCGGGTGTGGGAGTCCTTCGGGGTGCGTCCGGATGCGGTGGTGGGCCATTCACAGGGCGAGATTGCCGCCGCGCATGTGGCGGGGGTGTTGTCGTTGGAGGACGCGGCCCGGGTGGTCGTGCTGCGCAGTCGGGCGATTGCGGGCGGTCTGGCCGGCCGGGGCGGGATGGTGTCGGTGGGGCTGCCCGAGGGCCAGGTGCGTGAGCGACTCGGTGAGGGGGTGGAGCTTGCCGCCGTCAACGGGCCGTCGTCGGTGGTCGTGGCGGGTGACCCTGCCGCCCTGGACCGGCTGGTTGCCGTATACGAGGAGGAAGGAGTCCGTGTTCGGCGGATTCCGGTGGACTACGCGTCCCACACCTCGCACGTCGAGCTGATTCAGAACGAACTGGCCGACGTGCTAGCCGGGTTGAAGCCGCAGACAGCGACCACCCCCATGTACTCCTCGGTGGACGGGCGTTGGGTGGAGGGTGCGGAGCTCGATGGTGGTTACTGGTTCCGTAATCTGCGGCAGACCGTGCGGTTCGCCGAGGCGACCGCCGCTCTGGTCGCGGAGGGGTTCCGGGCGTTCGTCGAGGTGAGTTCGCATCCTGTGCTGGCGCACAGTGTTCAGGAGACCCTGGACGAGCGGCCCGAGATCCCGAGCGTGGTCACCGGGACTTTGCGTCGTGAGGATGGCGGACTGGACCGGCTGCTGCTGTCGGTGGCCGAGCTGTATGTGCGGGGGCTCCCGGTCGACTGGACGACGTCGTTCGGTGAACCTCTGCCGCGTCGGGTCGAGTTGCCCACGTACGCCTTCCAGCACGAGCACTACTGGCTGGCCGGCGGACGGGGGAGCGGTGACCTCGGTGCAGTCGGGCTTCGGGCGGCCGACCATCCTTTGCTGGGTGCGGTGGTCCATCTGCCGGAAGACCGTGGAGCGTTGCTCACCGGCAGGCTGTCGCTCAAGGAGCACCCCTGGCTGGCCGACCATGCGGTGGCGGGTGCGGTGCTCGTTCCCGGGGCCGCCTTGCTGGAGCTCGCTCTGCGCGCCGCCGACGAAGCCGATCTGGGGACGGTCGAAGAACTCGCCATCGAGGCTCCGCTCGCCCTGCCCGAACAGGGCGCTGCGCAGATTCGGGTCATCGTCGCCGAGGACGACCAGGGTGCCGACGCGCCCCAGGCACACGGTCTCGACGAGGCCGCCGAACGCCGGACCGTAGCGGTGTACTCCCGGCCCGAGGGCACCGATGGGACAGGCCCCTGGACCCGGCACGCCGGCGGGTTCCTCTCCTCGAACGCTCCTGCTCCCCTCGTCCAGCCCGGGCAGTGGCCTCCGGCGGGTGCGGTGGCGGTGTCGGTGGAGGGGTTCTACGAGGGGCTGGCGGAGCGGGGGTATGCGTACGGTCCGGCGTTCCGGGGCGTGCGGGCCGCGTGGCGGCGGGGCCGGGAGGTCTTCGCGGAACTGGCGTTGCCGGAAGGGCTGACCGCCGAGGCAGGCGCGTACGGGCTGCACCCCGCGCTCCTGGACGCGGCCCTTCAGGCGACCAGCTTGATCAGTGATACGGAGCCGGCGCCGGGCCATCTCCTCCTGCCGTTCGCGTGGAGCGGCGTCACGCTGCATGCGGCGGGCGCCTCCGCCCTGCGCCTCAGGGCCGAGGCCACCGGACCGGACGCCTTCTCCGTGACGGTGACCGACCAAGCGGGCGCCACCGTCGCCACGGTCGACTCCCTCACCCTCCGGCCCGTGGCCACGGACCGTCTGACGTCGCTCGGCAGCGCGGCCGATGAACTGCTTCACCGGCTCGACTGGATCCCTCTCACCCTGCCCGAGTCCGGAGCCCCTGTGCCCGCCAGGGCGGTGCTCGATCTCACCGAGCACGGGGGAGAAGGCCCCCATGCGGCACGTGAACTCACTGCCGCCACCGTGGACTTCCTTCACACCAGGCTGTCCGACCCGGACTCGAACGCGCTGACCCTGGTGATCCTGACCAAGGACGCGGCCGGTGATCCGGCGGGGGCTGCGGTGTGGGGGTTGGTGCGGTCGGTGCAGTTGGAGCAGCCGGGGCGGGTGGTGCTGGTGGATGTGGATGGTGGCTCGGTGGCGGGGGTGGCTGGGTTGTTGTCGGGTGTGGTGGCGTCGGGTGAGTCGCAGGTGGGGGTGCGTGCGGGGGAGGTGTTCGTGCCGAGGTTGGTGCGGGTGCGTGCGGGGGCGTCTGGAACGCCCGAAGTGTCCGGGGTGCTTGAGGGGCTTGACGGGTCTGAGGGGTCTGAGGGGCTTGGGGTGCCTGGGGGGTCTGGTGTGTCGGGTTCTGGGCGGGTTTTGGATCGTTCGGGGTCGGTGTTGATCACGGGTGGTACGGGGACGCTGGGTGGGTTGGTGGCTCGGCATGTGGTGGGTGTGCATGGTGTGCGCAGTGTGGTGTTGGTGAGTCGTCGTGGTTCGTCTGCTGAAGGTGCGGGCGAGTTGGTCGAGGAGCTGACGGCTGCGGGTGTTCGGGTGGAGGTGGTGGCGGCTGATGTGGGGGATCGTGAGGCGTTGGCGGGTGTGCTGGCCAGGGTCCCGGCGGAGCATCCCCTCACCGCTGTCGTCCACACCGCCGGAGTCCTCGACGACGGGATCATGACAGCGCTCGACCCCCAGTGGCTCGAGAACGTCTTCCGCCCCAAGGCCGATGCGGCGTGGCATCTTCATGAGCTCACGCGCGGCCTGGACCTGGCGGCGTTCGTCCTCTTCTCTTCCGGAGCCGGTGTCCTCGGCAATGCGGGTCAGGGGAATTACGCGGCGGCGAACGGTTTCCTGGACGGTCTGGCGCGGGCCCGCCGTGAGCAGGGGTTGCCGGCGGTCTCGCTGGCGTGGGGCCTGTGGTCCCAGGCCAGCGGCATGACCGGCCACCTGGGCGACACCGGTCTCGCGCGGCTCGCCCGCAGCGGGCTGGTCGGACTCTCCTCGGCCGAGGGCCTGGCGCTGTTCGACCGTGCGTTGCGCTCCGACGAGTCGTTGCTCGTGCCGACGAAGCTCGACTTCGCCGCCCTCCGCAAGCAGGCGGCGGCCGGTGAACTGGCGCCGCTGCTGCGCGGACTCGTCCGCGCCCCGAGAAAGACCGCCGCCACGGCCACGGACGGCCCGAGTCAGGAGTCCTTCGCCCGCCGCCTGGCGGCACTCTCCGAGCGCGACCGGATCCGTGAGCTGCTCGAACTCGTCCGTGGCGCGGCGGCCACCGTACTCGGTCACTCCACCAAGGACGCGATCGGCGCGGCCCAGGCGTTCAAGGACATCGGGTTCGACTCGCTCGCCTCGGTGGAGCTGCGCAACCGGCTCACCCGGGCCACCGGCGTACGACTGCCCGTGACGCTCGTCTTCGATCACCCCAACCCGACCGCGCTCGCGCACCACCTCCAGGCCGCGATCGTGCCCTCGGCCGAGACTCCCGGATCCACCCATCTCCCCGGCAACGCCCGCAACGGTGGGACAGCTGCCTCCGAGACCGACATCCGGCGGGCGCTGGCCACGGTCCCCCTCGCCACGTTGCGCGAACTCGGCGTGCTGGGCGCGTTGGAGGCGCTGATCCACTCCCAGTCGGCCGGCACAGGCACAGGCACAGGCACAGATGCAGACGCGGACGCGGACGCGGACGCAGGAGATGTACGGGACGACGACGGGACGGCCGCCGACGCCATCGCGTCGATGGGCGTCGAGGATCTCGTCGAACGAGCGCTCGGCAGCAGGCAGTGACCGCTCCTCGGACTTCGGAAGGTTCCCATGACCACGTCCACTGACCAACTCGTCGAAGCCCTGCGCGCCGCCCTCATCGACAAGGACCGGCTGCTGCGCGAGAACGACCGGCTCGCCGCCGCCGCCACGGAGCCGATCGCGATCGTGGGGATGGGCTGCCGGCTGCCCGGCGGGGTCTCGTCGCCCGACGACCTGTGGAAGCTCGTGGCCGAAGCACGCGACGGCGTCACGCCCTTCCCGTCCGACCGGGGCTGGGACCTCGAAGGTCTCTTCGACCCCGACCCGGACCGCTCCGGCACGTCCTACGTCAGCGAGGGCGGCTTCCTGCACGACGCCGGTGAGTTCGACGCGTCCCTCTTCGGTATTTCGCCGCGCGAGGCGGTGGCGATGGATCCGCAGCAGCGGTTGCTGCTGGAGGTGTCGTGGGAGGTGTTCGAGCGGGCGGGCATCGATCCGACCTCGCTGCGCGGCAGCAGCACCGGCGTCTACACCGGTGTGATGTACCACGACTACGCCGCGGGGCTGAGTGCCGTGCCCGAAGGGCTGGAAGGCTTCCTCGGCACCGGGAACTCCGGGAGCGTGGCCTCGGGACGCGTGTCCTACGTCCTCGGCCTGGAGGGCCCCGCCGTCACCGTGGACACGGCGTGCTCGTCGTCGCTCGTCGCCGTCCACCTCGCCTCGCAGGCACTCCGGAGCGGTGACTGCTCGCTCGCCCTGGCCGGCGGGGTCGCCGTCATGTCGAACCCGTCGCCGTTCGTCGAGTTCTCCCGGCAGCGGGGGCTGGCGCGCGACGGCCGGTGCAAGGCGTTCGCGGACGCGGCGGACGGCACGGGGTGGGCGGAGGGCGTGGCCGTGCTGCTGCTGGAGCGGCTGTCGGACGCACGGCGGCTGGGGCACGAGGTGTTGGCGGTGGTGCGAGGGTCGGCGGTCAACCAGGACGGCGCGTCCAACGGGCTCACCGCGCCCAACGGCCCTTCCCAGCAGAGAGTGATCCGTCAGGCACTCGCCAGTGCCCGGTTGTCGGCGGCGGATGTGGACGCGGTGGAGGGGCATGGCACCGGGACGACGTTGGGTGATCCGATCGAGGCGCAGGCGTTGCTGGCGACGTACGGGCAGGACCGTGCACCCGAACAGCCGCTCTGGCTGGGCTCGTTGAAGTCCAACATCGGTCATACGCAGGCTGCGGCCGGTGTTGCGGGGGTCATCAAGACCGTGCTGGCGATACGGCACGGTGTGTTGCCGCGGACGTTGCATGTGGATGAGCCGTCGTCGAAAGTGGACTGGGCCGCAGGCGCTGTGGAGTTGCTGGCGGAGTCGAGGTCGTGGCCCGAGGTGGGCCGTCCGCGCAGGGCGGGCGTCTCGGCTTTCGGGGTGAGCGGGACGAACGCCCACGTGATTCTGGAGCAGGCCCCGGACCCGGCCGCGCGGGCTGCCGTGCCGCCCGGGGCGAAGGATCCTGCCGTTGTTCCGTGGGTGATCTCCGGCGCCTCGGCCAAGGGACTGCGCGGCCAGGCCCGACGACTGGAGTCGTTCGTACGTGAACGCTCCGAGGTGGACATCGCGGGTGCCGCGCACACCCTCGCCACGGCACGGGCTCAACTGCCCCATCGGGCGGTGGTGGTGGCCTCGGGGCGTGATGGCGCCTTGGCGGGGGTGTCGGCCTTGGCCCGGGGTGCCGCGAGTGGTGGATCGGTGGTGTCGGGTGTCGCGGATGTGTCGGGTCGGTCGGTGTTCGTGTTCCCTGGGCAGGGTTCGCAGTGGGTGGGGATGGGACGTGAACTTCTCGATTCCTCAGCTGTGTTCGCGGACGCGTTGACGGAGGTCAGTGCGGTCCTGGGCGCGGTGAGTGGGTGGTCGGTTCTGGACGTGGTACGAGGAGTGGAGGGTGCTGCGTCGTTGGATCGGGTGGATGTGGTGCAGCCGGTGTCGTTCGCGGTGATGGTGGGGCTGGCACGGGTGTGGGAGTCCTTCGGGGTGCGTCCGGATGCGGTGGTGGGGCATTCGCAGGGTGAGATTGCCGCCGCGCATGTGGCGGGGGTGTTGTCGTTGGAGGACGCGGCCCGGGTGGTCGTGCTGCGCAGTCGGGCGATTGCGGGGGGTCTGGCCGGCCGGGGCGGGATGGTGTCGGTCGGGCTGCCCGAGGACCGGGTGCGTGAGCGACTCGGTGAAGGGGTGGAGCTCGCGGCGGTCAACGGGCCGTCGTCGGTGGTCGTGGCGGGTGACCCTGCCGCCCTGGACCGGCTGGTTGCCGTATACGAGGAGGAAGGAGTCCGTGTTCGGCGGATTCCGGTGGACTACGCGTCCCACACCTCGCACGTCGAGCTGATTCAGAACGAACTGGCCGACGTGCTCGCCGGGTTGAAGCCGCAGACAGCGACCACCCCCATGTACTCCTCGGTGGACGGGCGTTGGGTGCAGGGCGCGGAGCTCGATGGCGGCTACTGGTTCCGCAATCTGCGGCAGACCGTGCGCTTCGCCGACGCGACCACCGCCCTGATCGCGGAGGAGTTCCGGGCATTCGTCGAGGTGAGTTCGCACCCCGTGCTGGCGCACAGCATCCAGGAATCCCTGGACGAGAACCCTCAGGCGTCGGGCGTGGTCACCGGGACCCTCCGGCGCGACGACGGCGGGCCGGACCGCGTCCTGCTGTCCGCCGCGGAGTTGTTCGTCCGTGGCGTGCACGTCGACTGGACTACCGCACTCGGTGAACCGGCCTCCGAGCGCGTCGAGTTGCCCACGTACGCCTTCCAGCATCAGCACTACTGGCTGGAGTCCACCCGAGGAGCCCGTCACACCGTGTCCGGCGAAGCTGCCCCCTCATCACCGTCCCTGCCCGTTGCCGTCCCCGACGACGAGACTCCCGGATCGGCCCTGACGCACAAGCTGGCCGAACTGTCCGAGGACGAGCGGCAGCAGTTGCTCCTGGACCTCGTGCGGGCCGAAGCCGCCACCGTGCTGGGCCATGAGACGCCGGACTCCGTGGCCTCGGACAGCGTCTTCTTCGAGGTCGGCTTCATCTCGCTGACCGCCGTCCAGTTCCGCAACCGCCTGGCCGACCTCACCGGCCTGGAACTCTCCGCGATGCTGATCTTCGACCACCCCACGCCGACCCTGCTCGCCGGACATCTGCACGCACTCCTGAACGAGAAGGGCTGATCCCGTGTTCACTGTCGAGACCTATCTCAAGGCTTTGGGCCACGAAGGGCCGGCGGACCCGACCTGGGAGACCCTGCGGGATCTCCACCGGCGGCACCTGATCGCCCTTCCCTACGACAGCTCCCTCAACACCGCGCGGGGCGCGGCGCTGTGGGCGGGCGTGGACATCGACGCGGACGCTGTCTTCGACGAGATCGTCCTCGGCGGGCGCGGGGGCGTGTGCTACGAACTGAACGGCCTTTTCCGGCTTCTGCTCCTGGAGTTGGGCTTCGAGGCCGGGGTGCTCGCCGCCGGCATCCGGCAGGTCGACGACTCTTTCGGGCCGGACCTGGAGCACGTGTTCAACTACGTCAGGCTCGACGGCCGGCTGCTGCTCGTCGACGTCGGCTTCGTCGGTCCGTCGTACCTCGAACCGCTGCCGGTCGTGCCGGGCGAGATCAGTCACCAGTACGGCAACCAGTACGGGATCGTCGAGCAGGACGGCTATCACGTGGTGCAGCGCAAGGGGCAGGCCGGGGACTGGCGGGCCGTGTACCGGTTCGATCCCCGGCCCAGGGAGTTCGCGGAGTGGCTGTTGCCGTCGGCCGAACTGGACGACTTCGCCCGCCGGCTCGCGGGCGCGGGCACGGTCGTGCGCGGGCGTGCCTTCGACAACGGGCAGCGGATCCTGATCGGAAGGCGGCTGCTGACGGTCGACGGCGGTCACGACCGGATCCGGGGCGTCATCGATCCCGACGACCACGCGCGCGTCCTGGCCGACATCCTTCGGACGGAGAGGACGGAACAGTGACCGCCACACCCCCTTCCGCCACCCCTCCTCCTGCGGGCACCTCGGCCTCCCCTTCCGCCGCGCCGCCACGTGCGGAGGCTCCCGCCCCCGCCGCCGACGTCATCGTGGTCGGGTACGGCCCGGTCGGGCAGGTCACCGCGTTGTTGCTGGCCGCGCGCGGATGGCAGGTCACCGTGGTGGAGCGCTGGCCCGCGCCGTATCCGATGCCGCGGGCGGTGTCCTTCGACGGGGAGTCGGCGAGGATCCTGGCAGCGGCCGGCGTCGGCGATTCCCTGGGGCAGTTGGGGGAGCCCTCGGGGGACTACGTCTGGCGCAACGCCGCCGGACAGACGCTCGTCCACGTCGACGTTGCCGCCGCCGGTCACTCCGGCTGGCCGGACTCGACGTCCATGTACCAGCCGGGCCTGGAAGCCGCCCTGGCCGCTCGGGGTGAGGAACTGCCCGGGCTGCGCGTGCTGCGCGGACACCGGGTGACCGCCCTCCAGGACCACGGCACCCGGGTGGAGGTCACCGTCGAAGGGCCTCAGGAGGCACCGGCGGACGGGCCGGACGGGCCGGACAGGCCGGACGCACCGCGTGAGCGTGGGGTGTCCGCTCGCTGGGTGGTCGGCTGCGACGGGGCCAACAGCTTCGTACGGGAGGCCATCGGCGCCCCGGTGACGGATTTCGGGTTCTTCAACGACTGGCTCACCTGCGATGTGAGGCTCCATGAGCCGCGCGAGTTCGTGCCGAACAACCTCCAGGTCTGCGACCCCGCCCGGCCCCGTACCGAGGTGTCCGCCGGACCGGGACACCGGCGCTGGGAGTTCATGCGCCTGGCCGACGAGGACCCCGAGGAGTTCGGGCGACCGGACAACGCCTGGCGGCTGCTGGGCCTGTTCGGCATCGACCGTGCCGACGCCACCCTGGAGCGGCATGCCGTCTACACCTTCCAGGCACGGTACGTGGACGCCTGGAGGGTGGGCCGGGTGCTGCTCGCGGGGGACGCCGCCCACCTCATGCCGCCGTTCGCCGGTCAGGGCATGTGCTCGGGCTTCCGGGACGCCGCCAATCTGGCCTGGAAGCTCGACCTTGTCCTGGGCGGGCGGGCCGACGAACGGTTGCTGGACACGTACACCAGTGAGCGGCGGGAGCACGTCCGGCACGCGCTGAAGATGTCCATGGACCTGGGCCGGGTCATCTGCGAGACCGATCCGGCCGCCGCCCGGGACCGTGACACGGTGATGCTCGCCGTACGCGAACGGGGCATCGCCACCGCACCGCCCCGGTCCGCGGTCCAGGCGCTGACCACCGGGTTCCTCCACCGGCGGGACGGCGACGGGCTACCCGCTCCGGCTGCTGGAGACCTCGTGCCCCAGGCCGCCGTCGCCCGCGCCGATGGGGCCGGGCCGTTCGACGCGGTGGTGGGGCCCGGCTTCGCCCTGCTCACCACGGCCCCGCCCGGCGAGCTGCTGGACGACGAGCGCCTGGCGTTCCTCGGCCGGATCGGGGTGAGCCTGGTCCATCTGCTGCCCGCCGGTACGCCGGCCGCCGAGGTCACCGCACCCGCCGCCGTGGACGTCGATGGCGTGTACCTGCGCTATCTGGCGGAGGCGGGGGGCGGTGCCGGGGGGAGGGGCGGTGACGTCGGCGGGGCGGTGGCCCTGCTGGTGCGGCCGGACTTCTACGTGTTCGGAGCGGCCCCGGACCGGGACGCGCTGGCCGCGCTCGTCGACGACCTGCGGGCCGGGCTCCGGTCCGGGGCGCTCATCGGCTGACTCACCCCTGCCTTTTGGCACCGAGCGCCGAGCGCCGAGCGCCGAGCGCCGAGCGCCGAGAACCGAGAACCGAGAACCGAGCGCCGGGCGTCGTGCGGGAACGCCCGGCGCCCGGCGCCCGACACCCGGCACGCCTAAGCCCCCGCCGGAGCGCTCAGCAGGCGCGCGACATGGTGCGCCAGCTCCAGCGACTGCCGGCCGTTGAGCCGGGGATCGCACGCCGTCTCGTAACGCGTGCCGAGGTGGGCGTCGCTGATCTCCTGCGCGCCGCCCAGGCATTCGGTGACGTCGTCACCGGTCAGCTCCAGATGGAGGCCGCCCGGGTGGGTGCCCAGTGCGCGGTGCACCGCGAAGAAGCCCCGGACCTCGTCGAGGATGCGCCCGAAGCGGCGGGTCTTGTAACCGGTGGACGACGTATGGGTGTTGCCGTGCATGGGGTCGCACTGCCACACCACCTGATGTCCCGACGCGGTCAGCTTCTCCACGACCGGCGGCAGGACGTCGCGCACCCGGTCGCTCCCCATCCGGCTGATCAGGGTGAGCCGCCCGGGGACCCGGTGGGGGTCCAGCCGTTCCGCGTACTCCGTGACCTCCTCGGGCGTGACCGAGGGGCCGATCTTCAGGCCGATCGGGTTGGCGATCCGCTCGGCGAAGGCGATGTGCGCCCCGTCGAGGTGACGCGTCCGCTCACCGATCCAGAGGAAGTGCCCGGACAGTCCGTAGAGACGGGAGCCGGGCGGTTCGCCCGCGCCCCCACCGGCCCCCGCCTCCGCGCTGTCGTCTCCCCGGCCGCTACCGGGCGAGTGCCGCGCCAGTGCCTGCTCATAGTCCAGCAGCAGCGCCTCATGACTGGTGAAGAGCTCCGTACCCGACGCCTCGGCCTCCGACCTGACGATGTCCATCGCCGCACCGGCGGCCGCGTGGGCGCGCAGCATCCGGCGGGGGTCGGGCGTCCTCGACACGGCGTCGGGCGTCAGGGAGTTGACGATGTCACCGCGGTACGAGGGCAGCCCGCCGGCCTCGAACGGGCTCGACCGGGGTTTGGCGTACTGACCCGCCACGCGCCCCACCGTGACCACGGGCAGCCGGGCGGCGACGGCCAGCACCCCGGCCACGCACAGCAGGGTGCGCAGATTGCCCAGCACATGCGCGTCCGTGTTGCCGGCGAAGGTCTCGGCGCAGTCGCCGCCCTGCACCAGGAACGCCCTGCCCAGCGCCACCTGGGCCAGCCGCTCACGGAGCCGGTCGACCTCCGACGGCTCCACCGTGGGCGGCAGACCGCTCAGCACCTCGCCCACCCGGCGCAGTTCGTCGCGGTCGGGCCAGTCGGGCTGCTGCTCGGCCGGGCGTACGGGATCGGCGGCCGGCAACGCGCGTGAACCGGGGACGCCCGCCGGCGCCGCGGGGGTGTCGAAGGTTCCCAGGGACGTGGTCATCGGGGTCATCCCGCCTTCCGGAGGTTGGCCCAGAGATCCGCCGGAAGATCCTTGCGGCGTCTGATCTTGAGCTTGCGGTAGACACGGGTGAGGTGCTGCTCGACGGTGCTGGCGGTGACGTACAGCTTCACGGCGATCTCCCGGTTGGTGTAGCCGAGGACGGCGAGCGAGGCGACCCGGCGCTCCGAGTCCGTGAGCGAGGCGACGCCCTCCAGGCCATCGGCCATCGACTCGGAGCCGCCCAGGTCGGCGGAGACCGACAGCAGCTCCTGCGCCAACGGCTTCATCTCGCACATGTTCGCCACGTGGAGGGCCTGCCGCAGCAGCAGCCTGGCCCGCCGCTTGTCGTTGTTGGCCCGGTGGGCGCGACTCAGCTCGGTCAGCACCCGTACCTGCTCGAACCGGTCGCCGGACGCCTCGGCCAGATCGATCGCCTCGGTGAGCAGCGGCAGCCGCCGTCCGGGCGGCCCCACGGCGGCGAGCAGCCGCAGGGCCGGGCCACGGGTGCGCGAGGTGCCGGCGCCGGAGCGGGCCAATTGCTCGTGGATGAGGCGGCTCGCCTGGTCCTTGTTGTCCAGCCGCAGCCACGCCTCCGCGGCGTTCGTCCGCCACGGCAGCAGCCCCGCCGTGTCCAGCCCCCAGTCACGCAGGAGTTCGCCGCAGGACAGGAAGTCGGCGAGGGCGGCGTGGCAGTGGTCGGTGGCGAGGTAGTGGTGCCCGCGCGCGTACAGGTACTGGAGCCCGTACCTGCTGTGGAACATCGTGTCGCCGATCGAGTGGGTGAGCTGGCGCGCCGCCTCCTCGCGCTCGCCCATCCGGGTCGCGGCCAGGATCAGGACGCTCAACGGCAGCCCCACGGCGACACCCCACGAGCGGGGCGTGAGCAGCCCCAGAGCGTCGTGCGCATGGCGTCCCGCGGCGGTGAGGTCGCCCTGCTGCACCGCCACCTCCGCCCGTGCCGCGGCGAACACGGCCTGTGCGGTCGGGGCGTTCCGGCCCTCGGCATCCGCGAGCAACCGGTCGCACCAGGCAGCCGCGGCCTCCAGCCGGTCCACCTGGATCAGGACCCGGACCGCCACCAGCGCGGCCTCCTCCGCCCAGGGGCTCCTGCGGTGCAGCGGGAGGTCCCGCAGCACCCGTTCCGCCCGGTCCGCGGCGTCCTCGGCCCGGCCCCGGGACAAGGCGTCGGCCAGCGCGGCCGCCGCCTGCAACTGCGGATCCGTGCCGGGCGTCACCACCCCGTGCCGCAGGTCGGCGGGCAGGACCGGAGTCCTGCGGCCTCGTGCCAGCGCGGGATGCGTCCAGGCGAGCCACACCTCGATGTCCCGCAGCGCCGCCGCCTCCGCCGGACTCGCCTGGGCCCCGCCCGCGAGCGCTCGGAGCCGCCCCAGCACGTCGACGGCCTCCTCGCTCCGGCCGTGCCAGAGCAGTTGCCTGATCAGGACGAGGCCATCGGACAGGCTCAGCTGGTCCGCGCGGACCGCCGCGGTCAGGGGCGCCAGATGCCGGGCCGCGGACGACGGGTTGAGCTGCCACTCCGCCTGGGCCAGCCGGGCCCGCAGCGCCGAACGCGACCGCTCGTCGGCGCTGGCCGCGTGCGCCAGTTTCAGGCAGTCGGCGGCCAGTTCGAGACGGTCCTCGAGCAGCGCGTGCTCCGCCGCCTCGGAGAGGACCGCCTCGGCCCACGGCAACCGGGTGTGCCCGGCCTCGATGAGGTGGCGGGCCACGTCCAGGGCCCCGGCGCCACGCTCGTACAGGAGGCAGGCGGCACGTCGGTGGAGCTCGGACCGGTCGTACGGGGACAGGTCGTCCAGGACCGCCGCCCGCGCGGCCGGGTGCCGGAACGCACTCCCCTCCAGGAGGTCGGCCGCGTCCAGGGCGCGCAGCGCCTCCTCCGCCGAGGAGGACGTACCGAGGTCCCCGGACATGAGCCGGCCGATCTCGGCGGGCGTACCGCCGGGGCCCAGTACCGCCAGCGCCCGTACGGCCTGGAGCATCACCGGTTCGGCACGCTGGAGGCAGCTCAGCAGGGCCAGACCGTAGCCCTGCGCGCTCGGAGCCCCGCCGGGCTGGCGGTGATCCTCGATCAGGGCGTGCAGCAGCAGCGGATTCCCGCCCGCGGCGGCGAGGAACTCCTCCCCGACCCGCCGCGCTGCGACCTCCCCGAGCTCGTCGGCGACCAGCCGGAGGGCGCCGGAGCGGGAGAGCGGGTCCAGACGCAGCCGCTGCGCGTACGGCGGCCGGGACAGCTCGCCGCGGAACCGGCGGTTCAGCGGCCACGGCGTGGTGTGGTCGGTGAGGACGAGGAGGATGCTCGCCTGCCCGAGCCGCCGGACCAGGTGGAGCAGGAAGCGCAGGGACGGGACGTCGGCGTGGCGCAGATCGTCCACACCGAGCACCAGCGGCACATCGGCGGCCAGGCCGAGCAGCGCCACGGACAGTTCGTGGCAGGCGCGGACCACCTCCGGCGACGGCACATCGGCGGAGCCGTCGGCGAAGTCGCCGGTGGCGAGGCCGTCCAGCAGGGCGTCCACCCGGTCCGCCTGCTCCCCGGGCCAGTCCGTGCCGCGGAAGAGCTGGTTCACCATGCCGAACGGCAGCGCGCTCTCCGCGGGGGAGCAACTGGCGCCCAGGAAGCGGGCCCCCCGCCGGGTCGCGTGCGCCGCGAAGGCCCGCAGCAGTTCGGTCCGCCCGCCGGCGATCGGCCCCTCCAGCAGAACGGTGTGGCCGCGGCGCGCGAAACAGTCGGTGAGCAGCTGGTCCAGTCGACGCATGTGTTCGTCTCGTTCCACCAGCGAAACCACTCGATCCCCCAGGACGTCATGTTCGTGACCAACGGCGTACGCGACCCGCGGCAGGAGCGCCGGCTTTCGCGTGACGGTGGCCGTGTTCCGGCCATCGGCGTGCGCAGGTGTCCGTCGCGGGATGGCCGTCTGTGCGGTGCAGGGGTCTGAACGGGCCTCTTTGCGCGCTCCCCCTGCCCGGATTCCATGATGGTCGGACGCCGCCTACTCCCCGGGAACCGGCCACCCACGGACTGCCTACTGGGGCACGGAGGCCCAGGGTGAGGGGGGTGTCCACGGGGTCGAGGCCGACGATGCCGGGTGAACCCGCCACATCCCCCTAAGACCCCTTGTTTCCATTGATTATCAGCCACTTTCCGCACACGATCGGCTCCGTCAATCGACACGCGTCGACACGCGTCGACCTTTCACCCCAAGGCCGTTTCGGCCATCGAGGGAGCCTCGCCATGCCCAGTCGCCGGCAGTTCGTCATAGGATCCGCGGCAGCCGCCGCCGCCACCGTGGGCGGGGGAGCGGCGCTGCTGAGCAGCCGCGGAGCGTCGGCCACTCCTCCGGAAGGCGCCCAGAGACCCGGCTCCGGGGGGCCCGTCGCCACCGGGGTCCCGCGGGCCACCTCGACGAACCTCACCAAATTCGCCGACGCCCTCCGGATCCCGCCGGTCCTCAAGCCGGGCGCGTCCCTGACGATCCGCCAGAAGGCGGCCTCCGTGCTGCTGCACTCCCAGCTCCCGCCGACCCCGCTGTGGACCTACGAAGGGTCCTTCCCCGGCCCCACCATCGACCTGTCCAGGGAGAAGCGCCTCACGGTCTCCTGGCGCAACGAGATCAGCGGCGCCTTCCCCGTCACCGGGATCAAGGTGCCGTTCACGGACCTCGACTCGATCCTGGGCCCCGGCCGGGGCTCCGCCACGCGTGACGCCTCGGTCGCCGCCCTGCCCGCGTGGACCGTGGTCCATGTGCACGGCGCGATCACCGGCGGCGGCAACGACGGGTGGACCGAGAACGGCGTGTCACCCGGGGACACCCAGCTCGCCGAGTACCCCAACATGCAGCGTTCCAGCGGCCTCTGGTACCACGACCACGCGATGAACATCACGGCGTTCACCGTCTTCGCCGGACTGGCCGGCACCCTGTTGATCCGGGACCCGGAGGAGGCCGCGCTCAACCTGCCGAAGGGCGACTACGAGATCCCGCTCATGATCAACGACCGGAACCTGGACACCGACGACGCGGGCGTCCCGACCGGCCGGCTCCTGCACAAGATCGGCTACCTCGACACCGGCATCCCCAGCTCCCCGGCCCGGCTGAACCTGCCCTTCATCGGCCCCTACAACCTGGTCAACGGGGTGATCTGGCCCCATCTGAAGGTGAAGCCGCGGTGGTACCGCTTCCGGATCCTCAACGCGGCCAACACCCGCCCCTACACCCTCAGCCTCCAGGTGGAGAACGCGAACGGCACCACCACACCGGTCACGGGGGCCCTGGTGCAGATCGGCAGCGACCACGGGCTGCTGCCGAGTCCCGTGCCCGCGAGCGAGCTGACGCTCCACCCGGCCGAACGGGCCGACGTCCTCATCAACTTCGCCGCCTTCCGGGGCAAGCGGCTGCGGCTCGTCAACACCAACGCCAACGGGGCGTCCCCGCTCGGACCCGACATCATGCAGTTCCGCGTCGACGCGGCGGCCGTCACCGACCCGTTCTCCCTGCCGGCGACCACGTCTCCCTCGTTCGTCCGGCTGACCCGCTCCGCGATACCCGCCGGCCACACCAACCGGTGGATCGCCTTCGGCACATCGGACGGCACCCCCCTCGGCCACCCCGAGATGTGGGAGCTGTCCGAGACGAAGCCCGGATACCAGCCCCGGACCGGCGACCGCCTCGTGCGCGTCAAGGACCAGGGCGGGACCATCCGCACCTTCCGCAAGGAGGCGGCCGCCTTCGACGACAAGGTCGGCTTCCACGTCGCGAGCGGCGCCTGGGAGGTGTGGAACTTCCTCCACCTGGTGGGCCCCGGCCACCCCATGCACGTCCACCTGCTGGGGTTCCAGGCGCTGAACAGGGACATCTACACGGTGACCGACACCGCCGGGCCGGGCGCCGACGTGGTCACCTGGAACGCGGAGTACGACCGGGCGGGCGTGCTCGGCGACGAGGAGAAGGGCTGGAAGGACACGATCAGGGTCGAGGAGCACGAACTGGTCTCCGTGGCAGGTCAGTTCACCGGTGCGACCGGTCGCTTCGTCTACCACTGCCACATCCTGGAGCACGAGGACGAGGGCATGATGCGGCCGTTCGTCGTGGCCCCCCAGGAGATCCTGGACCGTATGCCGCACAGCGCGCACCACCACTGATCCAGTCGCACCCGGGCCCGGTGCGCACCCGCGCCGGTCCGCACCCGCGCCCGGTCCGCTGTCCGCGCCCGTGCTGGTCCGCGGTCCGGGCGCGGACGCGTCAGCCGTCGGCGGACGCGCCGGTCAGGCTGTGCAGGCAGGCGATCAGGCTGCGCGCCTCGACGTTGACGTAATGGCTGTGGCGCAGGAGCCCGACCAGCTGGTGCAGGGTGAGCCAGCGGAAGTCCGGGCCCGGGTCCGGCGCGTAGTCCGCGTCGGTCTCGATCACGAGATACCGGTTGCGGGCGTGGAAGAAGCGGCCGCCCTCCTCCGAGAGCAGGCTCTCGAACCGGATGCGGTCGGGCCCTGCCTCCAGTACGTCGTCGAGGAATCGCGGGCGCGCCGAGGGCGGCAGCCAGCCGTAGTTGTCCGGGGTGCACTGCACGGTCGGCGCGAGTTCGATGACGTCCAGGAAGCCCGGCTGGACGCGGGCGTTCACCAGGGCGTGCAGCACCCCGTCCACCTGCTTCACGAGGAAGGCGTTGATGCCTGCCCCGACCGGTTCCACCACGGGCTGCGTCCAGCCGGAGACCTCACGGTGCTCCGTCCGGACATCGATGCCGATGACCTTGAAGAAGAGCCCGGAGTCATGGGCGACCGACTCCGGGCCGCGGGTCCACCCGGTCACCTCGCGCAGGGGAACCCGCCGGGCGCGGACCTCGTGGCGCGTACGCGTCTCGGTGATCCAGCTCAGCGTCTCCCCGATGGTGTGCAGGCCGGCCAGGTCGGCGCTGCTCGACCGGATGACCGACCGCCGGAATTCCTGACCGTGGAAGGGAAGCCGGTCCGCGAGACCTATTCCCGAGAAGGGCAGGCAGGACAGCACGGTCCGGGAATCCATATTGATCACCGCGTCGCCCGCCAGCAGCTGGTGAATCTGTCCCAGGGTCAGCCACCGGAATCCGTCGAGCAGTGCGACGTCCTGGTCCGTCTCCACGATGATGTTCCGATTGCGCTTCTGGAAGAACCAGGAGCCCTGCTCGGACTGGAGGACGTCGGCGAGCACCTTCCGGCGGTTTTCCTCCTGGAAGTACTCGACATACGGAACGAAACTTCCCCGGTGCACCCGTGTGTAGTTGCTCCGGGTGGCCTGCACCGTGGGGGAGAGCTCCACGCCATCGATATTTCCGGGCTCGTTCTTGGCCTGCATGAGGAAGTGCAGCACCCCGTCGAATTCCTTGGCCAGAATTCCCAGGATGCCGATCTCCGGCTGGTGGATGATGGGCTGGCTCCAGGAGTCGACCGCCCCCGCCGGCACCTCGGCGGCCAGCCCTTCGAGGCTGAAGAACCTTCCGCTCTCGTGCACGATGTTGCCGGTGTCCGGGTCGGTCCGCCAGCGGACCAGATCGGCCAGGGCGATCCTCTCCACCCCGGCGACGTCGACCCGTCGGCGCTCGTCGAACCATCGCCGGATCTCCGTGAGGCTGGAGATACCCGTGACCGAGAGCGCGGATTCGGCGATTCGCTCGGCATTTCTCTGATCCACCGCCAACGTCGACAAGATTCCGGACACCGAGCCTCCCTGTATCGCGTGACAATGGCGCTCACTATGCCGGTATGTTGATTAGCACTGCCGTCCGGATCGGATACTCAGGGGTCGTGTAGGGGGGTATTCGTGGGTTTCCGTGACAGGGGCAGGGGGTTGACCGCCGATGGCGTCCCTGCCTACCGTCGTGCCCGAATTCAATGAATCGAATAATTCCCCGGTGCGCGACCGGTCAGCCCGATGGAGGTCGTGGAGTGCAGCATTCTTCCGGGGGGAGCCCCCCGAATCCCGGTGCGAAGCCGGTGCCGTTGAGAATCGGTGTGGTCGGCTGTGCGGGGATCGCCTGGCGGCGCATGCTTCCGGCGATCGACCGGGATCCGGACGTGGAACTGGTGGCCGTCGCCAGCAGGGACGAGGCCAAGGCTCGGCGGTTCACCCGGCGATTCGGCGGGGACCCGGTGCGCGGCTACGACCGGCTGCTGGCCCGGGGCGACATCGACGCGGTGTACGTACCGCTGCCCGCCCTGCTGCACGCCGAATGGATCGAGCGGGCGCTCCTGGCAGGCAAGCACGTGCTGTCGGAGAAGCCGCTCGCCGCCACGGCGAAGGACGCCGCGTCCCTGGTCGCGCTCGCCGAGTCCCGCGGGCTGGCGCTGCTGGAGAGCTTCATGTTCCTGTGCCATCCGCAGCACGCCCGGGTCCGCGAGCTGGTGGCGGACGGAGTCATCGGGGAACTGCGCACCCTGACAGCGGACTTCGCCTTCCCCGCCAAGGGCGGGGACGACATCCGCTACCGGCCCGATGTGGGAGGCGGGGCGCTGACCGACATCGGCGTCTACCCCGTCCGTACGGCTCTGCTGTATCTGGGGGAGGAGATCGAGGTACTCGGGTCCTCCCTCCACCTGGACCACCGGCTCGGGGTCGACCTGGGCGGATCCGCCCTCCTGGCCAGGCGTGACGGCGTCACCGCCCATCTGACCTGGGGCATGGAGCACTCCTACCGCTCGCGCTACGCCCTCTGGGGCAGCTCGGGGCGGATCTCCGTCACCTGGGCCTACACGCCGCCCCCGACGCACGGTCCGGTGATCCGCGTCGAGCGGCAGGACCACACCGAGGAGCTCACCCTGCCGGCCGTCGACCAGTTCGCGCGGGTGATCGCCGCGTTCGTGGCCCGTGTGCGCGACGGGACGCCGTCCGGCATCGAGGGCGAGTCCGTCCTCTCCCAGGCCCGGCTCGTCGACCGAGTACGGGAGCGGGCGCTGTTGAGTTCCCAGCCTGACCGCGAGCCGATGGGGTTGTCATGAGCGGCACTGAACACATTGCAGAGACCAAGACCAAGACCGAGACCAGGACCGAAGCCGCCGACGCCACCGGGCGTACCGAGGACTCAGGACCCACGACCGCCCACTTCGGACGCGCGACCGAGGACTCCGGACCCGTGACCGAGGACTCAGGACCCACGACCGCCTACTCAGGACGCGCGACCGACCACTCCGGACCCGTGGCCGAGGACCCGGCGCCCGCACCGGACACCGAGTTCACCGGGACGGCCGACTACGGCCCCGTACTCGAACTGGTCCGCAAGCTGCACCGGGAGCAGGAGGCCGGCCGGCGCTTCGTGCCCGGTGAGACGCCGATCCTTCCCTCGGGCGCGGTCTTCGACGAGGACGACCGTGTCGCGCTGGTCGAGGCCGCGCTGCACATGCGCATCGCCGCCGGTCCGGCCGCCCAGCAGTTCGAGCGGAAGTTCGCGGCGCTGCTGGGCCGCCGCAAGGCCCATCTGACCAACTCCGGCTCCTCCGCGAACCTGCTGGCCCTGACCGCCCTCACCCAACGGGAGCTGGGCAAGCGGCGGTTGCGCCCCGGCGACGAGGTCATCACGGTCGCGGCCGGCTTCCCCACGACGGTCAACCCGATCGTGCAGAACGGCCTGGTGCCGGTGATGGTCGACGTCTCGCTGGAGACGTACAACACCACCGCCGAGCGGGTGGCCGAGGCCGTGGGGCCGCGTACCAAGGCCATCATGATCGCCCACGCGCTGGGCAACCCGTTCCCCGCCGCCGAGGTCAGGGAGATCGCGGATGAGCACGGTCTGCACTTCGTCGAGGACAACTGCGACGCCGTCGGCTCCTTCTACGGGGGCAAACCCACCGGCAGTTTCGGTGATGTCGCCACCGCGAGCTTCTACCCGGCCCACCATCTGACGATGGGCGAGGGCGGCTGTGTGGTGACCGACCGGGTGGCCCTCGCCAAGATCATCGAGTCCCTGCGCGACTGGGGACGCGACTGCTGGTGCCCGCCCGCGGCCAGCGACACCTGCCACAAGCGGTTCGGTCACCAACTGGGCAGACTCCCCAAGGGATATGACCACAAGTACACGTTCTCGCGCGTCGGCTACAACCTCAAGACCACCGACCTGCAGGCGGCCCTGGGCCTGACCCAGATGAGCAAGCTGCCGGAGTTCGGCGCGGCCCGCCGGCGCAACTGGCAACGGCTGCGCGAGGGTTTGGACGGGGTGCGGGGACTCAGGCTGCCGGAGGCGACACCGGGCAGCGATCCCAGCTGGTTCGGATTCGTGCTGACGGTCACCGACGACGCGCCCTTCGACCGGGGTGAGATCATCTCCTTCCTGGAATCCCGGAAGATCGGCACGCGCATGCTGTTCTCCGGGAACCTCGCGCGCCAGCCCGCTTATCAGGACGTCGAATTCCGGGTGGTCGGCGATCTGCGCAACAGCGACGTCATCACCGAGCGGACGTTCTGGATCGGTGTGTATCCCGGACTGACCACGGAAATGATCGATTACGTCGCCGCATCGATCCGCGACTTCACCGCGGGACGCCGCTGACACACGGCGAAACACTGCCGATACCTTTCGCCCCGAGGTCAGGGCGGGCATAGGGGTGGGTGCAGGGGGGCCGTTATGCCGATTCCCCGGCACAGTCCTATCCACAAAGAGTTCCTGCGAATCACCATGCGCGGCCTTCTGAGCTGCCGGGCGCGGAACTGTGAACGACAGTCCGCACATCTGGAGAGGCCGTGAGATTGCTACCCGACTCCCCGCCGAGCGCGGTGAAAGGGCCGGATACCGACCGGGCCGGCGCCCCGGGGACTTCACCGGCCGGACCCGCCGAGGCGCGGGAGGCATCCGGTGACGGGCCCCCGAAGTCCCGGCCGCGGCTCCGCCCCGGCTTCCGGTGGCCGGCCGCCGTCCGGCCGGGACCGGCGGTGGCGGTGCTCTGGCTGCTGATCGTGGTGACCGCCGCACTCGCCCCGGAGCTCTTCACCTCGCGGGACCCGCTGGCGGTGGACACCCCGGACCGGCTGCTCGGCCCCTCCGCGGAACACCTGCTGGGGACCGACCAGCTCGGCCGGGACCTCTTCACCCGGCTGGTCCACGGCACCGGGGCGTCCCTCCTGGCCGCCCTGATCGCGACGGTCATCGGACTGACCGCCGGAACGGTGCTCGGCCTGCTGGCCGGGTTCCTCCGGGGCGGCGCCGACATGGTGATCATGAGAATCGTGGACATGCTGCTGTCGATCCCCGGCCTGCTCCTGTCCCTGGTGCTGATCGTGGCCCTGGGACCCGGCATCCGGAACGCGGCGATCGCGGTCGGTCTGACGAGCATCGCCACCTGCACCCGCATCATGCGCGCCGAAGTCCTCAAGGTCCGCGAGAGCCTGTACGTGGAGGCGGCGCACTCCGGCGGGGCACGGTGGCCGCGCGTCCTGGCACGCCATGTGCTGCCGAACACCCTGGGCCCGGTCTGGGCCCTGGCGGCCCTGGAGTTCGGCACCGCGATCCTCGCGGTGTCCGCGCTCAGCTTCCTCGGCTACGGCGTCCAGCCCCCGACCCCCGAGTGGGGCGCGCTGGTCTCGGAGGGGCGCGACTCCCTGCGGGTCGCCTGGTGGCTGACCACCTTCCCCGGCCTCGCCGTCGCCGCGACCGTGGTGGCGTCCAACCGGGTGGCGCGCGCCCTCGACAACGACCCGAGGGCGGCCCGATGAGCTCCGCGACCGTCCCCGGACCCGAGGCGACGCTCCCCGGCCCCGGCTTCGGCTCCGGCCCCGGCTCCGGCTCCGGCTCCGCGACCGCACCGCTGCTCGACGTCCGCGAACTCGCCGTGCGCTACCGGCTGCGCCGCGGCGTCGTCGACGCCGTACGGTCCGTCAGCTTCGCCGTCGCCCCCGGCGAGACCGTCGCCGTCGTCGGTGAGTCCGGCTCCGGCAAGTCCACGACCGCGCACGCCGTCCTCGGCCTCCTGCCGCCCTCCGCCGAACTGGCCGGAGGCAGCATCGACTTCGCCGGCCAGGACCTGACCCGGCTCGGCGAACGACGCCTGCGGAGCCTGCGCGGCCGGGGGATCGCTCTGATCCCCCAGGACCCCGGCACCGCTCTCAACCCCGTCCACCGCATCGGCCGGCAGGTCGCCGAGACGCTGATCACCCACGGCATCACCGACCGGCGCGGAGCGCCCGCCGCCGTGCTCGACCTGCTCGCCGACGCGGGGGTGCCCGACCCGCGGTGGCGGGCCGGACAGTTCCCGCACGAGCTGTCCGGCGGGCTGCGCCAGCGCGTGCTCATCGCCATCGCCGTCGCCGCACAGCCGCGCCTGATCGTCGCCGACGAACCGACCAGCGCGCTCGACGTCATCGTCCAACGGCAGATCCTCGACCACATCCAGTCACTGACCCGTGCGGCGGGCACCAGCGTCCTGCTCATCACGCACGACCTCGGCGTCGCCGCCGAACGCAGCGACCGCGTCCTGGTGATGGCCCGGGGCGAGATCGTCGAGGACGGCCCGCCGGAGCGCGTCGTGACCGCCCCGGCGCACCCCTACACCCGGGCGCTCGTGGCGGCCGCACCCGGCCACGGCCCCCGCCGCCCGCCCTCCGGCGTGAGCGTCCGGGAGCGGGACGCGGCGCCGAAGCCCGCCGCCGGGACGGCCGCGCCCGCGGGCCCGGTGGAGATCAGCGCCGAGCACCTGGCGAAGGAGTACCGGCTGCCGCGCGCCGCCGGCCACCACGCGGTCCTGCGCGCCGTCGACGACGTCAGCCTGACCGTCCCGCGCGGCGAGACGTTCGCGCTGGTAGGGGAGTCGGGATCGGGCAAGTCGACCGTGGCGCGCCTGCTGCTGCGGCTCACCCAGCCGACCTCGGGACGGGTGTACGTCGACGGCGCGGACGTCACCGCCCACCGCGGGCGGGACCTGCGCGCGCTGCGCCGCCGGATGCAGATCGTGCACCAGAACCCGTACGCGGCCCTCAACCCCCGGATGACGATCGGCCGGATCATCACCGACCCCCTGACGGCGTACGGTCTGGGGACACGCCGCCGGCGCCGGGAGCGGGCCGCCGAGCTGGTCGACCTCGTCGCCCTGCCCGGCACGGTGCTGGAGCGCCGGCCCTCGGAGCTCTCGGGCGGCCAGCGCCAGCGCGTGGCGATCGCCCGGGCCCTCGCACTCGACCCGGGCCTGGTGGTCTGCGACGAGCCGGTGTCCGCACTGGACGTCTCGGTCCAGGCCCAGATCCTCGACCTGCTCGCCGAGCTCCAGGCCCGGCTCGGACTCAGCTGTCTGTTCATCTCGCACGACCTGGCCGTGGTGCGGCAGATCGCCCACCGGGTCGGCGTCATGCGCGCGGGACGCCTCGTCGAGGAAGGGCCCACCGAGCAGATCTTCGCCCGTCCCGCCCACCCGTACACCGAAGCCCTGCTGGCGGCCATCCCCGGCCGTGAGCAGCTCGGGCAGGCCGGACCACCGTCCGCGGCCCGCCCCTGAACACCGGGCGGCCGCCCGCGGCCCGCCCCCGAACACCCCATGACCGTCCGCCCCACGCCACGGACGCCGGACGACCCGTCCGCGTACGCCGTCGAGCGCGGGAACACCGGTCACCTCCCGGACCGCTCCCCACGCCGGTCTTCCCGCCGCGCGACCACAGAACCACCCCTCGCACCGTTCGAGCATCAGAGCATCACAAGGAGACGACCCCGTCATGCAACCCCGAGCACGCAGACTCCGCTCCGCGCTGGTCCTGGTGACCAGCCTCACCGTCCTCCTCACCGCCTGCGGAGGCTCGGACGACTCGTCGGGCGACGCCGCGAACAGCACCCCCAAGAAGGGCGGCACCCTCACCCTCGCCCTCCAGCAGTCCCCGCAGAGCGCCAACCCCCGCGCGTTCACCGACACGGGCGCCGTCTACGTCAACCGGCAGCTCTTCGACTCGCTGGTGAGCCAGGACCCCGAGACCGGCAAGATCGTGCCGTGGCTCGCCAAGTCCTGGGACATCAGCGAGGACGCCACCGAGTTCACCTTCCACCTCCGCGACGGCGTCACCTTCTCCGACGGCACCCCGCTGACCGCCGAGGTCGTCAAGGCCAACTTCGACGACCTGGTCGCGAACAAGGCGAAGGTGAACCCGTCGATCGCCCCCGTCGCCGGCGCGGTCGCCTCCGCCGAGGTCGTCGACCCGGCGTCCGTGAAGATCACCTTCAGCAAGCCCAACGCCCCCTTCCTCGTCGCCGCCTCCCAGACCGGGCTCTCCATCGTCGCCCCCGCCACGCTCGAACTCCCCTGGGACAAGCGCGTCGACAAGGTGATCGGCTCCGGCCCCTTCGTCCTGGACACCTTCGCCTCCGGCAAGGTCACCCTCTCCAAGCGCAAGGGGTACGACTGGTCGCCCGGCAGCATCCGTCACAGCGGGGACGCCTACCTCGACAAGGTGGTCTTCACGGTGGTGCCGGAGGCGAGCGTGCGCACCGGCAGCCTCCAGTCGGGACAGATCCAGGCCGTCAGCGACGTACCCCCGGGCGACATCACGTCCGTACGCGACAGCGGGCTGAAGCTCGTCACCCGCCCCAACCCCGGGCTGGTCTGGGGCCTGGTGCCCATCTCGGCCCGCAAGCCGCTCGACGACGTACGCGTCCGCCAGGCCATCGCCCTGTCGGTCGACCGGACCGAGGTGCGCGACGCCGTGCTGAGCCCGGAGTTCAAGCCCGCGACCAGCGTGCTCGCCTCCACCACCCCGGGATACACGGACCTCGCCTCCGTGGTGAAGCACGACCCCGCCGAGGCGGGCGCCCTGCTGGACGCCGCCGGCTGGACCCGCAGCGGTGACGGGGTACGGGCCAAGGACGGCAAGGAGCTCTCCCTCGTCGTCGGCTGGTTCCCCGGCTACACCGCCAGCCAGAAGACCCTGGAACTGATCAAGGCCCAGCTCGCGAAGAACGGCATCGAGCTGAAGCTGCTCCAGCAGACCGGCCTCCAGATCCTCGAGGGCCTCAAGAAGGAGAAGTACGACTTCTTCTGGACCAACGGCACCCAGGCGGACGGCGACGTGCTGCGCACCTCCTTCTCCGGAGCGCCGCCGAACTACTACCGGATCAACGACACGACGCTGGAGCCGCTCCTCCAGGAGCAGGTCGCCACCGGCGACCCCGCGGCCCGGAACAAGATCCTCGCCCAGGCCCAGCGGCGCATCGTCGAAGAGGTCGTCTACCTCCCGGTGTTCGAGCAGACGACCATCGTCGCCACCGGCAAGGAGGTGCACGGACTCACGCTGGGCGCGGGCGCCGGCCTGAACCCGCTGACGCCCGTCTGGCTCTCCTGACGGCCGCCGTCCCGCTCCCGCCCGTACCGGACGACCGATGAGGTACGACCGATGAAACGACCGACGACGTACGACCGATGAAGGAGGCGATCATCGCCATGCCGGTGACGCTCGACGAACGAACCCGTGCGCTCTTCGACGGCCGGAACTTCCCGGTCGTGTCCACGGTGAACCCCGACGGAAGCCCCCAGTCCTCGGTGGTGTGGGCGAAGCGGGACGGTGACGCCCTGCTCTTCGTGACCCCTCTGGAGCGCGGCAAGGCCCGGAACCTGGCGCGCGACCCGAGGATCAGCGTCTCGGTGTTCGACGCGGCGAACCCGTACAGCTCGGTGGAGGTGCGCGGGACCGCGCACCTCTCCGAGGACGGCGCACAGGCGCTGTCCGACGAACTGGCCCTGAAATACCTGGGCGAGACCCACGCCCCGCCGGACGCGCTGGTGCGGGTCGTCGTGCGGGTCGTGCCCGAGAAGGTCATCGCTTTCCCCCGGTCCTGACGCCGGTCCTGACGCTGTTCCTGACGCCAAGGAGGACACCATGTCCCTACGAGTACTGATCATCGACATCCCGTCCAACGGACACCTCTTCCCCAAGCTGGCCCTGGTCTCCGAACTCGTCGGCCGCGGCCACCACGTCACCTACGTGACGATCGAGGAGTTCGCCGAGAAGGTGCGCGGAGCCGGCGCCGAGGTGCTCGCGTACACCTCGGTGAAGCCGCTGGAGAGCCTGGCCAACGACAGCTCCATCACCCCGACCGAGGCGTTCTTCCGCGAGAACGTCGCCATCCTGCGGGCCGTCGAGGCGCACTACGGCGACGACCGCCCGGACCTCGTGGCCTTCGACGAGGCCGCCTTCCAGGCCGGCCGCGTCCTGCGCCACGTCTGGGGGCTCCCCGCCGTGCACCTCGCACCGAGTGTGGTGTCCAACGCGCACTACTCGTACTTCGAGCGGATCTTCGCGCTCGCCCCGGAGTTCGCCCTCACCGACCCCGTCGACGAGATCACCGCGTTCCTCGACAGCTACGGGATCGCCGACCGGGTCCAGGAGTTCCTGTGGACCGAGCGCGTACCCGACGAACTCACCGTCGTCTTCGTGCCCCGGCACTTCCAGCCCGCGTACGAGACCTTCGACGAACGCTTCGTGTTCATCGGGCCGAGCCTGGGGGACCGGGGCTTCCTCGACGACTGGGAGCCGCCCGCGGACGGCCTGCCGACCGTGCTCGTCTCGCTCGGCACCGTCAACAACCAGCACCTCGGCTTCTTCCGCACCGCCGTCGACGCCTTCCGCGACCAGCCCCTGCACGCCGTGATCTCGGTGGGCAACGGCCTGGACCCGGCCGAGCTGGAACCGCTGCCGCCCAACGTCGAGGTCCACCGCTGGATACGCCATGTGAAGGTCCTGGAACACGCCGCCGCGTTCGTCACGCACGGCGGCACCGGCAGCCTCTCCGAGGCGCTCCACACCGGGACGCCCGTCGTCGTCGTGCCGCAGGGCGTCGACGTCCTGCCCTACGCGGAGCGCGTCACCGACCTGGGCATCGGCGCCGTCGTCCGGCCCGAGAACCTTCAGGCAGAGGCGCTGCGCGAGGCCGTGCTCACGGTGGCGGGCGACGAGGAGGTCGCCCGGCGGGTGCAGGAGCTCCAGGAACACACCAACGCGTCGGGCGGGCCCGCGCTCGCGGCCGACGAGATCGAGAACTACCTCAAGCGGGAACAGCGATGAAATTTCTTCTCCTCCCTCATCTGCCACGCCAGGACAAGCCGGACGAGCTCCAGCTCAGGGAACTCGTCGACTACGCGGTACTCGCCGAGGAGCTGGGCTTCGACGCCTACGGGATCGGGGAGCGCCACGACCGCCCCGCCGTGTCGTCGTCCCCGCCGGTCCTCCTCAGCAACATCGCCGCGCGGACCTCGAAGATCCGGCTGTTCACCGCGGTGACGACGCTCGGCATGCTCGACCCGCTGAGGGCCTTCGAGGACTACTCCACGCTCGACAACCTCTCCGGCGGCCGGCTCGACCTCATCGTCGCCAAGGGCGCCTACCCCCGCTCCAGCAAGCTCTTCGGGGTCACCCCGGAGAACCAGTGGGACCTGCTCCAGGAGAACTACGCGCTGTTCCGCCGGCTGTGGGCCGAGGACGACGTCACCTGGGAGGGCCGCCTCGGCCGCTCCCTGGAGAACGCCGAACCGCTGCCGCGGCCCTACCAGAAGAACATCCGCATCTGGCACGGCAGCGGCAGCAGCACCGGCTCCGCCGACTTCGCCGCCCAGCACGGCGACCCGCTCTTCTCCTCCAACGGCAGCGGTCCCATCGACCGCTACGCCAAGCTGATCCACCACTACCGCGAGCGCTACGCCGCCCACGGGCACGACCCCCGCGGGGCCCTCGTGGGCGCGGGCACCGCCGGCTACTTCGGAGCACGCACCTCCCAGGAGGCCGTCGCCGCCTACCGCCCGGTGTTCGAGGCGAGACTCGCCGTCAACCGCACCTTCGACGGCGGCTCGATCAGATACGACACCGTCGAGGACTGGATCGAGCACAGCTCGGTCCTGGTCGGCAGCCCGCAGCAGATCATCGAGAAGGTCATCGGCCAGCACCAGCAGTTCGGCCACGAACTGCTCCATGTGCACGTCGACGGCGAAGTCCTCAGCCGTGCCCAGTACGACGCCACGCTGGAGCTCTTCTTCGACGAGATCGCCCCGGTGCTCCGTCGCGAGCTCCCGAGCAGGCCGCTGGACGGGAGCAGCTGAACCGATGGCGCGCTATCTGCTGTCACGGGCCGGCCAGGCCGTCTTCGTGATCTGGGCGGCCTTCACGATCTCCTTCGTGGTGCTGTTCGCCCTGCCCAGCGACCCGGTCGCGGTGATGGCCGGACC
Organism: Streptomyces sp. cmx-18-6; assembly: GCF_046548915.1. Classification (NCBI taxonomy): domain Bacteria; kingdom Bacillati; phylum Actinomycetota; class Actinomycetes; order Kitasatosporales; family Streptomycetaceae; genus Streptomyces; species Streptomyces sp. cmx-18-6. Next base: position 164,188 of record NZ_JAEBEP010000008.1, on the reverse strand, counting down.
CAACTCCAGTCTGACCCCCGCCGAACTCGACGCGATGCGCGCCGACCTCGGTCTCGACCGGCCGGTGACCGAGCAGTACGTCAGCCGGCTCGGCGCCCTCCTTCAAGGCGATCTCGGCCGGTCGATCCAGAGCCGCGAGGAGGTCTCCCACCTCATGGGCGAGGCCCTGCCCCAGACCGCGCAGATCACCGGCGCGGGCCTGGGGCTCGGCCTCCTGCTCGGCACGGCACTCGCCGTGGGCGCCTCCCTGGTGCGGTGGCGCTGGCTCCAGCAGATGCTGATGAGCCTGCCGCCGCTCGGTGTGTCGCTGCCCTCGTACTGGGTGGGTCTGCTGCTCCTTCAGCAGTTCTCCTTCCGGTGGCACGTCTTCCCGGCGATCGGCAACGAGGGGATCGAGAGCATGGTCCTGCCCGCACTCACCCTGGCGCTGCCGGCCGGGGCCCTCATCGCCCAGCTCCTCAGCAAGAGCCTGCAGTCGGAGCTGCTGGAGGGGTACGTGGAGACGGCGCGGGCGAAGGGCGTGCGGCGGCCCGTCGTCCATGTGCGGCACGCGCTGCGCAACGCCGTCCTGCCCGCGCTGACGATGGTCGGGCTGCTGGTGGGCGGGATGCTGTCCGGGTCCGTGGTCGTGGAGACGGTGTTCTCGCGCGACGGCCTCGGCCGGCTCACCACGCAGGCGGTCAGCGGACAGGACCTGCCGCTGGTGCAGGGCCTGGTCCTGCTCGGCGCCACCGTGTTCGCCGTGGTCAACCTGCTGGTGGACCTCCTCTATCCGGTCATCGACCCGCGGATCGCCCGTGAGGGACGACGCCCGCGTCCCACGGCCCCCGCCGCGGTCGGCGCCACCGTGTAGGCCGGACAGCCGCCGCTTCCCGGGCGGCGGCAGCACACGCGGGCCCCTGTCCGGTCACCGGACAGGGGCCCGCGTGCCGCGCGCGGTCATGGCGCCGGCCGTTTCCTCAGCGGCTCCCACCAGGCACGGTTGTCCCGGAACCAGGCGACCGTCTCGGCCAGCGCGGCGTCGAAACCGTGGCGGGGCTCGTACCCCAGCTCCTCGCGGATCAGGGTGCAGTCCACCGAGTACCGCCGGTCGTGGCCCTTGCGGTCCTCGACGTGCTCGACGCGGTCCCAGCCGGCCCCGCAGGCCGCCAGCAGCCGTCCGGTGAGGTCCTTGTTGGTGAGCTCCGTGCCGCCGCCGATGTTGTAGACGGCACCGGGACGCCCCTGGGTGCGGACCAGCTCGATGCCCTGTACGTGGTCGTCGACGTGCAGCCAGTCCCTGATGTGGAGGCCGTCCCCGTACAGCGGCACCGGCAGGCCCTCCAGGAGGTTGGTGACGAAGAGCGGGATGATCTTCTCGGGGTGGTGGAACGGGCCGAAGTTGTTGGAGCAGCGCGTCACCCGCACATCCAGACCGTGCGTACGGTGGCAGGCGAGGGCGAGCATCTCGGCGGCCGCCTTGGACGCCGCGTAGGGCGAGTTGGGCCGCAGCGGATCGGTCTCGGGCCAGGAGCCCTCCGTGGCCGAGCCGTACACCTCGTCGGTGGAGATGTGGACGAACCTGTCCAGCCCGCCGCGCAGGGCGGCGTCCAGGAGCGTCTGGGTCCCCAGCACGTTCGTGGAGACGAATTCGGCCGCGCTGTCGATGGAGCGGTCGACGTGGGACTCGGCGGCGAAGTGCACCACCTGGTCGTGCTCCGCGACCAGCCGGTCCACGAGCGCCCCGTCGCGGATGTCGCCGTGGACGAAGCGGAAGCCGGGATGGTCCCGGACCGCGTCCAGATTGGCGGTGTTGCCCGCGTAGGTGAGGGCGTCGAGCACGGTGACCGCGAGCCCGCCCGGCCCTTCGGGACCCAGGAGGGTGCGTACATGGTGGGAGCCGATGAATCCGGCGCCGCCCGTCACCAGGACCTTGGTCGTCATGAGGAGATCTGCACCTTGCTGTAGTCGCCGAGCACCAGCCGGTGGGCGGCGCGGATCCGGGGAGCCGGGGTGACCTCGACCGAACGGCCGACGAGGGACGCCTCCACGCGGTGGACGCCCCTGATCGAGGAGTCGGCCAGGATGATCGAGTACTCGATCTCGCTGTCCTCGATGCGGCAGTTGTCGGAGATCGAGGTGAACGGGCCCAGGTAGGAGTCGACGATCACCGTCCCCGTGCCCACCACGGCCGGACCGACGATCCGGGACCCGCGGACCACCGCGCCGGCCTCGATCCGCACCCGGCCGATGATCTGGGTCGCCTCGTCGATCTCGCCCTCGACGCCGGGGACCAGGTTCTCCAGGACGCTGCGGTTCGCCTCCAGCATGTCCTCGACGTTCCCGGTGTCCTTCCAGTAGCCCGTGATCGTCGTCGACCGCACCCGCAGCCGTTCGTCGATGAGCCACTGGATGGCGTCGGTGATCTCCAGCTCACCGCGCCAGGACGCCTTGATCGCCCGTACCGCCCGATGGACCGCCGGGGTGAACAGATAGACGCCGACGAGCGCCAGGTCGCTCTTGGGCCGCCGCGGCTTCTCCTCCAGCTTCAGCACCTGCCCGGCGGCGTCCAGCTCCGCCACGCCGAACCGGGAGGGGTCGGGGACCTGGGTGAGCAGCACCTGCGCGTCGGGCCGGTCCCTGCGGAACTCGTCGACGACGTCGGCTATCCCGCCGACGATGAAGTTGTCACCCAGATACATGAGGAAATCGTCGTCGCCCAGGAAATCGCGGGCGATGAGAACAGCGTGGGCGAGCCCCAACGGGGACTCCTGCCGGATGTACGTGACCTCGACGCCGAATTGCGAACCGTCGCCGACCGCTTTCTCGATCTCGTCCGCCGTGTCGCCCACGACGATTCCCACCTCGGTGATGCCGGTGGCCGCGATGGCTTCGAGCCCGTAGAAGAGAACGGGTTTGTTGCCCACCGGAACCAGCTGTTTCGCCGAGGTGTGGGTGATCGGACGCAGACGGGTGCCGGAACCACCGGCGAGGACCAATGATTTCATGCTTCCCATGGTTCACGGCAATAGCGCCGGTGCGTCCCCTGAGCGTGCTTCGGAAACCCCTACGGCCGAGCGTGCTTCGAATCCCCGGTGGTCGGGCGTGCTCCCGAGACCCCTGCGGCCGAGCGCGCCCTGAACCCTTTCCCCCGCCGGGCACGACGCGAAGTCCCCTCCCGCGCCGGGCGCGGGAGGGGACGACGGTGCTGAGGCGGTGCGGCGTGTGCCGGAGTGTCAGCCGCGGAGCGTCTTCAGCGCGCCGGCCCACTTCTCCAGCTGGTCCAGCACCCGGCCCAGCTCCTCCTCACGGGTCTCGGACGGGGCGAAGGCGGGGTAGTTCGGGAAGTCGACCGAGACGGGCAGCGGAAGCTGCGCCTGCACGGTCGCGAGCTGGAGCTCGGCGGCGATCTGCCGAAGGTGCTCCACCGCGCGCACGCCGCCCGCGCCACCGATGCTGACGAAGCCCGCGGCCTTGTTGTTCCACTCGCCGTAGATGTAGTCGAGCGCGTTCTTGAGCGCCGCGGGGGCGCTGTGGTTGTACTCCGGCGTGACGAAGACGAAGCCGTCGAACTCGGCGATCTTCGCCGCCCAGCGCTTGGTGTGCGCCTGCTCGTACTGCCCGTACTGCGGCGGCAGCGCTTCGTCGTAGGCCGGCAGCTCGAAGTCCGCGAGGTCGACCAGCTCGTAGTCGGCCTCCGGACGCTTGGACGCGACCGTGTGCACCCACTCGGCCACCTCCCGGGTGACCCGGCCCGGGCGGACGCTTCCGACGATCACGGCAAGTTTGGGCATGACTGCTCCCCATCCCTATGGGTTGATGTATCAACTCAAGAGTGTGGGAACCGAGGTGATGCGTCAACTGCCTTCGGGATCTGTTCATGGGACTGAAGTGATCGCACCCGTCCGGGACTTGGCCGAACGGTGCTCCCCGGGCCCCTTCACCACCCGCCGGGGGAGTCGGGGACCAGCAGCGGGCGGAGCCGGTGTGCGCTGTCCTGGACCTGCCGGGCCAGGGACCTCGTCCGGGCGGCGGCGGCCCGGCTCCACGTCGTGCCCACGCCGAGAGCGAGATAGCTTCCGCCGTCCTGGCCGAGGATCGGCACCGCGACGGTCAACTGCATCGGGTACAGCTCCCTGTTGGAGACGGCGTAGCCGCGCTCCCGGGAGGCCGCCAGCTCCTCGCGCAGCCGCTGAGGCGAGGTGATCGTGCGCTCCGTGAACCGTTCGAGCGGGGCGAGCGAGTCCAGCTCGGCGTCCGCCGTGCCCGGCCACGCCAGGAGGGCCTTGCCGAACGCCGACGCGTGCAGCGGCACCGAGTTGGCGACCCGGGTGGACCAGTCGTCGGGCGCCTCGGCGACGGGGAGGTCGCTGACCACCAGCACCTCGTCGCGGTCGCGCAGGGCGAGGACGGCGGAGCCGGACGTCTCCCGGGCCAGCCGCCGCAGTTCCGGCCGCGCCAGATCGAAGCGGCGCTGGTGGTGCAGTACGCGGTTGAGTCCCGCGATCGCGCTGCCCAGCCGGTAACGCCGGGTCGCCGGATCCTGTTCGAGGAACCCGGCCTTCTCCAGCGCCCTGGCCATCCGGTAGACGCTGCTGACGTTCAGGTCGAGGCTCCGGGCGATGTCGGACACGCCCACGGGGCCCGGTGCGGTCCTGAGGCATTGGAGGACCTCGAAGGCCCGCTCCACCGTCTGTGCGCCGGGCGCCCGGCCGGGTGCGGGGTCCGGGGCGTCCTGTCGTGCCATGCGGGAAGTCCTGTCCTTCAGCCGTCCGCGTGGACCGGACGGGAGTGGGGGTGCTGCCGTCGTCGGCCCATCATGCCAAAGGTTGCCGCTATATGAAATGTGCCTTCACTATTTGACAAGCTCCTCGCGGCTGGTCGAGCCTGACGGCATGACGCACACCGAGGCCGCGGCAGTGCCCCCCAGGGGCGCCCGCCATGCCTGACGCCCCACCCCCGTACGACTTCCTGGTCGTGGGCGCGGGGGTCGCCGGCTCGATCGTCGCCGCCCGGCTCTCCGAACTCCCCGACACCACCGTGCTGTTGCTCGAAGCCGGCAGGGAACTCCCCGACTCCCCGCAGACCCGCGACCCGTTACGCGGCGGTGAGCTGCTGGGCTCGGACGCGGACTGGTCCGACGACACCGTTCCCCAGCACGCACTCGGCCGACGCACCGTCCACTGGCCCGCCGGCCGCGCGCTCGGCGGTTCGTCCGCCCTCAACGCCGCACTGTGGGTCCCCGGCCACCCCGCCGACTACGACGCCTGGAGCGACTACGGCGAGGACTGGACCTGGGAGAGCGCCCGGGCCTCCTTCGACCGGCTGGAGGACGGTGACCGGGGAGCCGGCGGGGGCGGCCCGCTGCCGGTCCGCACCGCGGGCGAACACCCCCTGAACGACGCGCTGTCCGCCGCCGCCCACACACTCGGCCCGTCCCGCGCGGCAGTCGGCGGGGCCCGCCCCCAACGCGTCGAGCCCCTGCGCCGCACGGTGCGGGACGGGCGTCGCGTCACCTTCGCGGACGCGTTCCTCGGCCCCGCGCGGACCCGGGACAACCTGCGGATCGTCACCGGGGCGCATGTCACCCGGATCGTCGTCGAGGACGGCCGGGCCACCGGAGTCGTCTACCGCCAGGACGGCGGCCCGCCCGTCACCGCGACCGCCCGCCGCGAGGTGCTCCTCGCCGCCGGAGCCGTACGCTCCCCGCAGCTCCTGCTGCTCTCGGGCATCGGCCCCGCACCGGACCTGGAGCGGCTCGGGATCACCGTCGTCGCCGAACTGCCGGGCGTGGGACGCGATCTGCACGACCACATCTGCGTCGGCGGCGCGGTGCACGCCCCGCCGCCCGCCGACGCCGGGCCGGCGCGGCGGACCGAACCCCCGGCGGACACCGCCGGTGTGGTGGTGTTCGCCCGGAGCCGCCCCGGTGCGGGGGCGCCGGACGTCGAGATCGTGTTCGCGCCCGGCCGGGGCGCGTCGCCGGGCGAGGCGTCCGGGATCACGTACGGCGTGGTCGCGCTCCAGCCGCGCAGCAGGGGGACCGTACGCCTCGCCAGCACCGACCCGCTCGCGCCGCCACTCATCGACCCCGGCTATCTGAGCGACCCCGGGGGCGAGGACCTCGCCGTCCTCCGCGCCGGCGTGCGGCTCGCCCGCCGCCTTCTGACCGCACCGTCCCTGGCCCCCTACGCGGGCGGACCCGCCGGGCCCGGTCCAGCCGACACCGCCGCCGACGAGGAACTGGACGCCCACATCCGGCGTACGGCAGGAGGCATGTTCCACCCGGCCGGAACCGCCCGCTTCGGACCCGACCACGACCCGCACGCCGTGCTCGACGCCGAGCTGCGCGTCCGCGGCGTCACCGGGCTGCGCGTGGTCGACGCCTCGGCGATCCCCGTACTCAACCGCGGTCACACCATGGCCCCCACGGCCTACGTCGCCGAGCGCGCGGCGGCACTCGTACGCCGCTCATGGCCCGACCGGAACAGCGGCGCCCCGCGCACCGGGACCGGACGTGCGGAGAGCGCCGAGCACACCGCGCACACCACACGCACCTCGCACGCCGCGCACACCCAGCAACCCACACGCACCGAGCACCCCACACGCACCGAGCACGCCACACGCACCGAGCACGCCACACGCACTGAGCACCCCCAGCAGACCACACGCACCCAGCACACCGAGCACGCGAAGGGGCAGCAGCCATGACGGTGAAGATCCTCTGGTACCTCCAGTCCGCGGACGGCCCGGTCCCGTGGGAGGAGCACGGCGTCTGGCGCAACGACCTGCCCCGGCTGCGGGCCGCCGCCGAGGTGATCGACCGGGTGGGGCTCTACGGCGCGCTCCTGCCGACCGGCCCGCACGAGCCGCTCGCCCTCGCCTCGGCCCTGACCCCGCTCACCCGGCGGATGCGCTTCCTGGTGGCCCTCTACCCGGGGCTGATCTCGCCGGCGAAGCTCGTCGACATCGCCCTGGCCATCGACAACTTCAGCGAGGGCCGGCTGCTCTTCAACGTCGTCAACGGGCATGACTCCTGGCTGCCGGAGTACGGCATGTTCCTCCCGCACGACGAGCGCTACTCCTACAGCTCCGAGTACTGGGAGGCGTTCGCCCTCCGCTGGTCCAGCACCAAGGAGGGGTACGAGGGCAAGCACATCCGGCTCGCCCCCCGCACCTTCGACATCCCGCTCACCTTCTTCCCCGAGGCCGTCCAGTCCCGCATCCCGCTGTGGGGCGCCGGAGCGTCGGAGGCGGGGGTCGAACACGCGGCGAAGACGGTGGACTTCTACCTCAGCTTCGCCGACCTGCCGGACCGGCTCGGAGCGAAGTTCCAGCAGGTCGCCTCGGTCGCCGCCAGACACGGACGCACCCTCGGATACGGCACCCGGCTCCAGGTCGTCGTCCGCGACACGGAGGAGGAGGCATGGGCCCACGCCCGGTGGCTCCTGGAGCAGACCTCCCACGCCAAGGCCGTGGAACTCGCCTCGTACAAACTGGGCCCCGGCTGGCTGGACAAGGAGGTCGAGACGGACGACCCCCGGGTGCGGCGCTGCGTCGACGCACTGCGCGCCGGCCGGCTGCCCGAGGTCGAGGACCTCGTCGTACACCCCAACGTCTGGCTCGGGCCGAGCACCTTCGGGTTCGACTTCCTCGGGCCCGGGGCCGGGACCTGGCTGGTCGGCACACCGGCCCAGGTCGCCGAGCGCATTCAGGAGTACGCCGCACACGGCGCCGAGTCCTTCATCCTCTCGGGATGGCCGCTCGCCTCCGAGGCGCTGCGCTTCGGACGGGACGTACTGCCGCTCCTCGACGTCGACCACGAGTTCGAGATCCCGCCGTTCCAGCCGGAGGGGTACGAGGAACTGCTCGGCGTCTTCCCCGAGGCCCGGGGCCCCGAGAGCCGCCCCGCCGCCGTGGCGGCCCGAGGAGCCGGCCCCCGATGACGGGCGCGCGTCCCCGGGCGGTGCCGGCCATCGACACCATCCGGCTCACCCGGTGCCCCGTCCCCACCGCGAGCGGCCTCGCCCACCGACTGGGCCTGCTCGACGCGGCGTTCGCCCCCGAGGGCATCACCGTCGCCCTCCTCCAGGACGGCGCGCCGGAACTGGCCCGGCACCACCTCGACCACGAACTGCCCGGCCTCTTCCGCGAAGGAGGCAGCATCCCGGCCCTCGCCGCCCGGGCCGCGGGCGCGCCGACCCGGCTCATCGGTCTGACCTGGATCGAGGAGCGCCAGGTGATCCTGGTGCGTCCCGGATCGGGCATCGACTCCCCAAAGGCCCTCGCGGGACGGGTGGCCGCCCTGCCCGTCCACGGCCCGGACCCGGGCGCGGGCGTCATGCGCGCCATGGCGCTCCAGGGATTCCGGGGAGCGCTGGCACTCGCCGGACTCGGGCTCGACAGCGTCGACTTCCGCGAGGTCCCCGACGCCCGGGACGCACACCCCGGCTGGACCGTCAACGGCGTCCTGCCCCACCCCTGGACCGGCATCGAAGCCCTCCGGCGCGGCGAGGTCGACGCCGTCTACGCCAAGGGAGCCGCCGCTCTCGCCCACGCCGCCCGGACCGGCGCGGTCATCGGCATCGACCTCGACGACCAGGACGACCCGGGCAGCCGGGTCAACAACGGCACGCCCCGCCCGATCACCGTCCACGAACGGACCCTCGCCGACCACCCCGGCCTCGTGGTGCGGTTCCTGGCCGAGACGCTGCGGGCCGCCGACTGGGCCGCGCACCACCAGCAGGAGCTGCTGCGGATCCTGCACGGCGAGACCGGCGGCACCCCGGAGTCGGTCGCGGCGGCCCACCGCGGCGACTTTTACCGCCGCCTCCACCCCGACCTGTCCGACGACCGGCTCACCCTGCTCGGCCAACAGAAGGAGTTCCTTGTGTCCCACTCATTCCTCGCCACCGACTTCCCACTTGATACGTGGGTGGCTCACGAGCCGCTCCGGGCCGCGCGCGCCCTGGTGGCCGCCCGATGAGCGCCGGCCTCGACGTCGACGCGTTCACGGCCACCCTGCTCGACGACGCCACCACCGCGTTCCAGGTACTCCGGGAGACCGGGACCACCACGGCCAGTGCGACGCTGAGCTTCGTGGTGCGCGCGCCGGGCGGGCAGCTGGTCGCCGCGGTGAAGCACCCGGACCCGCTGCGCCCCGGCGCCTCGCCGGAGGTGGTGCTCACCTCCATCCTCGACGGCCCGGACGCGCTGCGTCCGTGGGGCGACGGACTGCGGTACGCGGCGGTGTTCGCGGCCCACCCGTGGCTCAACGCGATCTCGCACGTCCACACCCCGTATCTCGCGGCCTGGGGCCAGACCCACCGGCCGCTGCCGATCCGCTACGTACCGGTCCAGCGCGACACCCTCGCCGACGAACTGCCGGTCTACCTCGACCGCCGCGAGGCGGAGGACGCCTTCATCGTGCGGGTGCTGGACGAGGACCCCGAGGTGCCGGGAATCCTGGAGGCCAACGGCGGGGCCACCATCTGGGGCCGCGGCGGGCTGCTGGACCTCGCCCGCACGATCCTCCTGATCGAGGAGGGCGCCCGCGCCCAGACGCTGGCCGAGGGCATCGGCGGATCGAAGAACTACGGCCCGGGCGTACTGGCCCAGCAGTGGACCGCCATGGGACGCGCCGACAGCCCCAGGGCCCAGGCGCGGATCGCCGAACTCGACGCGGCGGGGGACTGACCCGCCCGCCCCTCTGCCCCCGCCCGCCTCCTGTCCGGACGCCCGCCCTCGCCCGGACCACCGGACCAGAGGCGCGGCGGGTCGCGCGCCGGGACGCCCGCGCCCCCACCTGGGAGCGTGGGCGCCCCGGCGCGCGGGGGCGGGTCAGGCGGTGCCGGGCTCCTCCAGCGCCACGACGACCATCACCGGAAGATCGGTGTCCTGCTGGATCACCCCTGCGGTCAGGATCCGACCGTCCAGGGTCCACTTCTTCACCTCGATGAACTCGTCCTTGTCCGCCGCCGTCTGCTCGGCCTCCACCAGGTGGCCGGCGAGAGGGGATTCCTCGATCTCCGGGAGGAAGCCGGCCAGCACCCGCTGCCCCTGCTCGTAGACCGCCTCCAGGTCGTCGAAGTAGCCCGACTCGTCGACGTCGCGGATCCAGACGGCGAACGAGACGCTGACCGACTCGCTGCGGAACGTCTGGATCCAGCCCCCGACGCCGTTCTTGTCCCACGATGTCTCCACGCCGTCACGGGGTTTGCCCCCGGGCGTCCACTCCTGGGCCGAGAACCGTGCCGCCGCACCCTCGGCGGTCAGCGGGGCGAGGCCCCTGAGATCTTCCAGCATGGTGATCACCGCAGCCATGAACTCATTCCCCTCATACCGTTGCCGGGCCCTTCGAGGACTCGCCGGCTTCCACCCGACGCGGACGGGACGGGCGCACCGGCCGCGCGCCGACCCTGGACGGCCGCCCCGGTCTCCGTACCGTACGACGCGACTGCCCCCGGGCCCCGGCCGCCTCGGCCACCGCCACCCGCACCGAAAGGCCCGTCCCACGGGCGCGTTTCGGGCCACTACAGTGCACGATCATGGACGCCACCGACCTCGACCACCGCCACCGCACCTACGACGGCTGGATACCGGCCGCCGTCGCCTCGGCTCTCCACGAGCACGGTCACGACGGCCTGCTCCGCGAAGCCGCGGCCGGCGGAGACTGGTTCTGCGCCCACCGGTTGGCGCAAGCCGCTGTGGCCGGCGGAGGCTCCGGCGGGCGGGCCGAGGCCCTGGCGCTCCTGGAACCCTTCACCTCCACCGGATGGTGGCCGGCGGTGCGAGCGACCGGCCGGCTGCTCGTCGACGGGGGGCGAACCGGCGAAGCGGCCGAACTGCTGCGTCCGCACGCCGATACCGGTCACCGGGAGGCCGTGCGCGAGTTGGCGCGCGTGTGGGCCGCCCAGGGGCGCGTCGACGACCTCGTCGCGTTGCTCGGGCCGCGAACCGCCGACAGTTCCCTCGCCGAACTGCTGGTGGAGCTCACCGCGGGCCACGACCGTGACGACGAGACAGCCGCGCTGCTCCCACCCGTGGGCGTCGGCCCGACAGCCCCGTTCGCCCCTCCGGGGCAACTGGACGCCTGGGACACCGTCCCCCTGCACGCCACGCTCCTGGAGCGCCGGGGCCGGGTCGACGAGGCCGCCGCTCTGCTTGGGGAGCACGTGAGCGTCGACGGCATCGTGTTCGCCGAGCACGCCGAGCAACTCGCGGCTCTCCTCGCCCGGCACGGACGCGAGGACGAACTGCGCGCCCGTCTCGGCGAGGACGGGGCCGAGTACGCCAGGACGGCGCTCACCCGCTTCCTGGAGGAACGGGAACGGACCGAGGAAGCGGTCGCCCTGCTGACGCGGTGCGGCCGCGGGGGAGACCTGCACGTGGCATGCGAGCTCGCTGAACTGTTGACGCGTCACGGCCGTCACGACGAGGCGATCGCGGCCCTGCGCACGGCGGTCGGTACGGCCGGCGGGGACGCCGACTGGGTCGTCGATCTGCTCTGCCGCACCTTCGTCGAGGCCGGCCGAGCCGACGAAGCCCTCGTGTACCTCGACGAGTACGTCGCCCGGCACGGCGGTCACCCCGCCGACGCCGCCCGCATCCGCGCGGAGGTCCTGAAGCTGTGCGGCCGCGCCGAGGCGGCCGACGCCGGATCCCCCGCGTGGTCCGAGCGCGCCGAAGCCCTCATGCACGGGAGCGTGGACGGTGTGATCGCGGCGGCGGTACGCCTGGTGCGCGGGGGAGAGCCGGAGGAGGCGGTCACCCTCCTGCGGGACCGTCTGGACGAGACGAGGCGACTGGGGAGCGAGCACCTGCCCAGCCGCTGAACCGGCAGACCGGACGGAGGCCCGCAGCCCCGGAGCCCCCATGCCCTCCAGACGTCAGCCCCGGCGCAGCACCGTGGCCTCCGTGCCCCAGCCGAGGGCGATCGTCCGCTCGACGTCCCAGCCCGACCGCCGCGCGAGGGCGGCGATGGCGGCGGAGTCGCGCAGCGGGCCGCCGGTCGCGGCGTACGCGTGCAGGGCCGCCTCCGCCGCGTGCGGGCTCAGGCCGTCGGGGCGGGAGGACTCGACGAGGATCGCCGTCCGGGTCCAGTCCGCGAGCCGGGTCAGGAGCAGCGCGGCCTCCTGGTCGGTGCGGTACGCGAGGGCCTTCGCGGCGACGGCGACATCGGCGGGGCCCGCCGTCCAGTCGACGCGTTCCGGCGTCGGCACGTGTCCGCGCAGGACCGTGGCCGGTGTGGCGTCCTCCGCGACCCGCAGTCGCGGCAGCCGTCCCGCGTCGTCGAGGGCCGCGACCACCGAGGCGCTGCCCGGCCCGGTCAGCAGGCAGGTCCCGACGTCCTCCCAGAGGGGGTCGGCCGTCAGACCGTTCAGCAGGAAGACCAACTGCTCGCACTCCTCGACCAGTTCGCCATAGCGTCCCGCGTCGCCGGTCACCGCGTCGAGCAGCGTGGCGCCCGAGGCGAGCCGCCAGGGGGACGTACCGCCCTGGAGCGCGGGAGCGAGGTGGGTGAGGGCGAGCAGCAGCTCGGCCTCATGGCCGGTGTACTCCTCGCGCTCGTGGTCGTCGAGGAGCTCCTCGCCCGCCGGACCGAGGCGCAGCCCGCTCCCGGCCTCGCCGTCGACGACCACGCCGTACGCGCGGAGCAGCGGAAGCAGGACGTCGATCCCCGGCCCGGGCACGCCCAGGCGGGTCGCCAGCGCACCGGCGGAGAGCCCCGGTGCGTCGGCCACCGCGTCGACGACGCCGAGTAGCAGCGCGGCCCGCGCGACCAGCCACGGCAGCGGCGACGGGATCGGACCGGCGGCAGGGCCCTGCGGGGCGCCGCCCGCGTCGGCCGTGCCCTTCGCCTCCGGTGCCGCGACCTCCTCGCGGTGCCAGTAACCCGTGATGTTCAAGCGGTCCTTGGGGAGCTTCCGTTCGCGCTGGAGATACCGGCGTACCGGAAGCAGCGCCCGGCTCTCCGCCGCCGCCCAGGCGAATCCCCGACCCGCCGGCGCCGGCAGCGCGCGGACGGCGGCGTCCAGTGCCGCCGCGTCGCCCGGCTCCGCGACCGCCCAGGTGATCGTGTCGCCCTCGCGCAGGGCCAGTTCCTGGCGCGCCGAGTCGTCCGAGACGGTCACCAGGACATGGGCGGGGGCGTCGAGCGGACGTTCGTCGAGGAAGCGGCCGATCGCGGGCAGGGCCGTCTCATCCCCGATGAGGAGGATCCAGTCCAGCTCTTTGGGCAGCCGGAGCGACGACTTGGGCCCGACGAACCACAGCTCGTCGCCCTCCCGCGCCGAGGTCGCCCAGGCTTCCGCCGGCCCTTCGCCGTGCACCACGAAGTCGAGGTGGAGCTCTCCCTCCTGGAGGTTCACCCGCCGGGGCGTGTAGTCGCGGGTCAGCCGGTGTTCGGCCGGTGTCCACTCGATGCCGTGCGGCAACTGCGCCGGGAGCGCCGCGTGGACGTCCCCGTCAGCGGCCAGGATCACCTTGACGTGGTCGTCGAACCCGGGCGCGGCGAAGGCGGGATGAAGAGTTCCGTCGCGGGTGAACGCGGCCAGTTCCTCGCCGCCGAGGACGACGCGCCGCATCCTGGGCGTCACTTCGTGGACGCGGCGCACGGTGACCCGGCGCAGCACGAGGGGGTGCGTCGTGTACGCGCGCTGGGCTGCCATCAGGAGAACTTCTTCTCGATGACGTCGAGCAGCGCCATCGACTCGTCGTAGTCGCCGCGCAGCACCCAGTACGGCAGGTCATGGGCGTGGTTCTTCCTGAAGGCGGGCAGCGCGCCGTAGACGGGGTTCTTCTTCAGGGTGGCGACGTCGGTCGTGTCGGCGTTGAAACCCATGACGAAGACGGACGGCTGGGTGATCGTCTGGCCCACCTTCTCGGTCGACAGCTCGAACATGTCGCCGCCCTGCCCGTACACCTTGAAGCCGCCATCGGAGAAGACCGGCGCGGGCTCGATGCCGACCTTCTTCAGCTCGGTGGGCAGGCCCACGCTGTCGACCAGGCCGTACGCGGTGCCATCGGCGGTCAGGGCGAGGTAGGACACGGGCCCGGGCGGCGGTGTGATCGCGTCCTTCACCTCGGTGATCCGCTTGTCGTACGCGGCCAGGTGCCGGTCGTAGACGTCGGGCTTGTCGAACACGTCGTCGGCGAGGAAGGAGAACTGGCTCCGCCAGTCACCGAGTTCCTTGCCCACGAGCACGGTCGGGGCGATGCCGGAGAGCTTGTCGTACACCTTCTCCGCCTGGAACAGCGGGAAGCCGATGCCGCCGCCGACGATGAGGTCGGGCTTGAGGGCGAGGATCGCCTCCAGGTCGAAGCCGTCGACACTCCACGGCAGGAACGTCGTGCCGTCCTCCTCGGCCTCCTTCTCCCAGTACGGGGAGAACTCGCCCTTGCCGTCCGCGTCCTCGGGGATCGTGGCGCGCACCGGTACGTCGAGGTCGTAGAGGTACCCGGCGAGGGCGTGGTTCAGCACGACCACCCGCTTGGGCTCGGCCGGCACCTTCACCTTGCCGTAGTCGGTCGTGACCGTACGGGTCTTCGCGGGGGACGCCTTGCCCCCGTCATCGGACGAGTCGGCGGCCGAGCAGCCGGTGAGGGCCAGCGCGGCGACGAGCGCGCAGGCGAGAAGGCGGGCGGGAGCAGACATGGGACCTCATGTGACTGGGCAGAATCGAACGTTCGGGCTGTTGGTAAGGTGAGGCTAACCTCGCTGGTTCCGCTGCGTCGATCCGAGTGCGACATCGCCGGTGACGGACACGACGCATCGCATACGACAGGAGGCAGGCGTGCCGGTGACATCCCTCGGCACCGTGGTCGCCGAGAACGCCATCCGGTTTCTCGGCCACGACACGCACGAGCACGACGAACCGCACCTCGTCTACGTGGTGACCGGCAACGCCCGCCTGTCCGCGGACGGCGAGGAGTGGCGGCTCGGGCGGCACGAGGCGCTCTGGCTCGCTCCCCGGGTGCCGCACGCGCTGCGGATCGAGCCGGGCGGCATGGCGCTCGGCCCCTTCCTCAACCCCTCTGACCAGCCACGATGCCGCGTCCAGCCGCTCGGAGTCGTACCCGCGATCGTCGAGGTCATGACCACCACACTCGGGGCGGCGCCGACCACGTCGGAGCAGGTGGAGCCGTTCCGGCAGGCGCTGGGACGCGTACTGAGAGGCATCTCCCGGCAGTACTTCCCGGTCGTGCTGCCCGCCCATCCGGCGGTGCGCGCTCTCGCCCGCGAGGCCCTGCGCACCCCCTCCGTCACGCTGGAGCAGCTCGCCGCACAGCACCGGATGAGCGCCCGCCAGGTGCAGCGCGTCTTCCTCGAAGAGACCGGACTGCCCTTCACACGGTGGCGCAACCGGGCCAGGATGAACGCCGCCGTCGAACACCTCCGCGGCGGGGGTGAGCTGACGGCGGCCGCCAGGGCGGCCGGGTACGCCACCCGGGCCGGACTGCTGCGCGCGCTGAGCCGCGAGTCGGGGGTGCCCGTGAGCGCGCTCACGACGGACGCGGCGGAAGCGCTCGGCGGCCCCTGAACCGGGAGTCGAAGGCTCCAAGGGGTTCACGGGGTTCAGACAGTTCCAGCAGTTCACGTACGTCGATCACGCCACGGCACTCCGGGTTGTCCGCGTGGCGGGTCGCTCAGGGAGATTCGATGGCACAGGCGCTCGCGACGACGACCGAGCCACCACCGACCGCGTCCCCGAGGTCCCCGCGTCGCAGGACGCGCCGGCTCCTCGGCCTGGGCGTCGCGGTCGGCGTCCTCCTCGTCGCGGTGCTGCTCAGTGTCGCGATCGGATCGGCGATGCTCCCCCTCGACATCGTATGGCAGGCGCTGACCGCCCCTGACGGCTCCGCCTCGCACGCCACGATCAGCGACGCCCGCGTGGACCGTACGCTGCTCGGCATCGTCGTCGGCCTGTCCCTGGGCGTGGCGGGAGCGCTGATGCAGGCGCTCACCCGCAATCCGCTGGCCGACCCGGGCGTCCTCGGCGTCAACGCCGGCGCGGGTTTCGCCGTCACGCTCGGCGTCGCCCTCTTCGGCGTCACGCGCATCGAGCAGTACCTCCCCTTCGCCTTCGTCGGCGCGATCGCCGGTTCGGCGCTGGTCTACCTCGCCGCGAGCGGCGGCCGGGCCGGGCCCTCGCCGCTGCGGCTCACCCTCGTCGGGGTCGCCTTCACGGCGGTACTGTCCGGCGTCTCGCAGACCCTCGCCCTGATCGACACGGAGACCTTCGACCGGATGAGGTTCTGGGGAGCGGGCACCATCACCGACCGTCCGACCGGCACCGCCGGCGACATCCTGCCCTTCGTCCTGGCCGGCCTGCTGGCCGCCGCCTGCTGTGCCCGCCCGCTCAACGCGATGGCCCTCGGCGACGACGCGGGACGGGCCCTGGGGCTGCGGGTCGGCGCGACCCGGTGCGGTGTGGTGATCGCGGTGACCCTGCTGTGCGGTACAGCGACGGCCGCCGCGGGCCCGCTGATGTTCGTCGGCCTCATGGCGCCGCACGCCGTGCGCCGGCTCACCGGGCCCGACTGGCGCTGGATCCTCGCCTACTCCGCCGTGCTCGCCCCGGCGATCGTGCTGCTCGCCGACGTCCTGGGCCGGCTGATCGTGATCCCCGCCGAGCTGCCGGTCGGCGTGATGATGCCGCTCATCGGCGCGCCCGTGCTGATCCTGCTGGTGCGCGGAAGCCGAGTGAGGGAACTGTGAACGGGGCAATCGTCCTCAGGGCGGGGACCCTGAGCCTGCGAGCGACGCGTCGCTCGCTCCTCGTCTGCGGGCTGCTGGGCGTCACGCTGGTCGCGCTGGCCCTGTGGGCGTTCACCCTCGGCAGCTTCCCGCTGAGCCTCGGCGACCTGGCCTCGGTCCTGACCGGCGCCGCCGAGGACAGCGTCCGCACCGTCGTCCTGGAGTGGCGGGCGCCGCGCATCGTCGCCGCCGTGCTGTTCGGGGCGGCCCTCGCCGTGGGCGGCGCGATCTTCCAGTCCCTGACCCGCAACCCGCTGGGCAGCCCCGACGTCATCGGCTTCACCACCGGTTCCTACACCGGCGTCGTCCTCACGCTGCTCGCGGGCGCGAGCAGTTACGCGGCGCTCGCGGCGGGGGCGCTCGCCGGCGGGCTCATCACCGCCCTCGCCGTGTATCTGCTGGCGTTCCGCCGTGGTGTGCGCGGCTTCCGGCTCATCATCGTGGGCATCGCGGTCGGCGCGCTGCTGTCCTCGGTCAACACGTGGTTCTCGGTGAAGGCCGACGTGGACACCGCGCTGCGGGCCGCGGTGTGGGGGGCCGGCTCCCTGAGCGCCATCGGCTGGCCCGCCGTCCTGATGGCCTCCGCCCTGACGGCGGCGGTCGCCCTGGCGGCCCCGGTGGCGCAACGCCGGATGCGGTGGCTCGAACTGGGCGACGACACGGCGGCGATGCTGGGAGTGCCCGTCGAGCGCACGAAGCTGCTGCTGGTCGTCCTCGGCGTGGCCGCGACAGCCGCGGTGACCGCCGCGGCGGGTCCCATCGTGTTCGTCGCCCTGGCGGCTCCGCAGATCTCCCGCCGCCTCACCGGGCGCGGAACCGTCGACCTCGCCGGCGCGGCGCTCGTCGGCGCGCTCCTGCTCCTCGGGGCCGACATCGCCGCCCAGCACGCGATCCCGGGCGTGGTGCTGCCGACCGGCGCGGTCACCGTGTGCGTCGGCGGGGCGTATCTGCTGGTCCTGCTGGTACGGGAGGCCCGGCGGGGACTCTAGGCTCTGCCGGGAGGGGGCGGGGGAACGTCCCCGCTCCCACGACGGGGCGGGACTCACCGGAAGGCGCGCGCACATGACCGGAAAGCGGGACCGCTGGGCGGAACTCACCGGCGGACAGGCCGGGGAACAGTACGCCCGGCGCTTCGCGCGGCTCGCCGCGTCAGGGCACGACATCCACGGCGAGGCGGCCTTCTGCGACGCCTTGGCGGGGCCCGCAGCCCGGGTGCTCGACGCCGGCTGCGGCACCGGACGGATCGCGATCCGGCTCGCCGAACTGGGCCACCACTGCACCGGCGTCGACATCGACGCCTCGATGCTCGCCGTCGCCCGCCGCGAGGCCCCCGCCGAGGAGTGGCTCCTCGGGGATCTGGCCCGGATGGACGACCTCGGCCTGGAACCGGTCTTCGACCTGGCACTCGCCGCCGGAAACGTCATTCCCCTCCTGGCCCCCGGCACCGAGGCAGCCGTCATCGGGCGGCTGGCCGCCGTACTGCGCCCCGGCGGTCTGTTCGTCACGGGCATGGGGCTGGACGCCGCGCACCTGCCGCTGCCCCGAGCACCCTTCGGCCTCGCGGACTTCGACCGGTGGTGCGCCGACGCCGGACTGACCCTGCGGCAGCGCCACGCCACCTGGAGCGGCGATCCGTACGTCGAGGGCTGCGGCTACGCCGTGAGCGTGCACGCCCGCCCTGCCGCTGGGAGCTGACCACGGGCCGGCCGGGCGCACCGGGCCGACTGGGCGCACGGGGCCGACCGGGCGCACGGGGCCGGCCGGGCAGACCGTGTGCGCCGGGCGGGCCGGGTCCACCGGGGCCGACCGGGCCGACCCAGCGCACCGGGCCGACCAAGCGCACCGGGCCGACCGGGCACACCACGGCCGGCCGCCGCACCTGGCGTGGGGAACGTACCCTCATCCGGCGCGGATCGACGTCACCTCATAGACGACGGCGGAACTCCCCGCCGGTCCGCGGCAGGTCAGCCGGTGCGCCGGTGTGCGCCGCGCCAGCACCTCGACGTCGAGCACGCTCGTACGGGGGGGAGTGCCGCTGACCCGGATGCGCCAGCCGTCCCCGTCGCGGGCCGTTCCGACGACCGCGTAGTCGTGTCTGCCCGCCGGGCCGAAGCGCCCGAGCACCGCGGCCACCGCCGCCTGCTGCGGCGGGTAAAGGGTGGTGTAGCCCCGCAGGTGATCGGCACGGATGCGGCCCGCCAGGTGCTCCTCCACCACGGCGACCGACGACCGGGCGTCGAGATTGCCGTAGTAGACGCCATCGGGCACGACGACGACATTGGCGGCGAACCGGTCGCCCCCCACATGCGTGCACTCCCACACCAGGTCGGGCCAGCGCGCACTGAGGACCCCGCCCACGGGCCGCCCGCGCACGGCACAGCAGGCGTCGTGCAGGCCATGGGCGCAGACGAGGACGACAGGCGGCCGGCCCGGTTCCCCCGGGGAGTCCAGGGCCGTCACGATCTCCGCCAGGTCCTGGTCGCGCCGCCAGTCGCCCCACTGCTGGCGCAGGGCGCCGGAACCGTCGTGGCGCAGCACCGCCCAGCGCCCGCTCCCCGCGGCCCGGCGGCGTCCGTGCCGCCTGATCAGCAGCACCCGGGCGCGGTGCGCCCGGGCGGCGGAGAAGACGAGCGCCTTGGTCCGCGGATCGAGGTCGAGGCCGTCGAAACCGTTGGCGGGCCAACTGCGCCGGTACTCGATGAGGACCCAGACGAAGCCGTAGGGAGCTGTCCCCACGAAGGCGTCGTTGCGTGCCCGAGCGGCGTCGGCGCAGAAGAAGCGTTCCGGCGGGGTCACCGGTCCGCGGGCACCAGCACGCCCGCCCGCAGCAGCCGCCCGGCGAGCGCGAGACCGAGGTCGCCGGCCGTCCGGACCCCGCCCTCCAGCAGCCGGGTCACGGGTACGAGATCGGCCGCCGGGAAGTCGAGGTGGCCCACCCGGGTGAACAACCGGGCCCCCTCCAGCCGGGGTTCCAGCGCCCTGCGCAGCCGTACGGGCGACGTCGGGCCCAGGTCGTGCAACGCGGTGAGCTGGGCCAGCGGCCCCAGTGGCGCCGGGCGTCCCTGGCCCCGGCGGGCGCGATGGAACAGCGGAGCGGGATCGGCCTCGGCGACGGCGGCCAGCAGGCGTTCACGTACCCGGTCCAGCTCGCCGTCCCAGCCGTTCGGGCCGTCCGTCCCGAGGGGCAGAGTGCGGCGCATCGCGGGTTCGTCGCCCAGCGCCGCGAGGGCGGCCCGGGTCAGCTGCTCGGCCAGCGCGTAGCGGGTCCAGACATGGACCCCGAGGGTCAGATGAACCGACACCTGCCCCTGCGCCTCGGCCGAGTGCAGCCACCCGCGCGGCAGGTACAGCACATCGCCGGGACGGAGCACCGTGTCCAGGTGGGGCGTGTCGTGCGCGGCCCTCTCCGCGACGGCCGGCCGGTGGTCGGTCCACGGCTGATCGCGCGACGGGTCGGGGAGCACGGGCTCGTGGACGACCCACCGCTTCGTCCCCTCGATCTGGAGGACGAAGACATCGTGCACGTCGTAGTGCGCGTCGAACCCGCGGTTCTGCGGCGGGGTCACATAGGCGTTCGCCTGCACCGGGTGCCCCAGCTCACCGCTGAGTGCGCGGACGAGGTCCGCGACCGGCTCCCAGGTGCGGTGAAGTGCCTGAAGCACGAGCGTGGCCCCGTCCGCGAACGCGCGCCACAGGGCGGTGTCGTCGAGCTGGTCGGCCACGGTGGCTCCGACGCCCGCCGGTGCGGTGAACGACGAGGCGGGGAGCGTGGAGCCGTCCTTGGCGACGCGCAGGAAGGGCGTACGCAGTCCGCGGCGCGAGATCAGCTCATCCACGGCGGACGTGGAGAACAGATCGGAGAAATCGCTCGCGCCCCGGGTCAGCGCCGCTGTCCGCGCCCAGACGTCACGGGCGAATTCCTCTCGGCTCAGCCCGGTCAGGCGAGATTCCAGGACCCCGACGCCTCGACGGACGCCGGAGTCCTGGAGTTCGGTCCGGGACACGCTCAAGAGCGGCTGCCGGCCTCGTCGGCCCCGCCGTCTGCGCCGCCGTCTGCGCCGCCGTCGTGTACGCCGGGGGTGCCTGCCGCTCCGCCGTCCGCGGGTCCTTCGGCTCCGCTGTCGGCTCCGCCGTCTGCGCCGCCGTCGTGTACGCCGGGGGTGCCTGCCGCTCCGCCGTCCGCGGGTCCTTCGGCTCCGCTGTCGGCTCCGCCGTCTGCGCCGCCGTCGTGGACGCCGGGGGTGCCTGCCGCTCCGCCGTCCGCAGGCCCTTCGGCTCCGCCGTCTGCGCCGCCGTCGTGTACGCCGGGAGTGCCCGCCGCTCCGCCGTCCGCGGGTCCCTCGTTGCCGTTCGCGTCATCCTCGGGGTGGGTCATCGTTCCTCCTGGGGGTCGCGCCATGGGGACGATGGATTTCCGCTGTCCGGAAACCCGGTCGCCGGGGAAGGTTGATCTGCACCGAAAAGGCCCTTATGTACCGTATCTCCGTGGCCGGAAAACAACGATTCGGGCGACGGGAAGTCCTCCGAATGCCGGAACGGCCGATGCGGCGGCCGCCCCGGTTCACGGTGAGCGGCCCCGGCGGGGGCGCGACGGTGAGACGGTGGGAGGTCCGGGCGTCCGCGCCTTTCGGTGCTATTCCCGCGTCGTCGCCGTCGCCGCCAGCACCAAGTCCACGCAGTGCGCCTCCAGCCGCTCGCGCGGCACGTCGAGCGTGCCGTGCAGCCACCCAGCGAAGAGGTTCGCCAGGCCGCCGACCAGGGCGTGCGCGGCCATGCGGCGGTCGATGTCGTCCCCCGCCCGGGAGAGCTGGCCGCCGACGAGGTCCGTGAACACCGGCATGAGCCGATGGCTGTGGGCCCCGAGAACCGGGTCCGCGAAGGGCTCCAGGAGCAGGAGCCGGCCCTTGTGCGGCGCGTCCAGGACGAGGGCGACGAAGGCGGAGACGGCGGCCCGGGCCCTGACTTCTTCCCGCTGCGGGTCGCTGAGCGCCACGGCCTCCTCCAGGGCCCTTCTCGCCTCGTCGGCCACCCGCTCGAAGGCGGCGAGGAGCAGGTCGTCGCGCCCGGTGAAGCTCTCGTAGAAGTAGCGGTCGGTCAGGCGCGCTTCTCTGCAGACCGATCGGACCGTGACGGCCGCGCATCCCTCTTCGCCGGCCAGGCGCTCGGCGGTGTCCAGCAGGGTCTGCCGGCGGGCCGCGCGACGCTCGGCGAGCTTGGTCCCGCCCCAGCTCCGCTCCGTCAACTCCGGCCCTCCCGTTTTCTGTTGACCCAATTGACGACAGCCGTCCGCACATTCTAACCTGAGGACAGATGTCCTCAGATTGCTCTCTGCGCAACTGCCAGGACGATCCGCCACGGCACGGTCGCGAACAGAGCCACGGAACAGAGCCGCCCCGGAACGGAATCCCCCAGCGGAGGCACACGTGACAGCGTCAGCTCACGGACCGAACCCCCCGACCGACCCGAGAACCGTCGAACCCCTCGGCCCCGACTCCCTCACCTGGCGCTGGTTCGGCGACTGGAGGGGCCTCCTCCTCGCCCCCTGGGCCGGGTCGATGCAGAACATGCACCCCGAGCTGGGCGCGGGCGTCGCCGAGCACTCCCGCTTCTTCGAGGAGCGCTGGGAGCGCCTCTTCCGCTCGCTGTATCCGATCGGCGGAGTGGTCTACGACGGCCCGCTCGCCGCCCGTACGGCCCGCGAAGTGCGCGGCTACCACGCCTCGATCAGCGGGATCGACGAGCGCGGCCGCCCGTACCACGCGCTCAACCCGGACACGTTCTACTGGGCGCACGCCACGTTCTTCATGCTCACCGTGCGGGTGGCCGAGCGTTTCGGCGGCGGGCTCACCGAAGCGCAGCGGCGCACGCTCTTCGACGAGCACGTCCGCTGGTACGCGCTGTACGGCCTGTCGATGAAGCCCGTTCCCGGCAGCTGGGAGGAGTTCCAGAGGTACTGGGACCACATGTGCGCCGACGTCCTGGAGGACAACCGCCCGACCCGGGACGTCCTGAACATGCGGCGCGTCGCCAAACCGCCTCTTCTGCGCCTGCTGCCCTCGCCGCTGTGGGCCCTCGCCCGCGTCCCGATGGTCCGGCTGACGCTGTGGATCACGGTGGGCGTGTACCCGCCCGCCGTACGCGAACGCCTCGGCCTGCGCTGGACGCCCCACGACGAACGGCTGCTGCGCGTCCTGGGCCGACTGGTGCACCACGTCTGGCGATACGTCCCCGAGCGGCACCGCTTCCATCCGCGCGCCCGCGCGGGCTGGGACCGCGAGCGGGGCCGGCCGGCGGCGGGCCCGGTGGAGACACCGGCCCGGAACCTGCCCCCACAGGAGCGGCGCGGGCTTCCGCAGCACTACATACCGAAGCGTTGACGGGGCGTCACCGGAACCGCTGACCGCTCGTGGTGATCTCGGGGCCTCGGCCCTCCCCGTCCGCCCCTTCTACCCTTGACGCATGAACGTGTTCAAGGGCGCTGACGGCCGGTACCTGGAGATGACCAACGGCGGCACGGCGGTGTTCGTGGACGTGCTGATGCTCTCCGTGTCCACGCTGGCCCGCGAGCCGTGGGACTTCCGCTTCGCCGCCCTGCTGACGCTTCAGGACCAGAGTGTGATGGGGCGCGGGGTGGTCGGCTTCGGCCTCGCGGATCTCGACTGGGGGGACACGCCGCAGGAGCGCGCCGCGGCCAAGGACTTCCTGCTGCGCGTCCTCGATCTGGCGCTGTCCCGTCACCGGTGGGAGGAACTGACCTACGATCCGCCCCGGGCGGAGGGGTACCTGCGCGCGTACCGGGCGATGGTGGAAGCGTTCGACCCGGCGACCGCGAGGGGCGGCGCGGACGTCCTGCCCGGTCCGCAGGAGGCCGCGACGGCCTCGTGCGTACGTCACCGGGTGCTGGACGCGCTGCCGTTCTGGGAGGCGTGCGTGTTCTGCACGGCCGAGCCCCGCTCGCACCACCCGATGCGCGACGGCGCGGCTTCGCCTTCGGCTGCTGTTCCGACCGCGGGCGAGGGCGCGGGCGATGAGAGGCTGAACGTTCCTCCTGGCGCCTGCTAGTCGGCGGGGGTGCCCCAGTAGTGGGGAGAGGACCGTTTCTGCGGCCTGTTCGGAGGTTCGGCAGGCGATTCGCGGGCTGTGGTCCAGATGGCCTCGATCCCCAGGGGGTGGTAGCCGTCTTCCTGCGTCCACGCCGACGCGTCGGCGTGTTCCGGTGCGGGGGCGTGCGGCGAGGGCGTCGGCGGCGCCTTGCGCTCGATGCTTCCGAGGCGTCGCTCGAAGTCGGCCTGGAGCCGGTTCATGGTGTCGAGGAAGTCCTCGAGCGGAATGCTTCCTTCGTGCATCTGCTCCTCTTTCCTGCGTCGTTCACCTCGCCGTACGCCGGAGTCGGGGGTGGCGACGAGGGGATGGAGGGGGCGGACGGACCGTGGGCGGAGGCGTGACTGCCGCGCAGGCACGGCCTCGGGATTCGTCCCATGCGAAACGGAGAACGCTTCGCGGTGGTGCACTCCGCACAACGATCACTTCCGCCGGGGGGAATGCCGCATTCGGGTGACCCGTCGAGAACTCCGTCCTCGCGATCGGCAGGCCGGCCGGATCGGCTCATGCCGCGGCGTGATCGCAACCGTCCCTCCGCGGGCTTCACATGAGTCATGCATACTGTCGGCGCCGCGCGGGAGCCGGTGAAGCAGTCCGCGCGCCGTCTTCGGACGCGCGCCGCATGACGGGGGAGTTCGATGACCGAGCTGTGTGGTGTCCTGACGTGTCCTGGCGTCGGGCCGGTGAGGGGCCCAGGGGCGGCCCGGTGACCGTGGGGATCATGCCCGGGGCTCAGTTGGCCCAAGGCCGCTTCGTGGTACAGGAGTTGATCGGTCAAGGCGGGATGGCGGCCGTCCATCGCGCGCACGACACCGCCCTCGGCCGGACCGTGGCGATCAAGGCGATGAACCCGGCGCTGGCCGCCGACCCGACCGGCCGGGAGCGCTTCCGGCGCGAGGCGCGTGCGGCCGCCGCTCTCAGCCACGCCCATGTGGTGGCCGTGCACGACGTGTTCGAGGAAGAACTCGCCGGAGTGCGGGTGCCGTACCTGGTGATGGAGTACGTCCAGGGGCGGACGCTCAGTCACTCGGTGCCCTCCCGCCCCGGCGGGTTGCCGCTGGACGAGGCCCTGCGACTGGTCGCCGAGATCCTCGACGCCCTCGCCGCCAGCCACGCCGGTGGGCTCGTCCACCGGGACGTGAAGCCCGCCAACGTGATGGTCACCCCGGGCGGCTCGGTGAAGGTCATGGACTTCGGCATCGCCCGCGCCCTGGACGCGCAGGCCACCGCGCTGACCGGGACCGGCTACACCGTGGGGACACCGCACTACATGTCCCCGGAGCAGTTCGAATCCGGCCGGAGCATCGATGCCCGGTCCGATCTGTACGCCGTCGGCGTCGTCCTCTTCCAGCTCCTGACCGGGACCGTGCCCTTCGACGCCGACTCGGGCTTCCGGATCGGCTACCTCCACGTCACCGCCGAGCCCCCGGCGCTCGCCGCCCTCGGCGCGCAGGCGCCCGCCGAAGTGCAGGCACTGCTGACCCGGGCGCTGGCGAAGGACCCGGCCGACCGCTTCCCCGACGCGCGGACGATGCGCGCCGAGGTGCTGCGTATCCGAGGGAGCCTGTCCGGCCCCGCCGCCGGGGGCCCCGGCGGCGGCTACGTACCCACGGTGGCGGTACCCCGGCCCGGGCCGCCGCCCCCGCAGACCGCAGCGCCCCTCGGCCCGCCCCCGACGCCACGGGCCGTACAGCAGGCGGCCACGGCCTCGCTGGCCCTCGGAGCGCTCGCCGGATGCGGAGTGCTCGTACCGGTCGGGCTGGCGCTGACCGGGTCCGGCGGGTGGCTGACCGCCGCGATCGCCGCCGTGGCCGGAGGACTGCTCACGGCCGCCCTGGTCGTCGGTGGACTGCGGCTGTTCCGTGCCCAGCGGCGAGGGGCCGCGCTCGCCGTCCGCGCCCTGTCCGTCCTGGCCACGGTGGGCGCCTTCTCCCTCGTGAACAACTTCAAGGGCGGTCTCCTGGCGGAGCGTTGGCCGTTCATGGCGGGGGCGCTGGCGGCTACCGCGGCCGTGGTCGGCGCGCTCGTCCTGCAACAGCGGGCCCTGCGCGCGCTCCCCGGGGAGGACGTCCGCCAGGGGCCGCCGCCTCCGCTGCGCGGCTCCGTCCCCGGCTGGGCGGTGGCGTCCGTCGCGATGACGCTCGTCGTCGGCGCCGCCGCCGGGGGTGCGGCTGTCCACACGATGTCCGGCCCCGTCACCGCAGAGGCCGGTGACGGGGCGAAGGGTGGCGGGAAGGGGGAGAAGAGTGCCGGGAAGGTGGACGCGAAGACGTTCGACCCCTGCGAGATCCCGGAAGCGGCGATCCGCGCGGCCGGCCTCAACCCCGGCAGCCGAAAGCCGTACGCGACGAGCGACACGAACTCCGGCTGCCAGTGGGGAGCGAGCGGCGACACGCAGAGCCTGTACGTCATGCGCGACCCCGCAGGGTACGGGAAGCACCCGGCGGACTACCGCCCGGTCAGCATCTCCCACCCCACGCTCCCGGCCCTGAACGGCTGGCAGGTCTGCCCCGACACCGGCCCGGACATGGGCGGCCCCTGCATGTTCCTCTACAACGTCCTCGGCGGTGGCGGGGTCGAGGTGCAGACCTGGAGTCCGGCCGGCAGGAGCGACCGCGAAGCGCGTCTCCGGGACTTCGTCGTCGAGCTCCGCCCGCACCTGCCCGCCCCGGACGGCCCCTGAGGCCGGCGGCCGAACGGCATTCCGCGATCCGCCCGGGGCGTTCGAAGAGCCGTGGGCGTACGAAGAAACCCTGGGGCGTGCGAAGAAGCCCCGGGGCCCGCGAAGAACCCGGAAGAACAGAGTCGAGGAGATACGTGATGCTGCGAACGGGCCTCATATGCCTGGCCGTTGTGGCGGGAGCCGCACTGCTGACCGGGTGCGGGGAGGAGCCGCCGACCCCTGTCACGTACGGGGCGGCCGAGCCCGCGGGAGACACGCTCGGGCTGCGGCCGCCCGAGGGCTCGGCGATCGCCCTGTCGCAATGGCCCGACGCGTGCAAGCTGGTGACGGAGGCGGAGCTCCAGGCCGTCCTGCCGCAGGCGAAGGCGATCAAGCACGAGCCGGTGAAACTCACGATCACGAACTTCAACCCGCTGACCCAGGCCCCGCCCGGCACCACCGGCGACGTTCCCCGAGGCGGCTGCAAGTACGACTTCCACCTCCCCGACCACGGCGACGACGAGTTCGGCAACAGCCACTTCACCGTGGTCGTGACGTCGGTCGCGGACGCCGGCCTCGTAAAGGAGCGGTATCGCGAGGACAAGGACCGGGACGAAAAGGAGAAGGGCTTCGTCGACCTGGCCGATTCCTGGGGGGCTCAGGACTGCTACAACGTCGAGGCGTCGTTCCAGGGCAAGGTGACGTGCCTTCAGGGGACGTACCTCTTCGAGGTGGACGGTGACACCTCCGCCGCGGGTGTGCTGGAGATGCCGCCCACAGACGCGACAGCCGCCGAGAACCGCGCCGCCGTGGAGAAGCGCAGGAAGCTGTGGACGGAGAAGGTCCTGTCCGAGATCACCCGGACCATCGCCGCCCGTCTGTCCTGACGGGTGTCCTGACAGATGTCATGACGGATGTCCTGAGGGATGTCCTGACGGGTGTCCTGGCGCAGGCGGGCGCTCAGCGGGCGGGCGGCACGCGGCCGAGGGCGAACCGGGGGGCGCCCGGCCGCCCCTCGACCAGGTCGGCGGCCAGGTCACCGATGGCAGGGCCGAACTTGAAGCCGTGCCCCGAGCAGCCCGCCAGCACGGTGACCGGGCCCTGCCGGTCGATGACGAAGTCCCCGTCCGGCGTGGTGGTGTAGAGGCAGGTGAGAGGGACCGGTTCGACGCCGGCCACGCCCGGCAGCCACTCCTGCGCGTAGGCGCGGAGACGGTCGACGGCCGCCGGGTCCGGCGTACGATCGCGGCGGTCGGGGTCCACGACGGGCCCGACGCCGTGCAGACCGATCTTCACGCCGTCCACGCTGCCCAGCCCGTACAGACCGCCCGGCACATCCCAGCCGGCCCCCGGGTGGTGGACGAACGACGGCCAGTCCAGCGCGTCCGGCACCGGGAAGTGCACCGGCTGCTCCTGGGTGACGCGCATCGGCGGCAAGCCGGTCACCACGGCCGGCAGGAGACCGGGCGCCCAGCCGCCCACGGCGACCACGACCGCGTCCGCCGACAGTGCCTCGTCGGCGTCCGTCACCACGGTGACCTGGCCCTCGGTGTGCCCAGCGCGCCCGATACGCCCGGTAGCGCCGGTGTGCCGAATGCCCGTCACGCGTACCCCGTGCCGCACCTCCGCGCCCCGCCGCCCGGCGGCCTTCAGCAGGGCGGAGACGGCGTCGTCGGCGTGCACCCGGCCGGCGTCGGGATGGTACAGCGCGGCCGTGTCGGCGCGGAGCCCCGGCCACCGGTCGGCCACTTCCCCGGGCGACAGCCGCCGCGCGGACCGGCCCGCTTTGGCCAGCACGTCGGCCAGCCGGTCCACCGCCCGGGGCAGGCCGTGGTCGACCGCGCCGGTGAGCGTCAGGACCGACTGCCCGCTCTCCTCCTCCAGCCTCCGCCACAGGGGCAGCGCCCGGAGCGCCAGTTCGGTGTACGAGGGCTCCGCGTACGCCAGCCGGAAGATCCGCGAGGTGCCGTGCGAGCTGCCGCGGTCGTGGCCGGGGCCGAAACGCTCCAGCACGGTGACGTGGTGGCCGCGCACCGAGAGCCGCCAGGCGGCGGCGGCTCCCATCAGCCCGCCGCCGATGACGAGAACGCGAAGAGCCATGAGCTGGTGTTCCTTTCCTGTGGCCGCGCGTGGGTGTGTCCTGTGATCCCCGCGCGGGCGTGGATCACGGTTCGCCCATGAAGAAGCCGGCACCGGCGACTGCGAGCGGCAGGTGGCCGCCCGGGAAGGCGACGCTGTGGAGGACACGTGCGCGGACGTGAACCAGGATCGCGCCGACGAAGAAGGCGATCAAGCCGATACCCGCCGCCGGGCCCAGCCGGTGGACGCCGGGCAGCCCGATGGAGAGATCCGCGGCGCCCGCGAGTTCGGGGGTTGCCGGGTACGGCAGGGCGGCGATCCCTCCGCGCCCGAGGCCGGCCCGTCTCCCCTCGGCGCATCCGCCGCCAGGGGGCGTTGTCAGTGCCTCTCCCTAGAGTGGAGTCATCACCTGGGGGAGCCACCGGGGGAGCCTTGGAAAGGGAGTGGAAGCGTGTCCGCCAACAGGATTCAGCACAAGGTGAATCATGTCGCGCTGGTCGTGGACTGTTCGGGTTCCATGCGTCAGCACGAGAACCAGCTCATCCGTGTCGTGGACGAGTTCGTGGCGGGCCTGAAGGCCGAGTCGGACAGCCTCGGCCATGAGACCCGGATCAGTCTCTACTCCTTCGACCACAGGGTGGAGAACCTGGTCTGGGACATGGACGTGAAGCATCTGCCGTCCATGCGGGGGCTGTACAGGGTGAACAACGGAGCCACGGCCCTCATCGAGGCGTCACTGAAGTCCCTGGACGACCTGGGGCACATCTGGGAGGAGTACGGCGAGCACAGCTTCCTCCAGATCGTGGTGACGGACGGCGAGGAGAACGCCTCCGGCGGCGACAGGAGGCACGACGGGGACATGGCGATCCTCGGTCCGTGGCTCGACAGGATCGCGGCGAAGATGGGCGGCCTGCCGGGGCACTGGACCTCGGCGATCCTCGTCCCGAACTCCCTGGCCAAGCGAACCGCCCAGAACTACGGCTTCCCGGCCGGGAACATCGCCATCTGGGACGCGGACTCCAAGGAAGGCGTCGAGGAGGCGATCGGCACCGTGCGCGCCGCCGCCACCAGCTTCCTCCGGGGCCGTGAGAAGGGCGTGCGCGGCACGAAGAATCTGTTCGCGGTCGGCCAGGACATATCGGTGGACGAGGTGCGGGCGAACCTCGAACCGATCCCGGCCGGCAAGTACCGGCTCCTGAAGGTCGACACGGAGACCGAGATCCGGTCCTTCGTCGACGCGCATCCCGGTGTGACGTACGAACGCGGTTCCTGCTACTACCAGTTGGGCGCCCGCGCTCAGGTTCAGCCGGACAAGGAAGTCATCGTGGTCGAGAAGGACACCGACCGCGCCTACACGGGCGAGGCGGCGCGCAGCCTCCTGTTCGGTACGGGCATCAAGGGAACCGTCTCCGTCAAGGCGGGCAACAACCCCGAGCTGGAGGTGTACGTACAGAGCCGTTCGGTGAACCGCAAGCTCAAGCCGAAGACGCGGCTGCTCGTCATGGTCTGAGACTAGGGGAGGGCCGAAGCGCGAGCGGCGGCCGGGGACGCCGGGTGCCCGGCCTGCGCCACGTGGGCGGCGGCCTGCGCGTCACCGATGCCTCAGGGGCGTTTGTTGAGTTTCCTGGCATCGCTGAGGATGCGGCCGCGATCCATGAACCCGATGCCTCGGTCTCTGAGGTCCTTGTCGATGTGGTGCTGCTTGCTGCCGGTACGGAGCAGGCGCGCCGCCTCGGCCACCAGGTCGTCCTGCCGGGCGCCGGAAGCCGCCGCGCGTGGGCCGGGCCGGGCGCGCGTGGGGCGCGGCACACGCACCGTGTTCGCCGCTGTGGTGGGGCCTGCTCCCGACCGGGGAACGAGGGCCACCCGGAGAGGCCGGATCCGGAGAGAGACACGGAAGCCGAACCGTGCGGCTATCAGGAACGTGCCGATCGCCCAGCAGGCCAGGAGGATGCCGACGAACTTCAGGATGTCCAGGATGAGCGGGCCGGTGTAGGTCTTCTCGTCGCCGATCGAGCCCAGCGGCGCCATGAGGAGCAGAACGCCCACGACGACACGCCAGTTCCGCTGCCAGAACGTCTGCCCTCCGGCCGTGCCGGGGTCGCGAACCGCCATGGACGCGGTGGACGCCACGGGCGCGGTGGACGCGGCAGACGCGGATGCGGCGGTCGATGCGGAGGCGGCGGCGGAGCGGTGAATGCGGCGTGCCGTGTCGTTGACCGGCGTCATCGTGCCGTCCAGACGGTAGGTGAAGAGCGCGATGGTCCGCTCCTCGGCGTAGACCACGGCGGTGGCCGTGTAACCGCTGCCGGTGAAGAAGATCAGCTGTGCGGTCGATCCATGGGGGCGTGCTCCCACGAAACGTTGCAGGTCCGGGCGTCCGACCTGGGCGGCCTGGTACTTG
The DNA here is from genome assembly GCF_046548915.1 of Streptomyces sp. cmx-18-6. Taxonomy (NCBI): domain Bacteria; kingdom Bacillati; phylum Actinomycetota; class Actinomycetes; order Kitasatosporales; family Streptomycetaceae; genus Streptomyces; species Streptomyces sp. cmx-18-6. The sequence goes on along the minus strand of NZ_JAEBEP010000008.1, from coordinate 133,204 downwards.
ACCTGCCCCAGGGCCCCGGCCGCGTGGACGTCGATGCCGGAGTCGGGCCCTCCGGGGCGGGCGGTGGCGCCGGCGTAGCCCCAGTGGTTCATCCAGCGGGCGGCGTTGTGCTCGGCCTGCTGCCACGAAGAAATCCGCGTCGGTCGCGGCGGCACAGTCCTGTGCGGCGTCTCGGCCACGTTCCCCCCTCAGGTACTCCTTCACACGGCTCGGCGGGCCGCTGCGCGAGGCGGAGTGGAACAGGCGTGCCCGGCAGTGACATGGCCGGCCACAGCCGGCTGGGAACCGGTGCGCGCCCAGCGGGTGTTCGACCCCGGTCGCCGACTCGGGAAGGTCTCGCGGACCAGTAGGTTACAGCCGCGCCGCGCTGGGCGTCCGGCGATGTCGACGGTAGGGGCTCGGCGGTCCGGGGCTTGGGCCGCTAGGGCGTGTCCGGCGGATCAGAGCCGGGTCCGCGACGCCCGGCACTTCCCCAAGCTCTCGGCTTCGCTCGAGCAGGGGAGACCCCATCCCTCGCGGCGTTGCCGAAACGCCCGAATCGCTCCGCGATGAGGACGTTCCAGCGCCTTGCGACGCACCGCACCGGACGCCGCGGCCTATCCGGTCCTGATCCGTCGGCCACACCCTAGGGCCCCTCGATGTCGTCCGCGAATGGGGCGCACACCCGGCGCATGGAAGCTCACCGCGCTTTCTGCGTGCATACGCGGGGGTTCGCGGGCGTCGCGCGAGAAAGTATCCGGAATGGCGTGGTCAATAATTGGACATACCCCCGCAATGGGTGCATCGAGTGGCTCGATATTCGCCTAGAGATTCAATTGGCATATGCCTCGGGTGAGGTTGGCGTCTTTCGTTCGAATTAATACTCGTAGGTAGTGGGGTAAGTCTGCGCCCTGACTGCCACCGGCCCTCTAATGTGATTGGCATGGAAGGGTGGAGCTGGGGTAGTCGTGGCTCCGCCGCAGGTTTGCCGCTGGTATCCGGCGGTGTAGCGTGTCGCCGCTCCGGCGGTCGGCACCGTGCCGCCGTGACCCGGTTCGGTGGTGCGACTGCGAAAAACGCTGAACCAGCATGTCCGGAAACGGTCGATGAGTATGCTGTGGAAATAGTGAGAACACGTGGGGGAGTCATGGCTAATCCTTTCGACGACGAGTCGGAGCGGTTCGTGGCGCTGGTGAATGACGAGGGGCAGTACTCGCTGTGGCCCGCGCGTCTCGACATCCCGGGCGGCTGGCGCGCGGACGGCCCGGAAGGGTCGCGTCAGGAGTGTCTGGACGTGATCGAGGCGGCTTGGAACGACATGCGTCCCGCCAGTCTGGTGCGGGCCATGGAAGCTGACGCCGGATAGGCCGGCTTCTGACCGTCAGGGCTCCCACCGGGCCGTACGGTCTTCCGGTGCGGCACTCGAACCTCATCGGATCTGTTCTCTTCTGATCAGAATCGATCAGGTGTGATCAGTGATCGGTTGGATTTCGATCGCAAGTGTTCGCGCCTCCTTCATACACCCTTCATAAACCATTGGTGGCCCGCCGTGCGTTCCGTTCCGCGGGCGCGAAGGCGGAATAGTCTCGTGCCGGGCTCGCCGCGTCCGGCGCGAGGCTCCCGCCATCCCTGACACCACGGGCGCAGTGGTGCTCCTGTCTGCTTTCACCGTCCCGTCTCCCGTGGTCGGCGGTGCAATCGCGTGACCGGTTCCGTGCGTCTTCTCCGCCGTCCCCGAAAACTCTCCCCAAAGGTGTCGACCGGCATGCGCGAAAACCGCTCCCTCCCGTCAGAAGTGACCACCGAAGAGTTCTTCGAACTGACCGCCGCCCAGCAAGGTGTCTGGTATGGGCAACTCGTCGATCGGCACAGCCCGAAATACAACATCGGAGAAGTCTTCGAGATCGACGGCGAGCTCGACGAGGAGCTGTTCGCCGCCGCGCTCGGCCGGGCGGCCGCCCTGTGCGACAGCCTCAACGTCGAGTTCGTCACCGAGGGCGAAACGATCCGTCAGCGTGTCGTCCGCCGCTCCCCGGACGCCCCCGACCGGCTCCGCGTGGTCGACCTCTCCGGCTCCGCCGATCCCGCCGCCGCGGCCGAGCGCTACATGGCCGACGACATGGCCGCCGTCGACCGGCTCGACGCCCCGCACCACCACTTCGCGCTGCTGCGCCTGGGCCCCCGACTGCACCACTGGTACATCCGCTACCACCACATAGCCGTCGACGGCCTCGGCGGCGCGGTCTTCGCCCGCACCGTCGCCGACCTCTACACGCGCGCGGCGCGCGGCGAGGACCTCGCCTCGATCGAGCCGCCCGCCGCCCCCCTGCGCGACCTGCTGGCCGACGAGGCGGACTACCTCGGCTCGGACCGCTACCGGGCCGACCGCGCCTACTGGACCGGTAAGTTCGCCGACCTGGCCGCCGACCGCGCGGCCGACGCGGCCAGGGGCCACGCCGATGCCATCGCCGCTGAGACCGCTGCCGCCGGGGCCGACGCGCCCGGCCCCGAGGCGGAGACGCGTGGCGGTACGCCGCTCATCCGCAGGCGCACCGACGCCCCGACACAGGCCACCCCGTCGTCCTCCGCTTCCTCCTCCGCCCCCGCCTCCCCGGCCGACGTATCGCTGCACACCGGCGAAACCCTGCCCGTCACCGTCCTCGACGACCTGCGCCGCCTCGCCGCCGGCAACCGCACCACCTGGAGCGCCGTTCTGGTCAGCGCGGTCGCCGCCTACGTCGGCCGGGTCACCGGAACCCCGGACGTCACCGTGGGACTCGCCTCCAACGGCCGCCACGGCGGACTGCGGCACATCGTCGGCATGACCTCCAACATCCTGCCGCTCCGCCTGACCGTCACCCCCGACATGACGGTCGGCTCCCTCGTACGCGCGGTCGCCGCCGAGATGCGCGGAGCCCTGCGGCACCGCCGCTTCTCCCGGGAGCAGCTCGCCCGTGAGCTGAACATGGCGGACGGCGCGGCGCGCCTGACCGGCGTCGTCGTCAACGTCATGGGCTACGACTACGACCTGGACTTCGCCGGCAGCCCCGCCGCCTCCCGTCTGCTGTCCATCGGACCGGTCGACGACGTGTCCTTCTTCATCTCCGAACGGTCCGAGGGCAAAGGGCCGTTGATCGGCTTCGACACCAACCCGGAGCTGTACGACCCCGAGGACGTGCGGCTGCACCAGCAGGCCGTCGTCTCCTATCTGTCGGCCCTGGCCGGCGCGGACGCCGACACCCCCCTCGGCGACCTGCCGCTCCTCGACGCGTCCTCGGCCGAGGCGTTACTCGCCCAAGGACGCGGCACCGCTCTGCCGGCCGAGGCCCTGGCCACGAGCCTGCCGGAGGCGTTCGCCGCACAGGCCCGCCGTACCCCGGACGCCCCGGCGGTGGTGGACGGAGCCCTCACCCTCTCGTACCGCGAACTGGAACACACGGCGCACGAACTGGCCGGGGCGCTCACCGGCTGGGGCGTCGGCCCGGAGGACGGCGTCGGCGTCCTGCTCGGACGCTCGGCGGCCGTCGTGTCCGCCACGCTCGGGGTGGCCGTCGCGGGCGCGGCGTACATACCGATGGACGCGGCCTGGCCCGCCGAGCGGCTCCAGCGGGTCGCGGAAGTCGCCGGCGTACGCGCTCTGGTGGTCGACGGGGCCACCGCGGCCGAGCCCTGGGTGAAGGAGGCGGCCGCCGGACTGCCGCTGATCGTCGTGGCCGACGCGGGCGGCATCCTGCGCGGCGCACCGCCCAGGCCGGGGCCGCCGCCGAGAGCGATCCGCAGCGACCGGCTGGCCTACGTGATGTTCACCTCCGGTTCCACCGGACTGCCCAAGGGCGTGGGCGTCACCCACGCCGACGTCCTCGCGCTGGCCGCCGACTCCGCCTGGACGGGTGGCGCGTCGGACGCTGTGCTGATGCACTCGGCGTACGTGTTCGACGCCTCCACCTTCGAGATCTGGGCCCCGCTCCTCAACGGCGGCCGGGTGGTCGTCGCTCCCGGCGGCGTCCTGGAGGCGCGGGTCCTCGCGGACCTGGTGGACCGCTACGGGGTGACCTCGCTGTTCGTGACGACGGCCCTGTTCAACGTGGTGGCCGAGGCCGACCCGGCGGCCTTCGCCGGACTGCGCCTGGTCGCGTCGGGCGGCGAGGCCGCGGCCCCGGGCGCCCTGCAACGGGTGGCCGCCGCCGCGCCCACCACCCGCGTACTGCACGTGTACGGCCCCACGGAGACCACGACCTTCGCCACCCGCCACCCCGTAGCCGCCGGTGCGGCGGGCGTACCGCCCATCGGCCGGGCCCTCGACGGGATGCGCCTGTACGTGCTCGACGACGCCCTCGGGCTCGTGCCGCCCGGCGTGGTGGGCGAGCTGTACGTGAGCGGGCACGGCGTCGCCCGCGGCTATCTGGGCCGCGCCGCGCTGACCGCGACCCGGTTCGTCGCCGACCCGTACGAGGGGGGCGGCGCACGCATGTACCGCACCGGCGACCTCGTACGCTGGACCGCGCGCGGCGACGTCGAGTACGTCGGCCGGGCGGACGGGCAGGTCAAGCTCCGCGGCTTCCGCATCGAACCCGCCGAGATCGAGAACACCCTCCTCACCGACCCGGAGGTGCGCGCCGCCCGCGTCCTGGTCCGTGAGGACGCCCCCGGCGACCGGCGTCTCGTCGCCTACGTCGTGCCGGCCCCGGACGCCCGGCCGGACGACGCCGCCCTGGCCCGCCGGCTGGGGCGCGCCCTGCCCGCCTACATGGTGCCCTCCGCGTTCGTCCACCTCGACGAACTCCCGCTCAACGCCAACGGCAAGGTCGACCACCGCGCCCTGCCCGCGCCGCGTGCCGCCACCACGGACCGCGCCCCGCGCACCGCCTACGAAGAGGTCCTGGCGGGCCTGTTCGCCGACGTCCTGGGCCTGACCACGGTCGGCGTGGACGACGACTTCTTCGCCCTGGGCGGCCATTCGCTCCTGGCCACCCGCATCATCGGCCGGGCGCGGGCCGCCCTCGGCGCGGAACTGGACCTGCGTACCCTCTTCGACCACCCCACGGTCGCCTCCCTCGCCGCCGCCCTGGACGCCTCCGGCGCGGCCCGCCCCGCCCTCACCCCCCAGCCGCGGCCCGAAGCGGTGCCGCTGTCCTTCGCGCAGCAGCGCCTGTGGTTCCTCGGCCGGTTGGAGGTCCCCAGCTCCACCTACAACATCCCGTACGTCCTCGAACTCGACGGCCCCCTGGACCCGGACGCCCTGCGCGCCGCCCTGGCCGACGTGGTCGCCCGGCACGAGAGCCTGCGCACCGTCTTCGCCGAACACGACGGCGTGGCACGCCAGATCGTCCTGGACGCGGACGACGCCGCGTCGCTCGTCCCCCTCGCCGTGGAACCGCCCCCGGAGGACGTGGACCCCGACGCCTGGGCCGAGGAGAGGGTGCGCGGCCTGGCCGCCGTGCCCTTCGACCTCGACGGCGACGTCGGCGTACGCGCCCACCTGCTCCGCCTCGGCCCGGCCCGCCACGTGCTGGCCCTCGTCCTCCACCACGTCGTCGCCGACGGCTGGTCCCTGGCTCCCCTCAGCCGGGACCTGGGCGCGGCCTACCGCGCCAGGACCTCCAGGACCGAGGGCGCGGGCGCCCCCGACTGGCCCGCCCTGCGCGTCCAGTACGCCGACTACGCCCTCTGGCAGCGCCGGCTCCTCGGAGACGACGGCGACCCGGACAGCCTGGCCGCCCGCCAGCTCGCCTTCTGGCGGGAAGCGCTGCACGGGGCCCCCGACCTGCTCGACCTGCCCCTGGACCGGCCCCGGCCCGCCCTGCCCAGCCACCGGGGCGACACCGTCCCCTTCGAGCTGCCCGCCCCCGCGCACGCCGCGCTCACCCGGCTCGCCCGCGCCGCCGGCTGCACCCCGTTCATGGTGCTCCAGGCGGCCCTCGCCGTGACGCTGCACGCCCACGGCGCGGGCAGCGACATCCCGCTGGGCACGGCGGTGGCCGGGCGCACCGACGAGGCCCTCGACGATCTGGTCGGGTTCTTCGTCAACACCGTCGTCCTGCGCACGGACCTCTCCGGCGACCCGACCTTCCGCGAACTCCTGGACCGGATCAAGGAGTTCGACATCGCCGCGCTCAGCCACGGCGACGTACCCTTCGAACGGCTCGTGGAGGCGCTCAACCCCGAGCGGTCCGGGGACCACCACCCGCTGTTCCAGACCATGCTGGTCCTCCAGAACCAGGAGCGGGCGGCCCTGGACCTGCCCGGGGTCACCGTCCACGACCGGTCGCGGCACACCGCGATCAGCAAGTTCGACCTGACGTTCTCGCTCACCGAGCGGACCGAGGCCACCGAGCGCACCGAAGCAGCCACGCGGGACGAACGCGCGGCCGACGACGCCCCCGCCGGCATCGGCGGCTATCTGGAGTACGCCACCGACCTCTTCGACGCCGCCACCGCCCGCGCCCTCAGCACCCGCTTCGCCCACGTCCTCACCCAGGCCGTGACCGACCCCGACCGGAACGTCGGGGACCTCGACCCCCTCGCGCCGGGCGAACGCGACCGCCTCCTTCACCAGGGACGCGGCGACGAACGGCGGACGGCCCTTCGCACCGCCCCCGAAGTGGTCCGGGAGTGGGCCGAACGCACCCCGCACGCGGTCGCCGTGCGCGACGCGGACACGAGCCTCACCTACGCCGAACTCGACGCCCGCGCCGACGACCTCGCCCACCTCCTGCGCGAGCGGGGCGCGGGGCGCGGGGACCGGGTGGCGCTCGCCGCACCCCCGTCCGTGGACACCGCCGTCGCCATGCTGGCCGTGCTGCGGACCGGCGCCGCCTACCTGCCCGTCGACCCGGAGTACCCGGCGGCCCGCATCCGGCACATGCTTCAGGACGCCCGGCCCGCCCTGCTGCTCACCACCGCCGACGTGCACGCCGGACTGCCCGACTGCGACGTGCCGTGGCTCGCCCTCGACGACCCGGCCGCCCGTCCCACGACCCCCGGCGCACCCGCCCCGGCCGCACCGCACCCGGCGGACCCGGCGTACGTCATCTACACCTCCGGCTCCACCGGCCGCCCCAAGGGCGTGGTCGTGCCGCACGCCGCCCTGGCCAACCACATGGCCTGGATGGCCCGGCACCTGGCCCTCACCCCGGACGACCGGATCCTGGCCCGCACCTCCACCAGCTTCGACGCCTCCGTGTGGGAGCTGTGGCTCCCGCTCATGAACGGGGCCGAAGCCTGTGTGCTGCCGCACGGCGTCAACCGCGAACCGCGCGCCCTCGTCTCCTGGATGAGCCGATTCGGCGTCACCGTGGCCCAGTTCGTGCCCTCGCACCTGGCTCTCGTCCTCACCGAGGCGGCGCACGCCGCACCGCTGCCCGCCCTGCGCGCCGTCCTGTGCGGCGGCGAACCGCTGCCCCGCGCCCTCGCGGACGACATCGCCGGTCTGTGGCGGGCCGAGGCGCACAACCTGTACGGGCCCACCGAGGCGACCGTCGACGCGACCGCCCACCGGATCGCCGCCCCCACGGCAGGGGAACGCGCCGACGCGGGCCCACCGGCCGAGACCGTGCCGATCGGCCGCCCCGTCGACACCATGCGCGCCTATGTCCTGGACGGCCGGCTGCGGCCCGTACCGCCCGGCGTCACCGGGGAGTTGTACCTCTCGGGTCCCAACCTCGCCCACGGCTACCTGGAGCGCCGGGGTCTGACCGCCGCCCGGTTCGTCGCCGACCCGTTCGACGCCGCCGGTGCGCGGATGTACCGGACGGGCGACCTCGTACGGTGGAACGCGCACGGTCTCCTCGACTACGTGGCCCGCGCCGACGACCAGGTCAAACTGCGCGGATTCCGCATCGAGTTGGGCGAGGTCGAGGCCGCGCTCCTGGCGCGCCCCGGTGTCACGGCCGCCTGCGCGCTGATCCGGGAGGACCTGCCGGGCCGGCCCCGCCTCGTCGCCTACGCCGTCACCGGGGACGCGGCCGACCGCCCCACCGCCCTGCGCGACGCGCTGGCCGAGACCCTGCCGCACTACATGGTGCCCGCCGCCGTCGTCGTCCTGGACGGCCTCCCGCTCCTGCCCAACGGCAAGGTGGACCGCAGGGCCCTGCCCGCGCCCGAGCCGGGGGCCGACAGCGACGCCTCCGCCGGGCCGGGGCGGCGCACCCTCCAGGAGGACCTGCTCGCCGGGATCTTCGCCGATGTCCTGCACCGCCCCCAAGTGGGTCTGCACGAGAGCTTCTTCGACCTGGGCGGGCACTCGCTCCTCGCGATGCGCGTCGTCAGCCGCGTCCGCACCGTGCTGGGCGCCGAGATCGCCGTACGCACCCTCTTCGAGCACCCGACCGTCGCGGGCCTGGCCCGTGTCCTCGACACACCGGGCCGGGGCCGACCCCCGGTGGCGCTCGCGGACCGGCGGCCCGATCCGCTGCCGCTGTCCTTCGCGCAGCAGCGCCTGTGGTTCCTGGGCCGGTTGGAGGGCCCCAGCTCCACCTACAACATCCCGCTCGTCCTCGAACTCCACGGCCCCCTGGACCCGGACGCCCTGCGCGCCGCCCTGGCCGACGTCGTGGGACGGCACGAGTCACTGCGCACGCTGTTCCCCGAACGGGACGGCTCACCGCAGCAGTTGATCCTCCCCGCCGACACCGCCACGCCCGCCCTGCCGGTCCTGAGCACGCCCCCCGGCGAGCTGGAGGCGGCCGTCCTGGCCGCCGTGCGCGAGCCCTTCGACGTCACCGCGGACCTGCCGCTGCGCGCCCTGCTCCTGCGGTCCGCCCCCGACCGCCACGTCCTGGTGCTCGTCCTGCACCACATCGCGGGCGACGGCTGGTCCCTCGCCCCGCTCGCCCGCCATCTGGGCGACGCCTACCGGTCCCGTCTGGAGGGACAGCAGCCCGAACCGGCCTCCGGCACCCCGCTCCAGTACGCCGATTACACCCTCTGGCAGCACGCCGCCCTGGGCGACGGCACTGAACCCGAAGGCGTCCTGCGGCGGCAACTCGACCACTGGCACACCGCCTTGACGGGGCTGCCCGGACTGATCGATCTGCCGCTGGACCGGCCGCGACCGGTCACCACCGACCCCAGGGGAGGCGTCCACACCTTCGAGCTGCCCTCATCCCTGCATGCCCAACTTCTGCGCCTGGCACGTGAGTCGGGCAGCAGCCTGTTCATGGTGCTCCAGGCGTCGGTGGCCGCCCTGCTGCACCGGCACGGCGCGGGCGACGACATCCCGCTCGGTTCGCCGGTCGCCGGCCGCACGGACGAGGCGCTGGAGGACCTGGTCGGGTTCTTCGTCAACACCCTCGTGCTGCGCACCGATCTGTCCGGCAACCCGACCTTCCGCGAAGTGCTGGACCGGGTGAGGGAGTTCGACCTTTCCGCCTACGCCCACCAGGACGTGCCCTTCGAGCGCCTGGTGGAAAGCCTCAACCCCGTCCGGGCGCGCAACCACCACCCGCTGTTCCAGACCATGCTGGTTCTGCAGAACCAGGAGACCGCCCGCCCCGACCTGCCGGGGCTCACCGTCGAGAGCCGGCTCGTCCACAACGGGCTGAGCAAGTTCGACCTCACCTTCGCCTTCACCGAGGAGGACGGCGAGGGCCCTCTCGCCGCCGGGATCGAATACGCCACCGCCCTCTTCGACCGGACCACCGTCGAAGCCCTCGCCGCCCGGCTGGTCCGCCTCCTGGAGCAGGTGGCCGCCGACCCCGGCCTGCCGCTGGCGGGCTACGACCTGATGACGCCGGACGAACACGCCCGGGTCACCCGCTGGGGCACCGGCCGCCCGCTGCCCGAGAACCACGCGGAGGCCGACCTGTCCCAGGGCCGCGCGGAGGCCGCACGGCTTGAGGCGTCCGTAGCGGCCGCCCCGTCCGAGGGCCGCGCGGAAGCCGAGCTGCCCGGACAACCCGCCGCGGCCACCCTCCCCGCGCTCTTCGCGGCCCGGGCGCGCCGCACCCCGGACGCCGTGGCCGTCACCGCCGACGACGCCACCCTGACGTACGCCGGACTCGACCGGATCTCCGACGATCTCGCCCGCGCCCTGGCGGGTCTCGGCGTCGGCCCCGAGTCCGGGGTCGGCGTGCTGCTGGCCCGGTCGCCCGCCGTGGTGTCGGTCTCGCTCGGCGTCGTCCGCGCGGCCGGGGCGTACGTCCCGCTGGACGCGCGCTGGCCCGAGGACCGGCTCGACAAGGTCGCCTCGGTGGCCGCCGTGCGGGTCCTCGTCGTGGACGAGGAGGCCGCCGCCTCCCCCTGGGTGGGCGCGGCGGCCGGGCGGACACCGGTCGTCGTCGTGGACCGGCTCGGCCGGGTCCTGCGGGGCGCGCCCGGGCGGCCCGGCCACCCGGCGGCCGTGCCGGACCCCGGAAGCCTCGCCTACGTCATGTTCACCTCCGGCTCGACCGGCCTGCCCAAGGGCGTCGGCGTCACCCACGCCGACGTGGTCGCGCTCACCGCCGACTCCGCCTGGCAGGACGGGGCCGCCGACGCGGTGCTGATGCACTCGGCGTACGTGTTCGACGCCTCCACGTTCGAGATCTGGGCCCCGCTCCTGAACGGCGGCCGGATCGTCGTCGCACCGGACGGCGTCCTGGAGGCCCGCACCCTCGGGGACGCCGTCCACGAGCACGGGGTGAGCGCCGTGTTCATGACGACCGCCCTGTTCAACGTCATCGCCGAGACCGACCCCGGCGCCTTCACCGGTCTGCGACTCGTGTGCGCCGGGGGCGAGTTGGCCTCGCCGGACGCGATGCAGCGGGTCGCCCACACCGCACCCGGCACGCGCGTCCTGCATGTGTACGGGCCCACCGAGACCACCACCTTCGCCACCCGTCACGACGTGCGCGCCGACCTGCCGACCGGCCCACCGCCCATCGGCCGCCCCCTGGACGGCATGCGCGCCCACGTCCTGGACGGCTCCCTGGTCCCGGTCCCGCCGGGCGTCGTGGGCGAGCTGTACCTCGCCGGGCGCGGCGTGGCACGCGGGTACACCGGGCTCCCGGGGCTGACCGCCACCCGCTTCGTGGCCGACCCCTTCGACCCGGCGGGCGGGCGCATGTACCGCACCGGCGACCTCGTCCGGTGGACCCGGGACGGACGGATCGCCTACGTCACCCGGGCGGACGGCCAGGTGAAACTGCGCGGCTACCGCATCGAACTCGGCGAGATCGAAGGCGTACTGGCCGTCTGCGAGGGCGTCGCCGACACCTTCGCCGTCGTACGGGAGGACGTCCCCGGTGACCGGCGGCTCGTCGCGTACGTGGTCCCGGCCACGGGCGCCCGCCCCGACCCCGGCGACCTCGCCCGGGCCGTCGGCCGGTCCCTGCCCGGCTACATGGTGCCCTCGGCGTTCGTCCTGCTCGACGCGCTGCCGCTGACCCTCAACGGCAAGGTGGACCACCGCGCCCTGCCGGAGCCCGGCCACCACACCCCGGCCGGCGGCGGCCGCACCGCCCGCACCGCGCGCGAGGAGATCATCTGCGGGCTCTACGCCGACGTGCTCGGCCTCGACGGGGCCGGCGTGGACGACGACTTCTTCGCCCTGGGCGGCCACTCCTTGCTCGCCACCCGCCTCGCCGCCCGCATCCGCACGACGCTCGGCGTGGAGATCCAGGTCAAGGCCCTCTTCGAGCACCCCACCCCGGCCGCGCTCGCCGCCGTACTGGACGGCGCGGCGGAGGCCAGGACCCCGCTGGAGCGCGCCGGGAGCCGTCCCGACCCGCTGCCGCTGTCCTTCGCCCAGCAACGGCTCTGGTTCCTCAACCGGTTCGAGGGGCCCAGCGCCACCTACAACGTGCCCCTGGTGCTCCGGCTGGACGGACCGCTCGACGCGGACGCCCTGGAGAGCGCCCTCGCGGACGTGGTGGAGCGCCACGAGAGCCTGCGGACCGTCTTCCCCGACATCGACGGGGTGGCCCGTCAGCTCGTCCTGGACGCCCATGGCGCGGACCTCGACCTGACCCCCCGGGACACCGAGCCCGCCCACTTGGACGAGCTCCTGGCCGCCGAGGTGGCGCACCCCTTCGACGTGGGCGCGGACATCCCCGTCCGGGCGCGGCTCCTGCGGCTCGGCTCCGAGGCCCACGTCCTCGTCCTGGTCGTCCACCACATCGCGGGCGACGGCTGGTCCCTCGCGCCGCTCGCCCGCGACCTGGGCGAGGCGTACCGCGCCCGCACCGAGGGCGAGGAGCCCTCCTGGACCGAACTCGCCGTCCAGTACGCCGACTACACCCTGTGGCAGCGGGCCCTGCTCGGCGACCAGGACGACCCCTCCAGCCAGGCCGCCCGTCAGCTGGACTTCTGGCGCACCGCACTCGCCGGAGCGCCGGAACTGCTCGACCTGCCCCTCGACCGCCCGCGCCCCGCCGTCCCCGCCCACCGGGGCGACGCGTTCGGCTTCCCCGTCGACGCGGAGACCCACCGGGCCCTGGCCGCCCTCGCCCGGGCCCGTGGGTGCAGCCTGTTCATGGTGCTCCAGGCGGCCCTGTCGGTGCTCCTGTCCCGGCACGGCGCGGGCGAGGACATCCCGCTGGGCACGGCGGTGGCCGGACGCACGGACGAGGCCCTGGACGACCTGGTGGGCTTCTTCGTCAACACGCTCGTCCTGCGCACCGACCTGAGCGGAGACCCCACCTTCGGCGAAGTCCTCGACCGGGTGCGGGAGTTCGACCTCGCCGCCTACGCCCACCAGGACGTGCCCTTCGAGCGGCTGGTGGATCTGCTCGACCCGACCCGGGCGCAGAACCACCACCCGCTGTTCCAGACGATGCTGGTCCTCCAGAACCAGGCGGACGCCACCGTCGACCTGCCCGGCCTCACGGTGACGGGACAGCCCGTGCACACCGGCATCAGCAAGTTCGACCTGACCTTCACCTTCAACGAGACCCACGACGAGGCGGGCCGCCCGGCCGGACTCGACGGCAACCTGGAGTTCTCCACCGAACTCTTCACCCCCGCCACCGCGCACACCCTGGCCGCCCGGCTGACCCGGCTGCTCGCCGCCCTGGCCGCCGACCCCGACCGGCGCGTCCACACCGTCGACGTCCTCGACCCCGCCGAGCGGCAGGACCTGGAGCGCGCCGCACTCGGCCCCGTACGGCCGGTGGCGGCCCGCACCGCGCCCGAGGCGTTCCGCGCGCAGTGCGCCCGCACGCCTGCGGCCATCGCCGTACGGGAGGGGGCGCACCGCCTCACCTTCAGCGAACTCGACGCGCTCTCCGACGACTTGGCGCACCATCTGCACGGCCGGGACATCGGCCGGGGCGACCTCGTGGCCCTCGCCCTGGAGGGAACCGCCGACCAGGTCGTCGCGATGCTCGCGGTGGCCAAGGCCGGGGCCGCGTATCTGCCCGTCGACCTGGAGTACCCCGAGGCGCGCGTCGCCCACATGCTGGAAGACGCCCGCCCGGCGCTGCTCCTGACCCACGGCGCCGCCCGCACCGCGCGGTACGCCTCCTCCGTGCCCTGCCTCGCGCTCGACGACCGGGCCTCCTGGTCCACCGGGCACGCCCCGCCGCCCGGGGCCGGACCGGACCCGCGCGACACGGCGTACGTCATCTACACCTCGGGCTCCACCGGCCGCCCCAAGGGCGTCCTGGTGACCCACGCCGCCCTGACCAACCACATGGCCTGGATGGCGGACCACCTCGGCCTGAGCGGCGAGGACCGGATCCTCGCCCGCACCTCGCCGAGCTTCGACGCCTCGGTGTGGGAGACCTGGCTGCCGCTCCTGCACGGCGGCTCCACCTGCCCGGTGCCGCCGGCCGTCAACCACGACCCGGCCGGGCTGCTGGCCCGGATGCGCGAATCGGGCGTGACCGTCGCCCAGTTCGTGCCCTCCCACCTCGCGGTCGTCCTCACCGAGACCGCCCCCGGCGACGCGCCCGCCACCCTGCGGGCCGTCCTGTGCGGCGGCGAACCCCTGACCCGGACCCTGGCGGAGCGCGTCGGCCAGGCATGGCGGGCCGAGGTGCACAACCTGTACGGCCCCACCGAGACGACCATCGACGCAGTCGCCCACCGCCACCGGCGCGGCGGGCCCGACACACCGGCGGGGGAGGGGAGCGTCCCGCTCGGTCATCCCGTCGACAACACCCGCGCCTACGTCCTGGACGCCGGTCTCCAGCCGGTGCCGCCCGGCGTCACCGGCGAGCTGTACCTCGCGGGCGACGGCCTCGCGCGCGGCTACCTGGGACGCCCCGGCCTGACCGCCGCACGGTTCGTCGCCGACCCGTACGGTCCCGCCGGCAGCCGCATGTATCGCACGGGTGACCTCGTGCGACGGGACGCGGAGGGGCTGCTCGGCTATGTCTCCCGCGCCGACGACCAGGTCAAGCTGCACGGCTTCCGCATCGAGCTCGGCGAGATCGAGGCGGCCCTCACCGCGCTCGACGGCGTCACCGCCGCCTGCGTCCTGGTCCGCGAGGACCGGCCGGGCGAACGCCGCCTGGTGGCCTACACCGTCCCCGGCGCGGGCGAGCCCCTCACGGACGGCGAGCTGCGCACCCGGCTGGCCTTCGCCCTGCCGCCGTACATGACGCCCGCCGTCTTCGTCACCCTCGACGCGCTGCCGCTGCTGCCCAACGGCAAGACCGACCGGCGGGCCCTGCCCGCCCCGGCGCGACCGGCGGCCACCCGGCCGGGCGGGCAGCCGCGCACCGCGCGGGAACGCGTCCTGTGCGAGGTGTTCGCCTCCGTGCTGGCCGTCCCCGCCGTCCGCACCGACGACGACTTCTTCGCGCTCGGCGGCGACTCCATCCTCTCCATCCAGCTCGTCAGCCGCGTCCGTGCGGCCGGCCTCGGCGTCACCCCGCGCGACGTCTTCGTCCACCGCACGCCCGAGGCGATCGCGGCCGTCGCCACCGCCCTCGACCAGGAGACCGCGCTGCCGGTCGAACAGGGGGCCGGCGAGATGCCGCCGACGCCCATCGTCGCCTGGCTGCTTCAGCGGCCCGGCGCGACCGGCGGATACAACCAGTCCGGGGTGCTGCGCACCCCTGCGGGAGCCGACGAGGAGTCTCTCGTCGCCACCCTCCAACTCCTCATCGACCACCACGACATGCTCCGCCTGAAGGTCACGCGGGCGGCCGAGGGCGAGACCCTGGATGCCGCGGGCGAGCCTGTACTCGAAGCCCTGCCGCCCGGAGCGGTGCCCGCCCGCCACCGCTTCACCCGGGTCGATGTCGCGGGTCTCGACGCCGACGCCGTCCGCGCCGCTCTCGCCGAGGCGGGCGAACAGGCCCGCAGGCGGCTGCGGCCCGAACACGGGGAGGTCGTCGAGGCCGTCTGGTGCGACGCCGGACCGCACACGCGCGGACGACTGCTGATCGTCGTGCACCACCTGGCGGTCGACGCGGTCTCCTGGCGCATCCTCGCCGCCGACCTCGCCACCGCGTGGCAGGCCGTCACCGAAGGCACGGCGGCGGCGCTCCCCGCCGTCGCCACGCCCTACCGGCGCTGGGCGCAGCTCCTCGCGGCCCAGGCGCGCGGCACCGCCCGCGAGGCCGAACTCCCGCTCTGGGAAACGGCGCTGAGCACCCCCGACCCCCAGCTGGGCTACCGGCCGCTCGACCCCCACCGGGACACCGCCGACCGCACCCGCACCCTGACCGCCCGCCTCCCCGCCACCTGGACGAGGCCCCTCCTCACCACCGTCCCCGCCGCCTTCCACGCCGGGGTGGACGACGTCCTGCTCACCGGCCTCGCCCTCGCCGTCCGCTCCTGGCGGGCGGAACGGGCCGCCACCCTCGGCGGGGGCCGTCCGGGGGACACCGGCGTCCTCCTCGATCTGGAGGGCCACGGCCGCGAGCAGATCGCCGACCACATCGACCTGTCCCGTACGGTCGGCTGGTTCACCAGCCTCTACCCGGTCCGGCTCGACCCCGGACCCGTCGACGCCCACCGCCCGGGGCACTTCGACCCCGCGCTCGTCGAACGCGCCCTCAAACGCGTCAAGGAGCAACTGCGGGCCGTCCCCGACCACGGCGTCGGCTACGGCATGCTGCGCCACCTCAACCCGGCCACCCGCGCCCGCCTGGCCGCCGCACCCGAACCCCAGATCGGCTTCAACTACCTGGGCAGGTACGCCGCTTCACCGGAACAGGGCAGCGGGGGCCCCGGCGCCGACTGGGAGGTCCTGCTCGACGGCGGCGGACCGCGCAGCCAGGACCCGGACATGCCCGTCCA
Source organism: Streptomyces sp. cmx-18-6 (assembly GCF_046548915.1). Lineage (NCBI taxonomy): Bacteria > Bacillati > Actinomycetota > Actinomycetes > Kitasatosporales > Streptomycetaceae > Streptomyces > Streptomyces sp. cmx-18-6. Next base: position 117,055 of record NZ_JAEBEP010000008.1, on the reverse strand, counting down.
CCACGTCCTCGACATCAACGCGCACACCGAGGACCTGCCGGACGGCCCGCGTCTGGTGATCCGCTGGACCTGGCCGGGCGACCTCCTCAAGGAGGACGACGTGGAGGCCCTGTCCGACGCCTTCACCCGCGCGCTGCGCGCCGTCGCCGAACACGCCGAACGACCCGACGCGGGCGGCTACACGCCGTCCGACCTTCCCCTGGTCTCGCTCAACCAGGCCCAGATCGACCGACTGCAGAACAAGTGGGGTGGACGCAAGTGACCGGGTTCCAGCTGGAGGACGTACTACCGCTGACGCCGTTGCAGGCAGGCATGCTCTTCCACGCGCTGTACGACTCCGACGCCGTGGACGTCTACACCGCACAGTTCGTCTTCGACCTCGAAGGCCCCGTCAGCGTGCCCGCGCTGCACGCCGCGGTCGGCGGCCTGCTGCGCCGCCACCCCAACCTGCGGGTCGGCTTCCTCCACGAAGACCTGGACGAGCCCGTGCAGGCCGTCGCCGCCGAGGTGCCGACGCCGCTGGAGGAGCTCGACCTCACCGTGGCGGACGGCACGGGCACGGCTCAGGAGCGGCTCACCGCGTTCCTGGCCGCCGACCGCACCCGCCGCTTCGACCTCACCACCCCGCCGCTGATGCGGTTCACGCTGGTGCACACCGGGCCGCAGCAGCACCGGCTGGTCATGACGAGCCATCACATCCTGCTGGACGGCTGGTCGATGCCCCTGCTCGTACGGGAACTCTTCGAGCTGTACGCGCGCGGCGGCGACGACAGCGCCCTGCCGCGCGTCGCCCCGTACCGCACCTACCTCGCCTGGCTGGCCCAGCAGGATCGCTCCGCCGCCCTGGACGCCTGGCGCACCGCCCTGGACGGGGTCGAAGCGCCCACCCTCATCGCGGGGCGCGGCGCAACGGACGTGCCGGCCTCCGGCGAACTGCCCGAGACCCTGGTCCTGGACCTGGACGCGGCCACCACGCACCGGCTCCGCGAGACGGCCCGTGCCCACCGGCTCACCCTCAACACCCTGGTCCAGGGGGCCTGGGGCCTGCTGCTCGGCCGGCTCACCGGCCGCCCCGACGTGGTGTTCGGCACCACCGTCTCCGGCCGCCCGCCGGAGGTCCCCGGCATCGAGACGATGGTCGGCCTGTTCATCAACACCGTGCCGGTACGGCTCCGCCCGGAACCGGGCGAGAGCCTGGCCGCGCTCCTGACCCGGCTCCAGGAGGAGCAGGGCCGCCTCCTCGGCAGCCAGCACGTGGGCCTCACCGAGATACGCGGCGTCACCGGGCTGGACGAACTCTTCGACACCCTCGCCGTGTTCGAGAACTACCCGATGGACGCCGAGGCGCTGCGCACCGCGCAACAGCAACTGCCCGGCCTCGCCGTCACCGGGTTCAGCGGCACGGACGCGGCCCACTACCCCCTCACCCTCACCATCGCCCCGGGCGACACCCTGAAGATCACCTTCGGCTACCGGGCCGCCGTCCTCGACCGGGACGACGTGGCCCGCACGGTCGCCCGCCTGCGGCGTCTGCTGACGACGATGGCGCAGGGCCTCGGCCACCGCGCCGACACCGTCCCCGTGCTCCTGGACGGCGAGCGGGAGACGCTGCTCGCCCTGGGACGCGGGGCCGAACTCCCGGACGGCTCAACGGAGCTGAGCATCCCGGACGCCCTCGCCCGGCGCACCGCCCGCCACCCGGACGCGGTGGCCGTGTCCGGTGCGGGGGAGCCACTGACGTATCAGCAACTGCACGAATGCTCAGGAGAGTTGGCGGGCGCGCTGACCGGTCACGGGATCGGCGCTGAGGACGGTGTGGGGATTCTTCTGGGCCGTTCCACCGCGCTCGTCACCGCCTCCCTGGCGGCTCTGCGCGCCGGGGCCGCCTATGTGCCCCTCGACCCGCGCTGGCCCGTCGAACGCCTCGGCCGCGTCGCCGAGGTGGCCGGCCTGCGCGCCGTGGTCGTCGACGAGACCACCCGTACGCATCCGTGGCTGCGGCAACTCGGGCCCGAGACAGCCGTGTTGACCGTCGACGCCGCCGGCCGGGCACGGCAGGGAGGGCCCGCCGCTCCCGGTCCGCTCCCCGATGTCACGGGCGGCGGCCGGCTCGCGTACGTGATGTTCACCTCCGGCTCCACCGGCCTGCCCAAGGGCGTCGGCGTCACCCACGCCGACATCGCCGCCCTCGCCGCCGACCGGACCTGGGACGACGGGGTGGCGGAGGCCGTCCTGCTGCACTCGGCGTACGTCTTCGACGCCTCCACCTTCGAGATCTGGGCCCCCCTCCTGAACGGCGGCCGGGTCGTCGTGGCCCCCGAGGGGACCCTCCAGCCCGCCGTGCTCCGGGACCTCGTCGCCCTGCACGGTGTGACGGCGGCGTTCCTGACGACCGCCCTGTTCAACGTCATCGCCGAGACCGACCCCGGGGCCCTCGGCCTGCTGCGCCTGGCCGCCGCCGGGGGAGAGGCCGCAGCGCCCGGCGTCCTCCAGCGGCTGGCCGCGGCTCACCCCGCCACCGTCGTCGTCAACGCCTACGGGCCCACCGAGACCACCACCTTCGCCACCCTCCACCGCGTCCGCCCCGAGGACGCTTCCGGCGGCGTGCCCCCCATCGGCCGCCCGCTCGACGGCCTGCGCACCTATGTGCTGGACGCGGCGATGCGGCTCGTACCGCCGGGCGCGGAGGGCGAGTTGTACGTCGCCGGGCCCGGGGTCGCACGCGGCTACCTGGGACGCCCCGGCCTCACCGCCACCCGCTTCGTGGCCGACCCGTTCGCCAGCGGCGGGGCCCGCATGTACCGCACCGGCGACCTCGTGCGCCGGGGCCACGACGGCGTCCTGCACTACGTGGCCCGGGCCGACCAGCAGATCAAGCTGCGCGGCCACCGCATCGAGCCCGCGGAGATCGAGGCGGCCCTCCTCACCGACCCGTCCGTGCGCGCCGCCTGCGTCCTGGTCCGCGAGGACCTGCCCGGCGACCGCACCCTCACCGCGTACGTGGTCCCCGCGCCCGGGCACACCGTGACCCCGGACCTGCTGACCGCGCACCTCGGCCGCCGCCTGCCCGCCTACCTGGTGCCGAGCGCCTTCCAGACGCTCGACGCGCTGCCGCTGACCGCCAACGGCAAGCTCGACCGGGCGGCCCTGCCCGCACCCGCCACCGCGCACGGCACGGCGGGCCGGCTCCCGCGCGACGCCCGCGAGGAGATCCTCGCCGGGCTCTTCGCGGACGTCCTCGGCGTGGCCCGCGTCGGCATCGACGACGACTTCTTCGCCCTCGGCGGCCATTCACTGCTCGCCACCCGTCTCGTGGGCCGCGTCCGCAGTGCCCTGGGCGTCGAGGCCGAGATCCGCGCCCTGTTCGAGAACCCCACCGTCGCCGCCCTCGCCTCGGCCCTGGAGGACGCGGACCGCCCCGCCCGCCCCGCCCTCGTCCCGCAGGAGCGGCCCCCCGCGCTCCCGCTCTCGTACGCGCAGCAGCGGCTGTGGTTCCTGCACCGGCTCGAAGGCCCCTCCGCCACGTACAACATCCCCTTCGCCGTGCGCATCGAGGGGCCGCTCGACACCCAGGCCCTGCACCAGGCGCTCGGCGACGTCGTCGCCCGGCACGCCGCCCTGCGCACCGTCTTCCCCGAGCACGACCTCGGACCGCGCCAGCACATCACCGCCCCGGACGACATCGCCCTCCCACTCGCCCGCGAAACCGTCCGGGAGGACGAACTCACCGACCGGATCAGGGCCGCCGCGACCCAGCCGATCGACATCGAGCGCCATCTCCCGATCCGGGCGACCCTGCTGCGCCTGAGCAGCACAGCCCACGTCCTGGTCCTGGTCATCCACCACATCGCCGCGGACGGGTCTTCGCTGGGGCCCCTCGCCCACGACCTCGGCGTCGCCTACCGGGCCCGCACCCGCGCCGAGTCGCCCGCCTGGGCCGAACTCCCCGTCGACTACGCCGACCACACCCTCTGGCAGCGCCGCCTGCTCGGCGACGAGCACGACCCCGACAGCCTGGGGTCACGCCAACTGGCCCACTGGAAAGAGGCGTTGGACGGGCTCCCGGAGATGGTCGACCTGCCGTGGGACCGGCCGCGCCCCGCCGTGCCCCGGCACACCGGCGCCACCCACGACTTCGCCCTCGACCCCGCCACCGCCCGCCAGGTCGCCGACCTCGCCCGCTCCGGCGGCTACAGCGTCTTCATGGTGCTCCAGGCCGCCCTGTCGCTCACGCTCTCCCGGCACGGCGCAGGCGACGACATCCCCCTCGGCACGGCCGTCGCCGGACGCACCGACGAAGCCGCGTCCGACCTCGTCGGCTTCTTCGTCAACACCCTGGTCGTGCGCACCGACCTGACGGGCGACCCGACGTTCCTCGAACTCCTCGACCGGGTCAAGGAGTTCGACCTCTCGGCGTACGCACACCAGGACGTGCCCTTCGAGCGCCTGGTGGAACAGCTCAACCCCGCGCGCTCGCAGAACCACCACCCTCTCTTCCAGACCATGCTCATCCTCCAGAACCACACCCCCGCCGCCCCCCTCGACCTGCCCGGCCTCACCGTGGGCGGCGTGCCGGTCGACCCGGGGGTCAGCAAGTTCGACCTGTCGTTCACCTTCACCGAGACGTACGACGACAGCGGCGCGCCCAGCGGCATGCGGGCCGCCGTCGACTACGCGACCGAACTCTTCGACGCGGCCACCGTCCGCGACCTCGCCGACCGGCTCGTCCTGCTGCTCTCCGCCGTCACCGCCGACCCCGAACGCCCGCTGCGCGCCTACGACGTGCTCACCGCCGCCGAACGCGCCCGCCTCACCGCCTGGGGCACCGGGCCCGACCAGGACCTGCCCGGCTCGACGGTCCCCGCGCTCTTCGCACAGCGGGCCCGCCGCACCCCGGACGCCCCGGCGGTCCGCGACGCGGACACCACCCTCACCTACGGCGAACTCGACGCCCGCGCCGACGCCCTCGCCCACCACCTCACCGCACGCGGCATCGGCCCCGAGGACCTGGTGGCCCTCGCCCTGCCCCGCACCTGCGAACTCGTCGTGGCCCTCCTCGGCATCCTCAGGAGCGGGGCGGCCTACGTGCCGCTCGACCCCGACTACCCGGCCCAGCGCCTGTCCTACATGCTGGAGGACGCCCGGCCGAGCCTGCTCCTGACCACCCCCGGCATCCAGCCACGGCTCCCCGCGTCCCCGGTGCCGTACCTGCACATCGGAGACCTCGGAGAGAGCCCCGCCCCGACCGGCCCCGCCCGGCCGCCGCGCCCGGAGCACCCGGCGTACGTCATCTACACCTCCGGCTCCACCGGCCGCCCCAAGGGCGTCGTCGTCACCCACCGGGGCGCGGGCGCCATGGCCAGGGCCCAGAGCGAGCGGCTGCGCGTCGGCCCGGGCAGCCGGGTGCTGCACATGGCGTCCGTCAGCTTCGACGCCGCGTTCTGGGAGCTGTGCATGGGGCTGCTCTCCGGGGCCTGCCTGGAGATCGACGAACGCGAGGCGCTGCTCCCGGGACCGACGCTCGCCGCCCTGGTCCGCGAGCGGGGAATCACCCACCTCACCCTGCCGCCCGCCGCCCTCGCGGTGATGCCGCCCGGCTCGCTGCCCCCGGGGACCACGATGGTCCTCGCCGGCGAGGCGTGCACACCGGCCCTGGTGCGCTCCTGGGCACGGGAGAGGTTCCTCGTGAACGCCTACGGCCCCACGGAGACCACCGTCTGCGCCACCATGAGCGCCTTCCAGTACGCGGACGGGCCGCTCGCCCCCGACCGCACCGTGTCCATCGGCGTCCCCGTCGACGGCACCCGGGTGCACGTCCTGGACGACCGGCTGGCGCCCGTACCGCCCGGCGTCGTCGGCGAGCTGTACGTCTCCGGTCACGGCGTGGCCCGCGGCTATCACGGCCGGGCCGGCCTGACCGCGTCCCGGTTCGTCGCCGACCCGTTCGACCGCCGGGGCGGCCGCATGTACCGCACCGGCGACCTGGTGCGCTGGACGGCGGACGGGGAGCTCGTCTACGTCTCCCGCGTCGACGACCAGGTCAAGCTGCGCGGCTTCCGCATCGAGCTCGGTGAGATCGAGGCCGCCCTCACCGGCCTGCCCGGGGTGGCGTCGGCCTGCGCCGTCGTCCGCGAGGACCGGCCCGGCGACCGACGCCTGGTCGCGTACACCGTGCCGGCGGAGGGCACGGCGGGCCCGGACGAGTCCGAGGTGCGCGCGCACCTCACCGCCACCCTGCCCGGCCATATGATCCCCGCCGCCTTCGTACGCCTCGACGCGCTGCCCGTCACCCCCAACGGCAAGACCGACCGGCGCGCCCTGCCCGCACCCGGAGCGACCGCGCCGGCCGGGGGCCGCGCGCCCCGCACCGACCGCGAACGCGCCCTGTGCGAGGTGTTCGCGCAGACGCTGGGCGTGCCCGAAGTCGGCCCCGCCGACGACTTCTTCACACTCGGCGGGCACTCGCTGCTCGCCGTGACCCTGGCCCAGCGGATCGGGGAACGCTTCGGCCGACGCCCCTCCCTGCGGGACCTGTTCGCCGCGCCCACCGTCGAGGGCGTCGACCGCATCCTCGGGCGTACGGCGGGGGAGGGGAGCGGGACGGAGACCGCCGCGCTCGACCTCGCATCGGATGTCCGCCTCGCCGACGACATCACCGGCGCGGGCCGGGCCCCGGCGGCCGCGGGCCCTCCCGCTGCGGGCGCGGCCCCGGTGCCCGCCCCGGCCCGGAGCAGGCCCACCCTCCGCCCCCTGCTCACCGGCGCTTCCGGCTTCCTCGGCGCGTTCCTCCTGCGCGACCTCATCGAGACCACCGGCGGCCCCGTCGACTGCCTCGTACGGGCCGAGGACGAGCGCCGCGCCGCGCACCGGCTGCGGGCCAACCTGGAGACGTACGGCCTGTGGCGACCCCGGTACGCGGAGCTGATCCGCCCCGTGCGCGGCGACCTCGCCGCCCCCGGCCTCGGCCTGTCGCCCGACGACCGGGCCGCCCTGGTCCGCCGTCTGGGCCCCGTCCTGCACAACGGCGCGCGCGTCAACTTCGCCGCCGGATACGGGGATCTGCGCGCCCCCAACGTGGCGGGCACGGAGGAACTGCTGCGCCTCCTCGCCGACTCCGCCTCACCCGGGATGCACTACGTGTCGACCACGAGCGTCTACGCCCCGGCGCGCGGCCCCGTCACCATCACCGAGTCCACCCCGACCGGCCCGGCCCACGAACTGCCGGACGGGTACGCGCGGAGCAAGTGGGTCGCGGAGCAGCTCGTCGGCCTGGCCCGTGAGCGCGGTCTGCCGGTGACCGTCCACCGGCCCGGCCGCATCAGCGGCGACACCGCCACCGGGGCCTGCCAGGACCGTGACCTGCTGTGGCAGCTCATCAAGGGCTGCCTCCAGGCGGAAGCGGTACCGGACCTGCCGCACGGGTCGACGGACTGGGTGCCCGTGGACTACGTCAGCGCGGCGGTCGTGGCGCTGTCCCTGTCCGGCCGCCCGGGCGTGGAGACGTACCACCTCACCAACCCGGACGCCCCGGGCCTGGACCGGGTCTTCGAGGCCGCCGCCCGCCTCGGGCACGCGCTGCGGACCGTCGACGCCTCACGCTGGCACGCCCGGGTCGCGGCCCAGCACGACAACGCGGCGCAGCTGTTCCTCGGCGGGGAGGACGCGACCCCGCAGGAGACGAGGGACCACCGGAGCTTCGACTCCGGCCGTACGGCCAAGGCGGCGGCGGCCCTGGGCGTCCACCTGCCGCACCTGACCGACGAGGTCCTGACCCGCTATCTGAGCTACTTCCACGGGACGGGGTTCCTGCCGCGCCCCTCGGCGGTCGCTTCTTGATCCGCGGTCGTACGCGACGCCCCCACGGCGTCGCGTACGACCGCGGCGCCCCGCCCGGAAAAAGGATTCGGCCGGTTGCTGTGCCCCACCGCACTGGTGGGGCACAGCAACCGGCCGATGTGGCGCCGGGGCGCGTTCAGCTCATCAGGCGAGCAGGGCGCCGAGGACGAACCCGGCGATCATGCCCACCGCGGCCACCACGATGGCGGGCACGGCCAGCCGCTCGTGCCTGACGGTCTTGGCGATGATGCCCAGCACCAGGCCGATCGGACCGAGGACGATCGGCAGGATGAGGATCGCCAGCGCACCCAGCACCATCGCGATGATGCTCAGTACATTGCCGGCCGGCGCGCTGTGCGGTGCGCCGTGAGACTGCTGTCCGGTCGGTTGGTTGTCGTACTGCGCCGTCATCGGTCACTCCTTCGGGAGAGTCGTCCTGGCCCCGGTCCCCGGATGGACCGACCCAACCCCCGCGTACCCGGAAGTCCCTTGACAACACCTTTACTTCACGGCCGTGCGGTGAAAGGTGCGTGCTGCTCGGAGCGGCGTTTCGCGGAAGGCGGCGGTCCGGATCCCGGCGCTCGCGCACCCCCGGGGCGGCCGCATCGCCGCTCGGCGCAATGGCCTACGCCGGCATGCGCCGAATGGCGCGGGTCCCACGGGGCACCCGATGATCCCAGGAGACACCCGCATCCTTGTCCGCCGTCGTCATCGCCGTTGTGTCCGCCCTTGTATTCGCCTTGGAGGCACTGTCATGAGTCTTCTCCGCATCGCCGGCCGCCCTTTGCTCGCCTCGATGTTCGTCGTCGGCGGCGTGAGCTCCCTGCGCAGCCCCCAGGACGTCGCCCCGGTGGCCGAATCCGTCGCCCGTGCGGTGACCGATCGCGTCGCCGTGCTGCCGGACAGCACCGAGCAGCTCGTCCGGCTCAACGGGGCGGTGCAGGTGGTGGGCGGCATCGCTCTCGGGCTCGGCCGCTTCCCGCGACTGTCCGCACTGGCCCTCGCCGCGACCCTGGTGCCCACCACGCTGGCGGCGCACCGCTTCTGGGAGGCGGAGGACCCCTCCGAGCGCGCCCAGCAGCGCGTCCACTTCTTCAAGAACCTGTCGATGCTGGGCGGCCTGCTGATCGCGACCGACGACACCGGCAGCCGCCCCTCCCTGCTGTGGCGCGGCCGCCACGCCGCCCACGACGTCCGGCACGACGCCCACCTGGTACGCCGCACGATCCGGGCCACGGCGGGCCCCGCCGCGAGGGCCGGCGGCATCCGGGCCAAGCTGGGCGGCTGAGCGGGGGACACGGACGGGGCGGGGCAGGGGCGGGCCGGCGAGGCCGAGACGGTTCTCCGGCGTTTCGCCGCGGCCGACGAGTGGGGCCGCTTCCGGCCGGCCCTTGATCGAACTGCTGGGGCCAGGACCGGATCGAGGAGGCCGTGGAGGCGGGACGACCTGCCCTCGACCACCACGATGCCCGCCTGCTCGAAGGCGTCATCCGCCTTCTCGCCGAGGCCGGGCGTTCTTCGGACGGCCGCCGTCGACGTATCGAGAGACGCCCGGCGGGCGGCGCCGGCCGGCGCATGGCAGGGCCGGCCGGCGCCGCGGCGGGTCAGCCCGGCCAGGTGCCCGTCACACTGCGCGTGGCCTGGGCGCCCGAGCGCTCGACCGCGGCCTTGACCACGGCGAATATCGCGCCCTGGATGGCGGCGGCGAGGAGGATCTGCCGCCACGGACGGTCCTCGTCCAGGGCGTCGGGGGCGTCGCCCTCACCCTCGATGACCTTCCACACCTGCTTGAACGCGGCGCCCGCGAGCATGCCGCTCACCGCGCCCAGCGCCAGTCCGACCGGCCTGTAGGCGATCTTCGACGCCCTCATCGGTTACGTCCACGGCCGCGGCGCACCAGCAGGAAGACCAGGAACAGCGCACCGCCCGCCAGGAGCGGGGTGCGGTTGGCGCGTGCGACCGTCGCGGCCCGGTCCGCCTTCTCCAGCAGCGGGTCGGGCGTCCTGGCCGCCGCGTACTGCCCGGCCCGGACGGCGCTCTCGCGCACCTGCGCCGTCGCCCGCGCGGTCTTCTCCAGGACGGGGTCGGGCGTCTTCTCCTTCACCAACTGCGCCGCCTGCTCCGCCTTCTCGCGGATCTGGCCGGAAGCCAGCGCGGCCTTCTCGGACACCTGTTCCTTCACTGCGGCGGTCCTCTCCTTCGCCTGCGCCTTGACGTCGGCCTTGGCCGCCAGCGCCTCGACGGTCTGCCCGAGTTCGTCGCGCGTGCGCTCGACCTGCTCGCGCAGCTCCTCGGGGGTCGGGGTTCCGATCTCGGTCCGTGATTCGTCGTTCATCGGTGAGCCTTTTCCTTTACCTCGGCCAGATCGGCCTTGACGCTGTCGATGGTCTGCCCGGGGGCGGGTCCGCCGGCCCGGGCGATCTGCTTCTTCCCGGAGAGGGCGGCCACCGCGGCCACCGCCGCCAGCACCGCCGTCACGATGAGCGCCGCCGCCCACAGGGGCAGTGCCAGCGCGAGGGCGGCGATGCAGGTCGCCACCAGCGCCTGGGCCGCCAGAATGCCGATGAGGCCCGCGGCGCCGAAGAGGCCGCCGCCCTTCCCGTACCGCTTGCCCTTCTGGGTCATCTCGACCCGGGCCAGCTGCATCTCCTCGCGGACCAGCTCCGAGATCTGCTCCGATGCACGCGAAACGAGCGCGCCCACCGGTTCGTCGGCGGCGTGGGCCTGCCGCTCTGCTGTGCTCATCGTGAGGTCACCTTGCCTTCCTCGATCTGTCGGAAAAGTCGGTTGCGCCGAGGCGTCCGATGTGGTGGTCAGCGGCTCCGCACGGTGCGCGTACCCCGCAACCGCCCCGACACCCTCCCGGCGGGAAAGAGCCGCCGGGATTCTCCCGCCGTGCCCACGGCCCGGGCCGGCCACCGTCCGCGCGCTCACCGCTCCATGCGGCGGCGGTCCCCGTCGCTCCACGCCCGGGTGTCGCGGGGCCTGACGTACGGCTCCTCGTCCTTGGGGTGCCCGCCCGCGATCGCGCGCTGGCGGACCATCTCCGCGTCGAACTCCAGCCCCAGGAGGATGGCCAGATTGGTGATCCACAGCCAGACCAGGAAGACGACCACACCCGCGAGAGCGCCGTACGTCTTGTTGTACGAGGCGAAGTTGGCGACGTAGAACGCGAAGCCGGCCGACGCGGCCATCCAGATCACCAGGGCCAGGAAACTGCCCGGGGTCACCCACCTGAAGCCGCGTCCCTTGGCGTTCGGAGCCGCCCAGTAGAGCACCGCGATCATGATCGTGACGAGGAGGACCAGAACCGGCCACTTCGCGATCGACCAGACGGTCAGCGGCGTGTCGCCGATCCCCAGCGCCGCGCCGGCCTGCCGGGCCAGACCGCCGGAGAAGACCACGATGAGCGCACTGGCGCAGGCCAGGACCATCAGCGTCACGGTCAGGGCCAGGCGCAGCGGCAGGACCTTCCACACCGGGCGGCCCTCCGGCATGTCGTAGACGGCGTTCGAGGTGCGGATGAACCCGGCGACGTAACCGGAGGCCGACCACACCGCGACGGCCAGACCCACGATCGCCATGAACGACCCGACGCCGGAGTTGCCCTGGAGCTGCTCCACCGCGTCACTGACCACGTCCCGGGCGGAGCCGGGCGTCAGTTTCCGCAGATTGTCCAGGACCTGCTTCGTCGCCGACTCGCCCGCGATGCCCAGCAGGGACACCAGCACCAGGAGGGCGGGGAACAGCGCCAGCACACCGTAGTAGGTCAGCGCCGCGGCCCGGTCGGCGAGTTCGTCGTCCTTGAACTCCCTCAGGGTGCCGCGCAGCACCGCCGTCCACGACCGCCGGGGCAGCTCGGTCGGCAGATCCGGCGCCCGCTCCTCCACCTGATCATCGGGTCCCGCTCCGCTCCCGCGGTCGACGTCCCCGCGCGCGTGTCCGCCGTCAGGGTCAGGCTTCGGTGTGCTTGTCATACCCTGCGGGTTTCCAGCCCAGCGGCACTCATGTCCGCTTCGGTGGCACTCGTGTCCCCTTCAGTGGCGCTCAGGTCCGTCTCAGGGGCACTCGTGTCCGTGAGGCACGTGGCTCCGGGGGCGGGCGGAACCCCTGCCGAGTGTTTACGCCAGGAGGGAGCGGGTCCCGATGCTCAGGGCGAGGAGCGTTCCGGCCCGGTGAGCCGTTCGGGGCGGATGTCGGTCAGGACGTCCGAGTACTCCAGCCGAAGGGCCAGCGCCCGGAGCCGGTCGTACTGGTCCTGGCTCAGTGTCAGCCCGGACGAGTTCACGGCGTGGACCAGGTAGTCGAGGGCGATCTCCGCCTCGTCGTTCGCCGCCAGCTCGCGCACCGACTGAAGGACGTCCACCCGAAGCCCCCGGGCGGCGGCCTGCCGTTCGAGCGCGCCGACCACCATCGCGATGACGGCATCCGCGTAATGGTCCATGACGTGGCTCGTTTCCCATGGGGTGCGAAATCCGTCGTGAGCCCGCGGTGGCGCGGAGCCCGGCCCATACCGTAGCGGGCCCGCGCCGCCGAGGGGCGGCGGGGGACCGGCAGGCCGGGTCCCGGTGCCCAACGGGCCCCCGGGGGAGGGTCGAACGGCCCTCCCCGGGGGCGGGCCCGTTCGCGATGATGGGCCCAGCGGCCGGTCGAAGGGCCGGTTCCCACGCAGACGTATGGAGGCAGAGCGATGACGAAGGCCGTAGCCGTAGGGGTGGACGGTTCGCCGGAGAGTCTGGCCGCGGCCGACTGGGCGGCCCGCGAAGCCACTTTGCGCGGGCTGCCGTTGCGCATCGTGCACGCCTGGCTCTGGCAGCCGCTGGACATCCCGCTCGTCCAGAACCGGGACACGGAGGCCCAGGCCGCCCGTGCCGTGCTGCGGGAGGCCGAGGAGCAGGTGACCGCCAGGTTCCCCGAGCTCTCCGTCTCCACCAAGGTGCTGCCCGAGACGGCGGTCGTGGCGCTGCTGGCCGAGGCCGAGCGGTCCGCCCTCCTGTGCCTGGGCTCCCGGGGGCACGGCGCGCTGCTGGGCTTCCTCCTCGGCTCCTACGGGCAGCAGGTGATCGCCGGAGCGAACGGCCCCGTCGTCTCCGTGCGCGCCTACGACGGCGAGTACCCGGTCCGGGAGAGCGGCGAGGTCATCGTCGGCCAGCAGGGGACGCCGGAGGAGAGCGCGGAGGTGCTCGGCTTCGCCTTCGAGGCCGCCTCCGTACGCGGAGTCCCGTTGCGCGCGGTACGGGCCTGGAGCCTGCCGCCCGCCTACACGTGGAGCGCCTCGCTCGCCCTCGCCGACGCGGCGGGAGGGCTGGAACCCTTCGAGCGCAAGGCGCTCCAGGAGGCCCTGGCTCCCTGGCGCGACCGGTTCCCCGACGTGCGGGTCACCGAGCACGTCGAGATGGGCAGCGCCGGACAGGTCCTGGTGGAGGAGTCCACGGAGGGCCAGTTGATGGTGGTCGGACGGCGCGCCCGCCGGGCCTCGATCGGCGCCCGGATCGGTTCGGCCGCCCACGCGGTCCTGCACCACGCCCGCTGCCCCGTCGCCGTCGTACCGCACGCCTGACCCGTCCCGCCGCCGAAGCCCGCCCCGCGCCTGCCGCAGGGCGGGCTTCGGCGCGCGACGGGACGGGCCGGGCAGCGGACGTACCGCGTGACGCACGTACCGCGCGACGGGACGTACCGCGCGCCGACCGGACGACGCCGACCGGACCCGCGCCGCTGCCCAGATGTCAGATGTCAGATGTCAGATGTCAGATGTCAGATGTACGACGTCGACCGGACGTACGACGCCGGACAGACCCGCGACGCCGGACGGACCCGCGACGCCGGACGGACCCGCGACGCCGGACGGACCCGCGACGCCGAACACCCCTCCCCACGCCGAACACCCCCCACGCCAACCAGTCCCCGTTCAGGACTGCTCCTCCGGGGAGTCCAGCGAGCTCAGCACCCCCGTGACCCCGTCAATGCGCCAGAGGGCCGCGACGAGGCGGGGCAGCCCGTCCGGAGGCGCGGACCCGGTGAGGGTGACCAGGCCCTCGCGCACCGAGACCCGCACGTCGTCGGGGCCGAGCGGCCCGGCCGGTGCGCGCCGCAGCTCCCCGTACACGTCGGCCCGTATCTCCTCGTCCGTACGGAGGAAGGCGCGGAGCAGGTCGCGGCGGGTGACGATGCCGATCAGCCGGTCCTCGGGGTCCACCACGGGGAGCCGGTCCACGCGCCGCCGCTCCATGACCCGGGCCGCGTCCCTCACCCGCTGTTCCGGGTGGATCGTGACGGCGGGGGCCGTCATCAGGTCACGGGCCGCGATCCCGGCCGCGTGCACGGGGTCGACGCGTCCGGGACGGGGGCCGCCGGCCACATCCGTACGGGAGACCACGCCGACGACCCGGTCCTCGGCGTCCAGGACGGGTGCCCCGCCGATCCGGTGGAGGGCGAACAGCTTGGCCACCTGCCGGGCCGGCGCCCCCGGCGCGGCGGTGACGACCTCGCGGGTCATCACCTCGCCCACTGTGTGCTCACGCATGTCCTGTCCCGGGATTCCGTGCTGATGGGGGGACGCCGTACGGTGCCGATCCGGCCGGGACCGTACCGGCGTCCGGCCGGGCCCCGACGGGCCCGTACCCGAGGATCCCGCGCGGCGCTCCCGTGGCGGGAGGCCCGGTCGGGTCCGGTGCCGGGCCCGAACGTCCCTGGCTGTCGGAGGCGGGGCCTACAGTGGCGCGCAAGGGTGTCGGACGGAGGGGAAGAGGACGCTGTGGGCGTTGAGCAGCCGTTGTCGCGGATGCCTCAGATGCGGCTGGACGAGCTGCTGGAGGAGTTGCAGGCGAGGATCAACGCGGCCAGGGGGACCCGGGACCGGGTGCACAGCCTGCTGGAGGCCGTCGTCTCGGTCGGCCGTGAGCTGGACCTGTCCCAGGTGCTGCGGCGCATCGTCGAGGCCGCGGCGCAACTGGTGGACGCGCGGTACGGCGCGCTGGGAGTGATCGGCCCGGACGGACGGACCCTGTCGCAGTTCCTCACCTCGGGCATGACGCCGGAGCAGCGGGAGAAGATCGGCCCGCTGCCCGCCGGACACGGGCTGCTGGGAGAGCTGATCCGGCACCCGGAACCCCTGCGCCTGAGCGAACTGGGCGCGCATCAGGCGTCGTTCGGGTTTCCCGCCCACCATCCGCCGATGCTGACCTTCCTCGGGGTGCCGATCCGGGTGCGGGACGAGGTGTTCGGGAACCTCTACCTCACCGACAAGCGGGGCGGTCTGGACTTCGACGCGGAGGACGAGTCCGTGATCACCACCCTGGCGGTCGCGGCCGGCGTGGCGATCGACAACGCGCGCCTGTACGAGAGCTCCCAGCGCCGGCACCGCTGGCTCAGGGCGGGGGCCGAGGTCACCAACCGCCTCCTGTCGGGCGAGAGCCGGCAGGACGTGCTGGAACTGATCGCGCGGCGGGCCGGGGAGATCACCGGCGCCCGCCTGGCGGAGGTGGCCGTGCCCGTTGCCGGCACGGTCGGCCTGGTCGTGGAGCTGTCGGTGGGCGACGACGGTCTCCAGGGGCTGGTCGTCCCGGTCGACGGCACCCTGTCGGGCGCGGCATCGGCGGCCCGGACGCCCGTGGTCTCCGCCTGTCTGGGCAAGGACTCCCGCTTCCCCGCCGACCCCCACCCGGCCGACGAGGTGGGCCCCGCGGTCGCCGTGCCGCTGGGGGCGGCCGGAGCCGGGGTCCTGCTGCTGGCGCGCGCGGTCGGGGAGCCCGTGTTCACGGAGGCGGAGCTGGAGCCTCTGCTCGCCTTCGCGGGGCAGGCGGCGCTGGCCATGGAGCTGGCGGAACGGCGGCGGGACGCCGAGCACGTCGCGCTCCTCGAGGACCGCGACCGGATCGCCCGCGACCTCCACGACCTGGCGATCCAGCGCCTCTTCGCGACCGGCATGACGCTCCAGAGCGCCGCCCGGCTGATCGAGCACGCGGGGGCGGCCGAGCGGGTGAGCCGGGCCGTCGACGACCTGGACGAGACCATCAAGATCATCAGGTCCACGATCTTCGGCCTCCGGAGCCGGGAGGAGGGGGCCGGTGCGACTCTGCGCGCCCGGACGTCCCGCGCGGTGGGGGACTCCGTGACCTCCCTGGGGTTCCCGCCCCGGCTGAGCATGGAGGGCCTGCTCGACACCGACGTACCGCCCGAGGTGGCGGACCACGTGGTGGCGGCGGTCGGGGAGCTCCTCAGCAACGCGGCCCGGCACGCGCACGCCACCCGGGTCGAGGTGAACCTCAAGGCCACCGGGGACGAAGTGCGCCTGACGGTCACGGACAACGGCCGCGGCATACCGGAGCGGGGCCGGCGCAGCGGGCTGGGCAACCTCGCCGAGCGCGCCCGCCAGGTCGGCGGGGCCCTGGAGACGTCGACGCCCGAGGGCGGCGGCAGCCGGCTGGTCTGGCGCGCCCCGCTGCGCTGAGCCGCACGCACCCGCGCCGATGAGGGCCGACCGGCCCTGTTCCCGGGTGCGGCGGTACGGCACCATCGGGGGAGCCCGGGCGGGCACGGACGACGGATGACGGAGCATGAGATGACGGACAACGACCCCGGCGGCACCGGGAAGGCGCCGGTGACGGTCTTCCTCCTCGACGACCACGAGGTGGTGCGCCGCGGCGTGCACGACCTGCTGGACGCCGAGCCCGACATGACCGTCGTGGGGGAGGCGGGCACCGTGGAGCAGGCGCTCGCCCGCGTCCCGGCGCTGCGCCCCCAGGTCGCCGTCCTGGACGTGCGCCTGCCGGACGGGGACGGAGTGAGCGTCTGCCGCGAACTGCGCTCCCGACTGCCCGACCTGGCCTGCCTGATGCTGACGTCCTTCGACGACGAGGAGGCGCTGCTCGACGCGATCGTGGCGGGCGCCTCCGGCTACGTACTGAAGCAGATCACCGGCACGGACCTGGTCCAGGCCGTGCGCACGGTCGCCTCCGGCCGGTCGATGCTCGACCCGGGAGCCACCGCGCGCGTGATGGCCCGGCTGCGGAACAGCGCGGCCCAGGACGACCGGCCCTCGGGGTTCGCCGCGCTGACCGCCCGGGAGCAGGAGATCCTGGCGCTCATCGGCGAGGGGCTCACCAACCGCGAGATCGGTCTCCGGCTCTATCTCGCGGAGAAGACCGTCAAGAACAACATCTCCCGCATCCTGGCGAAGCTCGGAGTCGAACGCCGCGTCCAGGCCGCCGTCATCGCCACGCAGGCCCGCCGCCCCGCATAGCGCCGCGCCCCGCCCCGACGCCGGGGAAACCGTTGGGGGTGTCAGGCTCCGTGGGCGACGGTGCCGTACGCGACGAAGGCGACGGCCACCGCGGCCAGGGAGGCCAGACGGACACCGGCCGCCACCAGGCCCGCGCGGCGTCGGCGCTGTGACCCGCCCCGGATCAGCAGCGTCGTGGTGATCAGCGAGACGACGAGGAGGAGCGAGCCTCCGAAGAGGTACGCCGCCTCGGCCAGCTGCCGGCCCACGGGCATGTCGTAGTCGTCGACGAACGCGGGTACCAGCGCGCCGATCCCGGCCAGGGCCACAGCGGCCACGAGCGTGAACACCGCGTCGGTCGCCAAAGTCACGGCCCACCGGCTGCCGAGCGCCGGCGCGGGAGAAGACGTCGAACGCACGGTTGCCTCTTCCAGTCGGTGCGCAGGATGCTACCCGAGCGGCCCCGAGCTCTCACCGCCCCGGCCGCGACGGGCCATCAGCCGCTGTGCCGCGGTCAGCACAGTGGCGCTCGCGCGAGTCGAACGGAGCGCGGCCCGGGCCGCGTTGGCGCCGGGGGCGCCGTGCACCCCGCCGCCCGGATGCGCGGAGGCGGAGGCCAGATACAGCCCCTTGACCGCTGTCTCCGGGCGCCCCGTGCCCGGAACCGGCCGGAACACCAGCTGCTGGTGCAGCGAGGCCGTGCCCCCGTTGACCGCGCCGTCGCGCAGGTTGGCGTCCGCCGCCTGGAGCGTGGGCGGGGCCAGGATCCGCCGGGCGCGGACGCGGCTGCGGAAACCGGGGGCGTAACGCTCCACCTGCTCCTCCACCCGGTCGGCCATCCGCTCCCGCTCCCCGGCGTCCCACCCACCGGTCAGGCCGTCCGCCCCGGCGTCCGCCTTCACGGTGCGGGGCACATGGGTGTAGGCCCACGCCGATTCGGTGCCCCGCGGCGAACGGGTCGCGTCCGCCGTGGTCATCTGCCCGAAGAGCAGGAAGGGGCGGTCCGGCACCAGGCTCCGGGCGATCTGGGAGGCCCACCGGGTGAGTTCGTCGACGCCCTCCGCCAGGTGCACGGTGCCGGCCGACGCGACCGCCGGGCTGGTCCACGGGACGGGTCCGTTCAGCGCCCAGTCCACCTTGAACGTGGCGAAGTCCCACTGGAACCTCCGCATGTCCTCCAGGAGCCGGGACGGCAGATGCTCCGGGGCGACCAGCGACCCGTACAGGCTCGGCGCGGACACATCGGCGAGCACCGCCCGGCGGGCGGGGACCGCCTCCCCGTGCGCGGTACGGACGCCCACGGCACGGCCCTGCCGCACGACGACCTCGGTCACCCGGTGTCCGCACCGCACACTGCCGCCGCGTGCCCGCAGCCGTCGCACCAGGGCGGAAGTGAGGGCGCCGGCGCCCCCGACCGGTACGGGAAAGCCGTGGGACTGGCCCAGCATCGACATCAGCCAGCCGAAGCCGCCGCTGCCCGCGGCCTCGGGGGCCAGGTCCGCGTGCAGGGCGTTGCCGGCCAGCAGCAGCCGGCCGCCCTCGCCGCTGAACTCCTCCTCGCCGAACCTGCGTACGGGCAGCAGAAGGCTGCGCGCCAGCCTCAGCCCGCCCGCAGCCCGGAGCCGAGCGGCCAGGACGCCGCCGGAGAGGACGGGCGGGAACGGCGAGAACAGGGCCTTGACGATGTCGTCGCCCAGCCGGTCCCAGATGCCGCACAGCTCCAGCCAGCTCTGTCCGTCGCCGGGCGCGGCATCGTCGAGGCCGGCGGCGGTGACCGTCCGGTCCCGGTCCAGCACGGCGCAACTGCCGTCGAGCAACGGGTGGGCGAGCACCCGGGGGGCATGGCTCCAGCGGAGCCCCTCCCGTTCCAGCCCCAGCTTCGCCAGCACCGGAGACACCGCCGCCAGGGGGTAGAACGAGCTGAACAGGTCGTTGACGAACGCGGGGTCGACCCCCCGGTCGCTGCGGACCGCGCCGCCCGGTTCGTCCTGCTCCTCCAGCACCTCCACGGTCCAGCCGGCGTCAGCGAGCACATTGGCCGCCACCAAGCCGTTGGGGCCGCTTCCGATGACTACCGCGTCGACCATGGCACCGTCCTTCTCCCGAGAGTCCGTGCGCCGTACGCGGCCGTCGTGTCCGGCCGCCGTATCCGTCCGAGGGGCCCCGGGCTCAGTCGGCCGGTGCGGCGGCGCTGCGCCGGCCGCCGCGCGGCTCCGCGGCCGTCACGCGTTCGACCAGCCGGGTGAGGCGCGCCAGCATGGTGCGGTGGCGGAGCTGGAACAGGGTGTCCAGCAGCGGATTGTGGAGCGTGCCGCCCAGGCCGCGCAGCGGGTGCTCGTCGACGATCACGAGCGTGCGATCGCCCCAGGGGCGGATGTCGAAGGCGACGCGGGCCGTGCCCCAGGGGCCGCCCTCGGCCTCCAGCTCCAGCGTCCGCGGCCTGTCGATGTGCCGGACGACCGTGCGCCCGGTGAACCGCTTGGGCCCCACATGCACGTGGTACGTGATCGACGAGCCGGTCTCGGGCCAGAGCCCTTCCTCGGGGCGGGAGTCGGAGGTGCCGACCACCCACTCCCCGTACAGGGTCGCGTCCTCCAGCACGGACCACACCGCTGCCGGCGGCCGGTCGATGAGGTGATGCCGTACGGCCATGATGCTCCTCGGTCCGATCCGTTCCCGTGGGCGATTCTGCCGTTCGGCGACCGGTTCCGCCGTTCGGCGCGGGCACCGCCCCCGCCGCTCGAAGCGCGCATCCGGTCCCTGGGACGGGCCCGCCCGACATCCGCCGTACGCCGTGGGGTGAGGTGAACCGGGCCGACGCGTACGGCGGGAACGTCACCCCCTCGTGCCGGCCCTCGCAGGGGTGCGCGGAAGGCGATCGCACCTCACCGGCGACCGGTCGGGTGAATGCGGCCCCCCTCGGTTTTGGCGGTCGCCCGCAGGTGGCAAGGCCACGAGGTGCTTCGGAGCCGAGGCACGCCCCGGCGACGGATGCCGCGTGGGTCGTGCCCGCTGACGTTCGGCACACTCCGGCGCACCGTCCTCACGGCGACAGCGATCCCGTACGGCGAGGAGTTGAGCCGCACCCATGGCCGAGGAACGCCGGTACGCCGACGACCCCGACACGGCAGCGGACTTCCGCCGTCTCGCGGAGCTGCCCGGCGGGCCCGCCCGGGAACGGCTGGGCGGGGAGATCATCTGCGCCTGGCTGCCCATGTCCCACCGGCTGGCCGCCCGCTACCGCAACCGCGGCGAGACGCTGGAGGACCTGCGGCAGGTCGCGGCGATCGGCCTCGTCAACGCCGTGGACCGCTACGACCCCGCGATCGGCCGGGCCTTCGCGCCCTTCGCCGTCCCCACGATCACGGGGGAGATCAAGCGGCACTTCCGGGACCGCATGTGGTCGGTCCACGTCCCCCGCCGGATCCAGAACCTCCGCAACGTCGTCCGCCGCGCCCGCGCCGAACTGGCCGCCTCGGGCACCCCGCCCTCCCTCGCCCGGATCGCCGAGCACACCGGGCTGACCGAGGAGGAGGTACGGCACGGGAGTGAGGCGCTGCACGGCTTCAGCGCCCTCTCCATCGATGCCGAGGCCGCGGCGGACGGCGGCGAGTTACACCTCGGCGCCCGCCTGGGGGCCGTGGACGAGGCGTACGACCTGGTGCTCGACCGCGAGGCGGCGAAACCCGGCATCCGCCGACTGGCCGAGCGCGAGCGACGGGTGCTCTACCTGCGGTTCTTCGCCGGGATGACCCAGAGTGCCATCGCCACCGAGCTGGGCCTCTCACAAATGCACGTCTCGCGGCTGATCGCCGAGTCCTGCCGCCGGATCCGGGAGAGCGCCACGCGCGAACCCCCTACGGAGAACGCCCTCCAGCCCGCGCAGCGATGGTGACGGGCGGCGGGTGTCGCCCGCACGGTGGCCCGCCGCGCGGACGCATGAACCCGCCGTAGGCATGAACCCGCCGTGCGCAGTTCGCGGGGGGCGTTCGCTGTCGTGACCCGGGTGCGCAGCCGCTTCCAGTGGGCAGGCCGGAACTGCCGGGCCCGGGGAGCCAGCACCAAGTCGAGCGGCTGCTCGTCCGGCAGACCGATGCCCGGGACGCCGGGATTCGACCGCAGCGGCAGGTACACCAGCGAACGGGGCGAACGGGCCGCGAGCATGAGCAGCGTGCCCAACTGCCGGCCGTCCGTCCGGTCCACGTACAACCCGTAGTCGTTGCCCCGGTCGGCGTACAGGGCGACGTTCCTCGCACGCGCGGGGCGAATCACCCGGTACTCGTCGCTCCCCAACCGCACCCGCTGGACCACCACCTTCGCCCGGAGCCCGTCCGGGCCCAAAGCCGCTCGCGACGCCGCCATGCCTTCCCCCCCGTCCGCGTCCCCTGCCTGTCCCGACCATTGTCCCCGCGCAAACGGCGTGCGTACGAACGCGTTTCGGTCGGCGGAGCGCCGCGCAGCGCACTGTGCGGATGGCCCCGAAGGCACCAGCAAGGTCGTCCTCCGGGTTGCGCCACCGCAGCGCGCC
The DNA here is from genome assembly GCF_046548915.1 of Streptomyces sp. cmx-18-6. Lineage (NCBI taxonomy): Bacteria > Bacillati > Actinomycetota > Actinomycetes > Kitasatosporales > Streptomycetaceae > Streptomyces > Streptomyces sp. cmx-18-6. The sequence goes on along the minus strand of NZ_JAEBEP010000008.1, from coordinate 95,471 downwards.
CTCGATGGACCCGCCGCCCAACATCGCCACCGCCCTCCGGGCGGACCGTGCCGGCGGGCCGAGCGGCTCAGAGGTGACCGACCGCCGACCCCCTCTCATCGGGCGCGAGATCGTCCAGGAGTGCCTGGCAACCGGCCACCAGACTCCCGAGCGAGGCCCCCGTGCCGGGGCCCGGTCCTTCCAGGAGCTTCTTCAGACCCGCGAGGGCCCGGTGGGCTTCGGCCAGATGGGCGCTGCGCCGGCCGCGCCGCTCCTCGTCCGGTCCGTGCTCCATGATCGCCTGATCGATCGCGCAGGCCCCTGCCGCGGCGGTCAGCAGCACGCCGAGTCCGTCCAGGGCCCGGCGCGGCGGCCGGGGCAGCCCCCGGTGCTCGGAAGCGGTCTCCCACAGTGTCAGCGTCAGGGTGAGAAGGCGGTCGCCCACCCGGGCCCAGAGGACGTCCCACGCGTCGGACGGAGCGGGAGCGCCTCGGCGGAGCCGGCGGCCGGGGTTGAACCGGAAGCTCTCGGACGCCCACCCCCGCGCGATCCGCAGCTCCGACAGGGCCCCCAGCATTTCCGCGGCGGTCCGGTACCACTGTTCCGCCCGCTCCTCGTCGTAGTCCTCGCGGATGCCGTCGCCGAGGTCCCGCAGAAGCCGGGCGCAGTCGCGCGGCAGCGCACACGCCAGCCTGTTCACGTGCAGGGAGTGCACCGGAGGCAGCACGAGGGCGTTCACCGCGATGCCCACGGCCGCCCCCACGGCGGTCTCCAGCAGCCGGTGCCCGACCGCCGGGAGCGAGTACGAGCCGTAGGCCAGGACGAACAGCGCGGTGGTGGGCGCGTACAGCCCCTGCCCGCCGACCGGCGCCCAGTTGCCGAGCAGCACCGCCGGCGGGAGGGCGATGAGCAGGGCGGTCATCGTGTCGTCCGTGAGGAGGGCCGCACCGGCGGCGAGCAGGGTTCCGGCCGTGATCATCAAGAACAGCTGGGCCGCCGTGCGCATCGACCGGTAGACCGTTCCCTGGACCAGTGCCACGGCCGCCCAGGGGGCCATCAGCGCCATCGGAGCCGCCAGCCACCATCCCGTCACCGCCCAGGCGATGGAGGCCGCGGCGGCCGCCTTGAGGGACTGCACCACCTGATAGCGGTCGGGCCGCCGCACGCGCGGGGCCAAGCGGGCGAACCGGTGCTTCACAGGGCTCCCCGGCAGGCTCCGGCGCGCACGCGCGCCCTGGACCGGCCGATCGGACGCGGGACGTGCGCCCGGGATATCCCGAGGAGTTCCGCGACGCCGGCCGGGGGCATGGCGCGGAAGCGGGAAGCCGGCCGGTACGTCCGCCGGACACGTCGGGGCGACCGGGCGCTGATCAGAGCGACCCGGGCCCGAAGGGGCTGTCGTCGAGGTGCGCGAGCAGTTCGGCGACATCGCGGAAGACCGCGTCCGCCCCCGCCCGCTCCAGGTCGGCGCGCGGAATGCCGCCCGACAGCACCGCCACCGCGCGCACCCCGGCGCGGGACGCCGCCTCCATGTCCCACACCGTGTCACCGACGAACACCGCGTCCCCGGCAGGGACACCGGCCAGTTCCAGGGCCAGCCGCACGGGTTCCGGGGAGGGCTTGCCCTCGTCGACGTCGTCCGAGCTCGCCGTGGACCGGATGGCCTCGTCCGCGTCCACCGCCCGCCGCAGGGCCGTCAGCTCCGCCCCGCTCGCCGAGGTGGCGAGGACGACCCGCCAGTCGCGCCCGGCGAGGGTGCGCAGCAGATCGCCCGCGCCCTCGAAGGCGGGGAGGCGGTCGAAGTACGTCCCGTAGAGCACCTTGTGCGCCGAGCCGATGGCGGAATCCCCGTCACGGTCCCGGTCGGCCCCGAGCAGCCGCTCGATCAGGTCGCCGGAGCCGAGGCCGACCGCCCGGTGGATGTCCGGCATCGGCACGGTGTGCCCCGCCTGCCGGAACGCCTCCCACCACGCCACCACGTGCAGGTGGTTGGTGTCGGTGAGCGTGCCGTCCACGTCGAAGATCGCCGCGCCTGCCATGTGCACCCGTTCCTTCGTCGACCTCCCCGGCCCTGCCGGGATTCGTCCGGTTCTCAGGCTCCCCGGCCTCCGCCGTCAGCCTCGTCGGTGACGTGCACGGCCGCCTCCTCGGCCGACGCGGCCCCGCCGTCGATGCCGACGTCCTCGGCGAGCACATCGGTGTGCCGGCCGGTCGCGTCGTCCACCGCCGCGAGCCGGCCCGCCCGGGTGTCGCCGTCGATCCGCTCCTGGGGCTCGCCCTCGCCGTCCGCGACATCCCCGATGCCGTCGCCGTCCGGCGGTTCGACGTCCGCCACCTCCTGGGCGAGCCGCTGGTCGAGCGATTCGCCCTCGCGCTCCTCCGCGCCCGTGGTGCCGAACTTGTTCACACCCAAAGGACGTTCGGGAGGGGAGTAGCCCTCTTCCATCTGGTCGTCCAGGTCCCGTTCGCCGAGCGCGTTCTCCATGTCGAGCTCATCGTTCGGCGGGTTCTGGCCGTCGTCGTCCTGCGGCTGGTACACATCGTCGCCGCGTGCTTGATCGCTCATGACGTCCTCGTCCTCCTCAGTGCGTGGGGCTCCTTCGCGGGCGGGATCAGCGTCCGAGGGCCTTGCGCAGCTCGTCCTTGTTCATGGAGGAGCGCCCGTCGATGTTCTTCTTCCTCGCCTCCGCGTAGAGCTGGTCCCTGGTCGGCCCCTGCGCGCCCCGGTGGGAGCGTTCCCCACCGCGCTCGTAGGCGGACTTCTTGTCCTGCGTCGACGTCCTGCTCGCCGTCCTGGACTCGCCGGACCGGGCCCGCTCCTTGTTCACCGTCCGTGCGGCGATCTCCTCGGCGCGCCCTTCGGAGGCCCCGCGCTCCTTCTGGCTCTCCTTGATGTGCTCGTACTGACGTTCACGCTTCGCATTGGATCCAGCAGGCATGACGTACTCCTTCTCCGTTTCGCCGCCCGGGGGCCGCGAGCCGTCCATCGGCACGGTCGAGGCGATATCCCGAGGGACGCCCACCCGCGTTTCCCGTACGAGCCCCAATAAACAACGCCGGACGGAACGCGGCACGTCCGTCCGGCTGCTCCGCGCACCTGGCGGCGCGGCTCATGCCAATGGCGTACCGCGATGTCGAGATGGGCGGCCCGCATCACCGTGGGCCGTCCGCGCTTTCGCCCTTGCGCCGCCTGCCGTTTCACCCCTCGCGCCGCCCGGCGGGTGCGAAAGCCGCTGATTCTTCGCCCCCGCACGGCCACTGGAGTGACGCACCGCCGCAGGCGCCGGGGAACCCGCCCGCAGCCCGTGCGGCGTGGGCGGACCACCCTCGCGCCGCTTGCGCCGACCGGGCGGGGCCGTGTTCTGAGCGGCGCCGAGGGCTGCTTTCCCAACCCGTCGGCACCTGAGTTCCGCGTACGCCGGATACCTGTCAGAAGAAGTACCCATGACGCGGATGCTAAACATGCCGTACGCGCCGGACGGGAGAGATCCCTTTCGGGACGGAACGGGATCATGGAGTGTGGCGAACGGGCTTCGTCCGGCCCGTGATGCGCCCGACATGGCTCCCACGCTTGCATGAACGGCACTCCGCTGGGCACAGTTATAGGGCAGAGGTCAGGAAGCGGCCGACTCGAATCCGTCCGTGTTCCTCAAGGTTTCTCACGGTGAACCACGACGGCGCCGAGTCACCTCCTGCCTCTCCTTTCTGTATTCGGCTTTCCCCGGGCATGCGAAACGCGCTGCTGATGGCGTGTCGTCGCGTGTCCGCTGTTCGTCCGGCCCCGTCCCGCCCCTCTCGCGGCGAGCACGCCGTGAGGGCGGCGGAACGAATTCCGAGAGCGTTGACCGCGCCCGTCTGTCCGCGGGCGCCCTTGGTTGGTGAGAGAAAGGCTGAGCGCGATGCTGATGGCACACCCCGCGGTTCTCGAGGAACTTCTGCGCCGCTACGAAGAACTCCTCGCACAGCACGGCGAAGGTCATGAGGGCGCGTCCCGTCGTCTGGAGGACGTGAGTTACACCCTGTGCGTCTCCACCGGCACCCGTGACGTCGCCGCGGCGCTCGTCGCGGCCCGCGCGCAGCTGCAACGCACGGCCGTGAGAAGAGAACCCCCGGTCACCGCCTCGGTGCCCGCCTGAGGCAGAGGAAGGCCCGGGGCCCGCGCCCCGGGCCTTCCTCTGCCTCAGGCGGGTCACGCAAGCTGTACGAGACGGTCACACGGGCCATATGAGATGGTCACGCGGGCCGCACGAGACGGTCACGTGGGCCGCACGAGATGGGTCAGGGCGCACGAGGGGTTACGCGCGGGGGCGGAGCCGGGCGCTGCCCGGCGGCGGGTTGCCGGAGACGCCGCCGACGAGCTGCGCGCACAGGGCACGGAGTTTCACGTTGCGGTGCTGCGAGGTGGTGCGCAGCATCCTCAGAGCCTCTTCGGCGGAGCAGCGGCGCCGGCTCATGATGATGCCGATCGCCTGGTCGATCACCGTGCGCGACTGGAGAGCCGCTTCCAGGTCGGAGGTGAACGTCCGGGCGTCGGAGAGCCGCTGAGCCAGGGCGATGGCGCCCGTCGCCTGGGCGGCGAGCACCCGCAGACCGCCGAGATCGGCTTCGGCGAAGCCGTCCTCCTTGGGGGAGTACAGATTCAGCGCGCCCGCCGTGTGGGAGTGGGCGGCGATCGGCAGCGAGAGCGACGACCTGGTCCCGTGGTCGACGGCGAACGCCGGATAGCCGTTCCAGCGGTCCTCGACCCGCATGTCGCCCACGCTGACCTCGTGGCCCTCGCGCAGGGCCTCCAGGCACGGGCCGTCGTCCTGCGCGTACTGCGCCTCGTCCAGCGGCGGCGCGCTGCCGCCCGAGCTGACCACGGTCAGCGGGCGGCCCTCGCGTTCCAGCGTGATGCCGCAGCCATCGGCGGTGGGGGCCTGGGCCAGGGCGCTCTCGGCCACCGCCTGGAGGAAGTCGTCCAGGGTGTCGGTGTCCAGAAGAAGAGAGACGAGGTCGGGCGGCCCGGGCGTGAGGGCGTCGGTCATGGGCACTCCCTTCCGGGCCGGAGCCCTTCCAGCCAGCATGGCACGACGGCGGAGGCGACGTCATCGCCCCACGGACACGCGCCCGGGGGGAGCGGCACCGCCACGGACGCGCCCCCAGGGGAGCGGCACCGCCGTGCGCCGGCCGGAGGAGCCGCGAGAAAGGAACCGCGAGAAACCGGCTGAAGGAGCCGCGAGAAAGGAGCCGCGAGGAAGGTGGTGTCGAACGCGGAAACGGGGGCAGGCGCAGCGCAGAGGTCAGGAAGCGGCCGCGTCATACAGCCCTGCTTCCACGGAGTACGCGATGCCCTTGCCGAACTACCGCCTCGACGAGTCCCACGTGGTCGTGGAGATCGAGGAAGTCGTCGACCTCGACAACGAGTCGGTGATCGAGCAGGAGCTCACCCGGCTGCTGCCGTGCTGCGGCCCGAGCACGCTCATCGTGGACCTCCGCACCCCGTTGCTCACCCCGCGGGCCCTGGGCGTCCTGCTGCGCGTCCGCGGACTGGCCCAGGAGCGCGGCGTGTCCGTCGCGGTGGTCGCGGGACACGAGAGGGCACGTGAGGTGCTGAGCGCCGCGGGCCTCAACCGGGTCCTGCGCGTCTCGCTCACCCTTCAGGGCGCCGAGTCCCGCGGCCGGGGGTGCCGGTCGGCCCCCGGGGCGACCCCGAGGGAGCGGCAGCTGATCCGGCGGAGCGTCCCATCGGAGGTCGTACGGTCTCCGGGCAGGGCGGTCGGACCGTACGCCGACACGTCCCTGCCCCGCATTCCGAAGGGATGACCGGGGCGCGGGACTTCGGGGCGCGGATGTTCCGGGGGTGCTTCGGGGCCGCGTCGGGCCGGCTCCGCGACGCAGGGGTGACCGTGTCGGCCGAGGGGGCATAATGAAGCGCTGGAGGTCAGGAAGCGGCCCTTGAGATTTCTTCCTGCCTCCTTGGAGTTCCCGTGAACCGCTGTCCGTCCCGCCGCGCCGTCGTGGCCCCGGCCCCCGGAACCGCCCGCACCGCGTGCGTCCGCGCTCCGGCCGCCCGCAGCCGCCCGCCCGCGACCCGATTGCGTACCGCCCGCGGGAAGCAACCGGCGACGGACCCCCGGATGACGAGCCCACCCGTCGAAGCGTCGTGCCCCCGTCACTCCAGGTCGACCCGTCCCTCCCCATGGGGACGCCTCAGCAGTCCTGCGCCGACGGCCGGTGGCGTGCCCGTTCCCGCGCGGCCCTCGCTCGTCAACGCCTGAATCCCCGCTGCACGCCCGGAGCCTGTCCCCAGGCCCCCGGTGCGCCAGTGGGGCTTGCCCTGTCCCAGCGGCCCGGACCGCGCCGCGCCAGCTCTGCCCCGCCCTCTCGGGAGGCGGGTCACCGCCCAGAACGAGATGATCATGACTGACAGGCCCGTGGCCGAGGCGCCGGACACGACCGCGCTGCTCCTGGAGACGACATCGCTGGACGACTTCCTCCAGGCTCTCGCCCGCAACGCCCTGGCCCTGGTGGAAGCGGCCGACGGGTGCGGCATCACGCTGGAGAGACAGGGGCGCCCCGTCACCGTGTCCAGCGCGGGAGCCAGCGCCACGAAGCTGGACGAGGCCCAGTACGGGCAGGACGACGGCCCGTGCCTCCAGGCGATGCGCACCGGCCTGGAGGTCAGCGTGCCGGACACCCTGCGGGAGAGCCGCTGGGCCGACTACCCCGCCTACGCCGCCGTCTGCGGCGCCCGGTCCTCGCTGTCGCTGCCCATCGCCCCGCACAGCCACACCGCCGGGGCCCTCAATCTGTACGCGCCGCTCCCGAACGCCTTCGACGACGCCGACCTGACGGCGCTCAGGCTGCTCACCGCTCAGGCCACCGGGGCCATCGCGCTGGCCCAACGCATCGCGGACACCGAGGAGTTCGCCGCCGATCTGGAGGCCGCCCTCCAGTCCCGTACGGTCATCGACCAGGCGATCGGCGTGGTCGTCGGCCAGCAGCGCTGCACCCCGGAGAGGGCCTTCGAGGTCCTGCGCACGGCATCCCAGCACCGCAACGTCAAACTCCGGGTGCTCTGCGCCGAGCTGATCGCCAGTATCACGGGCGAGACTCCCCCCGAGGCGCGGATCCAGCCCCGGGGGTGACTCAGCCGCGGCAGAAGGGACTTCTGTGATTCCCGCCGCCGGCCGGCCTCCGTTTGAACACTCGCACCGGGGTAGACGGCGCAGGACCCTGCTGCCCGACGCGAGAGGAATTCCAGTGTCCCGAGACCAGCGCAAGAACATCTTCATCATCGGAATGGACGAGGCCAACCTGCGCACCCTGGAGGCCGTTCCGGACGCCGAGGACCATCGCCTCCACCCGCTTCTCGACATCAAGGAGTTGCAGGAGGACGCCACCACCGTCGACGAACTCCTGACCCGTGCCCGCGCCGTGCTCGACGCGCACGAGGGCAGTATCGACGCCATCGTCGGCTACTGGGACTTCCCGGTGAGCACCCTGGTCCCGCTGCTGAGCCAGGAGTACGGGACGACCAGCACCAGTCTGGAATCCGTCGTCAAGTGCGAGCACAAGTACTGGTGTCGGCTGGAGCAGCAGAAGGTCATCGACGAATATCCCCGCTTCGGCATGGTGGACCTCCAGAGCGATGATCCGCAGCCTCCGGAGGGCATGAGCTTCCCCATGTGGGTGAAGCCCGCCCTGGCCTACTCGTCCGAGCTGGCATTCGGCGTGTCCGACATGGCGGAATTCCGGGCGGCGGTCGCGGAGATACGCGACGGCATAGCCCGGGTGGGAAAGCCTTTCGAGGCCATCCTCGACCGTTTGGAACTCCCGCCGGAGATGGCCGGCGTCGGCGGCCAGGTCTGTCTGGCCGAGGAGGCCATGACGGGTATCCAGGTGGCCGTCGAGGGATATGTGCACAAGGGCGAGGTCACCGTCTACGGCGTGCTCGACTCGATCAATTATCCCGATTCCTCGTCCTTCCTGCGCCACCAGTATCCGAGCACGCTCCCCGCCCCGGTGATCCAGCGGCTGCACGAGGTCAGCGAACGCACCATGCGGCAGATCGGCATGGAGTCGTGCACGTTCAGCATCGAGTTCTTCTACGACCCGAAGACCGCCGACGTCAGCCTGCTGGAGATCAATCCCCGGCATTCCCAGTCGCACGCGGAGATGTTCGCCTTCGTCGACGGCGTGCCCAACCACCACCGCATGTTCCAGCTGGCCCTGGGCGGCGACCCCGCCGTGCGGCCGGGCGGCGGCCCCTACCGCGTGGCCGCCAAGTGGTACTACCGCTGGTTCGGCGAGGGCCGCGTCCACCAGGTGCCGACCGCCGAGGACATCGCCGCCATCGAGCGGGACATCCCGGGCGTCCACATCGACATGGTCCCCTCCGAGGGCCAGCGGCTCTCCTCGGTCAGGGCCCAGGACAGCTACAGCTACGAAGTCGCCCACATCTTCACCGGCGGCGACGACGAGGCCGACCTCCGCCGCAAGTTCGACCAGTGCGTCGCCGCCCTCGGTCTGAGCTTCGACGAGACGGAGCCGGGCGGCCGCGGACTGAATTCCGCGTGAGATCCCGGGTATCCGACGACACCGGACCAGACGTCAGGAAGGAACCCGCCATCGGTATGCGATTCGTCGAACAGTTGCCGCACGAGACCCAGGAAGAGAACCACGTCACCATCACCATGCCGGACGGGGTGCGTCTGTCCGCCAAGATCTGGCGGCCGGTCACGTCCGACGAGGAACCCGTCCCCGCGGTCGTGGAGTACATCCCGTACCGCAAGAACGACCTCACCTCGACCCGGGACGCCATCCACCACCCGTACATCGCGGGCCACGGCTACGCGTGCGTCCGCGTGGACCTGCGGGGGACCGGGGAGTCGGAGGGCGTCCTGCTGGACGAGTACCTGGAGCAGGAGCAGCGCGACGCCGAAGCGGTGCTGGACTGGGTCGCCGCCCAGCCCTGGTGCGACGGGAACACCGGCATGATGGGCATCTCCTGGGGCGCCTTCGCCGCGCTCCAGACCGCCGCGCGCAGGCCCGAGAGCCTGAAGGCCATCGTCATCGCCTCGTTCACCGACAACCGGTACGCGGACGACATGCACTACCTCGGCGGCGCGATGCTCTCCGACAACCTCGCCGAGGCCGGCACGATGTTCGCGTACGCCACCTGCCCGCCCGACCCCGAAGTCGTCGGGGACGCGTGGCGCGCCATGTGGCAGGAGCGGCTGGACTCCGCCCGCCCCTGGGTCCTCGAATGGCTCCGCCACCCGCACCGCGACGCCTACTGGCGGCACGCCTCGCTCAGCGAGGACTACGCACAACTGCAATGCCCCGTCCTCGCCTCCAGCGGCTGGGCCGACGGCTACTCCAACGCCGTCACCCGGCTCCTGGCAGGCGTCGACGTCCCCCGCAAGGGGCTGATCGGCCCCTGGTCCCACAAGCTGCCGCACCTGGGGGAGCCCGGCCCGGCCATCGGCTACCTCCAGGAGGTCGTCAAGTGGTGGGACCACTGGCTCAAGGGCGTCGACAACGGGGTCATGGACGGCCCGATGCTCCGGACCTGGATGCAGGAGAGCGTCCCGCCCTCCACGTCGTACGAGGAGCGCCCCGGCCGCTGGGTCGCCGAACCCTCCTGGCCCTCGCCGCACATCAAGGAGGTGGTGCACCCGCTGCGGGGCTCCGCCATCGTGACGGCGGACGACGGGGAGGACCTGCCGCGCGGCCGTACGCGTACGGTCCAGTCGCCGCTGTCGGTCGGCCAGTTCGCGGGCAAGTGGGCCTCCTACAACGCCCCGCCCGACCTGCCCTACGACCAGCGCGAGGAGGACGGCGGCTCCCTGGTCTTCGAGACGGAACCGCTGCCCGAGCGGGTGGAGATCCTCGGCTCCCCGGCCGTCGACCTGGAGGTGTCGGCCTCCGCTCCCGTCGCCCAGGTCACGGTCAGGCTCTCCGACGTCGCGCCGGACGGCCGCGCCACCCGGGTGACGTACGGCGTGCTGAACCTGACCCACCGCGACAGCGAGGAGCACCCGCAACCGCTGGAGCCGGGCACCCGTTGCCACGCCCGGATTCCGCTGAACGGCGTCGCGCAGGCGTTCCCGCCCGGGCACCGCATCCGGATCTCCCTCTCCACGTCGTACTGGCCGCTGGTGTGGCCGGCCCCGGAACCGGCCCTGCTGACCGTCCACGAGGACGGCGCGGCGCTGACCCTGCCGGTACGCCCCGTCGAGGAGCCGGACGGCATGCCCCAGGCGGCCTTCGGCGAACCGGAGGGGTGCAGGCCGCCCCCGGTCACCCGGCTGACCGAGCCCGAGCAGGCGTGGACCGTCTCCAGGAGCCTGGTGGACTACCAGTCCGCCCTGGACATCGTGAAGGACCGGGGGCTGCAGCGGTACGAGGAGAACGGCATCGAGGTGGGGCTCCGGGCCTGCGAGCGGTACACCTCCGTGGCCGACGACTTCTCGTCCCTGAGCGGCCGTTCGTCGTGGACGATGCGCTTCTCCCGGCCCGGCTGGGACGTGCGGGTCGAGACGAGCACCGTCCTGACGTCGAACGCCGAGGAGTTCACCGTCGACGCGACCCTGGACGGTTACGAAGGCGGCCGCCGGGTCTTCTCCCGCACCTGGAACGAGACCGTCCCCCGGCACCTGGCCTGACTCGCCCGACCCCGGGACTCCCACCGCAACGACCGCTCGGCCCTCCCCGCACATCGCCCGGGGAGGGCCGAGCGGCGTGCGGGCCCCGCGCACGCCGGTGGCGTCACCTGGCGGCGGCCCAGTGCTCCGGCCTCCGCAGACCGGCCGGGAGCCCGGTCGCCGCGTCGCCCCGGGCCGCGTTGAGCTGCGGCTGCGTGAGGAAGAGGGCGCCGGTGAGGTCGGCTCCGCACAGGTTCGCGTCGCGCATGTCCGCGCCGATCAGGTCGGCGTCGCGCAGATCGGCGCGGGAGAGGTCGGCGGCGATCAGGCAGGCCCCGCGCAGGGTGGCCCCGCGCAGCTTCGCGCCGCGCAGCCGCGCGCCCAGGAGGTCCGCGCCCCGATGGTTCTTCCTCCTGCCCGGCACGGCGGCGCGGGCGAGCTCGCTGGCGCGGAGGAGGTGGGCGTTCACCTCTGCGCGGAGGGCCGGTACGTCGACGGCGAGCAGGGTTTCGGCGGTGTCCCGGGTCAGCGCGTCGAGCCTGTCGTAGGCCCGGCGCAGGTCGCGGTGGACGGGCTTCGCCGCCGGGAGGTCCAGGGCCTCCGCCGCGTACCGCAGCAGCTCGTGCAGCTGCCGCACCACCGGGAAGACCTCGTACATCGTGCGGGCCGACTCCGGCTCCTCGCGCCAGCTGCGGCCCCCGAAGGTGACCTGGGAGACCTTCTGGCCCGCCCCGAAGCAGTCGAACACCGTGCAGCCCGAGTAGCCCCGCTCGCGCAGCCGCTCGTGGATCCCGCAGCCGAAGTCCTCCTGGAGGTTGCCGCACGGGGCCCCCGCCGCCTTGTCCGCGGCGAAGTCCGACGAGCGGGCGAAGGGCAGAGCCACACAGCACAGGCCGAAGCAGTTCCCGCAGTCGGCCCGCAGGTCGGGGTGGTCGGTGAGCGGAAGCTGCTGGGACAAGGCGGTGGCTCTTCCCGGAGTGGGTCGGCGGGCGGACGTGGGCCGTGCGGCGGCCTCCATTGTCCCCGGGGCCGGGAGAGGCTGACCGCCGGGGATGCCGCAGGGCCCGGGTGAGCCGTGTCTCACCCGGCCTCCGCGACTTGTCTATGCAACGAGTTGCATAGAAGGATCGCCGTATGGCGCTCGAACACGCGATTCTCGTCTCCCTGCTGGAGAAACCCGGCTCCGGCTATGAGCTGGCCCGGCGGTTCGAGCGGTCCATCGGCTACTTCTGGACCGCCAGCCACCAGCAGATCTACCGCGTCCTGGCGCGCATGGAGGCGGACGGCGGACTCGTCGTCCGCGCGGTCGAGCAGCAGGGGCGGCCGGACAAGAAGGAGTACTCCGTCGCCGGCCCCGGCCGCACCGCCCTCGCCGCGTGGCTGCACAAGCCGATCGAACCCGAGAGCCTGAGGCACGACCTCGCCGTCAAGATCCGGGGCGCGGCCTTCGACGACCCGGCCGCCCTGATCCGCGAGGTCGAGCGCCACCGCCAGGCCCACCGGGACCGCCTGACCCACTACCTCGCCGGCGAGGTCCGCGACTTCACCGGGCCGGACGCGCCCACGCCGCCGGACGCGGGCCAGGAGCTCCAGCACGTCGTGCTGCGCGGCGGCATCGCGTACGAGCGCATGACCATCGCCTGGCTCGACGACGTACTCGACACCCTCCACCGGCTCGGAGCGCCGGGCCAGGACGCCTGAACGGCGTCCGGAGCCACCTCCGCACCACCGAAAAAACCTCACCCTCACCCTCACCCTCACCGGAAGGCGATCTCCATGGCTGAGTCCGCGTCCCCGCTCTTCAACCCGCGCACCTACGACCCCCAGCACTTCGACCCGGAGACCCGCAGGCTGCTGCGCGCCACCGTCGACTGGTTCGAGGCGCGGGGCAAGCGCCGGCTGATCGAGGACTACCGCACCCGCGCCTGGCTGGGCGACTTCCTCGCCTTCTCCGCGAAGGAGGGCCTGTTCGCCGCCTTCCTCACCCCGGCCGCCGAGGCCGGGAACGAGCACCAGCGCTGGGACACCGCCCGGATCGCCGCCCTCAACGAGATCTTCGGCTTCTACGGTCTCGACTACTGGTACGCCTGGCAGGTGACGATCCTCGGCCTCGGGCCGGTCTGGCAGAGCGACAACGCCGAGGCGCGCGCCCGGGCGGCCGAACTCCTCTCCCAGGGCGAGGTGTTCGCATTCGGCCTCTCCGAGAAGACCCACGGCGCGGACATCTACTCCACCGACATGCTGCTGGAGCCGGACAGCGACGTCGCGGGCGGTTTCCGGGCCTCCGGTTCCAAGTACTACATCGGCAACGGCAACGCCGCCGGTCTCGTCTCCGTCTTCGGCCGCCGCACCGACGTCGAGGGCCCGGACGGTTACGTCTTCTTCGCGGCCGACAGCCGCCACGAGGCGTACCACCTGGTCAAGAACGTCGTCGACTCCTCCAAGTACGTCAGCGAGTTCCGCCTCGCCGACTACCCGGTGAAGCCCGCCGACATCCTGCACACGGGCCGCGCCGCCTTCGACGCCGCGCTCAACACCGTCAACGTCGGCAAGTTCAACCTCTGCACCGCCTCCATCGGCATCTGCGAGCACGCGATGTACGAGGCCGTCACCCACGCGAGCAACCGCATCCTCTACGGCCGCCCCGTCACCGCCTTCCCGCACGTGCGCCGCGAGCTGACCGACGCGTACGTCCGGCTCGTCGGGATGAAGCTCTTCAGCGACCGCGCCGTCGACTACTTCCGCTCCGCCGGGCCCGACGACCGCCGCTACCTCCTCTTCAACCCGATGACGAAGATGAAGGTGACCACGGAGGGCGAGAAGGTCATCGACCTGATGTGGGACGTCATCGCCGCCAAGGGCTTCGAGAAGGACACCTACTTCGCCCAGGCCGCCGTCGAGATCCGCAGCCTCCCCAAGCTGGAGGGCACGGTCCACGTCAACCTCGCGCTGATCCTCAAGTTCATGCGCAACCACCTGCTGAACCCCGTCGACCACGCGCCCGTCCCCTCCCGCCTCGACGCGGCCGACGACGACTTCCTGTTCCGGCAGGGACCGGCCCGGGGGCTGGGAGCCGTACGGTTCCACGACTGGCGGCCCGCGTTCGACGCGTACGCCGATGCGCCGAACGTCGCCCGCTTCCGGGAGCAGGCCGACGCCCTGTGCACGTTCGTCGAGACGGCGGCCCCCGATGAGGAGCAGAGCCGTGACCTGGACCTTCTCCTCGCGGTCGGCCAGCTGTTCGCCCTCGTCGTGCACGCTCAGCTGATCCTGGAGCAGGCCCGGCGCTCCGGCCTGGACCAGGACCTGCTGGACGAGCTGTTCGCCGTGCTCGTACGCGACTTCTCCGCGCACGCCGTCGAGCTGCACGGCAAGGACTCCGCCACCGAGGAGCAGCAGGCGTGGGCGCTGGGCGCGGTACGCCGTCCCGTCGTCGACGCGGCGCGTTCGGCGCGGATCTGGGAGCGCGTGGAGGCGCTGTCGGGGGCGTACGAAATGGCCCAGTAGCGCCCCGGCCGTCACTCCGGGATCGTGAGCCGGCGGGTGACCCGCAGGGCCGCCGACAGCAGCTCGGCCCGCACCTCGCTGGTCCGGTACATCCGGTCCGACCGGAAGGAGATGCCGAGCGAACCGACCTGGTCGCCGTTGTACACGGGCACGGCGATGCAGGTCGTGCCGCGCGCGTACTCCTCCCGGTCCATGGAGAGCGGGGCGGTGGGCGACGCGTCGAGCTCCTGGAACAGCTCCTCCCGGCGCGTGATGGTGTGGGACGTGAGGTCGGTCAGGGGGTGCCGGGCGAGATAGCCCGCGCGGTCTCGCTCGTCCAGCGCGCCGAGCACGCTCTTGCCCAGCGCGGTGGCGTGCCCGGCGTCCTCGAAGCCCACCCAGATGTCGACCCGGGGGGCCCGCGGGCTGTCGACGATCTGGAGGACCCGGATCTCCCCCTCCTCGTACAGCGTCAGGTAGGAGGCGGCGGAGAGGCTGTCGCGCAGCGCGGTCAACAGGGGGCGGATGCGCTGGGTCCCCGTCTTGTCGTCGAATCCCGCGCCCGGCGACGGGCCCCGGTCGGCGAGGGCGAACGCTCCGTCGTCCAGCTCCTTGAGATAGCCCTCATCGGCGAGCGTACGGAGGTAGCGCAGGGCCACGGCCTCCGGCAGCTCGGTCTCCCGGGCGAGCCGCGGCGCGGGGGCGCCCTCCGGGTGCGCCCCCGCGGCCTCCAGCAACCGGAGGTCCTGCTGGACGGACACGGCGAACTCGGGACCGGCCTGGTCACCCATGGCACCAGCATGGACCCGGCGCCGGGGCGCGGCATCTCGTGTACGGAAACCCGTGGTGGGGGCGGGGCCCCGCGATCGGGCCCCCGCCCCCGCCACCTCACCCGGTCACGTCAGGTCACGCGGAACGCCGGGGACGCCCCCGTGAACGGCGTGATCCTCCCCAGCAGGTTCTTCGCGTCCCCGTGGTGCACGATCCGGTACGTGCCCGGGGCGGTGTCCGCCCCGACGTCCCAGGTGATCGTGGCCTTCGACGTACCGGTCAGACCGTTGGTCCGGGTCCACCGGTACGTGGTGTCCCAGTCGCCGTCGTCCAGCACCCGCACCCACTTCCCGTTCTCCAGCCGCTGGACCTCCAGGAAGGTCGAGCCCCGGCGCACGTTGTTCTTCGGGTGCCCGGTGGCGAACTCGACGGTGGCCGTGGCGCCGCGCGCGTAGGAGGCGGCCGGGGCGGTCAGGATGGAGCCGAACGACTTGCCGAGCGGCGGGTTGTCGTACACGACGCCCGTCTGGAACGTGAACTGCCGGGCCGACTCGTCCGGCGGCGCGGCGCCCCGCTCCAGCGCGGTGCCCTGGCGGAGGGAGGCCGCGACCCGGGCGTACTCCTGCTGGTAGGCGGGCAGGGTGTGGCGGCCGTAGAGCGTGGAGCCGCCCTCGTAGTTCTGGGTGTCGTACTCCTCCGGCGTCGTCACGTACTGGCTGTAGGCGTTGGCGTACCCCTGGAGCAGCACGCGCTCCAGCGGGACCCCCAGCTCCTGGGCCACGGTCCGGCGGACCCGGAGCCCGGCCGTGATCGTGAACTCGCCCGGGCCCGCCACCAGGTACAGCTCCCCGATCCTCATGATCTGGAGCGGCAGGATCTTCGGGGTCACCGGGTGGACGTTGCTCAGCAGGCCCGTGGGGATCAGGCTCGCCTTCGGGTACTGGCAGGTCGCGAGCCAGGACGGGGTGTCGATGCGCAGCGCGTCGATGATGCCCGCGACCGGGGTGCGCGTGCCCTCCTCGAAGCCGGGGATCGCGGGGCCGTCCTCCACACTGCCCGCGAGCGTGGACGCGCCCACGACGGCGGGACAGGTGCGCTGCTCCTTGCCGTCGCTCGTGTACTGGCCGCTTACGGTGACGTTCTCCATGTCCACGTACACGAGGCGGGAGTCGACGCCGCCGGCCACCGGCTTCGCGTCCCGGTAGACCTCGCGGGCCTTGTCGAGCTGGCGCTCGCCGATGACGCGGGCGTTCTCGAACTCGTCCTCGGTGGGCCCCGATCCGGGCTTCAGATTGAGGTTGGGGGACATGTCCCCGGCGTTGGTGTTGGGGAACGCGGCGACGAATCCAGGGGTGTTGTCGAGATAGCGCACGCCCTCGTGGTCGTGCTCCCAGGCGTAGGCGGCATAGCCCTTGTTGTCGGGGCTGATGAGCGTGTTCTTGTTGGTGATCGAGGTGTTGTGGGTGGCGAACCAGCTGATCGCGCCCGCGTCCTTCCCGCCCTGCCGGAACCGCAGCACGGTCATCGCCGGGTCGATCCCGCCGGGGAAGGCCGCCCGGTCGGCCGCCGGGTTGCGGTCGAACGCCTCGCGGGAGCGGTTGACGCTGGCGTTGGTGAGGGTGCCGGTCCCCAGGCTGATGTCGCCGGGCTTCAGGTCGTCGTGCGCCTTGGCGACGGACTCGGCGATGCCGTCGACGATGGCCCGGTAGGTGCCGTTCTGGAAGCCGAGCACGGAGAGGTTGTACGCGACGTGGTGGGAGTAGCCGCCGGGGCCCGAGTGGGTGTGGGTGGCGGAGAGCAGTACGTTCTCCTCGCCGTACAGGCCGCCGTAGCGCTCCTTGAGGCGTGCGAGGACGCCCTGCCGCACGGACTGGAAGATCATCGCGAGGTCGGCGTTGACGTAGACCACGCGCTTGCCGGTCGCCCGGTCGACGACGACGTAAGCCCGTGATCTCTGGCGCTGGTGGATGCCGGACGTCTTCTGGTCGAAGCTGGAGTAGCCCATCATCCCGGTCTCGGCGGCCTCCCCGGTGACGTCGGCGATGCCGAGCCCGACGAGATGGTCCCCGGCGTCGGCGGCGGTCTGCGAGGCCGCCGCGGGGGAGGGGGAGCCGAGGGAGAGGGCCCCCAGCGTCGCGGCGAGCGCGAGGGCGGGGAGCTTTCGGCGCGGGCGGCGGGGGCGGCGCGGGGCGGGGGGTGGTGGCATCGGACCTCCTGGGGCGGGAGACGTGCGGGATCCCGGGGCCCGGTCGGCGGCTCACCGACATCGGCGGGACCCGGAGCGCTGCCCCGACCGTAGAGGTGGGCGACCCGCGCCGTACAGATCTCTACCGGCCAGTAAATGAGCAACCCTCAGGAATGGCGGAGGACCGGGCCCGTTCAGGCCGCCGGAACGATGGTCACCTTGACGTGCTTCATGATCGGCTGGTCGCTCTGGGTGCTGTAGTCGCCGAGCGCGCACAGCACGTTCATCTCCGGCATGTACCCGGCCGCGCAGCCGCGGGGGATGTCGTACGGAATGGCCGTGTAGCCGTTGAGACGCCGCCGGCTGCCGTCCTTCGCCGTGCTCGTGATGTCGACCGGGCCCAGGTCGCTGATGCCGCGTTCGCGCATGTCGGCCCGGTTCATGAAGACCAGCGTGCGCAGGTTCTCGACGCCCCGGTAGCGGTCGTCGTCCGAGTAAATGGTGGTGTTCCACTGGTCGTGGGACCGCATGGTGCCCAGCGCCAGCGTGCCGGGTGCGGGCACGACGTCGGGCAGGGCGGCGGCGGAGAACTCGGCGCGCCCGGACGGGGTGAGGAAGACCAGCTCCCGGGCGGGCTGCCGCAGGCGGAAGCCGAGCGGCAGGCGCACCCGCCGGTTGAAGTCCTCGAAGCCGTCCAGGGCCTTGGCCATGGTGTCGCGGATACGGTCGTAGTCCTCGATGTACCAGTGCCAGGGCGTCGCGCTGTCGGGCAGGGCGGCCCGGGCCATCCCGGCGACGATGGCCGGTTCGGAGAGCAGATGCGGGGAGGCGGGGCGCTTCATGCCGACCGACAGGTGGACCATGCTCATCGAGTCCTCCACGGAGGTGGACTGGACGCCCGTGCGCTGACGGTCCTTCTCGGTCCGGCCGAGACACGGCAGGATCAGGGCCCGGCGGCCGTGGACGAGGTGGCTCCGGTTCAGCTTGGTGCTCACCTGGACGGTCAGGCCGCAGGAGCGCAGCGCCGCGAAGGTGGCCGGGGTGTCGGGCGCGGCCCTGGCGAAGTTCCCGCCCATCGCGACGAACACCTCGATCTCGCCGCGCCGCATCGCCTCGATCGTCCCGACCGTGTCGAGCCCGTGCTCCCGGGGCGGTGTGATCCCGCAGGCTTCCGCCAGGCGGTCCAGGAACGCGTCGGCGGGGCGGTGGTCGATCCCGCAGGTCCGGTTGCCCTGGACGTTGCTGTGCCCGCGTACGGGGGAGGGGCCCGCGCCCTCCCGCCCGAGGTTGCCGCGGAGCAGCAGCAGGTTGACGATCTCCCGGACGGTGTCGACGCCGTGCTCGTGCTGGGTGAGGCCCAGGCACCAGCTCACGATGGAGCGGTCGGCCTCGCCGTACACCCGTGCCGCCTTCAGGACGTCGGCGCGGCTCAGCCCCGACTGCCTCTCGATCTCCTCCCACGGCGTCGCCTCGCACAGCGCCCGGTACTCCGCGAAGCCGGTGGTGTACCGGTCGATGAACTCCTGGTCCAGGGCCCGGGGATCGGACGCCGACCGCTCCAGGACCGCCTTCGCCATGCCCCGCAGCAGCGCCATGTCCCCGCCGATGCGCGGCTGGAGGTTCAGCGTGCTGGTCGGCGTCGACTTGAAGAGCGCCATGTCCACGAAGTCGTGGGGGACGATGGTGCGGGTGGCCGCCGCCTCCACGAGCGGGTTGACGTGCACGATCCGCGCGCCCCGCCGGTGGGCCTCGGCGAGGGCGGTGAGCATCCGGGGGGCGTTGGACGCGGCGTTGACCCCCAGGATGAACAGCGCGTCGGCGCTCTCCCAGTCCCGGAGGTCGACGGTCCCCTTTCCCGTGCCCAGAGACGCCGTGAGGGCGCGCCCGCTGGCCTCGTGGCACATGTTGGAGCAGTCCGGGAGGTTGTTCGTGCCCAGTTCACGGGCCATCAGCTGGTAGAGGAACGTGGCCTCGTTGCCGAGCCGGCCCGAGGTGTAGAACGCCGCCCGGTTCGGGTCGTCCAGACCGCGCAGCGCCGCCCCGACGACCTCGAACGCGTCCTTCCAGCTGATCGGCACGTAGTGGTCCGACTCGGGGTCGTACGCCATCGGCCCGGTCAGCCGCCCCTGGTTCTCCAGCTCGTAGTCGCTCCACCCGGACAGCTCGGTCACCGAATGGGCGGCGAAGAACTCCCGCCCGACCCGCTTGCGGGTCATCTCCCAGGTGACGTGCTTGATCCCGTTCTCGCAGATGTCCAGGTGCAGGCCCTTGAGGTCGTCCGGCCACGCGCACCCGGGACAGTCGAACCCGCCGTCCTCGTGGTTCATCCTCATGATCGCGCGGGGGCCGTCCACCGGGGACCGTTCGCGCGCCAGGAAGCGGGTCACGCTCTCCGCCGCGCCCCAGCCCGCCGCCGGGTGGCGGTAGGGCCGGAACCGGGGCTCGCCCTCGGGGGCCGGGCCGACAGCGGGCTCCGGCGGGTCCTGCTCGTCGCGGTGGGTGCTCAAGGCTCTCGACCCTTCGACCATGCGGGCACGGGGGGCAAAACGGACTCCCGGGCAGGCTATGCAGGGGTGCTCCCCTACGCCACTCGGCCTGCGGCGGGGTGCGGAGCACGGCCCGGTGCAGTGGGATGGCGGTCGTGCGGAAGGCAGCCGTACGAGGAGTCGATCCGCCGAATCCGCCGAATCCGCCGAGCCGCCGAGGAGGCCACGTGTGAGGCCCCTGCCCCGCCGCCCGGTGCTCCCCGCCGTCCCCCGGCTCATGGTCTCGGCGGCCCTCGGGGCGGTCGTCGGCGCGGCCACCGCCGCGCTGACCAACACCCCGCTGGGGATCCTCGCCGGCATCGCCGCCGCCGAGACCATCTTCGTCGTCGCGGGATGGACCGCGCTCTGGCCCATGGACGCGGCCACCACCCACCACAACGTCGGCCGTGAGGAGTTCCGGCCCGCCTTCGAGGAACTGGTCGTCGTCGCGGCCGCCCTGTGCGGACTCGTCGGCATCGTGGTGCTGCTCCTGATCGGGAAGTCCGACCTGAGCCACGCCGCCGCGGCCACCGCGCTGTGCGGTGTCTTCACCGCCTGGGCGTCGCTCCACCTGATGTACGCCACCCGGTACGCGTACCTCTACTACCTGCCCGTCGAGGGCGGGATCGACTTCAACTCCCCGGACCCGCCGAAGTACGTCGACTTCCTCTACTTCAGCTACAACCTCGGCATGACCTACCAGGTCTCCGACACCGACGTCTCCAGCTCCACGATCCGCGCGGTCGCCCTGCGGCACTGCCTCCTGTCGTACGTCTTCGGCGCGAGCATCCTGGCCACCACCATCAACCTCGTCACCGGAATCGTCACGGGCTGACGCGTGCGGGGTCGAAAGGGGCGATCCGCTCCGGTCCGGCCCGGTCGTGGGCCGCCCAGAGCGCCGCGTACTCGCCCCCGGCGGCCAGCAGTTCGTCGTGCGTGCCCTGTTCGGCGACCTCGCCGCCCCGCAGGACCAGGATCCGGTCCGCCCGGCGCGCCTGCTCCAGCCGGTGGGCGACGACCACGGCGGTGCGGCCCTCGGTCACCCGGGCCAGCGCCCCCTGGAGGAGGGCGCGGGTCCCCGGGCCCGACTCGGCGGTGGCCTCGTCCAGGACGACGACGGGCGGGTCGGCCAGCAGGACCCGGGCCAGCGCCAGGTGCTGGACGGCCCCGTCGTCGAGCGGGGAGCCGGCCGGGCCGAGGACGGCGTCGAGCCCGGCGTCCGGGTCCAGGTCAAGGGCCCAGCCGGCCCCGGCCTCGCGCAGGGCGTGGCGGAGCTGGTCGTCGGTGGCGTCGGGCCGGGCCAGCCTCAGGTTCTCGGCCAGGGTGCCGCCGAACAGGTGGACCTCCTGGGTGACCAGGTAGCGCGAGGCCGGGACGCCGGAGGTCCCGGCCTCGCCGCCCACGGTGATGCGGCCCCGGTCCGGAGCGCCGATCCCCGCGACGAGCCGGGCCAGGGTGCTCTTGCCCGAGCCGCTCGCGCCGACCAGGGCGAGGCTGGTGCCGGCGGGCACGTGGAGCGAGACCTCGCGCAGGGCGGGGCGCGTGCCGTCGTACGCGTACGAGACCTCCTCGACGTCGATGTCCGGGCGCCGCCCGGCCCCCCGCGCCGCCTCCTCCCCGGGGCGGACGTGGTGGCGGCCCAGGTCCGTGACCCCGACCAGGCGCGACAGCCCCACGGTGGCCCGCTGGACGTCGTCCAGGCTGCCCAGGAGCGCCCCGACCGGGCCGAACAGGCGGTGGAAGTAGAGGGCGGCGGCGGTGGCCGCGCCGAGGGTGATCGCCCCCGAGCCGAAGAGCGCGAAACCCGTCACCAGGACGGCGGCGAGACCGAGGAACTCCGCCGCGTTCAGCAGCCCGGTGAACCGGTTGCGCAGCTTCACCCCGTCCCGCTGCCGCTCGACGGCCCGGACGCTGCGGCCGGCCAGGGCGTCGAGGTGGTGGCCCTGGGTGCGGTACGCACGGATGGACTCGGCCCCGCGCACCGCCTCGACGACGGACTGCCCGCGCGCCGACTCCAGCCTGCGGATGTCCCCGTACACGCGGTGCGAGCGGCTGAGGAACCGCCGGGTGGCGTAGACGTGGACGGGCAGGCAGACGAGCCCGGCCAGCGCGAGGCGGAGGTCGAGGACGGCGAGGCCCACCAGGCTCAGACCGATGGTGAAGCTCGCGTTCGTCACATCGGGAAGGACGTCCAGGGCCGCCTCCGAGACCGCCTCGACATCGCGGGTGACCCGGGAGACGACATCGGAACTGCCGCTGCTCTCCAGGGTGTTGACGGGCAGATGGACCGCGGTCTCGAAGACGTCCTCGCGGAGCTCCGCCAGCACCTCCTGGACGAGCGCCACCAGCATCCGGCCGCCCGCGTAGGCGAGGGCGGCCCCGGCCGCGGTGGCGGCCACCAGGGCGATCCCGAGGACCGTCACCCTGCCCCGCCCGGCGTTGTCCGCGACGGCGTCCACGATGCCCCCGAGGACCGGGGGAGTGGCGAGCGTGGCCGCCGTGCCGCCGAGCAGGGTGAGCAGCGCCGCGACGAGCCGGCCGCGGTGTGCGCGGAGGCGGCGGAGGATCTCCTCGCGGGTCCGGCGCGCGCCGGCGACGGGGAGGGCGGCGGCGGGCGCGTCCGCCGGCTCGGGGGTCGGGGTCACCGGGGGAGTCCGTTCGGGTCGTGGCGGTCATCGCCCTGGTGGCCGGGGTGGCCGAGCTCGACCACCCGGTCGCAGGCGGAGAGGAGGATCGGGCCGGCGGTGATCAGGAGGATGGTGGACGGCAGACCGCGCAGCCCCTCGGCGATGCGCTGTTCGGTCACCGGGTCGACGGCGGTGGCCGGTTCGTCGAGGACGACGAGATCGGCTTGGCTGTGCAACGCGCGGGCCAGCAGCAGCCGTTGGCGCTGACCGCCGGAGAGCCGGCGGCCGTGCTCCCCGACCTCGGCCAGGTCGCCCCCGATCTGTTCGCGTACGTCGTCGAGCATGGCCGCCCCGGTGACCGCCGGGTCCACCGTGCCGCCCCGGGGGACCAGGTTGGCGTGCAGGGTGCCCGAGAACACCGCGCCGTGGTGGGGCGGGGCGACGACCCGGGCGCGTACCCGGTCGGGGCCCAGGTCGACCGCGTCGACCCCGCCGATCAGGAGCTCGCCGCGGGGCAGGGGGACCCGGTAGCCGAGCCGGTCGCTGAGCTCCCGGGCGTGGGCGGGATGGCGGGGGACGACGCCCACGAGCTCGCCGGGGCGCAGGTCGAGCGGCTCGCCGTGGCCGGGCGGGTGCCAGCGGAGCAGGGACGGGCCGCGGCCGGGGGCGGTGTCGGTCGGCGGTTCGGTCGAGCCGGGTTCTGCGGGGTCGGTCGGCGGCGGGGCCGAGCCGGGGCCGGTTCCGGTCGGCAGCGGCTCTATCAGGGGCGGTGCGTCGATCAGTTCGCCGAGGCGGCGCGCGGAGGCCCGCTTGTGGAT
This sequence comes from Streptomyces sp. cmx-18-6, assembly GCF_046548915.1. Taxonomy (NCBI): domain Bacteria; kingdom Bacillati; phylum Actinomycetota; class Actinomycetes; order Kitasatosporales; family Streptomycetaceae; genus Streptomyces; species Streptomyces sp. cmx-18-6. The sequence goes on along the minus strand of NZ_JAEBEP010000008.1, from coordinate 72,449 downwards.
CCAGTTCGAGGCGAAGGCGCCGACATGGGCGAGCGCGCCCTGGAGGAACTGCGCGAGTCCCAGCACCGTCACCAACTGGCCGATGGTGATGTGTCCGTCCAGCGCGAGATGCCCGGACGCCGTCGCGAGCACCGCGAGGAACACCCCCGACAGCAGCAGACTGAGACCGCCGTACGCCAGCACGGACCGCGAGGCGGCGACCGCACCGCGCCGTGAGGCGTCGCTCGCGGTGCGGTAGCGACGGGCGGCCTCCGCCCGGGCGTTCATCCCGGCGACCACCCGTATCCCGGTGATCAGGTCGGTGGCCACCTCGCTGGCCCGCGCCGCCGACCCCTGCTCGGCAAGCCCCCGGGCCTCCAGCGGCATCGAGACGCGCCGCATGACGACCAGCATCAGGACGGTCCCGGCGATGACGCCCACGCCCAGCGGTACGGAGATGACCAGCAGCGCGACCGAAGCGGTGAGGATCGCGGTGATCGTGGACGCCTGCTGGACGACGCTCCACGAGACCCCGGCCACCCGGTACGTGTCGGACGAGACCAGCGAGAGCGCCTCGCCGGAGCCGGGGCGGCGGCGCAGCGACAGCGGGTCCAGCAGCCGGGTCATCGCGCGCTGCCGCAGCTCGTGCTCCCCGTAGCCGTACACCGTGACCATCGACGACGACGCGCGCTGGTACGACAGCGACAACACGACGAAGACCCCGCCGAGCGCGAGCAGCCACCGGAACAGGGCGGTGCGGTCCGCCGGGGCCATCGCCCGGTCGATGACGACGCCGATGAGGATCGGCACCAGCGCCTCGCACAGCTGGTGGACCATGAACGCGACGGTGGTGAGCCCGATCCGCAGACCGCGCCCGTCGCGCAGCAGGGCCACCCGGAAGAGCGCCCGGACGGACCCGGTGCTCCCGGTTTCGGGGGAACTCATCGGCGGCCGCCCTTGTACTGGCGCGCGAGCAGCCAGGCCAGATAGGCCCCGCCGACGCACACGGTGACGACGCCCACGGGCAGGTCCACCCGCTGGGCGATGAAATCGGCCGCGACCAGGACCGCCGCGCCGGTGAGCGCCGCCGGGGCGATCCGCAGCGTGGTGGAGCTCCGGGTCAGCCGCTGGGCGATCTGCGGTGCGGCGAGGGCGATGAACGCGATCGGCCCGACCGCCGCCGTCACCAGCGCGGTGAGCGCGACCCCGGCGACGGTGGCGGTGAGCCGGGCGCGCTGGGCGTTCACCCCGAGCGCCAGGGCGGTGTCGTCGCCCATCTCCAGGTGGACCAGGGGCCGCACCACGCCGGCCGAGCAGATCAGCAGGGCGGCGAACACGAGTGCCGTCAGCCGCAGTTGCTCGAAGCCGAGCCCGCTGAGGGAGCCCGCGCCCCAGGTGGCCACCAGCATCGCCTTCTGCGGGCTGACGGCGAGGAGCAGCATCGAGCTGATCGAGCTGAGGAACGCGCCGACCGCGATGCCGACGATGATGAGCCGGAAGGGGCGTACGCCGCCCCGGTAGGCGAGCACGTACACCAGGAGCGCGGTAGCGGCCCCGCCGATCAGCGAACCCGTGGCGACGGCCAGGTAGTCGGCGGTCCCGAGCACGAGCATGACCACGCTGGCCCCCGCGTACGAACCGGACGCGAAGCCGATCACGTCGGGGGAGCCCAGCGGGTTCTTCGTGAGCGACTGGAAGAGCGCCCCGCTCACCGCGAGCGCCGCCCCGCAGACCACCGCGAACAGCAGCTTCGGCAGCCGCCAGGTGACGACGACCAGCCGTGTACGGGGCTCGGCGTCCGGGTCGAACAGCGCGGAGAGCACCTGGGCGGGGGTGAGCTGGATGGAGCCGGTGGCGAGCGTGAGGACGCCGAGGGCGGCCACCACCAGGACCAGCGCGCCGCAGACCAGGACGGAGCGCCGCTCGACGCGCAGCGAGGCTCCGCCCCGGCGCAGCGCCCAGGCGGGCCGCCCGAAGTCGGCCCGTTCGGCGAGGGGTTGGGCGGTCACAGGGAGCTCACCTTCCGGCGTCGGACCAGTGCGACGAGGACGGGCGCGCCGACGAGCGCGGTGACGAGGCCGACCCGCAGCTCCCCGGAGGGCAGCACGACGCGGCCGACGATGTCGGCGGCGAGCAGGAAGGCGGGGGCGGCGACGACCGTGACGGGCAGGATCCAGCGCTGGTCGGGCCCCACGAACCAGCGCACGATGTGCGGCGCCATCAGCCCCACGAACGAGATCGGACCGGCGACGGCGACGGAGGTCCCGGCCAGCAGGGTGACGGCGAGGATCAGGACCACCCGGGTGAGCGCGAGGCGCGTGCCCAGGGACTGGGCGAGGTCGTCACCGAGGGCCAGGGCGTTGAGGGAGCCCGCGCTGAGCAGCCCCAGCACGAGGCCCGCGCCGATGAGCGGCAGCGCGATCGGGAGGATGTCCAGGGACCGGCCGCCGATGGAGCCGACGCCCCAGAACCGCATCACGTCGAAGGTGGCGGTGGACTTGAGCACCATGGCGGAGGTGAAGCCGCCGCACACGGCGGTGAACGCGACGCCGGCCAGGGTGAGTTTCACCGGGGCGCCCCGGTCCGCGCCGATCGAGCCGAGGGTGTAGACGAGCACGGTGAGGCCGAAAGCGCCCGCCAGCGCGAACCAGATGAACTGGCTCGCGGCGGTGAACCCCAGCACGGCGACCGCGAACGTCACCGCGAGGCTCGCGCCCGCGTTGACGCCGAGGATGCCGGGATCGGCCAGGGGGTTGCGGGTGAACGCCTGGATCAGCGCCCCGCTCAGGCCCAGCGCCATGCCGGTGACGAGCCCGATCACGGTGCGCGGCACCCGCAGTTCACGGACCATCACCTGCTCGTCGGAATCGTCGAAGTGCAGCAGCGCGTCCCAGACGGTCCCCGGCGCGATGGGCCGCGCGCCGACCATCACGCTGAGGACGGCCGTGACGAGCAGCAGCGCGAGCGCCGCCAGCAGGATCAGCGTGCGGTGCCGGTGGCGCCGGCGGACCGGACCCGCGGTGTCGCGCGGGTCCGGCACGGCCTGCCCCGTGGTGGGGGGTGATGCGGTGGTGGTCATCGTCGTCCTCGGCAGGCTCGGGGGTCAGGAGCCCGCGCCGGTGCTGCCCCTGCCCGCGACGGCGTCGGCGAGCATCGGCACATAGCGCTGGAGACCCCACGGGATGGAGAGCACGGTCGGTCCGCTCGTCGCCATGGCCAGCTGCGGGTCCTGCACGAAGGCGTAGTGCTTGCCGGTGATCGGCTTCCAGCGGGAGAAGAGCGGGTCCTTGAGGGAGTACGTGACCTCGGCCGGCGCGTTCGCCCAGGCCACGACCACGTCGGCCTCGATGCTGTCGAGCTTCTCCAGGCTGACGCCGCCGTACCAGTCGGTGCCCTTCGCCGCGGCGGCGATCCTGCTCATCGACGGGGTGTTCTTGAAGCCGATCTCGGTCAGCAGCCGGACCCGGGCGTCGTAGTCGAGGTAGAGGCCGACCTCCGTCGACCCGGGGGTGAGGGCGACCGCGTAGGTGAAGGTTCTGCCCTTGAACTCCGGGTGGTCCACGGCGACCGCCGCCAACTGCCCGCCGACGTCCTTCACCAGGCTCTCGGCCTTCTTCTCCTCGCCCATCGCCTTGCCGATGGTGCGGGTCATCTCCTGCCAGGTCCCGCCGTCCCAGGGCTTCTTGAGGTAGGGGAGGGTGGGGGCGATCTCGGAGAGCCGCTTGTAGTCGACGTCCGTGATGCCGGAGTACAGGCCGACGATGAGGTCCGGTTCGAGGGAGAGGATCTGCTCGAAGTCGATCTCGCCCGCGTCCCCGTACTTCAGCGTCTCGGGAAGGGGCCCGCCGAGCTTCTCGACCTGGGTGCGGAACCACGGGGTGTACCCGTCCTCGTCACCGCCCCACTGCTCGTCCACGCCGACCGGCACGGTGCCGAGCGCGGCGACGACGTCCAGCGACATCCAGCTGAGCGTGACGATGCGCCGGGGCTTCTGCTTGATCGTCGTGGTGCCGTGGGCGTGCTTGACGTCCACGGGGAAGCTCTTCGCGGAGCTGCCCGCCTTCGCCTCCCCGGCGCTCGTGCCGGACCCGCCGCTGCCGCAGCCTCCCAGGACGAGTACGGCGCCGACGACGAGCGCCAGGACGCGGGCCAGGGGCCCCCTTCGGGGTCCGGCCGGAATGGATGGGGACACGGTTCTCCTCGGATTCTGGGGCGTCGCGGGGCGGGGTCAGGTCACCCTTGCCTCGCTGAACGCTAGAAGGCCCGGGAGCCGAGGAGGGTCGCGAACGGGCCAGGATGCGTCGCGAATCGGCCACGCGCGAGGTGCGTGGCGGCATCAGTGGCCGGCGGGTGTGAGCACCGTCTGTTCGCGCAGATACGCGGTCGGGCTCGTCCCGGTCACGCGGCGGAACGCCGCGGAGAACGCGCTCGTCGTGGAGTAGCCGCAGCGGTGCGCGACCAGGTTGACCGGGCGGCCCTGGGCGAGCAGGGTCGTGGCCGCGGACATCCGCACCAGGGAGCGCCACCGGGTGAACGACATGCCGACGTCCCGGCCGAACGCCCGCGTGATGGTCCGCACGCTCAGCGCGTGCCGTGCCGCCCACTCCTCCAGCGACAGGTCGCTCTCCGGGTCGCGCATGATGTCCTCGGCCATGGCGCGGATCCGCGAGTCCTCGGGGACGGGGACCTCCATCGCCGCGTGCGGGTCCTCCTCCAGCATCTCGATGATGAGCCGCTGGGCCCGCAGCCGCCGGTCGTCGGGCATCGCGTTGGCGTCGAGGTGCAGCAGCATCTCCTGGAGCGCGCGCCCCACCCGCAGGGAGCGCGGGGCGTTCCAGTGCGGCGGGATCGCCGCCCGGGTCACATAGGTGTAGCAGCTCACGCTCCCCGGGTCGGGCCGGGAAGCGTGGGGGGTGCCGGGCGGCATCCACACGCCCTGGCCCGGCACGAGACGCCGCACCGTGTTCCGGGTGTGCAGCGTCGTCGAGCCGGCGTGCGGCCAGACCAGGAGCGCGTCGTCGTGGGTGTGCACCCCGCTCGCCGACGACCCGGCGGGCACGGGGCTGTCGAGGACCGCCGTGGTGAGCAGATAGGGCGACTCCACCACGGGCCCGCCGATCACCGGCTCGGCCCAGCGGAGCGGGGTCGTCGAGAGCGTCTCTCCGCGCCCACGACCAGGGGTGACAACGAGAACCGACATGGAGGTTAGGCTAACCTAACCTCCCTGGTCGCCCTCTCGGCAGGTCGCCCCGGGCCGGATCCGCTTCAGGCCCACCAGATAGCCGTCGACCTTCGCGGTGACACAGGCGTCGCCGCGCCCGTACGCGGTGTGGCCCAGCCCCTCGTACGTCAGCAGCATCCCGCCCGGGAACTGCTCCGCGAGGCTCACCGCCTCCGCGTACGGCGGGGTCTCCACGTCGATACGGGCCCATGTCAGCAGCCGGCAGAGGCTGTCGGCCGCCCGGGCCGCATGGGTGATCACATGGCCGCGCGTCCACGGCGGGATGAGGGTCGGGCCGCCCGCTTCGGTCTGAGTGAGCGCCTCGACGGTGCGGAGGAAGCGGTCCGTCGAGGCGTTGATCGGATCCAGTGCGCCGGTGTGCCGTAGGGCGGCCCGTACTCCTGTGGTTCTGTGAATCATCCGTCATGCGGAATGTGTTACCCGCATGGCGGTATCCGGTCAGCGGCGGGCCAGGACCCGTACCCCATCGGCCGGCGGCTGGTACGGCAGGCCGAAGTGGGCGAAGAGCGCCGGCTCGTCCTCGGCGGGCAGGACGTCGTCCGTCCCCAGCGAGGGCCCGTCCTTCACCAGCGCCTTGGGGTGGGCGACCTTCACGTAGTCCGGCCCCACGACGGCCGACGCCAGCGGTACGAACACCAGCCGGTGGCGGGTCGGCAGGCCCACCAGCACGGTGACGAAGGCCGGTTCGTCGGTGGCGGTGTCGACGTAGACGGACTCCAGGGACCCGATCCTGCGCCCCTCGGCGTCGACGACGTCACGCGTACGCCACTCCCGGATGTCTGCGCTCTCGATCACGGCGGATCTCCTCGGGGTCGGCCACGTCGTACGTCGTACGCGGCGGTCTCGGCGGGTTCATCGCGGGTGGCCGCCCCCGTCCGGTGGCGGCCACCCCGCTGTCCCCTCCCACCTGCCCGTCAGCGCGGGCCGCACCCCTGGATTCCGTCAGGCCGCCGTCGTGCCCGGCGTCCGCCCCTCGGGGAGGAACAGCACCGAGTTGATGTACCGGGCACGGTGCGGCACGAAGGCCCTGCGCAGCAGCGGCTGATGGACCAGGTGTTCCGTCCTCGCCTGGTGGCCCACCAGGTCGAAGCCGGTCAGCGGGACCCAGCGCCGCGCCGCCAGCACCCACCCCGCGTACCCCTGGCCGGTGAGCAGGGCGATCGCCGGGTCGATCGGGCCGAGCCGGCTCTCCAGCTCCACGAGCAGCGCCGGACGGTCCCGCTCCAGCAGCTCCGCCGCACCCCGCAGCGCGGCGACCTCCGCGCCGTCCACGTCCATCTTCACGAAGCCGACCCCGCGCAGGTCCAGGCTGTCGAGGGTGATGGAGGGCACGTCGACGCTGTGCGCGTGGATCTCGCGGCGCTCCAGTGAGGACACCCCCCGGTCGCCCTGGTCGCCCTCCGGGAACCAGAGCCGGGCCGTGCCGCCGGGACGGTCGGTCGCCGCCCCCTGCACCACCCGGACGTTGGACGGCAGCGTACGGCGCAGATGCTCGACCAGATGCGGTACGGGCTCGACGGTGACGACCTGGGCACAGCGCCGGGCGAGCCGGCGCGACCAGGGCCCGTACCAGCCGCCGACGTCGACGGCGTTGGCGCCGGGCGGGCAGAAGTCGGCGAGCCGGCCCAGCTCGGGTTCGAAGCGCGGGTAGAGGGCGACGGCGGCGGAGCCGACGAGGCGGGTGGGCAGCCGGGATGCCACCGCCGCGGCGAAGGTGGTCATGCGGCCGACGCTTTCAGGTGCGTGAGGTATCTGTCGTGGGCCTCGGCGTCGGCCTTGCGGCCCGAGGAGGGCAGGAGCTGCGGTATGCCGTCCACGATGGGGTAACTCAGGCGCAGCCGGGGGTTGTAGAGCGCCTGTCCCCCCTCATCGGGCAGCAGCGACAGCGGGCCCTTGTCGAGCGGGCAGGCCAGGATGGCGAGCAGCGGATCGTCGGGGTTCATGAGACTCCCTCGGTTGCGGAGGTGGGATGGATGACGCGGTTCGGTGGTTCGAGTGTGGTCAGGACGGGGCCGTCGCCGCGGGCGCGTCGTGGCGGGGCATGGCCAGCAGGACGGTGAGGGCCAGCGCCGTGCCGGCCACCCGCAGGGCCAGCAGCAGCGGATCGTCCGGGAGCGACTCGCCGAACGCGAGCGTCCCGAGGACGGCGGTGAACAGACAGGTCACCGTGGTGCACACGGGCACGATGAGGGAGGCCCGGCAGCGTTGCAGCGCCGTCTGGGACATGACCAGACCGGCCACCGCGGTGAAGAGCAGCAGATACGGGTAGGGCGAGCCGAACAGCGAACGGGCCGCGTCCCCGATGTCGGTGGTGGTCAGCCGGCTGGAGGTGCCCTTGACGGCCAGCGAGCTGACGCCGTACAGCAGCCCGACCGCGACCCCGTAACCGATCCCGCTCGTCGGCACCCGGTGGCGTTTGTTCGCCCGCCTCTCCACGCTCACGTAGAGCCAGACGCCCGCCGCCAGCGCCGGGACGCAGACCAGGAGCACCAGCATCCAGGGGGCTCCCGCCCCCACCGAGTCCTCGCCCTCGCGGACCGAGGCGACGACCATCAGCAGCGCCACCAGGACCCCGCCCAGCGCATAGCGTTCGCGCCCGGTCGACTCCTCGCCGAGGACGGCCGAGGACAGCAGGAGGAGCAGCACCAGACCGGAGACGAAGATGCCCTGCGCCGCCGCGATCGGCAGCGCCCGGTAGACGACCAGCTGGGCCGCGAAACCGGCCGCCAGCGCCAGCGCGCCCACGATCCACAGCGGGCTGGTGAGCAGGACGAGGATGACGCGCAGCGGCCGGCCGGCGGAGAGCGCGGGCAGGTTGCCCAGGGCCCGCTTCTCCACCACGAAGCCCACGCTGTACAGCACGTTGGCCACCAGCGCGGCCCCCACACCCCACCACATCGCGCTATCGCCGCCGAGCGTGGGCCAGCAGGATGGACGCCGCACCGGGCACCGCGCACGCGGCCCGGTCCAGCAGCCGCAGCGGGCGCGGCACCCCGTGGAAGGGCGCGCCCGTGATCGTCACGTCGTCGAAACCGGACGCCGTCAGGAAGGAGCGCAGCGCCCGCGCGGTGTACAGCCGCAGATGGCCCACCACCTCGGAGCCGGGGCGGCCGTGGATCCCGCGCAGGCTGACCTCCGAGAACACCGGCTGCACCCCGGCCAGCAGCAGCGCCCGGTTGTACCAGGCGGCCAGGTTCGGGGTGGACAGCATCAGATGGCCGCCCGGCTTCAGGACCCGCCGCAGCTCGTCCAGCGCCTGGTCCGGGTCGACGAGGTGCTCCAGGATCTCGCTGAACAGCACCGCGTCCGCGCACCCGTCCGCGAGCGGCAGCCCGCCGTGCTCCAGCTCGCCCCGGACCACCGAACCCATCCGGGGGCGGGCCCGGCGCAGCGCGTCCTGCGACCAGTCGACGCCGATCAGCCGGTGCCCGGTGAGGATCGGCGCGGCGGTGGCGGCGGCCGTTCCGTCGCCGCATCCGACGTCCACGATGACCTGGCCCGGCGCTTCCAGGGCGTCGGCCAGCAGCCGCGCCTGGCGTCGGCTGCGCCCGTCGCCGGACGCCACGGGCACGGCCGGGTTCTCGTAGAAGTCCCGGAGGCCGGCCGCGGGCGCGGGGGGAGCGGAGGGAGAGGACGGGGAAGCGGATGACGGGGGAGCGGTGTCGGTCATGGGGCCTCCTCCGAGGACGTCGCGGCCAGATGGCGGGTGAAGAGGCCGAGCAGCGCCGCGCCGTCCTCGTCGCCCAGCAGGGCGCGCGACCAGCGCAGCGCCAGGTGCAGCCGGCCGGCCGTGGACGCCGTGGTGAACGTCAGCCCCCTCGGCGTCCGGGCGGGCGCGGAGAACCACAGGGCGGTGGGCCGTCCCGCGTCGCCGAAGTCCATCGGATACGGGATGCGGCCGATGTTGCTGAGCAGCGTCGTCGAGGTCCACGGACCCGCCAGCACCCGCAGCCCCCGGGTGAACGACGCCCGCGCCGCGACCGGTACCAGCGGGGTCGTCAACAGCGAGGCCGCGCGGCCCAGTTGCGGCCGGGGCTGCGCCTTCAGCGCCCGGGTGCGCTCGGCGGTCAGCCGCAGCAGGGCGGCGACGTCCCGGCCGGCCGCCACCTCCGCCGCGTCGAAGCCGACCTCGACCAGCCGGGTGCCGTTGCCGATCGGCATTTCGGGCCCCCGGGGGCGGTCGTCCACCGGCATGGTGATCCGCAGCGGCCGTTCGGCCGTGCCCCGGGAGCGGTTCCAGTCGGCCACCGTCAGAGCGGTGGCCACCATCAGCTGGTCGTTCACCGTGTACGGGGCCCCCGACTCCCGCCGGGGCACCGGCAGTTCGGCCACCAGCATCGCGTTGCCCGACGCCCCTCGCGGCGTGCCCGCCGCCACCCGGGCCGGTCTGGCCAGGGCCGACGGACCGGAGCGCCGGGGCGGCGGGACGGACGCCGGGCGGGCCGGAGCGGGCGGCGGGGGAGCGGCCCGCCCGCTGTAGATCTCGGCGGCGCTCGCCGCCAGCCGCAGACACGCGGGCCCGTCGAGGGCCGTGTGGTTCACGGTGAACAGCAGCACACAGCCCTCCCGGCCCGGCTCCCGCACCACCTCGACCCGCAGCGGCGGCGAGGCGGTCAGCGACGGGGCGACGGCCAGCGCCGCGTCCCGCGCCCGGTCGAGCGCCCCGGGCGCGGCCGGCGGGAAGGAGACCGGGTCCCGGTCCGGGCCGTCCGTGAGCTCCCACTCGTACCGCCGGGCGAAGGGCCCGCGCGGGCGCTCCCGCATCAGCGCCCGTGGATAGCGCGCCAGCGACTGCGCGAACGCGGACCGGAACCGGTCCTCCTCGACCCGGCCGGGCAGATGCACCTCGATGTGCACGGTGGTCGGCTCGGCGTCCTGCTCGCAGTGCCGTTCCACCTCGTCCACGACGGGGAACGGCACCCGGGGCAGCCGCCCGGCCGCGTGCGGCCGGGCGGGCTGGAGGGCGGTCATCAGGCGTCTCCTCCGGCACGGGGGTCCGGCCGGCCGGCGGGCGGCGCGGTCGGGCCGCCCGGACCGCGCGCGGGCGGATCGGTGTGCGGCCTCTTCGCGTCGGCGGAGAGCGTCCGGCCGGACGCCGGGCCCGGCTGCGCCGGAACCGTACCGCCGGTGCCACCCGCCGCCGAAGGCTCCGCGCCCGGGTCGGCGGGATACGGTCCCGCCGCCACGGAAGGCTCCGCACCCGGTCCCGCCGCCCGCCGCCGGCCCCGGCCCGGGGTGGCCCCGACCGTGACCAGTGCGGCGAACAGGGCGATCAGCGCGAGGAGTTGAGCGGTCGCCCCGAAGGCCCCCTTGTCCGTCGCCGTGGCGTCCCCGGTGCCCACGGCCGCGACCACACCGGCCCCCGCCATCGCCGCGAAGGCGACCGGCGCCAGCAACGACGGGCGGAAGTGGGCGAGTACGGCGAGCACGGGCACCACCAGGGCCACCGGCCCGGCGATCACGATGCCCACCAGGGTCAGCACCACCGTGCCCAGGATCAGGCCCGGCCCCGGCGGTACGGGCTGCTCCTCAGCCCCGTACGCCCCCTCGTACGGACCGGAGCCCCGACGCCGTACGAACGCGAGCCCCACCAGGACCAGGAACAGCACCCCGGCCCCGATCAGACCGGCCTGGTAGATCCGCGCCGGCTCGTACTCCAGGGTGACCGTGCCGCCCTCGCCCTCCGGGACCAGCCACGCCTGCTGCCAGCCGTCGATCCGCAGCGGCGTCAGCTCCTTGCCGTCCAGCGTCGCCTTCCAGCCCGCGTTGTGGTTCTCGTGGATCTGGAGGTACGAAGCCTCGCCGGCCCCGACGCTCAGCGTGCGCCGGTCGCCATCGGCCTTCTTCACGTCGACCGTGCGGGCGGTGGCCTCCGGGGCCTTCGCCTCTCCGGTACTCAGCGTGACGTCGGTGACGGCGAGCGGACCCGCGTCCCCCGCCTCCACGGTGTGGGTCGACGCGCCCAGCTCCACCTTGCTCTGCTCGGTGCAGAGCGAGACGGCGATGGGCCGACGCTGCGTGAGGTCGCTGACGCGGCCCTCGGCGCGGGTCTCCATGAACGTGCCGCCGATGGAGAGGACCGGCCCCTTGCCGCAGGGCAGGCTGAACGTCTTCTCCGGGTTGGGCTGCGGCGAGCGGAACTCCTTCAGCGCGGGGATGTAGACCTCGCTCAGACCCACCGGCAGCTGCAACTGGCTGTCGGCGACCGGGTTGTGCAGGGTGAGCGGGGCCGCCCGCGAGATGGTGATGTCCATCCGGTCGGTGGTGATGGGCGAGAAGCGGGCCATGCCGTTCTCGTCCACCGACGCCACCGCCGTCCCGTCCGGCGAGCTGATCTGCACCTGCTCGGGCCGGGTGGACAGACCGCCGGCCGCGGCGAACACGATCTCCCCGATCTCGGTCTTCTCCGGCCAGGACAGATGCAGTACGGGACGGTCGCCCGCGACCCACGCCGTGGTGAGGTCCCCGTCCGTCAGGTTGCGGGCGCTCAGGTTGGTGCCGATGCGGGCCGTGGAATCGGCGCTCACCCGGATCTTGTCCTGCTCGCCCGTCAGGTCGAACAGCAGCTTGTCGAGCTCGTCGCCCGGGACGGGCAGCGCGCTCGCGCCGACCGTGTACTCTCCGGCCGTCGCCGCCGTGAACTGCCGGTGCAGCCCGGTCTCGGCGGCCACGGCGGAGAGCCCGCCGGGGTCGCTGCCCCGCCGCAGCGAGTAGACCGCCGAGTCGGCGCCCTCGCGCGGTGCGTCGGACGGCAGCTCCAGCATCCGGGTGACCTGCACCCCGGGGATGGCGATGTCGGTGAACCCGGCACCGGTGAGCCCGGGACGCCCCTGCTGGGACTTGAGGATCGTCACCTTCAGCCAGGCGGCGGCCCCGGCGGGCGCGGCCACCTCCTGCGGGGAACCGTCAGGACGCAGCGGGCTGTCCTCGACGCCCTGGTCCGTCTCGACCCGCACTTCGGTCGGGGCCGCCCGGAGGTTGCCGCTGGCCAGCGGGGTGAGCCGCAACGAGGCCGGGATCTCGGTCGGGCCGGAGAAGTCGATCCGCACCCATTCCCCCTTCGGGGAGGTGTGGGACCCCTCCGCCCAGGCGGTGTCCGGATTGCCGTCGAAGGCGTTGACCGGGTCGTACTGCGGCAGATGGAACAGCCAGTTGCCGATGGACGAGGCGCTGACCGCCTTCGCGCCCCGCAGCACCGCCGTGGTCTGGTGCTCCTTCCCGGAGGTCGGCAGGATCTGGCGCGGTGACGCCCCCGGGTCCTGCACCGAGTTCGGGGCGTTGCGCTCGTCGGCCGTATAGGTGTGCGACGTATTGGAGTTGACCAGGCCGAACCGGGTGTCGGCCCGGCGCAGCCCGTCGCCCGCCGCGTAGAGCGAGGGCCTGCCGACGCCCGGGTGGGCGTCACCGGCCAGGACGGTGGGCCGCCCCTCCAGGACGCCGCTCGCGGTGAGCGGCAGCAGGGACTCCGGCCCGCCGCTGACGACGGCGGTCGAGGAGACCGGAGCGGTGCTCGCCCGGCCGGGACGCTCGGTGCCGGCGGGCGGCTCGTAGACCTCCACCGCGCTCTGGCGCGGGAACAGGCCCTCGATCTGCACAGGGGTGTCGTTGGCTATGCGTCCTCCGGTCATCACCGGTCCGAAGCCGGTGACCCGCCGGTAGCCGGACGCCTCCAGGGACCGCTTGACCGTGGTGGTGGGGACGTACCCCAGCTGGTCCGGGTCCAGGTCGTTGCGGACCACGACGTAGTGCAGCCCCGCCCGGTTCAGGTACTCGCTGAGCCCGGGCACCTGCGCCCCGGACGTCAGCGCCTGCTCCACGGCGTCCATGGCCCGCCGGTTGCCCGGCGTCCCGAAGGGCACGTAGTCGCGCTGCGCGTACGGCGTGTCGGCCAGCACGTCCAACGGCTGGTCGATGGGGGAGCCCCAGGTGTAGAGGCCGTGCGCGGTGGCGGGGACCACGAGGGCCCGGTCGTCCGGCGAGTTCTCCTTCAGCCACCCGGCGGCCTTCTCCCAGTGGTCCGGGACCTTCTCGAACGAACCGGGCTGAAGGATCGACCCGTTCACGTACGGCCAGGCCAGGCCCGGCAGGACGATCACGGCGGCGATCACCGGAGCCAGCCGGCGCGCCCGCACCGGCACCCGCTCGTCGCGCTCCGCCCGCAGCGAGGCCACGGCGGTGATGTGCGCCAGGCCGAGCGCCAGGGCGAGGGCCAGACCGGTCTGGAACTTGTAGATGTTCCGGAACGGCACCAGCCAGCCGTCCAGCCACGCCTGCACGGTCCCGTGGAAGAGACCGCCCAGCGCACCGCCGTAACCGGCGAGCGTGACGAGCACGACGGACAGCACGGTCAGCACCAGCCAGCGGCGCTCGGGCAGATCGCGCCGGGCCAGACCGGCCAGCCCCAGCGCGGCGGCGAGCGCCGAGCCCAGGATGGTGACGGTCGCGGTGGCGACGGTCCACCCGGCGGGCAGCCAGGGCTCACCGAAGTTCAGATAGCCGACCCAGTTGCCCGCACCGCGCAGCACCTCGGTCGCGGACATGGTCGTCGTGGTGGTGTACGAGGTCTCCACGTACGGCATGAAGTTCTCGCCGAACGCGCCGAGCAGCAGCAGCGGCACGATCCACCAGGCGGTCGCGAGGATCACGCCCGGGATCCACCAGGCCAGCAGCGCCCGCTTGCGCGGACCGCCCGGCCGGGACAGCAGATAGAGCCCGACCGGCAGCAGCGAGGCCAGCGTGGACGCCGCGTTCACCCCGCCCATCAGCGGGATCAGCAGCGCGGACCGGGCCGCGGCGATACGCGGCGCGAGACGCGGGTCCGTCAGCGGCAGCAGCACCCACGGCAGCATCGCGCCGGGCAGGGCCGCGGCGGAGGTGGAGCCGACGACGATGGTGTACGTCGGCCACAGCGCGTACACCAGGGCGCCCAGCAGCCGGGTGGCCGGGGAGCCGACGCTCAGGCGCTCCGCCAGCCGCAGCGCACCCCAGAACGCCGTCGTGATGATCAGCGACAGCCACAGCCGCTCGGCGAGCCAGACGGGCACCTGCAGCAGGTCGGCGGCGCCGTAGTACGGCAGCATCGGGACGAGGTAGCCGATGTACTGGTCCGTGAGACCGCCGAACCCGCCCCGGCTGTGCCACAGCTCGCCCAGTTCGGCGAAGAACCGCCCGGGGTCCACGACGACGCCGAGCTTGGTGTCGAACGTCATGCGTCCCGGCGACACCGCCAGGAACGCCACGAACACGAGGGCCCAGAACCCCAGCAGCCAGCGCCGGGAACGGGGAGCCGCCGGGGCGTCGGCCGGTCTGGCGGGCGGTGGGTCGCCGCCGTCCGGGGCCTGGCTCGGTGGGAGGTGGACTGCGCTGGTCATGAACACCGCCGGAGAATGAGGAGGAGGTTCCAGGTGGCGAATTCCCGCAGTCCGGGCACCCGGGTGATGAGTTCGGGCAGGACCGGCCAGTACCGCGACCGCGCGGACACCACGTCCACGTCGGTGCGGCCCCGGACATGGCGCAACGTCGGGCCGACGCCGATCCTGAAGAGGTTCTCGCCGAGCCGGTGCTTGGCCGGGGAACCCGTGCGCCGCTCGTAGCGGGCCCGGGCGCGTTCGGCGCCGGCGTAGTGCCAGGGGGCCCACTCGTGGCCGCCCCAGGGCGAGAGCCAGTTGGTGAACGAGACGTAGATCAGCCCGCCGGGGCGGGTGACGCGCGCCATCTCGCTGAGAAAGGTGTGCGGGTCGGCGACGTGCTCCAGCACATTGGAGGAGAAGGTGACATCGGCGACCCCGTCCGCCAGCGGCAGCAGATAGCCGTCCGCGACGATCGTGTCCCGGGCCCGCTGCACCTGCTGCCCCTCGCCCAGTTCCTTCGCGTCCGGCTCGAAGAGATAGCCGAGCGCGCCGCGCCGCCGGAACTCCCGGGTGAAGTGGCCGTTGCCGCCGCCCACGTCCACGACGATCTTGCCCTTCAGCGGTACGTACCGCTCGACCTGGTCGGCCGCGTCACGGGCCAGCAGGGTGTACGCGGCGGCGGGGTCCTCCTGCTCGCGCGTGAAGGCGCGGAACAGGGCGAGGGAGCGGCGGAAGGACGGGTCTCTCACGAGCCGGCACCCGCCGACCAGGACCGCGTGCCGCTGATCGCCTCGGCGGCCACGGCCTCGAACTGGCTCACACTGCTGGTCCACCGGTAGGCGGCCGCGCGCTCGCGTGCCGCCTTGCCCATCGTCTCCCGGCGCTCCTCGTCGAGCGCCAGCGCGCACCAGGCGGCGGCGAACGACGACTCGCCCCGGGCGAGGACGCCCGTGACGCCGTCCTCGACGGAGTCGCGCAGCCCGGGGACGTCGAAGCCGAGGGTCGGCGTCGACCGGGTGCCGGCCTCCGTGACGACCAGCCCCCATCCCTCGACGGCCGCCGGGTGCAGCAGCATCCAGGAGGCGCACAGCAGCCGGTGCTTCTCCGCCTCGGACACATGCCCGGCGAACTCGACGCCGGGACCGGCGAGCCGCTCCAGCTTGTCCCGCTCGGGACCGTCGCCGACGATCACGAGCCGGCCGCCGGTGACCGGCCGTACCCGCTCCCAGAGCTGGAGCAGCAGGTCGATGCGCTTGTAGTCGACCAGCCGGCCGAGCGCCAGGAACAGCGGGGTCGCGGACCGTTCGCCCTGCGGGCTCGGCTCCTGGACGCCGTTGTTCACCAGCCGTATGCGCCCGTCCGGGACGCCGAGGTCCCGCAGGGCGCCCGCCGTGGACGGCGAGACGGCGATCATCAGATGGTCCCGGTAGGCCCGGGACAGCGCCCAGTGTTCGAGCTGCCGCCCGGCGCGGGCCACCGGCGCCGGGAAACGCATCTCCCACAGATCGGTGTGCACATGGTTGACCAGGCACACGGTCGGACCCCGGTGCCACAGGGGCGCCAGGTAGGGCATGCCGTTGCAGACCTCCACCAGCAGGTCGCAGCTGCCCACCTGCCGGGCGAACGCGGAGCGCGCGCCGACGTAGTGGCCCAGCGTGCTGCCGGCGGAGACGACCCGGTAGGGCCGGCGTGCGGCCTGCCCGCCGCACAGAAGGGTGACGTCATGGCCTCGTTCGGTGAGGCCGAGGGCGAGCTGGTCGACGAGCAGCTCGGAGCCGCCGGCGGCCGGATTGTCCAGGTCGCGGTGGGCGAGGAAGACGATCCGTCTGGGGGTGGCGGGAACCCTCGGAGCGACGGGGCCCTGATCCTGCGGCGCTGCGTCGAGCAGCGGGGGAGGTACGTGCTGGGGCATGGGTGCTCCAACTCGGCTCGGGGAGCGGGGGACTCGGGGCGGGGCTGAATGGACGCGGAGAGGGGACGAGAAGGGACGAGAGGGAAAAAGCTGGAGAAGGGTGGAGAAGAGGGAGGGGCCGTGGGGCTTGCGGGAGCGGGGTCGTGAACGGAGTGCGGGTTCGGGGTGGGGTTCGAGTGATGGGGCGGGAGAACGCGGCTGTGACGTGCGAGAACAAGGGAAACGAAGACCGGGGGCCGTGCTGTGGTGGGGATAGACAGTTTTCGCCACAGGTACGCACCCGGCTACTCACCGGTGCGACAACTTCGCCAGTACTCAGGTGGGCGACTTCGTCATCATGTGAGTATTCGGGGCCTCCGGCTCCGCTCTGCGCCCCCGGATGACGAGCACGATGCCCACCACGGCGAGTACGAGGCCCGCTCCGGCCGCTCCGACCGGCGCGGTCGTGGAGAGCAGCGCCAGCCGGTCGCTGTCCGCCGAGGCCAGCTCGACCTGCTTGAGCTGGGTCTCCTCGGTGAACTCGACCCGCTCGCTCTCCAGCAGCGTCACGGCGTCCTTGGACGAGCCCGGGGCGCGCAGCGTCTTCTTCGGGCCGATCGCCGCGTTCATGATGCGCCCGGTCCGCTGATCCACGACCAGCTCGATGCCGCTGTTGGAATACCACTCCTCGGCGAGGATCTGCGGCGTACGGGGCTTGCCCACGAGCACGCCCGGCACCTGGCGCACGCCGGTCCTGGTCGGCTCGACCGTGCCCTTGAACGCGTACCCCTCGTATCCCTGCACCTTCTTCTTGCCGGCGTAGTCGAGCCGGACGACACCGCCGAGGGTGCCGTCCCACCAGCGGTAGGCACGCTTTTCGACGTCGAAGGGGAACTTCAGATAAGCCTCCCCGTCGAACGACGGCGTCTCCTCGCAGCAGTGCACCGGTTCGTTGGTGGACCGGTCGGTCACCCAGCGCTCCAGGGTCCACTGGAGGGCGTCGCGGGGGTCGGAGGCGGGAAGGGTCTTGCTGTGGTCGACGGACGTGGACACGTCCCACACGGCGTTGCCGCTCTTGAGGCTGTCGGCCACGTCACCGCGGACCTGCCGCGTGATCGTGATCTCCTCGCCCTCGACCGTCTTCACCTGCGAGGTGTCGAAGTAGCTTCCCGTCCCGGTGAAGACCGTGGTGGTGTCGATGTCGATGGGGGTGCGCTTGGCCTGCGGCTGGACGTACCAGACGAGCAGTGGCGCGAGTACGAGCAGAAAAACCCCTGCACCCAGCAGGAAAAGGGACAGGGGTGAAGCATTGCGGCGCATCCGGGCACTCCTGAGTCGAAATTCTCTTCGCGGGAGGTGCACGGGCCCCGGGCCGGTCAGCCCTTGATTGGCGTGAACAGTAAGCAAGCCCTTGACGGCATGTCAATGGACTGTCGACACTGTGTGCCAGCCGGAGGGGCCCGGCCATACGGAGTGGGGATCGACTCCAGCAAGGAGCTGACCCGAACCATGCGCAGACTCATCGCCGCTGCCGCCACCTCCCTGGTGGCCGCCGCGCTCGCCGTCGGTGCCGCGATCGGCATCGTGGCCCTGCTCGACGCCACGCCCGAGCAGCCCAATACGCCGTTGATCAGCTACGAGACCGCCTCGGCGGGCTCGTGAAGCCTCGCGCCTGGCAGGAGGTGCCCCGGTCGAAGGTGGAGCGGTTCGCCTCCATCGCCCTGGCCGAGGCGCCGGAGATCGCCCAGACGATCCTCACCGAGATCCGGCAGGACTACCCCTACCTCCAGCTGGTCGAGGACGAGTCCGGCGAGCCGATGGCCCTCGTCGGGATCCGTCGCGCCATCGAGGGCTTCGTACGTCACCTCGGCGCCGGGGCCGCCGACCCCCGGGTGCCGCCGGAGGTGTTCCAGGAGTTCGGCCGGGGCGAGGGCCTGCACGGCCGCAGCCTCGACTCGCTCCAGGCCGTCTACCGGCTCGGGGTCCGGCTCACCTGGCGCAGGTTCGCCGAGATCGGCCAGCAGGTCGACATCGCCGCCCCCGCCATGTACGAGCTCGCCGAATCGGGATTCGAGTATCTGGACGGGCTCGTGGAACAGTCGGTACTGGGCTATGCCGAGGCGGCGGCCCGCCGCGCCAGCGAGCGGCTGCGCCTCCAGCGCCAGCTCATCGACCTGCTGCTGGTGGAGCCCCGGGGCGATTCCGCCCGGACGCTCGCCGAGCGGGCGGCCCGGGTCGGCTGGGAGCTGCCGGAGACCATCGCGGTGGGCGTGCTGATGCGCCCCGCCCGGGAGGCCGTCGCGCCGGCGGTGGGGCAGGGGATCCTGCTGGAGATGGAGAGCGAGCAGCCCCGCATCGTCATCCCCGAACCGGACACGGCGGGCCGGGCGGAGACCCTGCGCCGGGCCACCGCCGGCTGGTCCGGCGCGATCGGCCCGCCGGTGCCGCTGGCCGCCGCGGCCACCTCCCTGCGCTGGGCGGAGACCGCGGTCCAGCTGATCAAGAAGAACCTGCTGCCGCAGGGCGAGGTGCTGCACTGCACCGAACGCACCGAGGAGCTGGTGCTGCTGCCCTCCCGGGAGCTGATCGACGCCGCCGCCCGCCGCTGCCTCGCCCCGCTGGACGGCCTCGGCCCGGCCCAGGCGCGCCGCCTGGCCGAGACCCTCCTCGCCTGGATCGAGACGCCCGGCGGTGCGCCCGAGGTCGCCCAGCGGCTCGGCGTCCACCCCCAGACCGCCCGCTACCGGCTGCGGCAGATCCGGGAGCTGTGGGGCGACGCCATCGACGACCCCGACCAGCGCTTCGAGATGCTGCTGGTGCTCCGCTCGCAGCGGCTGAGGGGAGCACCGGCGCAGGGGGCGGAGTAGCGGCCCCGGGTGCAGCGGAGCAGCGGCTTGGGGGGCGTGCGGGCTCAGACCGGGGTGACGTACGCCCCGGCGATCCCGCCGTCCACCAGGAAGTCCGTCGCGTTGACGAACGAGGAGTCGTCGCTCGCCAGGAACGCCACGGCCGCGGCGATCTCGGTCGGCTCGGCGAACCGCCCCACCGGGATGTGCACCAGCCGCCGCGCGGCCCGCTCCGGGTCCTTCGCGAACAGCTCCTGGAGCAGCGGCGTGTTCACCGGCCCGGGGCACAGCGCGTTGACGCGGATCCCGTCGCGCGCGAACTGCACCCCCAGCTCGCGCGACATCGCCAGCACCCCGCCCTTGGACGCGGTGTACGAGATCTGCGAGGTCGCCGCCCCCATCCGGGCCACGAAGGACGCCGTGTTGATGATGGAGCCCTTGCCCTGGGCGCGCATGTACGGGATGGCGGCCTTGCAGCACAGGTACACGGAGGTCAGGTTGACCTCCTGGACCCGGCGCCAGGCGTCCAGTCCCGTCTCCAGGATGGAGTCGTCGTCGGGCGGCGAGATCCCCGCGTTGTTGAACGCGATGTCGACCGAACCGTAGGTGTCGAACGCGGCCTTGAAGAGGGCGTCGACCTGTTCGGCGTCGGTGACGTCGGTGCGGACGAACAGTCCGGCCGCCTCCACGGCGGCGGCCTTGCCGCGCTCCTCGTCCACGTCGGCGCAGACGACATGCGCGCCCTCGGCGGCCAGCCGCCGCACGGTGGCCAGGCCGATGCCGCTGCCGGCTCCGGTGACGACGGCGGTGCGGCCGACCAGGCGGCGGCAGACAGGGGAAGTGTCGGTCATGGTGCTCATGCCTCCGTGCTGATGAAGACGTTCTTGGTTTCGGTGAAGGCGGCCAGGGCGTCGGGACCGAGCTCACGGCCCAGGCCCGACTGCTTGTAGCCGCCGAAGGGGGTCGAATAGCGCACGCTGGAGTGCGAGTTGACCGAGAGATTGCCCGCCCGCAGGCCCTGGCCGACCCGCAGGGCGCGCCCGACGTCCCGGGACCAGATGGACCCGGCGAGCCCGTAGTCGGTGGCGTTGGCCAGGCGCAGGGCGTCCTCCTCGCCGTCGAACGGCAGCACCACCGCCACCGGCCCGAACACCTCCTCGACGGCCACGGGGGCGTCGGCCGCGACCCCGGCGAGCACGGTCGGCGGATACCAGAACCCGGGCCCCTCGGGGGCGTTGCCGTGCATCGCCCGTACGTCGCCGGCGCCCCGGCCCCCGTCGA
Organism: Streptomyces sp. cmx-18-6; assembly: GCF_046548915.1. Taxonomy (NCBI): domain Bacteria; kingdom Bacillati; phylum Actinomycetota; class Actinomycetes; order Kitasatosporales; family Streptomycetaceae; genus Streptomyces; species Streptomyces sp. cmx-18-6. The sequence goes on along the minus strand of NZ_JAEBEP010000008.1, from coordinate 51,860 downwards.
CGAAGCCCCGCACCCGGTCGAGCTGGAGGGCCGAGATCAGCGGGCCCATCTGCGTCTTCTCGTCGGCCGGGTCGCCCACCACCACGGCCGCGACGGCCGGGGCGAGCAGGTCGAGGAACCGGTCGTACACGGACCGTTCCACCAGGATCCGGGTGCGGGCGCAGCAGTCCTGGCCCGCGTTGTCGAGGAAGGACATCGGGGCGGCCGCCGCCGCGGCCTCCACATCGGCGTCGGCGAACACGATGTTCGGGCTCTTGCCGCCCAGTTCGAGGGTGAGGCGCTTCACGCGCTCCGCGCAGCGGGTCATGATGTGCTTCCCGGTCCGTGTGGAGCCGGTGAACACGATCTTCGCGACGCCCGGGTGCTCCACCAGGGCGCTCCCGGCCACCGGCCCCTCCCCGGGCAGGACCTGGAACAGCCCTTCGGGGAGACCGGCCTCCAGGGCGAGTTCGGCCAGCCGCAGAGCGGTCAGCGGGGTCGTCTCGGCGGGCTTGAGGAGGACGGCGTTGCCCGCGGCGAGCGCCGGCGCCAGACCCCAGGCGGCGATGGGCATCGGGAAGTTCCAGGGCGCGATGACGCCGACGACGCCCAGCGGCTCCAGGACCGTGAAGTCGATGCCGCCCGCCACCGGGATCTGCCGGCCGAGCAGCCGCTCCGCGCCCCCCGCGCTGTAGTCGAGGAGGTCGCGGACGTTGCCCGCCTCCCAGCGGGCGTTGCCGATGGTGTGTCCGGCTTCCCGGACCTCCAACCGGGCCAGTTCCTCGATGTGTTCGTCGACGACGGCGGCGAAGCGGCGCAGCAGCCTGGCCCGGTCGGCGGGCGCTGCGGCGGCCCAGGGGCGCTGCGCGGCGGCGGCGCGGACGACGGCCGCGTCCACGTCGGCGGCCGAGGCGGCGGGCACGGCGGCGATGACCTCGGCGGTCGCCGGGTTCAGGACGTCCAGGGTGGGCTGTGACACGTACGGACCTCGATCAGTGGGCAGCGGGGGTGGTCAGAGGCGTTCGAAGGAGCGGCGCAGCTCCCAGTCGGTCACCGCGGAGTCGTACGCGGCGAGTTCGACCCTGGCCATGTTCAGGTAGTGCGCGACGACCTCCTCGCCGAACGCCTCCTTCGCGATGGGGCTGGCCTCCCACAGCTCGGCCGCCTCGCGCAGGGTCGTCGGCACCTGGTCGTACGCGGCGGTGTAGGCGTTGCCCGTACACGCCTCGGGCAACGGCAGCCGGTGCTCGACCCCGTACAGCCCGGCGGCGACCAGCCCGGCGACGGCGAGATGGGGGTTGACGTCGCCGCCGGGCAGCCGGTTCTCGAAGCGCATCGAGCGGCCGTGGCCGACGACCCGCAGGGCGCAGGTGCGGTTGTCGACGCCCCAGGCGACCGCGGTGGGGGCGAAGGAGCCGGGCTGGAAGCGTTTGTAGGAGTTGATGTTGGGCGCGTAGAGGAGGGAGAAGTCGCGCAGGGCGGCGAGCTGTCCGGCCAGGAAGTGGCGCATCAGCTCGGACATGCCGTCCGGCCCGTCGCCCGCCATCACGTTCTCGCCGTTCTCGTCGGTGAGCGAGAGGTGGATGTGGCACGAGTTGCCCTCGCGCTCGTCGTACTTGGCCATGAAGGTCAGCGAGACGCCCTCCTGGGCCGCGATCTCCTTGGCCCCGGTCTTGTAGACGGCGTGCTGGTCGCAGGTGGTCAGCGCCTCGTCGTAGCGGAAGACGATCTCGTGCTGGCCGGGATTGCACTCGCCCTTGGCGGACTCCACCGTCAGCCCGGCCCGCTGCATCTCGTTGCGGATGCGGCGCAGCAGCGGCTCGATACGGCCGGTGCCGAGGATCGAGTAGTCGATGTTGTACTGGTTGGCCGGGGTCAGCCCCCGGTAGTCGCGGTCCCACGCCTCCTCGTAGCTGTCCCGGAAGACGATGAACTCCAGCTCCGTGCCGACCTGCGCCGTGCAGCCCAGCGAGGCCAGCCGGTCGAGTTGGCGGCGCAGGATCTGGCGGGGCGCGGCCACCACCGGGCTGCCGTCGTGCCAGGCGAGGTCGGCGATCAGGAGGGCGGTGCCCTCGTGCCAGGGGACCGGGCGCAGGGTGGCGGGGTCGGGGACCATGCCGAAGTCGCCGTAGCCGTTCTCCCACGAGGACATCGCGTAACCGTCGACGGTCCGCATCTCGGTGTCCACGGCCAGCAGGTAGTTGCAGCCCTCGGTACCGTGCTCCAGCACCTCGTCGAGGAAGAACCCGGCTGCGAACCGCTTCCCCTGGAGCCGGCCCTGCATATCGGGGAAGGCCAGCACCACAGTGTCTATCGACCCGTCCGCGACGCGTGAGCGGAGCTCGTCGACGGTGAGCGGGGATGTGCGGTCTGCCACGGGATTCCTCCTTGGGTGAACCGGGAGGCTTAAGGTATGACAGAGAACCATTGCTTGGGAAGGGGATCCGCGAGTGGCCACCAGGAGGAGAGCGGACGGCACCCGTCCGGCGGCGGTCGAAGGCGTCCCCGCCGCTGACGACGAGGTGACCGGCGGGGAGGCGGGTGACCGGGAGGCGGCGACGGGCGAGGAGGCGGCGGACACCGGGCCCGGTCCGCTGGTCTCCGTGCTGCGGCCCGTCCGCGCGGGCAACGGCTTCGAGGAGACCCTCGAACAGGTCCTGCAACTGCTCCGCCTCGGCCTCGTCCCGCCCGGCGACCGGCTGCCCGCCGAACGCGAACTCGCCCAGCACCTGGGCGTCAGCCGGGTGACCCTGCGCGAGGTGCTCAAGGTCCTCCAGGACCAGGGCATGGTGGAGAGCCGGCGCGGCCGCTACGGCGGAACGTTCGTCCTGCCGCGCGCCACCGCCCCGGACGGCGGTGACGGCAGCGACGAACTGCGGCGGCGGGTGGCGGCCGTCGACGTGGAGGACACCCTGCGCTTCCGCGAGGTGCTGGAGACCGGGGCCGCCGGGCTGTGCGCCGAAGGACTGGCGGCGGACGGCGCGATGCGGCTGCGGTCGGCGCTGGAGGCCACCCAAGGGGCCCGGCTGGAGGACTACCGCCGCCAGGACACCCTGCTCCACCTCACCCTCGCCGAACTCTCCGGCTCCCCCTCGCTCGCGGCGCGGTACGCCTCCGTGCGCGCCGCCCTCAACGAACTCCTGGACTGCATCCCGCTGCTGGTGCGCAACCTGGAGCACTCCCAGCAGCAGCACGCGGCCGTGGTGGAGGCGGTGCTCGACCGGGACGCGGAGGCGGCGCGCGAGATGATGCGCGAGCACTGCGGCGGCACGGCGGCGCTGCTGCGCGGCTTCCTGGCCTGAGGGACTCCGGTTCCTGGGCGCGGGGCGTCGGTTCCTGACCAGGGGCCCGGTTCCGGGCCCGAGCGGCCGCGAGGACGAATCCGTAACCGCTCTTTAACGCACGCCCCTTGTATTTCGCCCTGACGTTCCACAAAGGTATGCCGACGAACCTTTGATCGAAGCAGTTCCGTCGATGAAGCCGACAGACGTCTGGAGCGCCTCATGCCTCAGGGAACCGAGACCCCCGCCGGACCACCCGATTCCGCGAATCCGGGGGCGTCCGGCACAGCCGCGTACCTCAACCGCCGGACCCTGAGGCGAGGCAGCGCCGGCTGGCTGCTGCTGACCGGACTCGGCGTCGCCTACGTCGTCTCCGGCGACTTCTCCGGCTGGAACATCGGCCTCTCCAAGGGCGGCTTCGGCGGACTCGCGGTGGCGATGCTCCTGATGGGCGTCATGTACGCCTGTCTGGTCTTCGCACTGGCCGAACTCTCCGCCATCCTGCCGACCGCCGGAGGAGGTTACGGCTTCGCCCGGCGCGCGCTCGGCACCTGGGGCGGCTTCCTGACCGGCACGGCCATCCTCATCGAGTACATCCTCGCCCCCGCCGCCATCTCCCTCTTCATCGGCGACTACGTCGAATCGCTCGGCCTGTTCGGGCTGACCTCCGGCTGGCCCGTCTATCTGGCCTGCTTCGCGATCTTCATCGGGATCCACCTCTGGGGCGTCGGCGAGGCGCTGCGCTTCAGCCTGGTCGTGACCGCCATCGCGGTGGCCGCCCTGCTCATCTTCGCCATCGGCGCGTTCACCGAGTTCGACGCGGGCCGCCTCAACGACATCCCGGCGGACACCACCGCCTTCGGCTCCAACTCCTGGCTGCCGTACGGGCTCCTCGGCATCTGGGCGGCGTTCCCGTTCGGCATGTGGTTCTTCCTCGGGGTGGAAGGCGTACCGCTCGCCGCCGAGGAGGCCAAGGACCCGGTCCGCTCGATGCCGAAGGCGCTGGCCATCTCGCTCGCCGTGCTGGTCTTCCTGGCCCTCATCACCTTCGTCTCGGCCACCGGGGCCCAGGGCGCCAACGCCATCAAGGAGGCGGGAAACCCGCTGGTGGTGGCCCTGGAGGGCAGCGGGGAGCCGACCACGCTCAGCCGGTTCGTCAACTACGCGGGGCTCGCCGGACTGGTGGCCTCCTTCTTCTCCCTCATCTTCGCCGGCTCCCGCCAGCTCTTCGCCCTCTCCCGGGCCGGCTACCTGCCGCGCTTCCTCTCCCTCACCAACCGCCGCAAGTCCCCCTACCTCGGCCTGCTGATCCCCGGCGTCATCGGCTTCACCCTGGCCGCCTGGAGCGGCAACGGCGGCCGGATGCTCAACGTCGCCGTCTTCGGGGCCACCATCAGCTACGCCCTGATGGCCCTGTCCCACATCGTGCTGCGCCGCCGTGAGCCGGAACTGCCCCGGCCCTACCGCACCCCGGGCGGCGCGCTCACCTCGTCCGTGGCCTTCGCTCTGGCATGCTCGGCCCTGGTGGCGACCTTCCTGGTGGACCGGAACGCGGCGTTCATCGCGCTCGGCGTGTACGCGGTGGCGCTCGCCTACTTCGCCTTCTACAGCCGCCACCGCCTGGTCGCGGGGGCCCCGGAGGAGGAGTTCGCCGCACTGGCCGCCGCTGAGGCCGAACTCAAGCGCGGCTGACCGCCCGGGCCCCGTCATGACACCACGCACAGCCCGTCGATCCGTAACGAGACAACCGAAGGAGCCGTCCCATGTCCCGGCCCGTCATCGGCATCAGCACCTACCAGGACCCGGCCCGCTGGGGCGTCTGGGAGATGCCCGCCGTGCTGCTGCCCGCCGCCTATCCCCGGCTGGTCCGGGCGGCGGGCGGACTCGCGGTGCTGCTGCCGCCGGACGAAGCGCAGGACGCGGCACGCGAGACCGTCGCCGCCCTGGACGGGGTGGTGATCGCCGGGGGAGCGGACGTCGAACCGTCACGGTACGGAGCCGCGCCCGACCCCCGTACGGGGCCTCCGGCCCGTGAACGCGACGCCTGGGAACTCGCCCTGATCGAGGCGGCGATCGAGCTCCACGTCCCGCTGCTGGGCATCTGCCGGGGCATGCAGCTGCTGAACGTGGCCCTCGGCGGCACCCTGCACCAGCACCTCGACGGCCACACCGGGGGACTGGCCGTCTTCGGCGGCCACCCGGTGACCCCCGTGCCCGGCACGGCGTACGCGGCGGCCGTCCCGGAGCCCGCCACGGTGCCCGCCTACCACCACCAGGCCGTCGACCGCCTGGGCGCCGGTCTGGTCGCCTCCGCCCACGCGCCGGACGGGACCGTGGAGGCGCTGGAACTCCCGGACCGCGACAGCCTGGTGCTCGGGGTCCAGTGGCACCCGGAGATGGGCGACGACCCCCGGGTCATGGCGGCCCTCGTCCGGGCGGCCCGCCACCGCTCGCGCACCCCGGCCGCCGTGGCCGGAGCGGCGGCCGGACCGGCGGAGTACGCGGCGGGCTGAGGGCACGGCCCCGCGAGGGGGAGCCGGGTCAGTCCGCGACGAACGGCTTCAGGTCGATCTCCTCCAGCGAGTCGGCCTGGCCCACCCGATCCGCCAGCTCGGCCAGTGAGGCGTACTGGGCGCGGCTGAGGGACATGCCGAAGTACTCGACGACGTGGCACGCGTCGTCGACGGCGAGCTCCTCCTCGGCGTTTCGCGCCATGTTCAGCGACGAGAGCAGCGCCCCCACCCCCGCGGACCGGGGCTGGCGGGCGATGAGGCCGTGCACGAGAGCGGCGAAGTCCGCGAGCCATGCGTCGTCCGCGCCCGATGTGACCGTCATCCGACCGGCCTTTCCGTCGTCCCCGTACGTCCCCGGCGCGCAGGTCCGCGCCGCAGCCAGCATGCCGGACGCGGTCGCCGGGGTCAGCGGCGGGTGTCGGGGTTCCGCGCCGCCGGGACCGACCCGCTGAGCTCCTGGAGCAGGAAGGGCCTGATCCCCTTGTCGCGCAAGGCCGTTCGCCAGGTCTCCCGGGCGCGGTCGAGGTCGGCCGACCGGTCCACCCCGGGCGGTGCGCCGGGAGCCGACTGGAGCGCGGCGGTGCGGTAGAGGGCGACGATGCTGATCAGGGAGGTGGCCGCCGCGATGGCGAGACTGATCCAGCCGACCCGTACGAGAGTGCCGGACAGCGCCGCCAGACTGCCCGTCAGGCGCAGCCCGTAGCCCAGGACCAGAAAGGTCGCCGCGGCGACGGCTGCCAGGATCGGGGTCAGCACCCCGAGGACCGCCAGCGTCCCCGCGCCCGGCCGCTCCTGGTGCCCGGGCCCGGAAAGGGGCGGGGGCCCGGTGTCGTGGCGTCGGCCGTGGAGCTCGCGCCGCAGGCCCGCGTACGACCGGTACTCCGCCGCCGCGGCCGGCGCCGTGCGCGCCGCCGAGGCCAGGGCCCGGATGCGCAACTGCCCGCTGCTGAGGTCCGATCGCTCCAGCAGACGCTGGATCTCCGCCGAGGCGAGCACATCGTCCAGCACGCTCGCGTAGTCGGATCTGTCTTCGTCCCCGAGCCGGGAAGGACTGCCCATGCTCTCCCTCGATCGATGTGTCGCCGCGATAGGCCGTGGTGCGGGGGGCCGCGGGCTCCCCGTGGAGTTCCCGCGGCCCCCGGGCCGTGAGGACGGCGTTGCTACAGGTGCTGCGAGACGGCGGGCATCAGGTCCTGGAAGGTGCGCCCGTCAGCGGGTGCTCCGATGGCCGTCATCTGCCAGCCCGAGCCGGTCCGCTGGACCTTGGCCATGACCTGCGCGGTGTGCCGCCCGCCGCCGGTCAGCGTGTAACGCGCCAGCTCCTGGCCGTTGCTCTCGTCGACCAGGCGACAGAAGGCGGCCTCGACCTCCTCGAAGGTCTGCCCGGTGAAGGAGTTCACCGTGAAGACGATCTGGTCCACGTGGACGGGCACGCGCCGCAGGTCGACGACGATGGACTCGTCGTCGCCGCCCTGGCCCGCCCCGCCGACCCGGTTGTCGCCGGTGTGCTGCACCGAACCGTCGTCGCTGGTCAGGTGCTGGAAGAAGACGACGTCCTGGGGGTCCTTGCCTGCGAAGAGCACAGCCGAGGCGTCCAGGTCGATGTCACGGGCGGTCAGCCGGGCCAGGAGTCCCTTGCGGGGCGCGGCCTTCCAGCCCAGCCCCATCCGGACGACGCCGAGTTCGCCGCCGCCGGACTTGGTGAGGCTGACCTGCTGGCCCTTGGAGAGGTTGATCGTCATGATTCCGCCTTCGATGACTTCAGTGAGGTGACTTCAGTGAGGAGCGGTCGAGCGGTGCCCGGCTCGGCGCGGGCGGCTCAGAGACCGACGCCGAAGTCGGCGACGATGCCGCTCAGCCCGGAGGCGTAACCCTGGCCCACCGCACGGAACTTCCACTCGGCGCCGTGCCGGTACAGCTCGCCGAAGACCATCGCCGTCTCGGTGGAGGCGTCCTCGCTGAGGTCGTAGCGGGCGATCTCCGCGCCGCCCGCCTGGTTCACCACGCGGATGTACGCGTTGCGGACCTGGCCGAAGCTCTGGCCGCGCCCCTCCGCCTCGTGGATGGAGACGGGGAACACGATCTTGGCGACGGTCGCCGGTACGGCGGAGAGGTCGACCTTGACGATCTCGTCGTCGCCCTCGCCCTCGCCGGTGAGGTTGTCGCCGGTGTGCTCGACCGAACCGTCCGGGCTCTTGAGGTTGTTGTAGAAGACGAAGTGCTCGTTGGACAGGACCTTGCCCGACTCGTCGCAGAGCAGGGCGCTCGCGTCCAGGTCGTAGTCCGTGCCGGTCGTCGTGCGGACGTCCCAGCCGAGGCCCACGAGGATCGCGGTCAGCCCCGGAGCCTCCTTGCTCAGCGAGACGTTTCCGCCCTTGGCCAGGCTCACGCCCATGGTGTTCTCCCTTACGTCGTGACGGGTGCGTGGGTGGTGACGGCGCCGCCACGGGTGACGGTGCGGGCACTCTGCGGCAACACCATGAAATCTACAACACTGTAGATTTTTCCGGGTGGGTGGGAAGCGGTCGAAGGCGTGAGCGGTGGCTCGGCGGCGCGGCGGCTGGATACGCTTTCCCGGCACCCGGCAGGTGAACGGCCATGAGCGGGGCAGCGAAGGGAAAGGGGGCCGGACGGTGGACGCCGAAGGAGCCGGTGACGAGCGGGGAACGCCTGCCCGCAGGCGGGGCCAGGGCGAGCTGGAGGCCCAGGTGCTGTCGGTGCTGGGCGAGGCGAGCGAACCGGTGACCGCCGCCTGGGTGCTGCGACGGCTCGGCAACGGCCTGTCGTACAGCACCGTCATCACCATCCTGACCCGGCTGCACGCCAAGCAGGCCGTCACCCGTACCGGCCCGAAGCGGCCCGTTCTGTGGCAGCCCGTGGCGAACGAGGCCGGCCTCACGGCCCTGCGCATGCGCCGCCTCCTCGACAAGCAGCGGGACCGGGACGCGGTGCTGTCCAGCTTCGTCTCCGTCCTGTCGGCGGACGACGAGGAGCTGTTGCGCTCCCTGCTGGCGGAGAGCGGCCCCGAGGCTCCTGATGCCCTCCTGGCGCCTGATGCCCCCGTGGCTCCGGTCGACCCCCTCGGACCCGTGGACCCCGACGCCTCCCACGGCCCCTTCGGCCCCGACGACCCCCTCACCCTCGACGACCCCCTCGCTCCCGACGATCCCGGCGCTTCGACGGACCGGCCGGAGGGCTGACGATGGGCGTCTTCGTGTATCTGCCCCTGGTCCTGCCGCTGACCGCGCTGCCGATCGCGCGCCTGGCCGAGCAGCACCTGCACCCACGGAGAGCCGCACGCCTGCTGACCACCGTCGCCGTGATCCTCGCCGCGTGCAGCCTGGTCTGTCTCGGGCTGCTGGTCGTGGTCGGCACGGCGCAGCTCCCCGGCAACCCGCTGCCCGACAGCTGGTCCGACGAGGAGGTGCGCGACGCCGTGCCGCACGACGGCTTCGCCGGCAAGGCGTCCATCCTGGCGCTCGTCGCCGTGACGATGGCCTGCGGGATCACCCTTCGACGGCATTACGGCTTCCGTGCCCGGGCCCACCGGACGCTCGCCGGACTGCCCGGCGGAGGCGACCTCGCCGTACTGCCCGACGACGTGCCGTACGCCTACGCGCTGCCCGGCTCACCGGGCCGGGTGATGGTCTCCACGGCCATGCTCGCCTCCCTGGACCCGGCGGAGCGCCGGGCGCTGCTCGCCCACGAACGGGCCCATCTGGAGGGCCGCCACCACCGGCTGCTCCTCGCGACCCGGCTCGCCGGGTGCGTCAACCCGCTGCTGAGACCCCTGCGAGGGGCCCTCGTCTACAGCACGGAGCGCTGGGCGGACGAGGAGGCGGCCCGGATCACGGGCGACCGCCGGCTCACCGCACGCGCGGTCGGCAAGGCGGCGCTCATCTCCCGCGCGAGCCCCGCCGCCGCGGCCGTCGCCGGTTTCGCCGCCGCGGGACCCGTGCCGCGCCGGGTGGCCGCGCTCCTGGGCCCGGTGCCGCCGGACCGGGGCTGGCCGCCCGCGCTGACCCCGGCGGGGGCCGCCGCGTTCGTCGCCGCCGCCGGCACGACCGTCTCGGCGCTGTCCGCGCTGAACGCGGCCGTGGCGCTCTTCGTCGTACTGGAGGCGGCGGCGACACCGCTGTGACCTCCCGCACGGGGGAGGGAGAACGCCCGGCCCGCCGGATCGCTCCGGCGGGCCGATCTCCTGACGCCGGCGGGCCGGCGTCAGGAGATCAGGACGCGCCGGTGACCCGGGGCCGGGCCGTCCCGGGGTCGTGGGTCAGGACGCGCCGGTGTCCAGCGCGGCGAGGGCCTGGGCCCAGCGGACGTACTTCAACTTGGCCAGATCTGCCACCGTCTTCACGCCGAACGCCTCCTGGAGCAGCTCGCCGTCACGGTCCGAGACGCCCTTCAGTGCCGAGACGGGAGCCGCGAGGATGGTGGTCAGGTCCTTGTCCGCGTAAGCCTTGTCGAGCACCTTGTCCAGGTCGATCTGGGCCACTGCTGCCTCCTGAGAGCTTGCTCCTCCGCCATGACGGCGGGTGGCCCCGGGCGGGGCCGCCAGCACAACTGCGCGGGACGGCGCGGGAGTTCCCGAAAGGCCGTGGACCCGCTGGAATCGAGCCACGCGGCCTCCGGCGTCTTGAGGTCTACGGGGCTGTAGAGTTCGGGGGCCCGGCTATGAGGAGATACGCGTTGTCTGCCAGTCCGGGCCCTTCGGGGCCCACGGAGTTCGCACCTCAGGATCTTCGAGATCCTCAGAGGCCCAGCAGTCCCCGGGACCCTCGGAGCACAGAGCCGGTCCCCCACTCGGCGGGTGAGGGATGACCGCCGCCCTGCTCGGCCTCCTGGCCGTGTTCGTCCTGACCCTCGGGACGGGCTACTTCGTGGCCCAGGAGTTCGCCTACGTCTCCGCCGACCGCCTGACGCTCTCCCGGGAGGCCGCGGCCGGCGACAAGCGGGCCGCCCGGGCCGTGAACGTCCTGGAGCGGCTCTCCTTCATGCTCTCGGGCGCCCAGCTCGGCATCACCGTCACCGGGCTGGTCGTCGGCTTTCTCGCCGAACCGTCCGTCTCCACGCTCCTGCGGCCCGTACTGGGCTCCATCGGGCTGCCGGACGGGGCGGTGTCGGCCGTCTCGGTGGTGCTCTCGTTCGTCCTGGCGACCTTCATCCAGATGGTGCTGGGCGAACTCGCGCCCAAGAACCTCGCCCTCGCCGTACCGGAGCGGATGGCGAAGTCCCTGGCCGCCTCCACGCTGGTCTACCTGCGGGTCGTCGGCCCGCTCATCCACGTCTTCGACAGCGCGGCCAACCGGCTGCTGCGCCGCATCGGCATCGAACCGGTGGAGGAGCTCCACCACGGAGCCACCCTCGAAGAGCTCGGCCATCTCATCGGCGAGTCCCACGAGGAGGGCGAACTGCCCGCCGCCACGGCCGAACTCGTCGACCACGCCCTGGAGTTCTCCGAGCGCACCCTGGGCGCGGTGATGGTGCCGCGCGCCGACGTCACCTTCGTACGCCGCGACGCCATGGCCCTGGAGGCGGTCGAGCTGATCGCCCGGCACGGCCACTCGAACTACCCCGTGCTCGGCGACCACCCCGACGACCCCGCCGGAGTGCTGGGCGTACGGGAGCTGATGGGGCTGCCCGCCGCCGACGTCGGCCGCACCACCGCCGGCGAGCTGGCCCGCCGCCCGCTGTTGCTGCCCGAGATCCTGAGACTCCCGGCGGCGGTCGCCCAGATGCGCGAGCGGGACGACGAGTTCGCCGTCGTCCTGGACGAGCACGGCGGTGTCGCCGGCATCGTCACGTACGAGGACATCGCCGAGGAACTGGTCGGGGAGATCGCCGACGAGTCCGACACGGTCGTCGAACTCGCCGTCGCGGACGGCTCCGGCTGGGTGGTCGACGCGGGCCGCCGCCTGGACGAGATCGAGGAGGCCACCGGCATCGTGCTGCCCGAGGAGGGCGACTACGACACGCTCGCCGGACTGATCATCGACCGGCTCGGCCGCTTCCCCACGGTCGGGGACCGCCTCACCGTCTCCGGCGTCCGGATCGACGTCCGAACGCTCGACCGGCACGTGGCCGAGTACGTCCGTATCGAACAGGAGCCGCAGGCATGAGCTTCCCCATGGCGCTCTTCGTGACCGTCCTGCTGCTGATCGGCAGCGGCTTCTTCGTCGCCGCCGAATTCGCCCTGGTCGCCTCCAAGCGGCACCGCATGGAACAGGCGGTCCTGTCCGGGCAGCGCGGCGCCAAGGCGGCGCTCGCCGGGATGCGCGAGCTGTCCCTCATGCTGGCCGGCGCCCAGCTCGGCATCACCGTCTGCACCCTGGGCCTCGGTTCCCTCTCCAAGCCCGCCATCTCCCACGAGCTGGACCCGCTGCTGGAGCGGCTCGGGCTGCCCGCCGGACTGAGCTACGGCATCGCCTTCGCCCTGGCGATGATCATCGTGGTCTTCCTGCACATGGTGGTCGGCGAGATGGCCCCCAAGTCCTGGGCGATCGCCCACCCGGAGCGCTCCGCGATGCTCCTGAGCCCGGCGTTCCGCGCCCTGGTCAAGGTCGTACGTCCGCTGATCCGGTTGCTGAACGCGATCAGCAACGCGCTGGTACGGCTCTGCCGGGTGACCCCGCGCGACGAGCTCACCTCCGTCCACAACCGCGACCAGCTCACCCACCTCATCGAGGAGTCCGAGCGGCTCGGGCTGATCAGCAAGGGCGACTCCGGACTGATGACCCGGTCGCTGACCGAGCCGCAGACCCCGGTGGCCGAGTTCCAGATCCCCGCCGAGCGGATCGTCACCGTGCCCGCGGACGCGGACCTCGACCGGATCCTCGCCGTCGCCGCCGACGCGGGCCGCACCCGGCTGCTCGTACGGGACGGGGAGCACGTCCTCGGATCGGTCCACGCCCGTGACGCCCTGGTGGCCCGCGCCGGCGGCCGGCAGGTGTCGGCGCGCGCCCTGGCCCGGCCCGTACCGGAGCTGGCCCCGGACGAGACGGCCGCGCACGCGGTGGAGCGGCTGCGCGAGCGCCGCGCGACCATCGCCGTCGTCCGCGACGAACAGGGCCGGCTCTCCGGACTGGTCAGCCTCGACGACCTCCTCGCCCGGCTGCTGCATCCGCCGACCGCGTCGTAGGGGCCGCCGGCTCCCGGCCTGCCGGGTCACGACGCGCCCCGGCAGGCCGGGACGTAGCGTGAAGGGCATGGACGAGACGGCGGACCGAGCGGCGGCGGCCGACGACCGGGGGTTCCCGGCCCGGCACGCGCCCTCCTGCACCGGGCTCGCCGAACTCGACGCCCTCGTGTCGCACTGCCGGGCCTGCCCTCGGCTCGTGGCCTGGCGGGAGGAGGTCGGCGAGGTGAAACGCGCCGCCTTCCGCGACCAGGACTACTGGGCGCGACCGGTGCCGGGCTTCGGCCCGGCGGACGCCAGGGTGGCGGTGGTGGGGCTGGCGCCCGCGGCCCACGGCGGCAACAGGACCGGGCGGATGTTCACGGGCGACGCGACCGGCGACTTCCTCTTCGCCGCGCTGCACACGGTGGGCCTCGCCTCCCGGCCGTCCTCCGTCCACGCCGGGGACGGGCTCCGCCTGCACGGCGTACGGCTGACCTCGCCCGTGCACTGCGCGCCGCCGGAGAACCGGCCGACCCCCGGGGAACGGGACACCTGCCGCCCCTGGCTCGCGGCGGAGCTGGACCTGCTGAGTCCGGGGCTGAGCGCGGTGGTCGTCCTCGGCGGGTTCGGCTGGCAGGCGCTGCTGCCGGTCCTCGCGGAGGCGGGATGGGAGCTGCCGCGCCCGCGTCCCGCCTTCGGCCACGGCACCCGGGTCGTGCTGCCCGCCACCGCGCGCCGGCAGGAGTTGCACCTGCTGGGCAGCTACCACCCCAGCCAGCGCAACACGTTCACGGGCCGGCTGACCATGCCCATGCTGGTCGACGTGCTCCAGGAGGCCGCCGAGGTCGCCGGAATCGCGGCGCTTCCGTGAGGCCGATCGCAACGCCCGCCTGAGACCGGCCGATGGCCGCCCTCGCCCGCCCGCCGCGCGCTTTTCAGCGCCGTACACAGGGCCGCAGCGAAGCCGTACGCGGGTCCGTACGCTGGGTCCGTACGCCCCGGCTTCCCCTCAACCCCCGGGCAGCACCCGCACGGTGGCCTCCGGCAGCCGCTTCCACCAGTGGGCATAGCGCCGGTAGACCTCCGGTTCCCGGTCCGCGAGGAACCCCACCAGCGACCGGGCCTCGGCGGCGAGCGCCTCCCACACCCCGTCGGGCAGCGGGTGGAACGCGGTCGCCTCGATGCCCCCGGCGACCGGCCGCCACACCCCGGCCACGTATCCGTCGACCAGCAGTGTCGGCAGAACATCACCGTTCGCGCGGATCACGACCTTGCGGTACGCGTCCGGTATGACCCGGCCGCGATCCGCGTACGCCAGCAGGACGCTGTCCCACATCGCCATCAGCCGGGGCGGCGCAGGCTCCGCCCCGTCCGGCCGAGGGGCGCCCGGCAGATCGACCAGCGCCTCGCCCCCCGGCCCCTCCAACCGCTCCAGCTCCCCGGCGAGTTCCGCCAGCGCCGCCCGCGCCCTGGTCCGCGTGACCAGCGCGAACTGGGCCACGTCCGCCACCGAGGCCGGCCCGAACCCGGAGAGGTAGCGCAGCACCAGCGTCCGCAGGGACACGGCCGACGACTCCGGGTCCGTCCGCGGGGGAGAGGTCCGGGGCGCGATGTACGAGGGACGGTGGCCGAACGACCACGGCGGGGCGGTCGGCGCGTGGAGCAGCGGTGTGTACTGCCGCAGCCCCCACCACGCCCCTTCCTTCGCCGGCACGCCCAACTGCTCGCCCAGCCAGGCTTCGCACTCGGCGTTCGTACGGGGCCGGTCCGCGAACTCCAGCAGCCGGGGGACCAGGGCGTCGGCGTCCCGCGCCGTCAGCCCCGACGCGGTGAAGCGGCTGCCCAGCCGGGACGCGCGCACCACCGGGTGCATGGCCTCCCGGAAAGCCGGGTGGTCGTCCGCGTGCACGGCGTGGAGGGTGAGCCGCATCAAGGTCGCCTTGACCACCTGGTGATCCGTGAACGCCGTGTCGAGGCCGGCCGGGTCGAAGGCGGTGAGCCGGTTCCACAGCGCCACGTACGGCGAGGCCGGCTGCTGGGCCTGGAGCGCGACCACACGCCGTACGCCCTCGGCCGCGTCCAGCGCCTCCCGCCGCAGCAGCAACTGCCGGGCGAGGGTGGAGCGGTTGAGTTCCAGCGCGGTGAGCCTGGCGCGTGTCATCGGTTCGTTCCCCCGTGGTCGTCCATCGCCCGTGCGCGCCCGCGGCGCGGGCGCGGGGGGCCGACAGAACCGGGAGTATGCCACCAGGCTCCCGTCCTTATCCTCTCCTCACCGCCCGCCGGCACGTCCCGGCCTCGGTGCGGGCACGATACGGAACGCGGTGTTGAGGACGTGGTCGATCACATCCCGCGAGGGCTTGTCCGTGAGGTCGGTGAGCAACCGGGCCAGGGTGTTCAGGAGGAACGGCGAGTTCATGACGTACCGGTTCAGCACGGGCTGGAACCCCGAGCGGCTGAAGATCACGTCGGCCGCCGCGTTGCCCAGCCGGTAGTAGCGGCCCCAGCGGCGGTTCATCTCCACCGGGTAGCCGCGCAGCACCTGTTCGCGCCGGGGGCCCTCGGGGTGGGCCAGGGCGAGCGCGGCGGTCCCGGCGGCGACCTCACCGGCCTCCAGGGCCTGGCCGATGCCCTCGCCGTTCCAGGGGCTGACCATGCCGCCGGAGTCGCCGACCAGCAGGAGCCCGCGCGCGTACAGCGGGTGGCGGTTGAAGCCCAGGGGCAGCGCGGCGCTGCGGACCGGGCCCTCGGCGTTCTCCTCGCGCAGCCCCCACTCCTCGGGTGTGCGGGCCAGCCACTGGTCCAGGGTGGCCCGCAGGTCCGCCTTGCCGTGCCGGCGGTGGGGGAGCGCCCCCAGCCCGACGTTGACCCGGCCGTCGCCCATCGGGAAGATCCAGCCGTACCCGGGGAGGTACGGTCCCCTGTCGGGGAAGCGCAGGTCCGCCCAGAGCTCCAGGTACTCCTCCCGCGAGCGCTCCGGGCTGCGGTAGTAGCGGCGGGCGGCGGTCGCGATCTGCCGCCGGGGGTCCCGCTCCAGGCCCAGTGCCAGGGCGAGCCGGGCGGAGGCCCCGTCCGCGGCGATCACGACCGGGGCGAGGAAGCCGGCCGGTTCCGGGTCGTCCGGGGAGTCCGAGGTCGCGGTGACCCCCGTGATCCGGCCCGCCCGGTCCGTCAGCGGCCGTTGCGCCTTCCAGCCGCTGTAGAGGCGGGCCCCGGCCGCCACGGCGTGGTGCGCCAGGATGTCGTCGAAGTCGTGGCGGCTGCGGGAGAGCCCGAAGTCCGGGTAGCGGCCCAGCGCGGGCCAGTCGATCTGCACCCGGTGCTCCCCGGCCACCCACCGCATACCGCGCGAACGCGTCCAGCCCGGCGCGGAGATGTCCACCCCCATCCGGATCAGCTGGTGCACCGCACGCGGGGTGAGGCCGTCTCCGCACACCTTCTCCCGGGGGAAACGGGCCTTCTCCAGCAGGACCACGTCCACACCCGCCCGGGCCAGGTGGTACGCGGCCGACGACCCGGCCGGGCCCGCCCCCACCACGATCACCTGGGCGTCTCTCTCGCCCGAGCGCCCGTTCGCCGCCGCCGGATCCGATGCTGTCTCCCGCATGGAAACCTCTTTCCTGCCCGTCCGGTGCTCTGTTGGTGTTCGGGCGGGGCGACGGCCCCGGGCGACATCATCGACCAGGACGGGCCGGGGCGGAACCACGCGTCGGGCCTGGGCGGTTCCCGGCCGGGGTGGGACGAGGAGCTGTGCGGCCGGGGGGGGGGGGGGCTGTGCGGCCGGGGCGGGACGAGGCGTGGGGCCGGGATGGGCCGGGGCGGGACGAGGCGTGGGGCCGGGATGGGCCGGGGCGGGACGAGGAGTGGGGCCGGGATGGGACCAGGTCTCGGCCTCGGCAGTGTCTACGATCCCGGGGTGACCACACCTCCGCAGGATCCGATCGAGGCCGCTCTCGCCCGCGCCGACGCGGGCCGGCTCGCCCGGAGCCTCGACGCCCGGACCTGCGCCCCGGAGTTGCTCGGCCGGCTGGTCCGGCACGCCGATCCCCGTATGCGCCACCTCGGCCTGAGCCTCCTCGCCGAGCGCACGGACCGCCTGTCCGCCGCCGGGTCGGACCAACAGGAGCTGCTGGCCGTCCTGTTGCCCGACTCCACAGGGGCGACGCCGGAGGAGTCCCTCGCCCTGGCGGAGCTCTACGGGCGGCTGCGCCCCGAGCCGGGCCGCCGCGAGCCTGGCATCCCCGAGCCGGGCCGCCGCGAGCCTGGCATCCCCGAGCCGGGCCGCCGTGAAAGGGAGTTGCCCGACTGGCGTACGGCCGGGTGGCCCGCCCCCGTACGGATCGCCTGGCTGCGGACCGAACTGCTCACCGATCCCGCCGCCATCCGCACCGAACCGGCCGCGGAGCCGCTCTACCGGGCCGTCCACTCCACCGACATCGTGGACGCGCACCGGCCCGAGCGGCTCGTCGCCGAACTCGCCGCCACCGGGGACCCGGTCCTCCAGGACGAGGCGCTGCGTCTGGCCCGTGCCGGTCTGCACGCCGGTCTCCTGGCCCCCGCCTCCGTGCGCGCCCTGCTGCTGCGGCTGCTCGACGCCCTGGACACAGGGGTGGTGAGGGCCGCGCTGCTCGAACTGGCCGAGCCGTGGGCGGTGGTGGCGCCGCTGGACGCGTCGGTCCTGGGCGGGCTGGTGAGGGAGTGGGGTGCGTACGGCTCCGATGAATACGCCTCCCGTGAGGGTGAAGGCGAGGGCGAGGGCGACTTCTCCGACCCCGTGGCCCTCGCCGCCGCCGCGCTCACCACCGCCGCCCGGCACGGCCACCGCGACCTGCTCCTGCACACCGCCGGCGACGGGGCGGCGGCTCCCGCCCTGCGCCGCCGGGCCGTGGAACTCCTCGGCGGCCTGGCGGAACGCACCGACATCGGCCGCCTCCTGGAGCTGGCCGCCCCCGACCCACTGCTGTTCGCCGGGCCCGTACTGACCTGCCTGGGCGGCCTGCACCGGCGCGGCCACTTCCCGACCGCGCCGGACGTCCCAGCGGTGGTCGGCCTGGCCCTGGCCGACCACACGGTTCCGGCCGAGGAGATCGCCACCGTCCTCCACACCTGCCGCCGCACCTTCTTCGCCGCCCTTCTCGACGCACCGCTCACCGCCCCCGACTGGCCGCGCCGCCTCGACCTCCTGGTCGCGCTGGCCGGACAGGGCGCGGCCGACATCCCGGTCGGCGAGGCCGTGGCCCGGCTCCTGCCGGTCGTGCCCGCCCCCGTGCCGTTCCTCGACGCGATCCGGGTCCTGCGCCCCGAGTGCGCCGAGGAAGCGGTGCTCGCCCTGCTGCCCCAGGCCCCCGTCGAGGCGCTGGCCGCACTGGAGGCGACCGGCGGCGACCTGACGGAGGCGGCGCTGGCCAAGGGG
This sequence comes from Streptomyces sp. cmx-18-6, assembly GCF_046548915.1. Lineage (NCBI taxonomy): Bacteria > Bacillati > Actinomycetota > Actinomycetes > Kitasatosporales > Streptomycetaceae > Streptomyces > Streptomyces sp. cmx-18-6. The sequence goes on along the minus strand of NZ_JAEBEP010000008.1, from coordinate 33,557 downwards.
CTCGGCGTGGCCGAGGACGGGAGCCGCGCGGGGGACTACGGGGCGGACGTGGCCCGATACGCACCCTGGGCCCAGGCCGGAGCTGGAACCGGAGCCGGAATCGCTCCCGCCCTGCGTGCCGTACGCGGCCGGGCGCTGGAACTCCTGTGGCACCTCACCACCGCCCCCGACCGGCGGCGGAACCTCCTCGCGCGGCTCGACCCGACCGACCTGCCGCCCCGCGTGGCGGCCGACCTCGGCGGTCCCGACGAACAGGAGCTCGCCGTCCTGCGCTCCCGCCCGGACGGGGCCGATCCGGTGGCGGCGCTGTGCCGCATCGCGGAACACGCGGGGACGGGAACCCCGCCCCTGGTCGCCGGCCTCCTCCTGCGCGTCGTGCGCGATCTCGTGGCTCCCCGGGAGCCCGCTCCCGCCGCGGACCGGCGGACCAGGTCGCGTGAGTACGGGCCGCGCCCGGACGGGGAACCGGAGCTGCCCGACGACGTACTCCACGCGATACAGGCACTCGGCCGCCGTCTGTACGCGCGGCGGCGGATCCGGCCCGTCTGCCTGCTGGACGCGGTGGACGCCCCCGACGCGGGCCACGCGTTCCTCGCCACGCTGCTGCTCGACCTGCTCGACCTGCTGCACCCGCTCGAACGGCCCGGACCGTCCGCAGGCGAGCAACCGACCGCCGGCGAGCACCCGCGCGTCAGCGAACAACCGGCCGGCGGCACACCACCGACCGGCGCTGAACAGGCGGTGCTGCTGAGGGCGTTGCTCCGGATACCCGCCACCGTCCACACCCGGCCACGCGTGCACCGCCTGCTGCGCAGCCGCGACCCGCAGGTGCGCAAGCACGTCATAGCGCTGCTGGCCCACGACGCGTCGGGAGACGACGCGCGCGCCCTGTCCGCGACGCTGCTCCCGCTCACCGCGTCGCCCGACATCCGGACCGTACGGCAGGCTCTTCGGGCGCTCGGGGCGGCGCGGGCCGACTGGGCGGCGGAACCGGTCGCCGCCTGCCTCGACCACCCGAACATGAACATCAGGAAGACCGCCGCCGAGACCCTGGTCCACGCGGGCGGACCTGCGGCCGTGCCACGGCTCCTGCGCCGGCTCGGCCGCGACGACAACCCGGGTCTGCGGGACGCGCTGACGCGGGCGCTGCGGGCCGTCCTGGGCGAGGCGTACGCGGCGACCCTCCTCGCCGCCGCCGAGGATGTCCGGGACGAACGGGCCCGCCGTCTGCTGCTGACGGGCCTGGACGGCGTGCTGCCGGCGCGTTCGGTGCTCGCCCTGCACGCCCAGGGGTCGCCGGTCGCGCCCGCCCTTCTGGCGCTCGTCGCCGAGCGCGGTGTCCGCCTCCGCTCGGGTTCCGTCCAGGATCTGGCCGAACCGCTGGCCGACCTGGGCCTCCCGTCGCCCCGGCCCGCCCTGGACGAGGGGCCGAACCCGGCCGACCGGGATGCCGAAGCCCTGCTGCGCGGCGGCTGGGACCCCTCGCTCGCCCTGCGCATCGCCCACCGCCCCGCACCCCCGGACCCGTCCGTGGCTCGCGAACTCCCCGGACTCCGCACCCAGTTGGAGCGCTGGCTCGCCCTGGCCGACAGCTCCCGCCCGGCCGGTCCCCGTGGCCGGCTGCTGCGGTGCGCGCTGCGTCTGTGCCCGGCCCCGTGGACGGCCGACGAGAGGGCGGTGCTCGCCCGGTATGCAGGGCTGGTGAGCGACGCGTTCGAGGAGGCCGTGAGCGGGGGAGGGCCTGAGGAGTTCGGCGTCGAGCTGCTCGACGTCCTGGACGCGGTCGCCCCGGCGCTGTCCGCCGTGCGGCGCTTCACCGTCGTCGAGCAGCTCCGCGCGCTCCCGCCCGCCGCCGTGGCGTTGCGGCGGACCCCCGCCCTCCCCGCCGCCACGGCCGGGCCCGGCACGCCTCCCGAGCCGGGGGCCCTGATGCTGTCCCTGCTGCGGCGCTGCGGGGCGGTGCTCGTCCGCGCCGACCTCGACCGGGCCCTCGCCGCCGTCCACCTGGGCCCGGACCCCTGGCGGGCGGCGCCCGGCGTGCTCCGCGAGGCCCTCGGCGTGACGGAGGGGGCGGCGGACTCCGACCTGCCCGCAGACGCGGCCGGAGCGTTGCGCGAGGCGGTACGGACGCCCGGCGCGCTGGCGGATTTCCGGCGGGGCGGCGTGGACGGCGTGGACGGCGCGTTCAGGAACACGTTCGGAAGTACGCCCGAAGGCACGCCCGGAAGGACGTTCGGGAGCACATTCCCGGGCGCTTCCCGGAACACCCCCGGCGCTCCCCGTTCCCGGCAGGTGCTGCACGCCCTCATCGACGCCTACCCGGCCGCCGGGCCCGACGTACGCGGTCCGCTGCTCGACTGGGTGACCGAGCTCCAGCCGCTCGGCGCACCGCCGTGGACCCTCGCCGGGACCCGGGAGCCCCCGAGCTCCGCCGCGCCGCGTACCGACCGGCCCGACGACCCGGACCAGCCGTACTCGGCCGCCCGGCAGGCCCGGCTGCTGGCCCTGCTGGAGGCCGACGACCCGGACCGCCGGAACACCGCCGCCCGGGCCCTGGCCGGCCGGCCCGAGCCGGAGGCGGCGCTCGCCGTGGTCCGGGCGTATCTGCGCGGCCGCGTCGACCGGGTGCCCGACGCCGGGATCGACCGCATCGCCCGTACGCCGGCCGGCCTGAGCGCGGCGGAGCTGGAGGCCGAAGGGGTGCTGCCGGAGCGGGCGTTGCGCTGTGCGGGACGCCTGGACCCCTGGTACCTGCCGCCGCTGGTCCCGATGCTGCTCGACCGGTGGCAGCACGGCCCGCCCGCCGTGCGCGAGGCCGCCCGTACGGTGCTGGAGCAGGTGCCCGCCGACGCCCTGGCACAGGCGCTGGGCCCGCGCGTCGAGGCGGGCGACCACGGCCTCCTCGACCTGCTGGCGGGCCGTCCCCTGCTGCGTACGCCCGAACTGGACCGCGTACGCCGCCGGTTGCGCGACGAGGGCCGCGACGCCCCGGCCGACCGCATCGTGCTCGTGGACGGCCCCCTGCGCGGGCCCGACGCCGAGGCCGAGGACGCCGCCGCTCTCGGCGTACTCCTGACTGCTCCGTCCCCGAGGGCCCCGGCCGCCCGGGACCACCGCCCGGCTCTGCCGGAACTGCTCGACCTGGCCCGTGAGGGGACGCCCGAGCAGATCCGCCGCGCCCTGGGCCGGCTCGTCGAGGAGTGCGCGCCGACGCCGGGCGGGGAGCCTGACCCGGCGCTGCACACGGTGATCGGGGAACTGCTGCGCCACCCGCGCGCCGGGGTGCGCCTGCACGCCCACCGGGTCTCGCGCGCCCTGTTCGACCGGGCCGCCCACGCCCGGTCGACGACGATCCTGCTCGACGACCCGCTCCCGGACGTCGTGCGCATGGCGGCGCGAACCCTCGGACGGGCGTCGTGGGAGCCCGCCCTGCCCGACCTGGTCCGGCTCCTCGGCTACCCGAAGCCGGCCGTCCGCAACGCCGCACGCGAGGCGGTCACGGGCTTCGGCGCGGCGGCGGTCCCGGCGCTCCGGCAGGCGGCCGCGCACGCCCGCCCCGACCGGCGGAGGCTCTACACGGACGTCCTCGCCGACGTCCTCACCGCCCCCGCCACGGGCGCCGAAGCGGACACCGGCCCCTGACCGAGCACGGACGCCCGTGGAGGAAGCGCCTCCGGCCCGTCACCCCCCGTCCCCCCGCGCCGCCGCCACCGCGACCTGGTGCAGCGTCCGTCCCGTACGCGCGGACCGGGCGTGGTACGGGTCCGGCGAGCCGGGCCGGTCGCGTACGGCCAGACGGTCGTTGGCCTTGATCAGCAGCCACGCCTCCTGGCCGCCGCTCTCCGGCTCATCGCCCACCCGGAAGCGGGTGAGCGCGAACTCGCCGTGCAGCTTGGAGCCGCGGAGCCAGAACGTGGCATGGCCGAGGGCCAGCGAATCGGCGAAGGGGACGGCGTCGCCCTCCCGGTCGTGGCTGAGCGGCTCGTAGGTGCCCTGGTCCCAGACGATGACCGTGCCGCTGCCGGACTCGCCCCGCGGGATGACCCCCTCGAACTCGCGGTACTCCAGCGGGTGGTCCTCCGTCTCCACGGCGAGCCGCCGGTCGCTCGGGTTCTCCGAAGGGCCGCGGGGCACCGCCCACGACTTGAGTACGCCGTCGACCTCCAGGCGGAAGTCGAAGTGCATGCGCCGCGCGTCATGGATCTGCACGACGAAATGAGGTCGCGGTACGCCGTCGAAACGGGGCCGCGGTACGCCGTCGTCCTGCATGCCGTGCTCCCTCCGCCCGCACCCGCCCGGGTCCCGCCGCGCTGTCCGGTGCAGCTCGGCCGCGCCGCCGGGTCGGTACCTCCAACTCTGCCGCCGTCCGGAGGGAACCGCACGGCGGACCCCGCCGCATTCAGATGCATATGCCCGTGGAACGGTCCGTTCGCTCTCCGGTCCGGACCAGGTTATTGACGGCTCCTGCGGCACTCCCTTAAATCAAGAATTGAAATATGCGCCCGAGGTGAGCGCCCCAACCGTTCACCTCTCGGTGTCGATCTGTCATGCGCATGTCCCCCCACGAAGCGATGTGATGACCGTGACCGTGCACCTTCCGCACCAGCCCGACCCCGTCCGTCCTTCCCCCACCCCTCCCGCCCGCGCTCGCTCGAGGCGTCGCCGTACCGCGCTCTACGCGGCCTCCCTGCTCTGCTGCTCCGCGATCCTCACCGCACTGCCCGGCGGAGCCTCCGCTGCACCCGCCCCCGTTCCCGCCCCGGCGGCCGTCTCCTTCGCCGACGAGTTCGACGGGCCGGCCGGATCGGCGGTCGACGGCGGCAAGTGGCAGCTGGAGACCGGCGACAACGTCAACAACCACGAGCGGCAGTACTACACCGGCGGCAACAGCAACGCCGCCCTCGACGGCCAGGGCAATCTGGTGGTCACCGCACGCAAGGAGAACCCCGGCAACTACCAGTGCTGGTACGGGTCCTGCGAGTACACCTCGGCCCGGCTCAACACCGCCGGCAAGTTCTCGGCGGCCTACGGGCACGTCGAGGCCCGGATGAAGGTGCCGGCCGGGCAGGGCATGTGGCCCGCGTTCTGGATGCTGGGCGATGACTTCGGCGACGTCGGCTGGCCGCAGAGCGGCGAGATCGACGTGATGGAGAACGTCGGCTTCGAACCCGGCACCGTCCACGGCACCCTGCACGGACCGGGCTACTCGGGCGCCGAAGGCATCGGCGCCGGCTACACCCTTCCGGGCGGAGCCGCTTTCGCCGACGACTTCCACACCTTCGCCGTCGACTGGGCCCCCGACTCCATCACCTGGTCCGTCGACGGCACGGTCTACCAGCAGCGCACCCCCGCCGACCTGGGCGGCAGGGAATGGGTGTTCAACAAGCCCTTCTTCCTCATCCTCAACCTCGCGGTCGGCGGCTACTGGCCCGGCGACCCCGACGGCTCCACCACCTTCCCGAAGCAACTCGTCGTCGACTACGTCCGCGTGACCACCGACGGCTGATCGGAGCGGCGACGGGCCGGCGAGCTCCTGCGACGTCACCGCCGACGAACCGGCCGTCACGGCGATCCTGGCCCATCCGGACCCGCGCGCCCGGATCGGCTCCGCGATGGGCGCCGGGGCCGGGCCCGCACAGCGGGCCCGGCCCGTGGACGACCCCTCCGCCGAGGTGCGGGCCCGCTCTCGCGTACGGACCCGAGTGGTGGAGCCCGCGTACGGTGGTCGCGCCGCTGCCGGACGCCGTACGCGCCCGCTTGCTCGACGACCCCGACGCCTCCGTGCGAACGGCTCCGCGAGGTCCTGCACCTCCCTGAACCGGCCTCCAGCGCGGGCGCCAACCCCGCGCTCCCCGAGGACGAGACGGCCGCCGTCCTGGACCTGGCCGGCGTTCCCGCACGACCGCCGGCCGGCTGACCCCCGGCAGCCCGCCCCCTGAGGGGCGACCAGGGATGTGGGCCCCCGACCGGAGAAGCGGAATAGCATGATCCTCATGGAACAGCGCACACTCGGCAGGACCGGCCGTGACGTCTCGGTCGTCGGACAGGGCACCTGGCAGCTCGGAGGCGACTGGGGCGAGGTCGAGGAGAACGACGCCTTCGACGTCCTCGACGCCGCCGTCGCATCCGGCGTCACCTTCTTCGACACGGCGGACGTATACGGCGACGGCCGCAGCGAACAGCTCATCGGCCGCTACCTCAAGAACCGCCCGGACGCGGACGTCTTCGTCGCCACCAAGATGGGCCGCCGCGCCGACCAACTGCCGGAGAACTACGTCCTGGACAACTTCCGTACCTGGAACGACCGTTCCCGCGCCCATCTCGGCGTCGACACGCTCGACCTCGTACAACTGCACTGCCCGCCCAGCGGCGTCTACTCCTCCGACGCCGTCTACGACGCGCTGGACACCCTGGTCGACGAGCAGCGGATCGCCGCCTACGCGGTGAGCGTCGAGACCTGCGCCGAGGCGCTGACCGCCATCGCCCGCCCCGGGGTCGCGAGCGTGCAGATCATCCTCAACCCGTTCCGCCTCAAGCCCCTGGACGAGGTCCTTCCGGCGGCAGCGGCGGCGGGCGTCGGCGTCATCGCGCGGGTCCCGCTCGCCTCCGGACTGCTCTCCGGCAAGTACACCGCGAACACGGTCTTCGGCCCCGACGACCACCGTACGTACAACCGCCACGGCGAGGCGTTCGACCAGGGCGAGACGTTCTCCGGCATCGACTACGCGACCGGGATCGCCGCCGCCGCCGAGTTCGCCGCACTGGCCCCCGAGGGCGCCACCCCCGCGCAGACTGCGCTGCGCTGGATCATCCAGCAGCCCGGCGTCACCAGCGTCATCCCCGGCGCCCGCTCGGTGGAACAGGCCCGCGCCAACGCGGCGGCCGCCTCCCTGCCGCCGCTGCCGCAGGCCACGCTGGACGCCGTACGGGAGTTGTACGACCGGTCGATCCGCCCGGAGGTCCACGACCGCTGGTGACGGCGGCCGTGGGTGGCGGCGGCCCCGGGTGGCGGGCGGCCCCGGGGTGACCGGCGGCAAGGCGAGCGGGACTCAGTCGTCCTGCCCGTCCTCTCCGCGGCCCCCGTCCTGCTGCCCGTCGTCCTCGCCGGCGTCCTGCGACGACGGGCTGGAGGAGGGGCCGGGCGTCGGGGTGTCGGCGGAGCTGGGGTCCGGCGAGAACAGGATCATCCCCAGATACACGGCGGCCAGGAACGTCGCCGTACCCGCGATGGCGCTCGCCACCCTCGGGCGTCGCCGGATCGCCTCCCGTGTGGAGCGCCGACGGGCCGGAGCCGACCGGGACGCGGTGCTGCGTCGTCGACCGGTGGGCTGCGGAAGCCGATACGTCGACTGGCCCGCCGGGCCCGCCGGGGCGGCCGGGGACGCGGGCGAGGAAATGGGCGAAGGAGCCCGGCGCGACGCGGACTTGGGCACCGGAAGGGGCTCCGCCCGGCCGCGCCAGGCGTCGGTACGGAACCAGTCGGCGACCTGCTGCGCGGTGGGCCGCTCCTCGGGCTTCTTGGCCAGCAGGCCCAGCAGATACGCGTCGAAGGCGGCCGAGATGTCCACGCCCCGCTGCCGCAGCGGGACCGGCGGGGAGTCGACATGCTGGTACAGCGTGGCGGTCGCCGTGTCGGACTTGAACGGGGGCTGCCCGAGCAGCAGTTGGTAGACGACGCAGCCCAGCGAGTACATGTCGGACGCGGAGTCGGCGGTACGTCCCAGAGCCCGCTCGGGCGCCAGGTAGAGGCTGGTGCCCACGATGTGCCCGGCCGTCGTCAGCGCGGTCGAGGGGTCGTCGACGAACTGGGCGATCCCGAAGTCGCCGATCTTCACCGAACCGTCCACGTCCAGCATCAGGTTGCCCGGCTTGATGTCCCGGTGGACGATGCCCTGGCGGTGCGCGGCGGCGAGACCGGCGGCGGCCTGGCCCGCGATCTGCGCGACCTGTTCGGGGTGGACCCGCTCCTGGGCGGCGAGCAGATCACCGAGGCTCTGCCCCTCGACCAGCTCCATCACCAGGAAGAACCGGTCCTCCCAGGCCCCGAAGTCGAAGACGGCCACCAGATGCGGGTGGCTCAGCCGGGCGGCGGTCTGCGCCTCCAGCCGGAACCGCGCGGTCGAGGAGGCGTCCGCCTGATCCCCCAGGAGCAGCTTCACGGCCACGGCCCGGCCCAGCACCTCGTCCGTGGCGCGCCACACCTCGCCCATGCCGCCACGGCCGATGGGGGATATCAACCGGTACCGACCAGCTACCAGCACCTGTTTCACCTATCTCGAATGGTGGCCCGCTCCGACTGCCGGTCCACCGCGCGTCGGTGGGCCCCTCAGGGCCCCGCACGGCGGGGTGATCGACATGATCAGGATATCGGTCCGCGGGGCCGCCCATGTCCCGAAGGCCCATCGCCGGGCGACGTCTGACGGTCCGGCATGTTCAGGACGCCGTACCCTGCCGGGGCGTCACGGCCCTGAGCGCGGCGCGGCGGTCCTGGCCATCCGGCTCAGCGGGCCTGACCACCCGGCTCGCGGGGGCTCACCGCCCGGCTCAGCGGGCCCAGCCCCCCCGGCTCAGAGGGCCTGCCCGTCCACCGCCCCCGGCTCAGGGGGCCTGGCCGCCCGCCGCCCGCCCCACGGATTCGACCAGCGGCAGCACCCGGTGCGCCACCCGCTCGCGCAGCGCCACGTCCGTCCGGGTCCGTACGACGCCCGGCAGCTGGATCAGCCGCTGGATCACGTCCTCCAGATGCCCGTTGTCCCGGGCCACGACCCGGGTCAGCAGATCCCCGCCGCCGGTGGTCGAGAACGCCTCGATGATCTCGGGGACGGCCGCCAGCGCGTCGCCGACCTCCACCAGATGTCCCTGGGTGACCTCCAGATGCACGAAGGCGAGGACGGGATGGCCGAGGGCGGCGGGGGAGAGGGTCGGCCCCGTACCGGTGATCACGCCGTCCCGCTCCAGCCGGTCCAGCCGGGCCTGCAAGGTGCCGCGGGCGACCCCGAGGATGCGGGCGTACTCCCGCACGCTGGTGCGCGGCTGCTCGATCAGCAGGCGCAGGATCCGGGTGTCGAGCGTGTCCACGGCCATGGTCCGCTGGTCTCCTTCTGCTTCGCGGGGTGCCCCTTTCGACTGTACCGATGGCCCAGTGCCCCGCGTACGGCTCCGAAGAGGCTTGGCAGTGCTGGTCGCTCCTGCCCCTGATCGCGGTCACCCGGTTCCAGGGCGGGCCGCCCCGCACGGGGGTCGTCCCGGCGCTCGCGCTCTCCGCCGGCGTCTTCTCCTACCTGTTCGGGGCCTCCGTCGCCTAGGTCCCAGCCTGCCGCCCGCCCTGCGGCGGCGGTGCTCATCCGGGTGGTCCGATGGCCCCTCCCCGGCCCACGGCGCGCGGAGCGGACTGTGCCATTGGCCCAGGCTTTTCGCCTCCGTTTGATCCATGGGCCTCCTGGATGCTGTGATAGTCCCGTCGATGGCGCTGCGGATCTCCGCGGCGCCTTTTTCATGCGGATCTCTGCAAGAGCCTCCGCGGATCCCGACGAGCATCCGCGGGTCTCCGTGGCTCTCCTCGGGCCTCCGCGGATCGCCTGCGGATCCCGCCGGGACGCGGAAGGGGCACAGTGTGCTGAAGAGGGTGTTCGTGGCGCCGGACCCGGGCCGGGTGCGGCTGCGGTTCGCGGGCCGGGCCGTCATCGGGATCGCGCTCGCGGTCGCGCTGTGCGGGCTCGTCGGCCACTCGCTCGTCGCCGCCATCACCGGCGGCCTCGCGGCGCTGCTCGCCCTCTTCACGGTCACCGACGCCACGATCCGGCAGCAGGCGGTCACGACCGCGCTGCTCCCCGCCGCCGGGCTGCCGGTCCTCGCCGTCGCCGCCGTGCTGCACGACCAGCCCGTCGCCCGCGACCTGGCCTTCCTCGCGGTCATGGGGGCCGGCGTCTACGCCCGGCGCTGGGGGCCGCGCGGGCACTCGCTGGGCGTCTTCGCGTTCATGACCTTCTTCGCCGCCCAGTTCCTGCACACGGTGCCGGGGCAGCTGCCCGAGCTGTACGCCGCCGTCCTGCTGTCCCTGTGCGCCTCCTCCACGGTGCGCTTCGGCGCGTGGTGCTACGAGCGGCGGCTCCCCGTCGTGGCCGCGCCCGCCCCTCCGGAAGGGCGGGGGCTGGCCCGGATCACCACCCGGCAGGCGGTGCAGGCCACACTGGGCGGCGCGTTCGCGCTCGGCCTGGGACAGGTGCTCTCGGACCAGCGGTGGTACTGGGCGGTGGGCGCCACCTGGTGGGTGTTCGTCAACACCACCTCGCGCGGCGAGACCCTCGTACGCGGCTTCCGCCGGGTCCTGGGGACCGTGATCGGCATCGTCGCCGGCTTCCTGGTCGCCATCCCGCTCGACGGCGCGGGCGTGCCGACCGCCGCCCTCGTCGCGGTGAGCGTCTTCGGGATCTTCTACACGGCGGCGGTCTCGTACAGCTGGATGATGTTCTTCGTGACCGTCATGGTCGGCATGCTCTACGGGGTCCTGGGCGTCCTGGACGCCTCGCTGCTGTGGCTGCGGGTCGCCGAGACGGCGGTCGGCGCGCTCGGGGCCGTACTCGCCGTGCTGCTGGTCCTGCCCGTCACGACCCACGCCATCACCGACGCGTGGATCCGCAAGGCCCTGCGGTGCGTCCACGCCTGCGCGGCCGAGGCCGCCGAGCGCCTCGCCGGCTCCCTGACCGCGGACCCCGCCCCCCGGGTCGCGGAACTCGACGTGCTGCTCGGCCGGGTCCGGCTCTCGCTCGCCCCGCTGGTGCACCCCCTGAGCCCGCTGAAGGCCCGCAAGGCGCGGGCGCGGCAGGTGCTGGCCCTGCTCGACGACTGCGTACGCGAAGTGCGCGGCCTGGCCTCCATCGCCGCCGATCCGGCCGCCTCGCACGACGCCCGGCTGTCGGCCGCCTGCTCCCGGGTGGAGTCGACCGTGGAGGAGCTCCTGCGGCAGGAGAGCCGGCAGGCGCGGGGAGCCGTCCGCGCGGGCGTGCAGCCCGCCGCCGCCCCCGACCACCCCGCACTGGCCCATCTGCACGGTCTGGAGCGCGCGCTGGCCGATCTCGCGACGCCCCTGCACAGCCCGCCGCAGGCCCCGATCGCCGCCTGAGCCCGCCCCCGCCCCACCGCCCGCGGATTGGTCCAGACCTGATCCGGGCCGCCTGCTAACGTCGGCCGTGGAGATCACGGCGACGGCGGAAGAGGGGCAGTGCGATGGACGGCAGCAGCGCCGAGCGGGCATTCATGGGGTCGTTCACTTCGGCGGGCGGCCCGGGAGTCACCGTCGCCGCCGTCGACCGGGACACCGGAGCGCTGACCGTGCTCGGAGCGTCGGACGCCGTGGCGGACCCGTCGTTCCTGGCGCTCGCACCGGGCGCGGCGGTCCTGTACGCGGTCGGCGAGAGCGCCCCGGGCTCTGCGGCCGCCTTCGACGTCAGCGGCGACGTACCGGCCCTCCTGGGCCCCGTACGGCCGGTCGAGGCGGACGGGCCCACCCACCTCGCGCTCGCCGCGAACCACCTGGTCACCGCCAACTACGGATCCGGCAGCGTCACCGTCCTGCCCGTGCTCCCGGACGGGTCGCTGGGCGAGGTCGCCTCGGTCGTCCGCCACGAGGGCGGCGGCCCGGACGGCGAACGCCAGGAGGGCTCGCACGCCCACCAGGTGCTCCCGGACCCGTCCGGCCGCTGGGTGATCAGCGTGGACCTCGGCACCGACTCGGTCCGGGTCGGCGCCATCGACCCCGCCACCGGCGTTCTGGAGCCGCACGGCGAGACGGCCCTGCGCCCGGGCTCCGGACCGCGCCACCTGGCCTTCCACCCCGCCGGCCGCCTCGCGTACGTCCTCAACGAACTGGCGCCGACCCTCACCGTGTGCCGCTGGGACGCGGGGGCGGGCCGTCTCGAACCGCTCGGGGAGACGCCGGTGCTGCCCGAATCCGCTGCGGCCGACAGCACCGTACGGACCTATCCGTCCGAGGTGGTCGTCGCGCACGACGGGCGCTTCCTGTGGACCGCGAACCGGGGACACGACAGCATCTCGGTCCTGACCCTCGACGAGAGCGGCGAGAAGGCCGCCCTGGTCGCGACGGTCGGCTGCGGCGGCCACTGGCCGCGCGACCTCACCCTCGCCCCGGGCGGCCAGTGGCTGTACGCGGCCAACGAGCGCTCCGGGAACGTCAGCTGGTTCGCCGTGGACGCGGAGACGGGAATCCCGCGGCACGCGGGCTCCGTCGACATCCCGGGGGCCTCCTGCGTCGTCCTGGGCTGACCCAGGACCGTACGCGCGCCGTCCTCGGCCGACCCGGGGCCGCACGCGGAGAGTCCTCGGCCGACCCGGGACCGTACGCGGGCAGTCCTCGGCCGACCCGGGACCGTACGCGAAGAGTCCGTCGCGAAGATTCCGTACACGGATCGCGCAAAGCCGTGGCCCGGACCGGAGAAGCCTCCGGTCCGGGCCACGGCTCTCGTGCGTCCGCGCCGCCTCCGTGAACCCGGGTCAGTGCGCCTGCGCGCCCTGCGGGGTCGCGGGCGTGATGCCCAGCGCCGTCGCGTACAGGGACAGCACCAGCTTGCCGATCGCCGGGTAGGCGCCCAGCGGCTCGGCGGTCGCGCAGCCCGCCTCCTTGGCGGCGGCGTCCAGCAGCCCGGGGTCGACCTCGGGGCCCACCAGGTACGGCGCCAGCGCGAGCTGCGCGGAGCCGGAGTTCTGGAGCTGCTGGGCGATCGAGGCGACCGAACCCTCCACGTCCAGCGCGGCGGCCATCACCGGCACGGCGAGCCGGGCGGCCAGCAGCATGCCGGTGATCCCGGCGGCCTGCACGGCCTCGTCGCCGCCCACCGTGGCCAGCACGATGCCATCGGCGGCGGTGGCGACGGTGAACAGCCTGGCGCGGTCGGCGCGCGCCAGCCCGGCCTCCGAGAGCCGTACGTGCAGGGCCTCGGCGAGCAGCGGATGCGGACCGAGCACGTCGGTCAGCTCGGCCTGCGTGCCGCTGTCCATCACGGCCTGCCGTATCCGCCGGATCAGCTCGCTGTCAGGACCCGCGAGCAGCGGGACCACGACGGCGGCCGGACCGGCCGGCTCGGCGACCTCACGGCCGGCGGCGAGGGCCTGCTCGTAGCGCGCGACGCGCTCGGCGGCGTTGTGGGCGAGAACAGCGGAAAGAGTGGGGTACTCGGCATCGTCACCGTCGAGATAGCCGATCCGGGCGTTGAGGCCGGGCAGCTCGGAACGGGCGATGCTGATCACCTCTTCGGCCAGGCTGCGCGTGGCCGAGGAGGGGGTACCGGGAACGGCGAGAACGAGCGCGGCAGCGCCCTCAGGCGCGACCACCGGCTCCGGGCGGCGGTGCCGTCCGGACTGGCGAGGTCGCGGCATTCGTACAGGCAGGCCGGAAGCGGGCCCAGTGGGGGTGCTCATGGCGCCGCATGCTACTGGTTTTACCTGCCCCTCTGTTCGGGGAGGGGCCGGTCGAGCGTTAACTATCCGCTTATGTCCGATGAGCGGCGAACCGGTGGAGTGTCCCCATCTGTCGGCGCCTTGGCCGGTGCGTTCGCCGGTCTGTCCTGCGGTACGTCGTCGAGGCCGGGCTCCCCGTTCCCCGCCGCCGCTCCCACGCGGTGCGAGGACTCCCCGCCGGTGGGCACGAACAGCATCGTCGGGTGGCGCGGCAGCCGTAGACCGTCCAGGGCCAGAGCCCGTGCGATCCGCAGTGCGCCGGTCAGCGGATCACCCGTGCCCGTGGTCACGCGCGCCTGCGGAACCCGCCGCGCCAACTCCTCGCGCAGTGGTACGAGCAGGGGCTCGCCCATCCGGAACAGGCCCCCGGTCAGGGCGACTTCGCAGCCCGCGCCGGACCCGTCCCCGGCCGCAGGACAGGCGGCCGCGGCAGCCTCGGCGATATGGGCGGCGGCCTCCCGGAGAATGCCCGCCGCGACCGGGTCCACGCCGGCGCACGCCGCCACTTCCGGAGCGAACGAGGCCAGCACGGCCGGGCGGTCGGAGCGCGGGTACAGCAGCCCCGGAAGCCCCTCGGCGGGGCCGAACACGGCATGCAGCCGGGCCAGCAGGGCGGGGGAGCCGCCGCGTCGTCCGTCGTGGGCGCGCATCGCCGCTTCGAGGCCCGCACGGCCGATCCACGCGCCGCCGCCGCTGTCACCCAGAAGATGACCCCAGCCATCGGTCCTGCGCCACTCCGTGAGGTCCGTGCCGAGGGCGATCATGCCCGTGCCGCCCGCGACGACCACCCCGGGCCCCTGCCCCACCGCCCCCGCGTACGCCGTCACCGCGTCGGCCGCCAGCGCCAGCCGGCGGACGCCCAGCGCGTCGGCGAGCGCACCGGGCAGCTCCGCCCGCAACCGCCCCCCGAGCGTGGCCATCCCGGCGGCGCCGATCGCCAGCGAGGCGACCGTCGCAGGGGCGTCGTCCGCGCCCCCCGCGCCGTCCCGGGCCGCCCGCTCCAGCAACTCCGCCGCCGAGGGCAGCAACTGCTCCAGCAGATGGGCGGCGTCGATCCCGCCCGCACCCGTGCGCACCGGCTCGGCGCAGACGGCCGTGAACAGCGGGCCGTCCGCGTCCACCCGGCCGAGCGCCACCCGGAGCCCCGACCCGCCGGAGTCGACCCCGAGGACATACGCCTCGGGGCCGGCCGGACGGGACGGGCCGTCCGTCACGGCAGACGCCAGTCGACGGGCTGTGCTCCCTGCCGCTCCAGCAGTTCGTTGACACGGCTGAACGGCCGCGAGCCGAAGAATCCGCGGTCGGCCGACATCGGCGAGGGGTGCGAGGACTCGATCGCGGGGAAGTCGCCCAGCAGCGGCCGGAGATTGCGGGCGTCACGCCCCCACAGGACCGACACCAACGGCGTTCCCCGGGCTGCCAGTGCCTTGATCGCCTGCTCGGTCACCTCTTCCCAGCCCTTGCCCCGATGGGCCGCGGGCCGCCGGGGCGCGGTGGTCAGCGCCCGGTTCAGCAGCAGGACCCCCTGCCGGGTCCACGGCGTGAGATCGCCGTTGGACGGCCGGGGCAGACCGAGGTCGGCGTTGAGTTCCCGGAAGATGTTCTCCAGACTGCCCGGCAGCGGCCGGACCTCGGGAGCCACGGCGAAGCTCAGCCCGATCGCGTGCCCGGGAGTGGGATACGGGTCCTGCCCGACGACGAGGACCCGCACCTCCTCGAACGGCTGCTGGAACGCCCGCAGGACATGAGCCCCGGAGGGCAAATACGTGCGTCCCGCGGCGATCTCCGCGCGGAGGAAGTCGCCCATAGCGGCGACGCGTTCGGCGACGGGTTCCAGGGCGTCGGCCCAGCCCGGCTCGATGATCTCTTTCAAAGGTCGTGCTGCCACGCGCCGCACTCTACTGGTGATACGACCACTCCGATCAACTGCGCTCAGCCGATGGCCACCGCCCGCACGCACAGCACGTCCGGCAGGTGCGAGGCGAGCTGCCGCCAGCTGTCGCCGTCGTCCGCGCTCGCGTACAACTCCCCGTTGCGGTTGCCGAAGTAGATCCCGGCGGGGTCGGCGTCGTCCGTGCAGAGCGCGTCGCGCAGCACCGTCCCGTAGTGCTCCCCGTCCGGCAGGCCCGCCGTGAGCGGCTCCCAGGTGCGGCCCGCGTCCCTCGTGCGGAAGACCCGGCAGCGGTGCTCGGCCGGGACCCGGTCGGCGTCGGCGTTGATCGGGAAGACGTACGCCGTGTCACCCCGGTGCGGGTGCGCCGCGGCGGCGAACCCGAAGTCGGACGGCAGGCCCGCGCCGATGTCGCTCCAGCTGTCGCCGGAGTCGTCGCTGCGGAAGACGCCCCAGTGGTTCTGGAGGTAGAGCCGGTCCGGGTCGGCCGCGTCCCGGGCGACCTTGTGGACGCACTGGCCGAACTCCGGGTCCGGATCAGGGAGGAAGACCGCGGAGACGCCCTTGTTCGCCGGGGCCCAGCTCTCCCCGCCGTCCTTCGTCCGGAACACGCCCGCCGTCGAGACCGCGACCGTCACCGCACGGGCGTCCCGGCGGTCGGTGAGGATGGTGTGCAGCCCCTCCCCGCCGCCGCCCGGCTCCCACTTCGAGCGCGTCGGGTGCTCCCAGAGCGGGCGGACCAGCTCGAATGACTCGCCCCGGTCCTCGGAGCGGAACAGGGCGGCCGGTTCGGTGCCCGCGTAGACCACGTCCGGCGCCTCGGGCCCGGCCGGCTGCAACTGCCAGACCCGCTCCAGCGACGCCCCGGTGAACTCGGGGAACCTCACCGCGGGCCGCTGCGGCTCCACCCAGCTCGCGCCGAGGTCGTCGGAGTGGAAGACGGACGGCCCCCAGTGCGCGCTGTCCCCGCCGGCCAGCAGTCTGGGGGTCGGACCACGGGTGTCGACGGCGACCGAGTAGACCGCCTGCGCGTTGAAGTGCGGGCCCTCGATCTCCCAGTCGCCATCGCGCCTGCGGCCGATGAAGAGACCTTTGCGGGTGCCCACGGTGAGGAGTACGTCGGTCATGGCGGAGACCTCCCGATACGCCGTTGTGCCGGATGTGTGCCAGTCTGCACCCGACCACCGACAGCGGCCCCCGCACGCGCCGAGCGCCCCCTCCGCCCTCTCTGTCCTAGCCCCGAACCGCCTGCGCGGCGGTGGACTCCCGGGGGCGTGTCAGCAGCCGCGTGGTGCTGCCGTCCTCCTCCTGGATGTCCCTGACGTGCTCGAAGCCGATCCGGCCCAGCACGGTCAGCGAGGCGGCGTTCTCGGCGGCCACGGTGGCGTGCACCTCCGTCAGCCCGAGGGTGTCGAAGCCGTGCCCGACGAGGGCGAGCGCCAGCTCCGTACCGAGACCCCGGCCCCATGCCCCGGGGGCGAGCGCGTAGATGATCTCGTGGCCGCCGGACGCCTCGGTCGGCTTGATCTCGGCGTGCCCGACGAGTTCGCCGTCGAGCCGGACCGCCCAGACCTCGAAGCGGTTCTCCGCGTAGACCGTGGAGAAGATCCGGCCGAAGAGGGCCCGGTCCTCGGCCTCCGTGGACGGTCCGTCGCCCATCCACCGGGACACCGAGGCGTCCTGGAACAGGGCGACGAACTCTTCCTCGTCGTCGGGCGTGTAGGGGGCGAGCAGCAGGCGGTCGGTACGCAGCAAGGGGTTCACAGGAGGTGAAACTATGGGTGCCCAGGCCGCCCGCACAACCGAATTCGTCCTGGTCACGGCAGGGCGGGCGGTATCCGGAGCGGCTGAGATGCTGGAGAGCGGCACACACTGCCGAACCGGGCACGAGGAGCAGACGATGGACAGCGGGATCACGGACGCAGACGGTCACGACGTGCCGGTGGCGGTGACCCCGGGGGAGGCCGGGCCCGATCCCCGTGTCTCCGTCACGCTGACGCCCCCGGCGGGGGAGCCGGTCAGCTGGACGGGCACCCCGGCCGCGGCCCGGGAGCTGGCCGCCGCGCTGGTCCGGGCCGCCGAGGAGACGGAGAACGCGTCCGCCGGCGGGCCCGTCACGGTCCCGGCGGGCGAGCTGCGCCGGGGTGACGTCCGGGACGGCGCGAGGGCCATGACCGTGGAGGGCGTACGGAGCGACGGGTCCACGGTCCACGTCACCTGGAAGTCCGGGGCCGGCCGCAACTGGACCCAGGGTTACGCCGCCGACGCCGCCATCACCCTCAGGCGCCGGCTGTCCGGCAGCCGCTGAAGCCCTCGCCCGCCGGGTCCGCGCGCCAATGCGCCGTCCGGGGGCGGCGGCAGCGGGCTTCGACGGGCTTCCCGCGTCGGTAGGCTGGCCGCGATGTTCACTCCACAGGGCCCCACCCTCCGCGAACTGGCCGTCCAGGCGCTCTCCTCGACCGAGCGCGGATACGACCTGCTCGCCCCGAAGTTCGACCACACGCCCTACCGGACCCCGGACCGGGTCCTCGACAGCGTCACCCGGGCACTGGCCCCGCTCGGCCCCTTCGACACCGGGCTCGACGTCTGCTGCGGGACCGGCGCGGGCGTGGGCGTGCTGCGGCAGGTGTGCCGGGAGCGGGTGACCGGGGTCGACTTCAGCGCGGGCATGCTGGCCCAGGCCCGTGCGACGCTGCCGCCCGCCGATGGCGGACCCGCGGTCGACTGGGTGCGGGCCGACGCCCTGGCGCTTCCGTTCGCCCCGGCCTTCGATCTGGCCCTGAGCATCGGCGCGTTCGGCCATTTCCTGCCCGCCGACCGCTTCGGGCTCTTCGTCGAGGTGTACGGGTCGCTGCGGCCGGGCGGCCGTTTCGTGTTCCCGATCGGCGCTCCGCCCGCTGTGGGGTCGCGCGCCTACTGGTCGCTCCTCGGCTTCGACGCGGCGATGCGGGTGCGCAACGCGCTGTGGCGCCCGAAGTTCATCATGTACTACCGCACGTTCCGGCTCTCCGACGTGCTCGACGACCTCACCGACGCCGGATTCAGCGTGCGGCTGGCGGCCCTGACCGACCTGGGGCAGCGACCGGACGGCTCCCCGCGCGCCCGTCTCGTGGTGGCGACCCGGGAGTGACGCCGAGGAGCTCCCAGCGGTCCTCGCGCGCCGGCCCCGACGCGGCCCGCGAGGACCGCTGGAAGCTCGGCTCACCGCTCCGGCCCTCACCCGTCCTCGCCCCGTGCCGCCGCCAGCAGCCCCGGCCAGTCGGGGATCTTCACCGGGCCCCTGCCCAGCGAGCGCCCCAGCTCCGCCTCCGCCCGCTCGATCGACAGCCAGCCGTCCCACCCCACCGGCCGCAGCCCCCACCCCCGCAGCACGGCCAGCGGGTCGTCGGCCGCCGGCCGCCGGGCTAGCAGGGGCGCGTCCTCGATCAGTGAGGCGACCGTCTCCTTCGCGCAGGACCGGTTCGAACCGATCACCCCGGTCGGCCCCCGCTTGATCCACCCCGCCACGTACTCGCCGGGCGAGGGCGCCCCGTCCCGCAGGACCCGCCCCGCCTCGTGCGGCACCGTCCCGCGCACCGGGTCGAAGGGCAGCCCCGGCAGCTCCACGCCCCGGTATCCGACAGCCCGCAGCACCAACTGCGCCTCGACGTCCTCGTACCGGCCGGTGTCCTGTACGCCCCCGGCCCCGTCCGGGACCGTACGGGCGAACCGCACCCCGGCGACGCGGCCGCCGCGCTCCAGCAGCTCGGCCGGCCGCAGGAAGAACCGCAGCCGGATGGTGCGTACGGCATCGGGCGCCGCGGATTGCCCCTGGGCCGCCCAGCCGTGCAGCACCTCCAGGTTCCGCCGCACCACCGAGGGCAGCGGCAGCCCGTCCGGGGCCGCGTACGCCGGGTCCAGCGCCAGTTCCGCCGGGTCGACGACGATCCGCGCCCCGGGCAGCGCCCCCAGTTCCCGCAGCTCCTTGGTGGTGAACCGGGCCTGGGAGGGGCCGCGACGGCCCGCGATGTGCACCTCGCGGACCCGGCTCCCGGCGAGCGCCCCGAGCGCGGTGCTCGGCACGTCGGTGGCGCGCAGTTCGTCGGCCCCGCGCGCCAGGATCCGGGCCACGTCGACCGCCACGTTGCCGACCCCGATCACCACGGCCGAGCGGGCCCGCAGCGCGAAGTCGCCGGGGGCGCTGTCCGGATGCGCGCTGTACCAGGAGACGAACCGGGTGGCGGAGCAACTGCCGGGCAGATCCTCGCCCGGCACCGCCAGCGGGCGGTCGGCCGCCGCCCCGACGCAGTACACCACCGCGTGGTACAGCTCCGCCAGACGGCCCGGAGGGACGCCGCCGGGCCCGCCGATCTGCACATGCCCGGCGAAGGTGACCCGCTCGTCCTCCAGGACGGCCCGCAGGCTGTTCTGGAGCGACTTGATCTTCTCGTGGTCGGGGGCGACCCCGTACCGCACCAGGCCGTACGGAGTGGGCAGCCGGTCCAGGACGTGGACGCGGACATCGGGCACGAGCGACTGGTTCAGCAGGGCCTGGGCGGTGTAGACCCCGCTGGGACCGGAACCGACGACGGCGACACGGAGCACGGCGCACCTCTTCCCGGAGGTTCCTTCCAGGATCGCACCGCCGGCCGGGACCGCACGGCGGCCCGGATCCGCGCCGCGGGCCGGGCCCGCACCGCGGGCAGGGTCCCGGCCGGCCCCCCGGGGGTCACTTCAGGAGCGCGCGCATCCGGTTGATCTCCACCGTCTGCTGGGCGGCGACATCGCTCGCCATCTCCTCGACGATCACGTCGTTCCCCTCGGAGAGCGCCTCCGTGGCCATGGTGATCGCCCCCTGGTGATGGGTGATCATCAGCTTCAGGAAGAGCTCGTCGAAGGTCTTGCCCTGGGCGGCGCGCAACTCCTTCAACTGGGCCTCGGTGGCCATACCGGGCATTTCGTCGTGGCTGTGGTGCTGCTTGCGGCCCTCGCCGTCGTTCCTTTTCAGCCACCCTTCCATCGCGCCGATCTCCGGCTTCTGGCCTGCGGATATGCGTTCCGCGAGCCGCTTGACGGCGGCGGCCGAGGCGCGGTCCGGGGCGAGTTCGGTCATCACGAGGGCCTGGCCGTGGTGCTCGATCATCATGTGCGCGTAGCGGAAGTCGGCGGAGTTCGCGGTGTCCCGGCCCGCCTCCTTCGCGGCTTCCTCGGCGGTGAGCGTCCTGGCCGGTTCGCCCGGCCTGCCGGGGGCCACCACGCCCGGACCTGGGTCCTTGCTCGCGGACGCCTTCGTATCGCTGCCGTCGCTGTCGCAGCCGCTCAGGACGAGCACAGCGGCAACCGTCGCCGCCGCGAGGGCGGTTGCGCGCGTACGGGCGGACGGGCGGTGGTTCAACACGGCGACCTCCTGTGCCACATCGGTGTAGTGCAGACCGTTCCTAGCACGCTTCCACAGGCCAAAGATCAAAAACTTTCATTACGTCTCTGTTGCCATCTGTTGATGTGTACATGTGAGGGACGATACTGCCGGGGTCCGTGAACCGTTCGACCCCGAACGGATACAAGGGAGGACGCAGTGATCTCGTTGCACACCACCCGCGTGCGGCGCAGACGTCTGGGCGTGGCAGCAGCCGCGGCCGGCCTCTTCGCCGCGCTGCTGACCGCCTCACCCGCGGCCGCGACGCCCGACCCGGGCGACGCCCCGCTCAAGCGCGGCTCCGTGACCACCAGTCAGCAGGCCGAGGCCCGCGCCGCGATCCGCGGCGGTGACATACCCGGCGTGGACGAGATCGTCCACAGCTCCAACATCAAGCACCTGACGAGCGTGCCGAAGGGGGCCCTGAAGGGCACCAACACGGACCTCGCGTTCCAGGGCAAGTACGCCTACGTCGGCAACTACGACGGCTTCGTCATCTACGACATCAGCAACCCGAAGAAGCCGAAGACCGTCTCCGAAGTCCTCTGCCCCGGCGCGCAGAACGACATCTCGGTCTCGGGGAACCTGCTGTTCCTGTCCACCGACTCCTCGCGCAGTGACGACTCCTGCTCCAGCACCACCCAGCCCGCCACGGAGAAGTCCTCCTGGGAGGGCATGAAGATCTTCGACATCAGCGACAAGCGCCACCCCCGGTACATCAAGTCCGTCGAGACCGCCTGTGGTTCGCACACCCACACCCTGGTGCCGGACGGCAAGAAGAAGAACATCTACATCTACGTCTCCTCGTACTCGCCGAACGAGACGTTCCCCGACTGCCAGCCGCCGCACGACGGCATCTCCATCATCAAGGTGCCGGTCAAGAAGCCCCAGAAGGCCCGGGTCGTGGACTTCCCGGTGCTCTTCCCGGACGGCGGCAACCCGGGAGCGCCCGAGAACCCGGGCGTCTCCAAGACGACCGGCTGCCACGACATCACGGTCCTGCCCTCCAAGGACCTGGCCGCCGGCGCGTGCATGGGTGACGGGATCCTGTTCTCCATCAAGAACCCGGAGCGCCCGAAGATCATCGACCGGGTCCAGGACAACGTGAACTTCGCGTTCTGGCACTCCGCCACCTTCAACCAGGGCGCCGACAAGGTCGTCTTCACCGACGAGCTCGGCGGCGGCGGCGCGGCCACCTGCAACGAGGAGATCGGTCCCAAGCGGGGCGCCGACGGCATCTACGACATCGTGGGCAAGGGCGACCAGCGCAAGCTGGTCTTCCGCAGCTACTTCAAGATCGACCGCCACCAGGCCGACGTCGAGGTCTGCGTCGCCCACAACGGCTCGATCATCCCGGTCAAGGGCCGCGACCTGATGGTCCAGGCGTGGTACCAGGGCGGCATCTCCGTGTGGGACTTCACCAACTCGGCCAAGCCCAAGGAGATCGCCTTCTTCGAGCGCGGCCCGGTCACGCTCGACCAGGTCACCACGGCCGGCCCGTGGTCCGCGTACTACTACAACGGCCACATCTACTCCAGCGACATCGCCAAGGGCTTCGACGTGCTGAAGCTGAACGACCGGCGCACCGACCCGGCGGACCGGGTCAAGCTGGACAGGCTCAACGTGCAGACGCAGCCGGACTACTTCGCCCGCTGACCCGTCAGCAGGCGAGATCCCGCAGGAGCGATCCGTGGGATGCGGTCTCCCGCCCGTCCCGCACTCGGGGGCCGGCGGTCTCCGGGCGGTTCCTCCCGCCCGGCGACCGCCCCCCCGCGCGCGTCACGGAATGCTCATTGACCGATGAGCCGGGCCGGGACATGCTGTACCCCTGTGTCGGCGGACTCCGCACATCCGGTCCCCGACGCGGTCCGCGGCCGTGACCTTGCGAGGTGCGGCCGAGGGGCGCGCCTGGATCCGGCGACGCGGGGGATCGCCGGAGTCAGACGTGTTCCAGGGGGCCGGGCCGGGCTCAGACGGCGGTACGGGAGCCGCCGGCGGTCGCGGCGGCCCACTCCACCAGCAGGCGCTGGTATTCCGCTTCGTCCTGCGGCGACAGGCACTCGCCCGAGCGCTGCCACAGGTCGCGGATGTCCGCGTTGACCTCTGTTGCGGAACGCACGGAAACGGACGACGACGACATCGGGGACATGCCTACAAGGCTACGGCCCCGATCCGGCCTCCGACCCCTTGTGGGACGGGATATCCCTCACACCGCGGAGGCCGTCCCCGACGCCCGGCGAGCCGTGTCCCACGTGTATCCGGCGACCGTGAGGGCCACCACCGCCCCGCCCAGCAGCACCCCGCCCACCACATCGCTCAGCCAGTGCACCCCCAGGTGGAGCCGGGTCAGCCCCACCCCGGCCACCGAGACCACCGCCACGCCCAGCGCCCCGGCCCACAGCACGCGGCCCGCGCCGTACAGCCGCAGGAGCCACACCAGCAGCCCGCAGCTCACGGCCGCCGTCATGGCGTGTCCGGAGGGGAAGGCCGCGTAGTGGGCCGTGTCCACGGGATCGGGCCACTCGGGACGCTCGCGGCCCACAGCGGCCTTCAGCCCCTGTTGGAGGAGGGCGGCCAGCAGGCTCGTCACGGCCACCCAGAGGGCGAGCAGCCGCGCGCCGCGCCACCACAGGGCGACCACCGCCGCCGCGACCAGCGCACGCATGGTGACGGGGTCCCAGGTCCAGTCCGTCATCACCCGGCTGACCCGGACCAGCCCGGGCCCGGCCACCGCGTGCCGGTGCAGGGCATCGGCGAGCGTCCGGTCCAGCGACATCAGGGGGGCCCACCGGGCCGCCACCAGGGCGAGCAGCACCACGAACAGGGCGGCGCAGACGGCTCCGCCCGCCAGGGCGGCCGTGGGGCGGGGGGAGCGGTCCGGTCGGGCGAGGTGGGGGGAGTGCATGAGCCGATACTCGCGGACGCCCCGGCCCCGGGGCTAACCCAGGGCGCGGAGTCCCGGAACGAATGCCACCACCAGGGGAACGACCGGCACCAGGGCGGCAGCCGCCGTCAGCCGCAGCCGGCGGCCCGCCGTCAGCCGGTCGACCGGAGCCAGCAGCCGGTTGACGCGCAGCGGCACCTGGGCGTCCGGCGTGGGGCAGGGGCCGAAGACCCCGCGGTCCTCGTTGAGCCCGACCAGCGCCAGCGCGGTCGTCAGCCGGCCGAAGCGGCGCGAGGCCACGTCGTCGGCGGCCAGTTCGACCAGCCGGTGCATCTCGTCGCGGAACGCGGCGAACACCGGGATCTGCGGGAAACCGACCGCCAGCGCCGACGAGCAGTGCAGCAGCCAGTCGTGCCGGGCCTGGGCGTGACCCTGCTCATGGGCGAGCACGGCGTCCAGTTGACGGCCCTTCAGACGGCCGAGGGCGGCGGTCGTGATGACCAGTTGGGGCGCCGCGCCGGGCAGCCACCAGGCGTCGGGGCGCTCGCCCTCCAGCACCACGAGGCGATCGGCGCCGGGCTCCTCGCCGGGCATCAGCGGTGAACGGACGAGCAGTTCCCTGCGGCGCTGCTTACGCCGCAGACGCGCCCGCCGGATCTCCCGCAGGAGCATCGCGCCGCTCCACAGCCCGCCCAGCGCCAGCAGCACCGCGATGACCGCCGACCAGGGGCCGTACGCCGCCAGGGCGTACGCCTCGACCACGGCGTGCGGGGCGGGGGCGAAGACATGGCCGCGCACCGCCTGCCAGGCGGCGGCCGCGCTGAGCGTCATCGACAGCGCGAACGACACGAGCACCCCGGCCACCACGCACTGCCAGACCCACAGCGCCACCACCGGCTCGCGCTCCGGCCACTCGGCCCGCGCCATCAGTCGCGGGGTCACCAGAGCGGTCAGTGCACCGAGCAGCAGCAGCGCGAGGGAGACCAGCATGGCGTCAGCCTATGAGGGGCGGGCGATCCACGGGTATGGCTGCGCCCGGCAAGTGACGCAGACCACGGCCTGAAGGGCTCGTGTCTCGCGGTTCGTCTCACAGAGTGAGCAACATGGCGAACATGGCGATGCCCATCGTCAGCCGACAGGCCATCGTGAGCTCGCTTCCCCCGCCCGCGGCGCCACCCGTGCCGCCGTCCACCGCGCCGCCCGCGAAGCTCGCGAGGCTCCCGCCCCCGCCCGCCGGTATGAGGCGCCCGGCGGAACGCAGCACATAGAACGCGTAGTAGACGAGCAGCGCCCCCGTGAGCAGCGGCAGCCCCCCGGCTCCTCCCGCGACTCCGGCTCCTCCCGCCACCCCGTGTCCGGCGTGGCCGCCGGCGCCCGCGGCCCCCGGAGCCATCGCCACGGCCATGTAGACCATCGCCAGCGAACCGACGAGGTGGTGGAGGTGATGGGCACTGCTCCGGGCCGACCACAACGCTCGCAGCGCGGCCGCGCCGAACACCACCGCGTACACCGCCCAGGCCCACTCCGGCGGGCTCAGCACCACAGTCGGCAGGGCCATCGCCGTCATGCCGAAGCCCATCAGCGCCTCGCCGCGCGCCGTTCTGCGCTCCTGCGGTGTGCCGCTGCGGGTGCGCAGCAGGCAGTAGGAGCCGCTCACCAAGCACAACGCCGTGAGCAGCCAGCCGGCCAGAGCCCCTCCGTGCACGACGAACCTCCCCCTCGGACGTACGGCAGCGCTGGACGGTCGACTAGTCGATGCCCAGGCCGCGGCGGCCGAATCCGGCGCGCAGGGGCGTGAAGGGGGTGCGCCGGGGCCCACAAGGGGCGCTCCGGGTCGCGTTACGCTCGACCCGCACCCGAGCGCGGCACGCGGAGAGCACCGGTGCGGCCCGCAGACGGCGAGAAGCAGCACGTGAGCAGCGAAGACCGAAGCAGCAAGAGAGCAGCAGAGAACGGAGCGTTCCCCATGGACACCGCCACGCCCCCCGGATCGCCCCGGCTGACCTTCCGTGACGCGACCGAGGAGGACGCCCCGGCGCTGGTCGCGCTCATCGAGTCCGCCTACCGCGGCGACTCCAGCCGCACCGGCTGGACCACCGAGGCCGACATCCTCCAGGGGCAGCGGACCGACGAGCGGGGCGTGCGCGAGGTGATCAACGCGCCGGCGGGCCGACTGCTGGCCGTGGAGCGGGACGGCGAACTGGTCGCCTGCTGCCAGCTGGAACACCGGGGCGAGGCCGCGTACTTCGGGATGTTCGCGGTCCGCCCGGGAGCCCAGGGCGGCGGCCTCGGCAAGGTGATCATCGCGGAGGCGGAGCGCGCGGCCCGGGAGAGCTGGGGCGTCGGCGAGATGCACATGACGGTGATCTCGGTGCGCGAGGAGCTGATCGCCTGGTACGAGCGCCGCGGCTACCGGCGTACGGGGCAGCTCACGCCGTTCCCGTACGGCGACGAGCGCTTCGGCGTCCCGCAGCGCGACGACCTGGCCTTCGAGCTGCTGGTCAAGAACATCGGCGGCGGCTAGGGAAGATCCCGGGCGCGGCCCTCAGGCGGTGAACCGGCACTCCTGGGCAGGAACCCGGGGCGCCGGCCTCAGGCGGTCACCCGCCCGTCGCCCCCTCGGCAGGAACCCGGCCCGGGGGCCTCAGGCGGTGAACCGGCCCGCCCGGCGGATCTCGGGGAAGTCCGTGGTCGCGCCGTCCAGCCCCAGCGCCCGGGCCAGCCGCAGGTGGTCCTGGGTGTTCACCACCCAGCCGAGCACCTTCACCCCCTCGGCGTGCGCCCGCTCCACCACCTCCAGGGTGAGCCTGCGGATGTTCAGCGCGAGCGTCGCCGCGCCCGCCGCCTTCGCCCGGTCCACCACGTCCCCGCCCCAGTGGCTGGCGACGAGGGCCGTGCGCACCCCCGGCACCAGCCGGGCGATCTCGGCGACGGCCTCGTCGTGGAACGAGGAGACCTCCACCCGCCCGACCAGATCGCGCGCCAAGATCACCTCCGCCAGCGCCTTGGCCGCCGCCACGTCCTTGATCTCGGCCTGGAGCGGGGAGGACACGGCGTCCAGCACCTCCTCGAAGACCGGGACCCGCTCGCCCTGGCCGGCGTCCAGCGCGCGCAGCTCCGCCAGGGTCATGCCGGCGATCGGGCCGGTGCCGTCGGTGGTGCGGTCCACGACCGCGTCGTGCATCACGGCCAGCGCGCCGTCCTTGCTGAGGTGGAGATCCAGCTCGATGGCGTCCATCCCCGCCGCTTCCGCGCGGACGAAGGACCTCAGGGTGTTCTCCGGCTCGACGCCCATCACTCCGCGATGACCCAGGGTGAGAAAAGACAAAGCGACCTCGTTTCCGTCTGCGGCTGCCCGCTGACTGCTCCTGCCCGCAGAGAGGTGGGCAATGCGGCACTGCGGAGGGTAATGGCCCTTGCTCCGGATGTCTGCCGTCGTGCGGGCCGGGTTGGCCGGGCACCGCAACGACTGTGAGAAGTACATGCCTGCCCGGCGTACGACAGGAAAAACAGCGGTGACAACCGAGGGTGGCCGCATAATTTTCAGGGCTTCACTTGTGTGAAGGAACCCCCCGCGGCTACGGTGACTGAACGCGAGGTTCTCCCGTGGAGGAAGTGTTATGACGGAAATTCTTGTGCACGATGCCGCCGAAGGCGCGATAGCTACTGCCCCGCGGGTGGTCGAGCACCCGGCGTGGCCCGCGCTCAGGGATGCCGTCGAGGAGCTCCGCCCCTGGCAGTCCAAGGACGGCTCGATCGACTTCGAGGCCGAGGGCGCCCCGTCCCCCGCGACCGTCGAGCGCGTCCTCGAGCGGGTGATCGGCGCGGTGGAGGAGCTCTCCCCGCTGCTGCCCCACGACGCCGCCTACCACCGCGCGCTCGTCGCCGACCTGCGCCGCTGGGCCGCCGACGGCTTCCGCGTACCCGACTTCCTGGACTCGCTGCTCGCCTTCCAGCCCGCTCAGAACCGTGTGGACGGCCTCCAGCACCTGGTCGTCTTCGCGATGTACACGCAGAACGGCAATCCGGACCGCAACCTCGAAGCGGTCGTGCTGAAGATGGTGTGGCCCGAGTGGCTCGCCGACCTCGAAGCCACCCGTTACGACAACCCGCTCTTCTGCGGGATCACCTTCGAGGACTTCACCGCCGGTTACGACACCAACTCCGCGGTCCTCTTCCCCGAGACCATCGCCGTGCGCGAGGCCCCCGAGCGCTTCACCTGGGGCGGCATCTTCTGCGACCGCGAGGCCGCCCGCTTCCGCCGCGTCACCGAGGCGTCCGTCGAGCTGCTCGGCCTGGAGCTGCCCGAGGACATCCGCGAGATGATCGGCGACCAGACCCGCTGCGAGCAGGCGTTCGTCCTGTGGGACATGGTCCACGACCGCACCCACAGCCACGGCGACCTGCCGTTCGACCCGTTCATGATCAAGCAGCGCCAGCCGTTCTGGATGTACGGCCTGGAGGAGCTGCGCTGCGACCTCACCGCCTTCAAGGAGGCCGTGAAGCTGGAGGCCGAGGGCAACGCCCACGGCCGCGACGTCCAGTACGCGGTCCTCTTCGACCGGATGTTCCGCTTCCCGGTCACCGGCGAGCGCGTCCGCAACTACGACGGTCTCGGCGGCCAGCTGCTCTTCGCCTACCTCCACAAGCACGATGTCGTCCGCTGGACCGACAACACCCTGAAGATCGATTGGGAGCTGGCCCCGCAGGTCACCAACCAGCTCTGCGCCGAGATCGAGAAGCTCTACCGCGACGGCATCGACCGCCCCAAGCTGGTCCACTGGTTCGCCGCGTACGACCTCGTCTCCGAGTACCTGGCCCCGCACCCCGGATCCACCTGGGCCAAGGGTCCCGACGCCCTGGACCTCGATCAGCCCCCTCGCAAGCTCGTCGACGACGTGCTTCCGGACGAATTTCCCCTGAGCATGTTCTATGAGGCGCTCGCCAAGAAGCTGAAGCACGTGATTGCCTCCACCAAGGGCATCACCGCAGCGAACGCCGAGCGGGCAGCCGCGTGAACGCATCTTCCGAGGAGGCGGTGGCCATGAACGGAATCGGCAAGGGCGAGGGGACGGGTGTGCTCGAAGGTGCTGTGATCGCGGTCGCCGGAGCGGCGGGGCCCGCGGGCCGCGCGACGCTGCTGCGGCTCGCGGAGGCGGGTGCGACCGTCGTCGGCTGCGACGCCAACCCCGAGCGGCTCGCGGAGGCGGTGGACGCCGCCCGCTACGCCCACGGCGGCGCGACCGTCACCGGGGAGACCGTCGACCTGTTCGACGTCGACGCCGCCCGGGACTGGGCCAAGCGCACCGAGGCCGAGTTCGGCCGGATCGACGGCCTGGTCCACCTCGTCGGCGGCTGGCGCGGCAGCCCCAGCTTCCAGGAGACCAGCCTCGCGGACTGGGACACCCTGGAGAAGCTGCTGATCCGCACCGTCCAGTCCACCTCGCTGGCCTTCCAGGAACCCCTCCAGCGCAGCGACAAGGGCCGCTACCTGCTGATCAGCGCCGCCGGCGCGGGCAAGCCCACCGCCGGCAACGCCGCCTACTCCGCGTCCAAGGCCGCGGCCGAGGCGTGGACCCTCGCGCTCGCCGACGCCTTCCGCAAGGCGGGGGGCGACGACGGCCCCGCGGCCGCTGCTGCGATCCTGGTGGTCAAGGCACTGGTGAACGACGCGATGCGCGCCGAGCGCCCGAATGCGAAGTTCGCGGGCTTCACCGACGTCACGGAGCTGGCCGACGCCATCGCCGGCGTCTGGGACAAGCCCGCCCCCGAAGTGAACGGAAACCGCCTGTGGCTGACCCCGCAAACGTGAGGACCGACGCGCGCCGCCACCACGACCCGCAGGTGCGCGGGTTCGCCAGCGACAACTACGCCGGCGCGCACCCCGAGGTCCTCGCCGCCATCGCCCTCGCCAACGGCGGCCACCAGGTCGCCTACGGCGAGGACGACTACACCGGCCACCTCCAGCGCGTCATGCACAGCCACTTCGGCCCCACCGCCGAGGCGTTCCCGGTCTTCAACGGCACGGGAGCCAACGTGGTGGCCCTCCAGGCGCTCACCGACCGCTGGGGCGCGGTCATCTGCGCCGAGTCCGCGCACATCAACGTGGACGAGGGCGGCGCGCCCGAGCGGATGGGCGGCCTCAAGCTCCTCACCGTACCCACGCCGGACGGCAAGCTCACCCCCGAGCTCATCGACCGGCAGGCGTACGGCTGGGACGACGAGCACCGGGCCATGCCGCAGGTCGTCTCGATCACCCAGAACACCGAACTGGGCACCGTCTACACCCCCGACGAGATCCGCGCCATCTGCGACCACGCCCACGAGCGCGGCATGAAAGTGCACCTCGACGGGGCCCGGATAGCCAACGCCGCCGCGTCCCTGGACGTGCCGATGCGGACGTTCACCAACACGGTCGGCGTCGACGTGCTGTCCTTCGGCGGCACGAAGAACGGCGCGCTGTTCGGCGAGGCCGTCGTCGTGCTGAACCCCGACGCGGTCCGGGCGATGAAGCACCTGCGCAAGCTGTCCATGCAGCTCGCCTCCAAGATGCGCTTCGTCTCCGTCCAGCTGGAGGCGCTGCTCGCCAAGGACCTGTGGCTGCGCAACGCCCGCCACGCCAACGCCATGGCCCAGCGGCTCGCCGAGGGCGTCCGGGCGATCGACGGGGTGGAGATCCTCTACCCGGTCCAGGCCAACGCCGTCTTCGCCCGGCTGCCGCACGCGGTCAGCGAGCGGCTTCAGGAACGCTTCCGCTTCTACTTCTGGGACGAGACCGCCGGGGACGTCCGCTGGATGTGCGCGTTCGACACCCGCGAAGACGATGTGGACGCCTTCCTTCAGGCGCTGAAGGAAGAGATGGCGCGGTAGCGAACGCCCTCCTTAGTTGCCTCTGCGCTGTATGAGTATGCGGCTGACCGGAAATCGATTGATCTCCGGTCGGCCGCTTCATACGCTCCGGTGCCATGGAACTGATCCAGCGATCCCCGGACATCGCCGCCTACCTGGCCGCTGATGAGGTCATCGACCACGAACACCCCAGGGTGAGGGAGACGGCGGCCGACCTGGCGCGCACAAACGCCGACGCATACACATACGCCCGTGCCGCCTTCGAGTACGTACGCGACACCATCCCGCACTCCGCCGACTCGGGCGATCCACGCGTCCCCTGGCGCGCCTCCGACGTCCTCGCCACCCGCAACGGCATCTGCTACGCCAAGTCCATCGCGCTCACCGCCCTGCTGCGGGCCCAGGCCATCCCGGCCGGGCTCTGCTACCAGCGGCTCACCGACGACGACGGCACGAACCCGGGGGTGCACGGCCTGGTGGCGCTGCGGCTTCCCGGCCACGGCCGCTGGGCCCGGGTGGACCCCCGGGGCAACAAACCGGGCGTCGACGCGCAGTTCTCCCTGGAGGTCGAGCGGCTGGCCTGGGCGGTACGCGAGGAGATCGGCGAGGTGGACTATCCGACGCTCCACGCCACGCCGCCCGCCAAGGTCCTCCGCGCCCTGCGCGGCGCCCGCGACCGCGCCGAGCTCTGGCGGATCCTGCCCACACAGCTCTGAGCCCCCCGGCGGGACGCACCGGAGGGCTCAGGGGGGCGGGGGGCCGGTCAGCCGCGCTCGCGCACCTCGGCGGGGGTCGGGGCCGTGCCGCCGAGATGGGCGGGCACCCACCACGTGTCGCTCGCGTCCTTCGGGCGCACCGGGTACGCCCGCTGGGCGGCCTCCAGCAGCTCCTGCACGCGCTCCCGCAGCCGCCGGGTGATCGCCCCCGCGTACTGGTCGGCGGGGGCCTCCACCGGCTCGCCGACCCGGATGGTGATCGGGATGTGGCTGCGCTTGAAGTTGCGCGGCCGCCCCTTGGTCCAGATCCGCTGCGTGCCCCACAGCGCCATCGGGATCAGCGGGACCCCGGCCTCCTGGGCGAGGCGCGCGGCGCCCGACTTGAAGCTCTTGAGCGTGAACGACTGCGAGATCGTCGCCTCGGGGAAGACGCCGACGATCTCACCGGAGCGCAGCGACCGCAGCGCGTGCGCGTACGCGTCCTCGCCCTGGTCGCGGTCGACCGGGATGTGCTTCATCCCGCGCATCAGCGGCCCGGAGATCTTGTGCCGGAAGACCGATTCCTTCGCCATGAAGCGGACGAGCCGCTTCTGCGGCAGGGCGCCCAGGCCGGTGAAGATGAAGTCGAGGTAGCTGATGTGGTTGCTGACCAGCACCGCGCCACCGGTCTTCGGGATGTGCTCCGAACCCTGTGTGTCGATCTTCAGGTCGAGCGCCTTGAACAGAGTGCGAGCGGCGCCGACGACCGGTCGATAGACGAGTTCTGCCATCTGGGGAAGACCCTTCTTCAGTGCCTGGGGAGGGTTCTCCCGGCGGAAGTTACGCAGCCGTAGGTTTTCGGCATTGTGGCGATGGTGCCCCATGGACGAGTCCCTGGCCAGTCCCGGTGAGCCCGCAGCGCGAGATTCTCATCACGTGCGCGTCGCCCCCAAGCTGCGGGAATGTCCTGCGGCCGACCGGTGCTGACATCCTGCGAGAAGCTCTGATCAGGAGGCGGCAGTGGACGGCGGAATATCCCGGCAGCGGCTCGACGCGTCCCAACTCGGTGCGGAACTGGGCGAAAGGGCGACGCTCGTCCAGTTCTCCAGCGCCTTCTGCCAGCCGTGCCGGGCCACCCGACGCACCCTCGGGCAGGTGGCCGCCATGGTCGAAGGGGTCGCGCACATCGAGATCGACGCCGAGGCGCATCTCACGCTCGTACGCCGACTCGACATCACGAAGACGCCCACCGTGCTCGTGCTCGACGGCACGGGCGAAGTGGTCCGCCGCGCATCCGGTCAGCCGCGCACCGCCGACGTCGTCGCGGCGCTGGGGCGGGCCCTGTGACGGGCCGTGACGCATCTCCCACATTGCGGGACGCCCCTTGACCGCACCCACCACGCATCGTCAGTCTGACGCTATGCCGCCGGAACTCCTTCTCTACGGCCGGGTCCACGTGGACCTCGTACGCCACGCGAGCGCGCGCTGTCCGGGTGCCTGAGCAACCACGGCCCCGTACGCCCCTCCCGCAGAAGGACACCCCCGTGACGGCTTCGCCCGAACTCGCCCCCTCCCTCAAGGCCACGCCCGAGCTCCTGCGCTCCGTCTTCCGCCGCCACGCCGCGGGCGTCGCGGTGATCACCGCGACCGGCGACCGGCCGGTCGGCTTCACGGCCACCTCGCTGAACTCCGTTGCCGCCGAGCCCCCGCTCATCTCCTTCGGCATCGGCACGTCCTCCTCCAGCTGGCCGGTGCTGGCCGAGGCCGAGCACGTCGGCGTCCACATACTCGGCGAGCACCAGCGGGAGCTGGCCGCCACCTTCGCCCGCAGCGGGGCCGACCGCTTCGGCCCGTCCACCGAGTGGAGCAGCGGCCCGGAGGGCGTTCCCCTGCTGGCCGACGTCTCGGCGTGGCTGGTCTGCCGCGTGGTGGCCCGCGTCCCCGCCGGGGACCACCGCATCGTGATCGCCGAGGTCGTGGCCGGCGACCCGTCCGGGGCCGGCCGCCCGCTGGTCTACCACCAGGGACGGTTCACGGCTCTGCGAGACTGAGGGCGAGCGGGCCGCGCGCGGGGCATGTCTGCGCCGTAGGCAAGGTCACAGTGCGGGGCGCTTGCTCAAGGGTGAGAGACTGGGTGTACTGGCGAGTAATATCGGCCCGGAGCCCGGTCGCCCCGACCGGAAACGGCCCTGTAAGGCGCCTATGCTGCGTGCAACAAGGCAGCCCAGAAATGACGATGCAGTAGGAGAGCCGGCGTGAGCTTGAGGATCGTTGTCTGTGTGAAGTATGTGCCCGACGCGACCGGTGACCGGCGTTTCGCCGATGACCTGACGGTGGACCGTGAGGATGTCGATGGTCTGTTGTCGGAGC
>NZ_JAEBEP010000007.1:0-430353 GCF_046548915.1 Streptomyces sp. cmx-18-6 | reverse complement strand
GGGCATTACGGTGGACCACGAGGGCCTCCTGATCTCGGTGGAGATGTCGCAATCCACACCGAACCCGGAGGCCCTCACCCATTTCAAGAACCCAGCACGCGTGTCACCAACGTCCCGGGACAACACAGCTAGGGCGTGCCGGGCATCGCGGACCCGGTCAAGATCCGCCGGACACGCCCTAGGGAGGTCCCGCGCCGAGGAGGGTCCAGGCACCGTAGGCCGCCGACGCGCAGGCCAGTACGGCGATGACCGCCGCCGCGCGCCCCGTACTCCGCAGCCGCACGAGGGCTGCGGCGGGCGGGAGGAGCAGCGGGAACGCGGGCATCATCAGGCGTGGTCGCGAGCCGAAGTACCCGGCTCCGATCAGCGAGATGACGACGATGGCGATGCCGTAGACGAGGACGGGCAACGGCTGCCGCTGCCGTACGCAGAGCACCACCAGCCAACCCAGCAGCCCGAGTGCCGCGCACAGTCCGAGGGCGGCGGGCAGCGGCAGCCCGCCGATGAAGACGGCGAGCGCGCGCCCGCCGTCGATGCTGTTGCCCCACTGCGCCTGGACGTCGAAGTACGCGAAGGGGCTGCCCTGGCGGACGGCGACGAACACGACGTACGCCAGCCACCCCAGCGGTGCGAGCGCAACGCCCGCGAGCATCCGGGCGTTGCGGCGGAGGACACCCCTGCTGCGGCTCCCGGTCCCGCTCCCGCCCCCGGTCCCACGCCTTTCGTTCCCGTTCCCGCTCCCGCTCTCGTTCCCCTTCCCGTTCTCGTTCCCGGAGCGGTAGTCGCGTACGAGGGTGGCGGCGGCGGTGATCGCCAGCGCGGCGATGAGGGCGGCGGCCGAGGGGCGGGTGAGCCCCGCCAGTACGCACAGGGAACCGGCCACGATCCAGCGCCCGGTGAGGACGGCGTACAGGGCCCAGGCGGCCAGCGCGGTGAACAGCGTCTCCGTGTACGCCATCGACTGGACGAACGCGGTCGGGTACACCCCCCACAGGGCCGCCAGCACCACCCCCGTACGCCGCCCGTGCAGCCGGTACCCGACCGCGAAGACGCCCCAGGCGGCGAGCAGCCCGGCCGTCCAGGCGACCAGGAGCCCCGCGCCGCCGAGGGTGAGCGGGGTCACGGCGGAGATGCCGCGCTCCAGGACGGGGAGGAGGGGGAAGAAGGCCAGGTCGGAGTGGAGGGCGCCGTCCGGGAGGGTGACGGTGTACCCGTATCCATCCTGGGCGATGCGCTGATACCAGACGGAGTCCCAGCGGCCGCTGAGCCGCGCCACGGGGTCCTTGCCGGAGGTGTGGGCGGCCACCCAGAAACCCAGGAGCCCTAGGGCCCGGACGGCGGCGTAGACCGCGAGCGCCGGCGCGGCGGCCCGGAACGCGGCGGCCGCCCGGGGGCCGGTTCGGCGGGGGTGCGGGGCCGGGCTGCGGGGCGTCCGGGTGCGGAGCTGGTGGTCGGACATACGGCCGATTATGTCCTCAGGCTCGGACCATCCAGACACGGACGCTCCCGGGAGGGCTCCGCCCGACTACGACGCCGACCACCGGCAGGGCCCGCCCACCGCCGCCCACCGCCGCTCCCGGCCCTCACACGCTCAACACAGCGCTCCCGAACACCTTCCAGGGCGAGACCGCGACGGACTCCAGCACCGCCAGCTGAGGGTGCCGGGACGCGGTCTCCTCCCGTACGGCGAGGGCGTCCGGCCATGCGTCGAGGTGCGCGGCGCCCTCGATGACGACGCCGTCCCAGTCGGTGGCGGCCGTGGCCCCGCTGCGGTCGACGACGAACCCGATGCAGAGCACGGACGCCCGCCCCACGGTCCGCCGTATGGCGCTCACCGCTCGCTCCCGTTCCGCCTCGGGCAGCTCCCCGACGCCGAACTCGACGGCGACGACACCGCCGCAGGCCCGGCGTATCCGCACCAGGAGGTCGGAGCCGCCGTCCACCCATAACCGAAAGCCGACCTCCTGAAGCCTTTGCAGACCGGAAAGGGAGAGAAGTTGCTCCCGGGAGACAGGGGAACGGGCTCCGGACGAGGGGTGGTCCAGGCTGACGAGCATGGTGCGCCCGGTCACCGGATGCTCCGGCCGAAGCCCTTCGGCTTCAAGGTCGCCCAGGAGGGTCGCGGCGT
The DNA here is from genome assembly GCF_046548915.1 of Streptomyces sp. cmx-18-6. Classification (NCBI taxonomy): domain Bacteria; kingdom Bacillati; phylum Actinomycetota; class Actinomycetes; order Kitasatosporales; family Streptomycetaceae; genus Streptomyces; species Streptomyces sp. cmx-18-6. The sequence goes on along the minus strand of NZ_JAEBEP010000007.1, from coordinate 428,225 downwards.
CCAGCCGGGTCCAGCCCAGGTGGTACGAGTAGAAGAATCCGGCACTCACCGACGCCCCACCCCATCACGAAATGAATCCAGCAATTCGCGTGCGCAAATACGAGAGTAGGGGCCGCCGCCCGACCGGACAAGCGCCCACGGAGACCAATCCGCACGCGGACGAAGGAGGCGGGGGTGGAGGGGAGGGGAGGGGGAACGGCCGAGCGTGGTGGTCGGCGTATCCGAGCGTACCGAGCGGCGGCGGGGGCGGCGTGGGCCCACGGACCCACGAACGACCCAAAGAACGGAGCCCCCGGCCTCCGCCACCGAAGCGGCACACCGGAACACATCGGCCATGCCCATGCGACAGCCACGCACGGCACCACCTCAACAGCCCTGCCTGACAGCCGACTTGGGCCCGCCCTTGGGCCCGGGGGCCCGGGTCCGAAGCCCTCTCCGACCGTACGCTCAAGGTCAACAGCGGCACGGTGACAGCCAGGTTGGGGCTCGGGGTCGAGCTCGGATTCTCGAGTTCTCGGGTTCTCGGGTTCTCGGGTTCGAGGAGGGGAGGAACGGTGAGGGGTGACGGGGGCTGGACGGGCAGGAGGACGGACCGCAAACCGCCGCCGGACCGCGGCCGTGACGCGCTGGGTTCCGCTTCGAATTCCGGCTCCGGTTCCAGTTCCCGTTTGGGCTCCGGCTCCGGCCCAGGTTCCGCCACCGGGGCCGGTTCCCGTTCCGGCCTGGGCCCGGGTTCCGGTTCGGGGACGTACAGCGAGCCGGGCGGCCGCTTCTTCGCACTGACCCGCAGTTGGGCGGCGGGGGGCCTGGCCTACATAGCCACCGGCTTCCTGACGAGCCGGTTGCTGTTCGAACTGCTGGCGACGGAAACCCGGTTGGAGTCGTTCGGCTGGCGACTGTCCCTGCTGCACCTACCCGTGCTCGCCGCCTCCCTCCTCACCGTCCTGGCCGCCGCCCGCGTACTCCCCGACGAGCACCGGGAGTCCCGCGCCCTCTACCTGCTCGCCACGCTGACCGTGCCCTTGGCCGGCATGACGTACGCCTTCGCCCTCTCGCGGGAGGCCGTGGGGGCCGAGGGCGTGGTGATGCCCCTGGCCGCGCTGGTCACGGGCGCGGTGTCGGGGGTGGCCGTAGACCGGCTCCTGGAGGACCGCGCCACCCGGCCGGCTCCGCCGCCGAGGAACCCGTACGACTGGCGGGACGGCGGGGCCACAGCGACGGAGTACCTCGGCGTCGCCGTCCTCGTCATCACGTTGATCGGCGCGATGGCGATGACCGGGACCGGCGGGCGGATCGGGGAGCGCATGCCCTGCGCGGTGAGCGTGCTCGCGGGCGGCGGCGGGTCCTGCACCACGGGTGGCGGCGAGGCGGAGGAAACTTTCGCCACGGGCGTGAGCGACGCGAGGGAGGCAGCAACCGCCGCAGGCGCGGGATCCGGCCCGGGTTCCACCCGCCGGGCCACGAAGGACGTACGCCTGAGAGACCCGGAGATGGCCCGCGACGCCCGCCGGATCGACTACGCCTTCACGGCGGACGGCAAGGAGAACACTCCGAACGCGGGCACCCCGATGACCGGGGCCCTGGTGGCGGGCGTGGACTCGGGCGGTGTGCCGTTCGTGGTACGCCTGAACGCGGTGAAGGGCGAGGTGAGCGGGGCGGAGCTGGATGAGCTCGCGGGGGTCTATCGCGGTGAAGTAGGGGGCGGCTGAAGCCTGTTGCAGCCATACCGGGAGCACGGGTAGGCCGCTGCTGACACCGCCTGAGCCCCCTGAACACGCCCCACCTGCCCTGTCCGCAATATCCGCTGCACCTGCACCTGCACCAGCGCCTCGCCAGCCCCTGCGACCACCGCCGCAGATCAGGAAGAGTGGTTCCCGCGCAGCCGGGGGTGTTCCCCGGCGTCTGTTCTCCAGGCCGCCCTTTGAACTCCGTCCACTGATCTGTCGGCACCGCTGTGCCGGCCGGGGCCCGGTGCCGCCACGTGATCGCGGTGCCGGGCCCTCGGTCCTGAACGGAGCGGGGCGGGGCGGTCAGGAGTCCTCGCCGCGCGGGAAGGAGATCTCCACACGGCGGTTCTTCTTCCGGCCCTCCTCATCGCTGTTGCTGGCGATCGGGTACTGCTCGCCGTAACCCCGGATCTCGTACGTGATCGAGGGGCCGAGCTGCTTCGACAAGACCCTGTGCACGGCATCGGCGCGCTTCTTGGAGAGCACGTCGCCGTGGGCGGAGGAGCCGAGGTCGTCGGTGAAGCCGAAGACGCGGACCTTGGTCGTGTTCTGCTTCTTGATCTCGTCGGCGATGGCGGCGATACGGGCGTTGGCCTCCGGGCCCAGCTTCGCGCTGTTCTTGCCGAAGAGGACCTCCGCCTGCAGCGCGAGCTTGATGTCGGCGTTGCTGTCCTCGCGACGCTCCTCGCCACCGAGATCTTCCACGACCTGGACGATGTCGAGGACCCGGCTGGGGGCGAGGGTGCCGCCCTCCGGCATTTTGAGGTCCGGGTCCTGACCATCGATCGGCACCGGGGGCTCGGATACCGCTTCCGTGCCTGGAGGCACACTGGGGCCGTCGTCGGCCGACGCGGGTGATGTACCGAACAGGGCCGTTGTGGCCACGAACACAGCGGCCGCGATGGGCAGCCCCACCGTACGCGGGGGTGTCATATTCGCCATCACCCGGTGATCTTGAGCGATGTGGTGGCGAACGTCGGAACGGAGAAGTCGACCTCTGTCGTAGTGCTCGGGGGTGCCGGGAACTGCATGAACACGGCAGTCGTGTCGCCCGGCTGCAGCGCTCTGATCTTCGTGGTGCACAGGCACCGACCGTCGGTGTCGCGGAGCACGTAGTAGCGCTTCTTGCCAACCTTGTCCACCAGTGTGGCGCCGCCGACCGACGAAAGATTCTCGCGCACGATCACACTTTCACTGCCGGCCCACTGCGCCGGATTAGCAGGCGCATCTCCCTCATTTTTGACCTCTGCCTGCACAGTCACGAATCCGCCTGAATCCCGCTGCACTTGGTTGATCACCATGATGACGCCTGCTTGCCCGCGGATTTCTGCGAGCTTCACGCTGGGGTCGACGTTCTCCCCAGCTGCCGTGTCCTGCCGCGCCACGGATTCTTTATCCGGTGACGGGGATGCCGGAGCTGACGGGGGTGCCGCATTGTCCTGGTTGGCCTTGTCGTCGCTGCCGCTTCCGCAGCTGGTAAGGGCCAGGACGAGCGCAGCGGACATCGAAGCGACAGCCCACAGACTTCGATTCCTTGTGCTGCATCGCATGCTCATGGGGTTCGAATCCTTTACTCGTTGTTCGCTGTCACTGGTCGACCAACCGCACATCGAAGAGCGTCCTGCTCACTGTTTCCCACGGTGGAGCGTCGTCCGGTGTGATCTCGAGGATCTCGCCGTTCGAGCAGGTGAAGGTGAACAAGTCCTGGACTCCGTCGCCGTCCGAGTCCACAGCCTTGGGTCGAGGGCAGCGGAACTCGACGAGCGCAGTGGCCTTGGCCTTGGCGAATCTGCGCTCCGTACCGGGGACGACCGGCGAGTCCACCGGTGCACGCCCCTCGACCTCGACCGTGACTCGATCGCGCAGGTAGCCGGAAGTCGGGACGCACAACACACTGTCTGCGTCGTTGGCGGCAGCCAACCGCTGAGCCTCGTAACAAGGGGGAGCGAAAGACTCGTCGAGGAAGAGGTTCAGCGTGTCTTTGAGGAGCGACGCGTAAAACCCGGCGCCAAAGTCGTCACGGGCACTTTGAGCAGCGGCCAGCGCGGCGGCATCCGCAGCGCTCTGTGATTCATTGCGTAAGACAGATGCCTTGCCGACAGCGAAGAAGGAGAATGCAAGAAAGAGCAAGAATGCCACCATCGCAACATAGATGGGGAATGCCTGCCCTCGATCGCCACGGCACCGCCAAGTCATTAGCCGGCAGTGATCTGATCGACCAGCGCCTTGATGCGCTTCGAGATCGCGCCGCCGATGCCCGTAGCCACGATCGCGCCGATGATCGCCACGACCACCAGGATGATCCCCAGGTACTCGAACGCCGTCTGCCCCCGGTCCTTCGCCGCGTAACGCTTCTGCATGGCGCTGACGGCGGTGTTGGTCCAGCCGTTGACGCGGACGGCCATCTTCAGGGTGAAGTCCGACATGGTGTTCCCCTCCTGGTGCGGCCGACCGGTGGGCGGTCGGCTCTCGTGTCCCTGCGGTGCCGGTCGTGGAACCGGCTTCCCCCTGGCTGGTGCCGTTGCCGAGGTGAGCAATATAGGAGGGTATTGGCGGGCGGCCAGAGGGCCCGTGGGCCCATTTCCGGGCCCAAAGGGTCTTCCGCGCTCCCTCGTCGGGCGCTCTGTCGGTCATGAATGCCGCCCTGGATCCTGGGGGGCCGTGCCGAGCCAGTGGGCTATCGCCTCGCTGCGGCTGGTGCTGTGGAGCTTGGCGAAGATGCGGTTGATGTGGTTCTTGACCGTCTTCTCGCTGATGAAGCAGGTGGCGGCGATCTGCTGATTGCTCATGCCCGCCGCAATCAGCTCCATGACCTCCACCTCTCTCGAACTCAGCCCGTCATGCCGTCTGTTGACGCGAGAGGCCGAGCCTCCGGTTACCGCCGACTGTCCCACAAGGGGTTGCGGCCGTGAAAGGCTTTCCGCTGGTTCGTGCCGGTGCGGCGGTGCCTTCGCCGGGGCGGCCGGGAGAGCCGCGCCCAGGCCCTCCGGCAGGGGGGAGGGGGCTCCGAGGCGCAGGTGCGCCAGCAAGGCGTCGGCGGCCGTCGCGGTGAAGTGGGCGCGGCCGTCCTTCGTGTCGCGGACTGCCTGCACCAGCTGGTCCGCCGTGAACTCGCCGTGCACCAAATAGCCGCCCGCGCCCAGTCGTAGGGCCTCGTGCACGATCTCGCTCTCCCGGCTGTACGTCAGCATCAGCACCGGCGCGACCCTGACCAGGTGCGGCAGCGCCGAGATGCCGTCCACGCCCGGCATGCGGACATCGAGCAGCACGACATCCGGGCGGTGCTGGAGCGTCTTCTCGTACGCCTCCCGGCCGTCCGCCGCCTCCGCGACCACCTCGATGTCGGCCCGATCGGACAGCAGCACGCCCAGGCCGGCCCGGACCACGGGGTTGTCGTCGGCGATCACCACCCGGAGCGAGACGGGGGCAGAATCCGAGGGGAGCGGGGGAAGCGAGGGGAGCGGGGGGAGCAGGGGGAAGACGTCGTCTGGCATGTTGCGACCTCCTCTCGGGGGGGGGCCAGTACGGGGGGAGCTACGGGCGGGGGCTGGACGCGGGGACGGGTGTGGGAGCGAGGGTGGGAATGGGCATGGGGGCGAGGGTGGGGATGGGGATGGGGGTGAGCGTGAACGGGGGCGATGGAGCGGAGAATGACCGACGTGGTGGCTCACGCTGCGGCTCGGACTCCGCGCGGGACTGCGACTCGCCCTGCGGCCCGGGCTTCGGGCTGGACCGGACCTCACCCTGCCGACCGGGCTCCGTGCTGGACCAGGTCTCGCCCTGTCGCCCGGACTCCGGCCTGGACCGGGGCTCGCCCTGCCGCCCGCACTCCGGGCGGAACCGCAGCCCCGTCGTGCCCGCCAGCGCCGCCAGCGGCAGTTCCACGCGTACCTCCGTGCCCCTCTCCGCCTTCCCCCTGCCGATCCGGATGCGGGCCCCGATCGAGGCGGCCCGTTCCACCATGCCGACCAGGCCGAAGCGGCCTGCCCCGCGGAGGCTGTCCAGGGTGGTTCCCTCGGGCAGGCCGCAGCCGTCGTCGTACACGCTCAGGCGGAGCACGTCTCCCTGTACGCCGGCGAGGACGACCAGGTACGTGGGGGCCGCGTGGCGGTGGGCGTTCTCCAGGGCCTCCGAGGCGACCGTGAGGAGTTGGCGGGCCACCGCCTGCGGGACGGGCGGTACGGGGGTCTCCTCGGCGAGTCTGCGGAACGTGGCCGTGACCGGGTGGCGGGCGGTGAAGTCCGCCGTGTGGGCTGCCAGTTGGTCGATGAAGTCCACCCCGCCCTCCAGGCCCTGCTCGCGGCGGAGGTCCGTGAGCAGTTCCCTCGACTCGGCGGCGGCCCGGCGCGCTGCCCGGGCGACCAGTTCGGCCCGGCGCCTCACGGTGGGCGGGTCCAGGCGGTCGGCCGAGCGGGCCAGGCCGTCCGCGGCCAGGGCGAGGCCGTGCAGGGTCTTGGCGACCGAATCGTGCATCTCCCGTGCCAGGCGGGTGCGTTCGGCCTCCACCGCCTCGTTCACCGCCAGCCGCGCCCGGGTCTCGGTGAGCGCCTGAGTGGCCGTGCCGAAACGCAGGAGCAGGTTGCGCAGGGTGACCCCCACCGCCCCGGCGATCACGCAGAAGCCGGGCAGGAGCAGTGCCGTGGGCCCGCCCGCCTCCAGCTTCGGGACACTCGCGTACACGCCGAAGACGATCACCACCTGGAGCGCCGCGAACACCGCCGCCCCGCGCCAGCCGTGGACCAGGCCGGCCAGCAGCGGGGTGCAGACCGTGACGTACGCGAGGGTCGACTCGGGTGTGGCCGTGATCAGCAGCAGCGAGCCGAAGAACACGTCGACGGCGAGCAGCCAGGGGTAGCGCAGAAGGACCGGGCCGAAACGTTCCCAGTCGCGGAACAGGACGTACGAGCCCATGAAGGTGACCAGGATCGCCGAGCCGATGAACCAGGTGGGCAGGCCAGGGGCGGTGCGGCTGATGGCGAACGGGGTCGCCAGCGCGATCATCGCCAGCCGGAAGCCGAAGACCTGGCGGCACATCGCCTGGAGCGCGTTGACCTGGATGGCCAGGGCCGGACGTTCCGGGGTGCCGCTGTGGGCCCGTGTCAGGTCCGTGGTCGGGTCGGGCTGGGAGCCGCTGAGCTGGTAGGCCATGCGCCTGTCGTCACCTCCCTCTCGTTCCCCGTAAGTTCACTGAATGCGCCGAATGCACTGAATCCGCTGGATTCGTTGAGTTCGTTGAGTTCGTTGGATTCGTTGAGTTCGCTGAGCCCGTGCGGGTCTCGTCGGCCGTGCGGCCCCCGTCGTTCCCGTCGTCCCCATCCCGTACGCCGTTCATGTCAGCCGCCCGTGAGAAACGTGAAGTCGACGTCGGCTCCGTACACGAATCCGACCGTGAGGAGAACGAGCGTGCCGGGCAGGAGGAACGACGTCACCGCGAACGTCGCCTTCGGGACCGCCTTGGCCGCCTTGCGTCGGGCGTTCTGGGCGTCCGTGCGGCGCATGTCGTTGGCGATCTGGATGAGCGTCTCCACGATGGGCGCGCCCAGTTCCTCGCCCTGCTGGAGCGTCGTGACGAACATCGCGACCTGCTCCGAGTCGTTGCGCCTGCGCAGCTCCTCGAACGCCTGGCGGCGGCTGACGCCCATGTCCATCTGGCGCAGGGTGATGCGCAGTTCGTCCGACCACGGGCCCTCGTACTTCTCCGCGACCCGGTCCAGCGCCTGTCGGAAGCCGAGTCCGGCGGACACGACGACGGCGAGGACGTCGAGGAAGTCCGGGAGGGTGCGTTCGATGTGCTCGCGGCGCACCCGGATCGCCGACCAGATCCCCACCTCCACCCAGAACAGGCCGAACCCGATCATGAGGAGCGCGAGGAAGAGCTGGTCCTGGAGGAGCATGGAGAAGGCTCCGAGGAGGCCCAGCGCGCCGTAGACCGCGCGGCGGGCCGCGTAACGGTCGATGGTCAGGCCGCCCGGGTTTCCGGCCAGGTCGATCTGCCGGCGCTTCTTGTTGACGGCCTTGGGGCCCATCATCCGCAGCACCATCGGGGCCCAGCGGATGCCGAGCCGGTCGATGCCGGAGCCCACCGCGCTGGTGCGGGAGGAGCCGGATTCGAGGGCGACGGCGAGGTCGCCGGGGAGTTCGGCCTCGGCCCGGTACATCCGTATGCCGTGGATGGCCCCGTAGACGGCGAGGCCGACGATCAGGGCGAGCAGCAAGTCCATGCCGGTTCCTCTCGGTTGGGGTCGGTGGGGTCAGGCGCTGGGTCGGTGGAGTACGGCGCTGGGACGGTGGTCCAGGTGGCCCAAGTGGTCTCGGTGGTGTCGGACGCCGGCTTCGGGGGCGTTGGATGTCGTCGGTTCAAGGGCTTCAGACGTCGATACGGGACAGGCGGCGGATGACCACGAAGCCGATCGCGTACAGGGCGATGGCCACGACCACGGCCGCCTGGCCGAGGAAGGCCCCGGTCATCCGGTCCAGGGCGCCGGGCATGACCGCGTTCATCAGGAGCATCGCGCCGACGCCGAAGGCCGGTACGGCGTAGGCGGTGACGGTGACCTGGGAGAGCTGGGTCTTGACCTCGCGGCGGGTCTCCTTGCGCTCCTCCAGCGTCTCGGTCAGGTTGCGCAGGGAGCTCACGACCGTACCGCCGGCCCGGTTGGAGAGCACCAACGTCGTGACCAGGACGACCAGTTCGCGGGAGGGCAGTCTGTCCGTCAGCTCGCTCAGCGCTTCATCCAGGGACTCCCCCACCGCCAACCTCCTGGCCACCCGCGCCAGTTCCTCGCCTGCCGGGTCCTCCAACTCCTCGGCGGCCATGGAGAGTGCGGTGCGCAGGGCCAGGCCGGCCTGGGTGGCGTTGGCCAGGATGCGGGAGACCTCGGGCAGTTGGTTGATAAAGCGCTCGGTGCGCTTGGCCCGCTGCCAGTTGAGGTACGCGTTGGCGCCCCAGAGGCCGATGAGGGCGGCGACCGGGCCGAAGAAGGCGGCGAGCAGGGACGAGGCGATCATCCACAGTCCGGCCATCGCGATGAGGGCGTAGACGGCGAACTCGCCGGGGGTGAGCTCCATGCCGGTCGCCGCGAGCTTCAGCTCCAGCTTCCGGCCGAGGGCGGTGCGCCGGAGCCGGCGGTCCAGGCCCTTGAACCGGCGGTGCCGGCCCGTCTCGGGGATCTGCCCGACGTGGGAGAGCCGCTCGACCAGGGCGTCGCGGTCGGCCTTGCCGCCGGAGTACGCGTACAGGCCCATCACGCCGAGCACGCAGCACAGCAGCGTCACGCCGATGGTGACCAGGGGGAGGTTGACGTTGTCCATGGCTCGGTACCTAGTTGGCCTCTCGGATGGCGAGCTGTTCGGCGCTCTCGGCGATGCCGAACGCCTGCGGGATGGGCTGGCTCGCCATGTAGAGGCGGTCGGCGATCCTGCGGGGCAGCGGCAAGTACTGGAAGTGGCCGTGGATCCGGCCGTCCGGAGCCATCGGCCGGGCGTTGAACCGGGCCACCGTGACGATCCGGTACGGGTCGCGGCCGTGCGAGTCGAGCACCGCGATCTCGGTGACCTTCCTGGTGCCGTCCGCGTGCCGGGTGAGCTGGACGATCACGTCGACGGCGCTGTTGATCTGGTCGTGCAGCGCCTCGAAGGGGATCTCCACCTCGGACATCGAGGCCAGGGTCTGGAGACGCATGAGCGCGTCCTCGGCGCTGTTGGCGTGAACGGTGGCGAGCGAGCCGTCGTGGCCCGTGGACATCGCCTGGAGCATGTCGAGGGACTCGCCGCCGCGGACCTCGCCGACGACGATGCGGTCGGGGCGCATCCGCAGCGAGTTGCGGACCAGGTCGCGGATGGTGATCTGGCCCTTGCCCTCGACGTTGGCCGGGCGGGCCTCCAGCCGGATCACATGGCTCTGCTGGAGCTGGAGTTCGGCGGAGTCCTCGATGGTGACGATGCGCTCGTGGCCGGGGATCAGCCCGGAGAGCGCGTTGAGGAGCGTCGTCTTGCCGGTGCCGGTGGCGCCCGAGACGATGATGTTCAGCTTGGCCTGGACGAGACCGGCGAGCAGGATCAGCATCTGCTCGTCCAGCGAGCCGAAGCCGATCATCTCCTGGAGGGTGAAGGAGCGCGGGAAGCGGCGGATGGTGAGCGTCGCGCCGGTGAGGGAGAGCGGCGGGATGATGACGTTGACGCGTTCGCCGCTCGGCAGCCTCGCGTCGACCATCGGGTTCGACTCGTCGACGCGGCGGTTGACGGTCGCCACGATGCGTTCGATGGTCTGCATCAGTTGCTCGTGGGAGCCGAAACGCAGGGGCAGTTGCTCGACCTTGCCGCTGCGCTCGACGAAGATCTGGTCGGGTCCGTTCACCATGATCTCGGTGATGGACGCGTCCTCCAGGAGCGGTTCCAGGATGCCGAGGCCGAGCGCCTCGTCCACGACGCGCCGGATCAGCTGCGAGCGCTCGACGGTGGAGAGCACCGGGCCCTCGCGGCTGATGATGTGGCCGAGTACGCGCTCCAGCCGGGCCCGCCGGTCCGCGGCGGCCAGCGAGGACATCTCCGCGAGGTCGATCTCCTCCAGCAGCTTGGCCCGGTAGGCGGCCACCAGATGGCCGTCCTCCCGTGCGCCGCCGTGCTCGTCCGGGGCGCTCATGCGTGCCCGCAAACTCATCTGCGTAACTCTCCTCGGTGTCGCGGATGGTGCTGGTCCCGCCGGTCGGGCAGTCGGTCAGTCGGTGGGGCAGTCGGTGGGTGGGTGCGGTCGGGGCGGTCGGTCTGCCGGTCAGTCGGTGGGTGGGTGGGTGCGGTCGGTGCGGTCGGACGACCAGTGCGATCAGCCGTTGTGCGGACGGCCGTTGCGGTCGGTCCGTGCGGTCCTGGGGGCGCGATCCCTCGGTCAGTCCGGGAACTTCTCGTTGGGCATGGTCGCGCTCCGCTCGGCCCACCAGCCGTCCAGTCCGGGGACGACGGAGGGGACCCTGACCCTGACGGTGGCCGTCACATCGCGCCCGCCCTGCTCCTGGTAGTCGAACCCGCCGTTCGCCACCCAGCCGCTCACCGCGTCCCGGGCCGTGGACGAGGGGTCGCCCTGGGCGTCGAAGCTGGCGGCCGTACGGGCTCCGGCGCGGGCCGCCGTGCCCGCCTGGTTGGCGGCGTACGCGGCCAGGCCGAGCTGGATGGCCCCCATGGCGACCAGGAGCAGCAGCGGGAGGAAGCCGAGGTACTCCAGAGCGACCTGGCCCCGGTCCCGACTCCGGCCCTGGCCCCGGTCCCGGCCCTGCCCCTGCTCCCGGCTCCGACCCTCGTCCCACCCCCGCTCCCGTCCCCCGTTCCGTCCCCGTCCCCGGTCCCGGCTCCTGCCGCCCCGCCGGGCCCGGCCGCGCTCGCTGTGCGGGATCGTCGTCATCACTCAGTCCTCCAACGCCGATCCGGCTTCGCCGTCGATGCGGATGTCGAGGTCGAACAGGCCGGGCGCCAGCACCGGGACCTTGAGCGTCACCCGGGCCTCGTACAGTCCGCCGCCCGGGCCGCAGGAGACCTGCGCCCCGCCCCTCCATGCCTGCGGGAGGTGCTCCACCGCCCCCGCCTCGCAGGCCGCCCCCGCCCCGGACTCCGCGCCGCTGCCCTTGCGCGCGGCGACGTCCGCCGCGTTGCCCGCGAGGCTGAAGGTGTAGCCGATCAGGGCGCACTCCCAGAGCACGAGCATGATCAGGATGATGAAGGGCGTCATGCCCAGGAACTCGATCGCGACCTGCCCGCGGTCGTCCCGGACCCTCCCCGGCCGCCGCGGCCGCTCCCCCGGGGGCCGTCGATCGCGTCCGTCGTCAGGTGGGGCGGCCGTGGCCCGCCCCCGTATGCCGCTTCGGACCGTCCCAGTGGTGGTCATCGCTCAACGTGTCCCCTCGGCGTCCGCGGACCCGCCGCGCCGGTGGCGGGGGCGTCCGATCGAGCCCCGGTCGTTCTTGAAGGCGCCGCTGTTCCTCCTGGCCAGGGCGCTGCCCTTCCTCTTGGCCGGGGCGCTCGGCCTGACGATGCCCAGCTCTCCGGCCAGCGCCCACAGGGCCTGCTTCACCGTGCTCCTGGCGTCCAGTTCGTGCAGGCGGCCGGAGTCGATGGACGCCTGGAGCTCCTTGAAGTTGGCGGGGATCGCGGCGGAGGCGACCCGGGTGCCGGTGATCTTCTGGATCAGCGGCGGCTGGATCTCGGTGTTGCGGGTGAGGCGGTTGACGAGCGTGACCGTCTCCTCGGCCTTGCGGATCTGGAGCCGTTCCCACATCCGTACGATGCGTTTCGCGCCGCGCACCGCGACCACGTCGGGCGTCGTGACCAGCAGGGCCACGTCCGCCATCTCGATGGCCGCCGCGTTGGCCCCGTTCATCTGGCCGCCGCAGTCGATGACGACGATCTCGTACCGCGAACGCAGGGCGCTGACGATCTGCCGGGCCGAACGGTCGCTGACCTCCTCGCCGCGCTCGCCCTCCCCCGGGGCCAGCAGCAGGGCGAGGCCCGTGGAGTGGGAGAAGACGGCGTCGGCGAGCACCCGGGGCGAGATGTCGGCGATCTGGGCGAGGTCGGCGAGGGAGCGCCGGAACTGTACGTCGAGGAACGAGGCGATGTCCCCGGTCTGGAGGTCCATGTCGACCAGGGCGACGGTGTGGCCGGACGCCTGGGCGGCCAGGGCGAGTTGGATGGCCGTGACGGTGGCCCCGACGCCGCCCTTCGCGCCGGTGACCGTGACGACCGTGCCGCCGGGGCCGGTGAAGACGTCGTTGCCGGAGGAGAGGTGACGGCGTACGCCGATGGACCACTGGGCGGCGGCCTGGACCCGGTTGGCGAGCTCCTCGTACCCCACCGGCAGGGTGACCAGGCCGCGGGCCCCGGAGTCCATCGCGTCGGCGAAGAGGCCGGGGCTCGCGTCCGCGGTGATCATGACGACCCCGACCGAGGGGAACCGCAGCGAGACCTCCCGGATCAGTTCCAGCGCCGGGACCGGGCCGATCCGCTCGTGCACCAGGACCACTTCGGGCAGCTCGTCGATGGCCTCGCCCGCGAGCCGGGCCAGGGTGTCGATGAGCTGGGTCGAGTCGGTGACCGGGTTCGCCGGTTCGGCGTCGGGGAGCTGGCTCAGCAGGGTGGTGACCGCGCGGGCCGCGTCGGGATCGCCTACGGCCGGGAGGATTCTGGTGGTCATCCGACCCTCACTTGTCCTTGTCGAGCGTGTAGGTGCGGTCCCCCGGACGGATGGCGCCGTCGCCGCCCGGGGCGACGAGCGCGAGACGTACGTGCTCCGCGAAGGACTCGGCGTACGCGACGCGCTGGGCGTCCAGCGTGTTCAGGGCGAAGGTGATCGGCACGGCCTCGGTGACCTGGCCGCGCCGGTCGTCGCCGGACGGGTTGAGGGGGGTGAGCCTGCCGACCTCCAGCACCTTGGCGTTGGAGACGATGACCTTGGACTGGGCGGGCTCGGCGTTCTCCCGCTGCTGCTCACCGGCGAACGTGGCGTAGATGTTGACCGTCGCGCCCGGTGTGATCTTGCCCGCGACGCCGGTGGCGGCGTCGATCATGATGGCGATCTCCTGCTCACCGGCGCGGAGTTCGGGCTTGCGGACCATCATGTCGGACTGGAGCAGCGAGCCCTCGCGCAGATTGGTGACGGCGATCTTCCCCTCCACCTCCCGCAGGTCGATCACGGCGTTCGCCGAGAGCCAGCGCTTGGGCATCGTGATCTTCTCGAACTGGCGGCTGTTCAGGGCCGTGTACGGAGCCACGTCGGCCTTCAGCCGGTACGCGGTCACTTCGGGGCCGACCTTGGAGTTCACATCGCTGATCACCGAGAGCACACCGGCGAACGCGCCGAAGGCGCACAGGACCGACAACAGCAGGAGTATCACGCCGCGGCGCTGGCGGGAGTTCATGGCCGGACAACCTCGTTCGGATCGGATGCGTGGGGCAGCGGGCGGGAAGCGGATGGTGCGGGGCGGGGGTCGGGGGCGCACCGTGAGACGGCGCGGGCCGGTGTCGGTGTCCTGCGGCCAAGGTCCGGAGTCGGCGCCCTTCGGACGTCGGACCTCGGGCTTCGGACCTCGGGCTTCGGGCTTCGGACCCCGGGCTTCGGACCTCGGGCTTCGGACCCCGGGCAGGAGCCGGCCTCCGTGCCCTTCGGTCAGGGGCCGGGGCGGTTGCCGGCCTCCAGTTGCAGGACACCGGTGGTCGCCCTTCGGGTCTCGGGGGCGGCGAGGGGGGCGGTGAGCGGGGCGGAACAGAACGCGCAGCGGTCGCCGATGAGTTCCATCGCGCACCAGTGGCACTTCTCCCGCCGGACGGACGCGACCAGTTGGTACAGCAGGGAGATGTCCGGGAGGTAGGCGGCGAACTCCACCAGCTTCCCCGTGCCCCACCAGCGCGGGGAGTCGGCGGGAACGGCCCCCTCGTGCACGGCGTGGACCTTCCAGGCGGGCGCGAGGGTCTCCTGCACCCAGTTCGACTGCAACGGCCCTCTGGCCACCAGAAGATGCGTACGGAATCTGGGCCCGGCAGGCGGTTCGGCGGCCGGTCCTACCTTGACGAGCTGCGGTTCAGGACCGGCGACGACGGCGAAATGGGAGCCCGGGACCCACGACTTGGCGTGGCTTTTGAGGCCGACCGGGACCCGGTCGAGCTTGGCGACCGAGTTGAGCAGCGCGCCCGCGTGGATGTAGTGCGACAGCAGCCGGGCGGCGGAGGCGACCACGCCGGGGCTGAAGTCGCAGACGGACAACTGCCGTAACTGGCGCACCAGTACGGCAATGCCGAGGGGCGGAAGGTCCACCTTGACCAGGGCGATCCGGTCGCTTTCGAGGACCGAGCGGATCGAGTGGAGGCGACGCTCGTGCTCGGGCCGGATGCCGGAGGAGTAGAGGGCGATCACATGTCCGTGCTGTTCGAGCAGCAGATGCATGTCACCGATCGCCAGCTCCAGGACCTGGGCCTCGGGGGCCTGCAACAGGGCCGCGGTCGGGGTCTGCTGATCGGTGGGCGGCAGCACCAGATCTGCACTCGTCACTGCTATCGCGGTCGGCACGCTCTTCCCCGTTCCGGCTCCGGCCGCCGTCGAGACGTCGGCCGCGAACACTCCTGCTCTGTGCTCCTGTGCCCGGTACTTCTGCTCTGTCTCCGCACTTCTGCTCCGTGCTCCTGTCTCAGCACTTTAGCCACGTCTCACCAGGCAGAGAACAGTTATCGGGGACCAGTGCGTCATCGGGCGAACACTGTTCGTACCGGCAGCGGGCGGCAAACGGGATGAAATCGATTTCGGCCGACTCGCCCGCCCTTGCGCAGCGTTACGGAGCAGCCCGCCCGAAATCCCGTCGCGCGTCCATTCCCGCACGTCAGGCCGGACACCAGGCCGCTGCGGACCCTTTCGGCGGGCCGTTTCCGTCACGGTACGAAGACCTTGACCAAGATCACCCGTGCGGGTGCCGGGGCGCGTCCGCCGAGTCATCACCCGGCAAAGAAACTCCTGCCCGAGCGTGCCCGTCGAGCGGCTCGCGGAGAGCGGACGAGTCCATCGCGGACGGGTACGCGCGAACCTCCCGTACGCCTTTTCGTCGCCAGAGGTCTTGACAACTCGATTGGTCTGGACCAGCTTATCCGCCAGTGGTGGCCACCGCTTCAGCTTCAGCTTCAACTCAAGCTCCAGCTCCAGCTCCAGCTCCAGCTCCAAAAGTTCCGGGCACGGCACTTCTCGATCCCCATCCCCACCCCATTCCCGACGCCGTGCATCGCGTACGTCCGGCGCATCCGGCGCATCCGGTACGTCCAGTACGCCCGCAGCCCCCGCACCACACCCCCGCCACGCACCACCAACTCCCCCCGGAGGCCCCCCGTGCAACGCTCCGCAGGCAGCAGCAGACGCAGAAGGCACCACACCCGGCCGCTCCTCGGAGGCGCCGTGGCCGTCATCGCGGCGGGCGCCCTGACCGTCACCGGGCTCGTCAGCACCGCCCAGGCCGCCGACGTCAACAACGCCAAGAACGCGGGCTTCGAGTCCGGGCTCGCCAACTGGACCTGCTCCGCCGGCAGCGGCGCGACCGTCTCCTCCCCCGTGCGCAGCGGTACGTCGGCCCTGAAGGCCACTCCGGCCGGCCAGGACAACGCCAAGTGTTCGCAGACCGTGGCCGTGAAGCCCAACTCGACCTACGCGCTGAGCTCCTGGGTGCAGGGCGGTTACGCCTACCTCGGCGTGACCGGCAGCGGAACGACCGACGTCTCCACC
This sequence comes from Streptomyces sp. cmx-18-6, assembly GCF_046548915.1. Taxonomy (NCBI): domain Bacteria; kingdom Bacillati; phylum Actinomycetota; class Actinomycetes; order Kitasatosporales; family Streptomycetaceae; genus Streptomyces; species Streptomyces sp. cmx-18-6. Next base: position 412,256 of record NZ_JAEBEP010000007.1, on the reverse strand, counting down.
TGGACGCCGGGCTCCACCACCTGGACCAAGCTGTCCACCAGCTTCAAGACCGGCGCGAACACCACGTCGGTGACCGTCTACACCCACGGCTGGTACGGGCAGTCCGCCTACTTCGCCGACGACGTCGAGGTGACCGGCCCCGACGGCGGGGGCGGCGGCGACGGGCCCGGCCCGGTCATCCCGGCGGCCCCCGCCGGCCTCACGGCGGGCGCCACGACCACCTCCTCCGTCTCCCTGTCCTGGAACGCGGTCTCGGGCGCGACGGGCTACAAGGTGTACCGGGACGGTGTGCAGGCCGCCACCTCCACCGGGACCTCGGCGACCGTCACGGGGCTGGCCGCCGACACCGCGTACCAGTTCTCCGTGAGCGCCACCAACGCGGCCGGTGAATCGGTCAAGTCCGCCGCCGTCAACGCCCGTACGGCGAAGCCCGGTTCGGGCGGCCCAGGCCCGGCCGTGCCCAAGCACGCGGTGACCGGCTACTGGCAGAACTTCAACAACGGCGCGGCCGTCCAGAAGCTCACCGACGTCCCGGCCGACTACGACATCATCGCGGTCTCCTTCGCGGACGCCACGCCGACGCCGGGCGCGGTCACCTTCAAGCTGGACACCGCCGGGCTGAACGGCTACACCGACGCCCAGTTCCGGGCGGACATCAAGACCAAGCAGGCGCAGGGCAAGAACGTCATCATCTCGATCGGCGGCGAACTGGGCACGGTCCGGGTCGACAACGACGCCTCCGCCACCGCGTTCGCCAACTCGGTGTACGCGCTGATGCAGGACTACGGCTTCAACGGGGTCGACATCGACCTGGAGAACGGCCTCAACGCCACCTATATGACGAAGGCGCTGCGCCAGCTGTCGGCGAAGGCGGGCAGCGGCCTGGTGATCACGATGGCTCCGCAGACGATCGACATGCAGTCGACGTCGGGTGAGTACTTCAAGACGGCGCTCAACGTGAAGGACATCCTGACCGTCGTCAACATGCAGTACTACAACAGCGGTTCGATGCTCGGCTGCGACGGCAAGGTCTACTCGCAGGGCTCGGTGGACTTCCTGACCGCGCTCGCCTGCATCCAGCTGGAGGGCGGCCTCGACCCGTCCCAGGTCGGCATCGGCGTCCCCGCCTCCACGCGCGGCGCGGGCAGCGGATACGTCTCCCCGTCGATCGTGAACGCCGCGCTGGACTGCCTGACCAAGGGAACCAACTGCGGTTCCTTCAAGCCCTCGAAGACCTACCCGTCGCTGCGCGGCGCGATGACCTGGTCGACCAACTGGGACGCCACGGCCGGGTTCGCCTGGTCGAAGGCGGTCGGCCCGCACGTCCGCAGTCTGCCGTAACCACCCCCGTAAACCGCTCCGTTCAGCGGGACCCGATACCTGCAGCGCCGCCGCTCCCCCGGCGGCGCTGCGGCGTTCCACCGGCCCCTCGCCTACCAGGGCTGTTCGCGCACCTGCTGGATGCAGAGCACGATGAACAGCAGCCCTGCCAGGACCAGCATCCCGTTGCTGACCCAGCCGTTGCGCCATTCCTTGGGCGTACGGGAGGAGTTGAGGAGCCAGAGCAGGGTGAGGGCGAGGAAGGGCATGAAGAACGCGCCGAGCACCCCGTAGGCGATGACCAGGCCGAACGGCTCGTCCAGCCACAGCAGGGCCATCGGCGGGAAGGTCAGCCACAGGAGGTACGCGCGGAACGGCAGTGACCGCTGCTGCCGTTCGACGACGGCCGGACCGGCCTGCTCCTTCTCCGAAGCGTCCTCGGCGGCCGGGGCACGGAACCGCTCCACGAAGTCCGCGAACATCAGGCTCACCCCGTGCCAGACGCCGATCAGCGACGAGAACGAGGTGGCGAAGAAGCCGACCAGGAAGAGCTTCGCGGTGCCCGCGCCGAACCGGTCCTCCAGGACCTTGCCCAGGTCGATCAGCCCGCGGTCGCCCGAGGTGAGGGCGATCTGCGAGGCGTGCAGCAGCTCCGCGCCGACGATGAGCATCGCCACGACGAAGATCCCGGTGGTGACGTAGGCGACCCGGTTGTCGAGCCGCATCACCTTCATCCAGGAGGAGTTGCTCCACCCCTTGGCGTTGACCCAGTAGCCGTACGCCGCCATGGTGATGGTGCCGCCGACGCCGCCGATCAGCCCGAGGGTGTAGAGGAGCGATCCGTCCGGCAGTACGGGGACGAGCCCGGCGAACGACGCCCCGACGTCCGGCACGACGCGGGCGGCCACGTACACGACCACCACGAACATGATGCCGATGAGGACCGTCATGACCTTCTCGAAGACGGCGTACCGGTTGAACCAGACGAAGGCCAGCCCGATCAGTCCGGTGACGATGGCCCAGAACTTCAGCCCCGGCCCGTCCGGGAAGAGCGCCACGATGGGCAGGGCGCTGGAGGACATGGCCGTCGCGCCGTAGATGAAGCCCCACAGGACGACGTAGATCGCGAAGTAGGCGGTGGTCCACGCGCCGAGGCTGCGCCAGCCGTCGAAGAGCGTGCGGCCGGTCGCCAGATGCCAGCGGCCGGCCGCCTCGGCGAGCGAGATCTTGACGACGCAGCCGATCACCGCCGCCCACATCAGGGTGTACCCGAACTTGCTGCCCGCGATCAGCGTCGCGACCAGGTCCCCGGCCCCGACCCCGGTCGCCGCGACGACGATCCCGGGGCCGATGTACTTCCAGCTGGACTTACGTGGTCGGGAGGCCGGCTCCCCTGTCCCTGTGGTTGCGCTTGTCTCCGCCATGCCGATCAAGGAAGCGCAATCGGCGGGGCGGCACAAGGGGGCGTGCGGGAATTGGGCGGACATGGTGTGCGGGAGGGGGCTCCGGCCGGTCGCGACGGCCATCCCATTCCCGTCACAGTGGGCATGACGGAAATGGGACGAGTAAGGCGAGTATCGGACCCGCTCGACCAACCGACCCGGAATCATTGCGTCCGCAAATGCACAGCGCTACGCTGCCCGAACGAAAACGGCACCATATCGTCGGCACGTCAGATTCACTCGAACCCCCTCTTTCGGGGATTCTTCATTCCGACCGGGGGAAGTTTTGCGATCCAACGAACAACGCTCACGCGGCTTCAAGAGCAAGCTTTTCGGCGCCCTGGGAGGCGCGCTCCTCCTCACCGTGGGCGCGGCCGGAGCGGCTGCCGTGACCGACAACCTGGCGCCGACCGTCAAGTACCCGCAGCCCTGCAAGAAGGGAGCGGTGTGCCAGACGGACAACAAGGACGTCACGTACTACATGGACAGCAGCGGTGAGTTCAAGCTGGAGGCGGTCGACCGTACGATCGTCACGAACATGCTGAAGAGCCAGTACTCGCCGACCGACCTGGTGATCAAGTACGACAGCACGCCCACGTTCTCCGGAAGCGCGGAGACGGACGTCGTCTGGCAGGAAGGGTCCAAGGGGGTCTCCGACGACGCCGCCGGGACGACGTGGTGCGACGACCCGGTTTCGGGCAACAGATGCGATCAGCAAGTCATACGCATTCGGGGCAACGGGACCTACGACCCCAGCATCACCTGCCACGAAATGGGCCACGCGGTCGGATTGCTCCACGGAAACAACGCCTACCCGATGCTGGACCGAGAGGACGCGAGGCTCGGCTGCATGATCGCCAAAGGCTACAACGCGACGCTCGGCAGCAATAACGTGAGCAACATCAACGGGAATTACTGATGAGGGACGCAGGAGTAGCGATGACAGCCCGTAGGCGCCTTTCCTTCGCTCTGAGCGCCGTCGCCTGTGCCGCTCTGCTGGCCGGATGCGGCGGCGGCGAGCCGGCACCGGATCCGGTCAAGGGGGAGGGCAAGGACCTGATGCCCAGCCGGACGGCCCAGGACTGGGTCACCTACGCGGATCACGTCGTGGTGGCCACCCCCACGAGCGAGAAGGAACTGGCTCCGGACCAGTCCGAGATCGATCGCGGGGAGGGGATCATAGGCCGCGAAGTGCATATGAAGGTCGAGAAGGTGCTGTGGTCCAGGGCGGACGCCGCCCAGCCCGCACCCGCGTCCTGGCCCCGGAACTCGTCGGGCTGGGTCTTCGAGGGGGGCGACGTCGGGAACCGCGCCGAGTTCGCGCTCACCGAGAGGCCCCGGATCGAGCTGGGACATCGCTACATCATCGCGCTGGCCTGGCAGGGCGCCAAGTGTTCGGAGGGCGACGCGGAGGAGCCCGCCCGCTGGATGGGGCTCGGCGAGGGAAGCACGGTGCCTTACGACGACGACACCATCGGGAAGGGCGAGATGGAGGGGGAGGAGCAGTCGGCGGGGAAGGCCGCCGCTGTGTCGGACTCCGACGATCCGGAGCCCAGGCTGGAGGACGAGCTGGCCGGAAAGGACTCCGACGCCCTGGTGTCGGCGTTGCGCGCTGTGCGCCCCGCCGTCGCGGACCGGGAGAAGGCGCCCGCCGCCAGGTCTCTGGCCTCCACCTGCGGATAGTCGGCTCCGACCCGCCCCGGCCGTCGACCTGAGCCCACCGGCGTCCGCCCCGGCCGTCGACCTGAGCCCACTGGCGTCCGCCCCGGCGTCGACCTCAGTCCGCCGCGCACGGCCGGTGCCCGCCCCGGCCGTGCGCCCCCGCCTCCGGCCGTCGACGTCGGCGGCGGGCTTCAGATCACCAGGCTGAGCGCCGCCGCGACCGCGAAGCCCGCGACCGACAGCACCGTCTCCAGCACCGTCCAGGACTTCAGCGTGTCGCGTTCCGAGATGCCGAAGTACTTCGACACCATCCAGAAGCCGCCGTCGTTGACGTGCGAGGCGAAGATCGAGCCCGCCGAGATCGCCATGATGATCAGCGCGAGGTGCGCCTGTGACAGGTCCTGGCCCTCGACCAGCGGGACCACGATGCCGGCCGTGGTGACGATCGCGACGGTGGCCGAGCCCTGGGCGACGCGCAGGACGACCGAGATCAGCCAGGCGAGGAGGATCACCGGCAGGCCCACGTCGTTGAAGGTGTCGGCCAGCGCGTCCGCGATGCCGCTGCCCTTGAGCACGGCCCCGAAGACGCCGCCCGCGCCGACCACCAGCAGGATGTTGCCGACCGGCTTCAGCGAGGAAGTGGAGACCGATTCCAGGGACTTGCGGGACCAGCCGCGGCGGATGCCCAGCAGGTAGTACGCGAGGAACAGCGCGATCGTCAGGGCCACGAACGGGTTGCCGAAGAACTCTACGACCGAGCGGAGGGTCGAAGGGTTCAGCGCGATGGAGGAGAAGGTCGCGGCCAGGATCAGGATCAGCGGCGTCCCGATGATCGCGAGGACCGTGGCGAGCGGGACCGGCTTCTCGTGGGGGGTGGCCCCGGCGGCCCGCTGCTCGGCGGCGACGGCCTCCTTGGCCTCCGCCGCGGCCTCCACCATGTCCTGCGGTACGTCGACGAAGATCCGCTTCCCGATCCAGGCGGCGTACACCCAGGCGGCGATGACGGACGGGATGCCGACGAGGACGCCCATCAGGATGACCCAGCCCAGCGACACGTTGAAGAGTCCGGCGGCGGCCACCGGGCCCGGGTGCGGCGGCAGGAACGCGTGGGTCATCGACAGGCCCGCCAGCAGCGGCATCGCGTAGAGCAGAATCGATTTTCCGGAGCGCTTGGCCGCCGCGTACACGATCGGCGCGAGAACGAAGATGCCGACGTCGAAGAAGACCGGGACGCCGAAGACCAGGCCGGTCAGGCCCATCGCGAGCGGGGCGCGCTTCTCCCCGAAGAGGTTCAGCAGGCGGGCGCTCAACACCTCGGCCCCGCCGGAGACTTCGAGGATCGCGCCGAGCATCGTACCGAGCCCGATGATGATCGCGACATGGCCGAGGATGCCGCCCATCCCGGACTCGATGACCGAGACGGCGGCGGATTTCTGCACGGTGCCGAAGAGTTCGGTGACCGAGAGCCCGGCGCCGAGGCCGACGGCTATGGAGACCGCGAGCAGGGCGACGAACGGCTGGAGTCTGACCTTGATGATCAGGAAGAGGAGGAGCGCGATACCGAGGGCGGCGACGGTCAGCAGACCGGCGGTGCCGTCGATCAGGAGGAGCAGACCACCGGTGTGCGGCGGGGTCTCGACCGGCGGTGGGGTGGCGGCGAGCGGCATGGGGGACTCCGGTGGTGCTGGAGGGAGGGCAGGGCGGAGCGCGGCACGGCGCCCCCGGGGAACGGGGCGCCGTGCCGTACGGCGAGTTGAAGAGTTGCTGCGGGTGGAGCAAGGCGATCAGTGCGGCAGGACCTTCGGTGAAGCCGGGGCCCGGGCCGGAGCGGGGGCCGGGGCGGGAGCCGGGGCCGGGGCCGAAGCGGAAGCCGGGGCGGGAGCCGAAGCCGAAGCGGAAGCCGAGGCCAGGGCCGTCAGCTCAGCACCGCGAGCGCGTCGATCTCGATCAACAGCCCCTTGGGCAGCCCGACATAGACCGTCGTACGCGCCGAGGGGGCCTCCTTGAGGTTCTGCTCCGCGAAGTACGCGTTGTAGATCTCGTTCATCTCCGCGAAGTGGTCCACGTCCGTGAGGTAGACGCGCATCATCATCACGTCGTCCCAGCTCGCGCCGCCCTCCTCCAGGATCGCCTTGACGTTGGCGAAGGTCTGGAGGGTCTGCTCGCGCAGGGTGGGGCCGGCCGGGGTGGGGGCCTGGCCCTCCACGGCGGGGAGGAAGCCGACCTGGCCGGCGACCTGGAGGATGTTCCCCTTCTTCACGCCGTGCGAGAACTTCGCGGGCGGGGTGGTGTGGGTGGAGGGGGTGAGCGCGGTCTTGTCGGTCATGGCTGAATCAGACTTTCTTGGGTCGGTTGGTGCCGGATCCGGAGTACTCCCGGCTGACGGTCTCGGCGGTGCGCCGGACCAGCGGGAGGAGGGTGAGGAGTTCCTCGGCCGTGACGACCACGTTCGGTGCGGACACCGACATGGCCGCGACGACGCGCCCGTCCGCCCCGCGGATGGGGGCGCCGACGCAGTTGATGGACTCCTCGTGGCCGCCGAGGTCGGTGGCCCAGCCCTGTTCGCGGACGACGGCGAGCTCCTTGAGGAAGGCAGCCGCGTGCGGCGTCGAACGGGACGTGTACATGGGGTAGTCGAGCTTCTCGGCGATCGCGCGCCGCTCGGGCTCGGTGAGGTCGGCGAGCAGCAGCTTGGCCACGGCCGCGACGGTGATCGCGACGGGCTTGCCGATCCGCGAGTACATCCGGACCGGGTAGCGGCTCTCGACCTTGTCGATGTAGAGGACTTCCTGCTCCTCGTAGACCGCCAGGTGCACGGTGTGCCCGCACCGGTCGTTCAGTTCGACCAGGTGGGGGTGGGCGATCTCGCGTACGTCGAGGTTCTCGACGGCCTCCTGGGCGAGCGCGAACAGCCGGGCGCCGAGGCGGTAGCGCTGGTCCTGCTGGCGGTAGACGAGCCCGTGCTCGTGGAGCGTACGCAGCAGGCGCAGCGCCGTGGACTTGTGGACGCCGAGCCGCTCGGCGACCTGGCCGAGGTCGGCGGGTCCCTGGGCGAGCAGCGGCAGGATGCTGAGTGCCCGGTCGACGGTCTGGCTCATGGCGTGCGTACCTCCTCGGGGGCCCGGTCGGCTGCGGTCCAGCCGGGGCCGAGACGAAGTCTCCCCCAGGCGTCGTCGTCGAGGGCGGCGAGGCGGTCGGCGTGGTCGCGGGCGGGCGGCTCGGTGAGGTCGCCGGGGACGGTGAGGACGGCGGCGGCCATCAGGTGCCCGTGCCGGACCCGGTCGCGTACGGGCAGTCCGCGCAGGGTCGCGGAGAGGAACCCGGCGGCGAACGCGTCCCCGGCCCCGACCGCCGCGACCACGTCCACGTGGAGGGCGGGCACGACGGTGACGGTGTCGGGGGCGTTCCCGGAGCCGGTGGCCGCGGGGGCTGCGGGGGCTTCCGGAGCCGCGTGGGCTGCCGGAGCCGCGGGAGCTCCCGGGCCCTCGTTGGCAGCGCCGCCACCCGCGCCCGCCGTGCCTTCCGCGCCCGCCGTGCCTTCCGCACCTGCCGTGCCTGCCGCGCCCGCCGTGCCTCCGGCGTCTTCCGTGCCTCCCGGGCCCTCGGTGGCCGCCCCTCCGCCGTTCGAGGAGCGGGGTCCGGAGCCGCGCCCCGAGAACACCGTCGCCCCAGCGCTCCCCCGCTTCACCACCACCACGGACGGCTCCGGCAGCGCCGCCCGGATCGCCTCCGCGCCGACGATCCCCCACGCCTCCTCCGCCTCGTCCTCCCCCACGAACACCAGGTCCGCCCGCCGCGCCAGCTCCAGCAGCACGGAAGCATCACCGCCGCGCCACAGATGCGGCCGGTGGTTCACGTCGAAGGAGACCAGCGGGCGGCCCGCCCGGGGCGCGGTCAGGTCCCGCAGCAGCGCCAGGCAGTCGCCCGACAACGCCGCCGTGATGCCGGACAGATGCAGGATCCGCCCCGCGAAGAGGTGCTCGTACGGCATGTTCGACGGCGACATCGCGGACGCCGCCGACCCCGCCCGGTAGTACGCCACCTCGTGGGCGCCGGCCCCCCGGTCCGTCGCCGTACGGAAGTAGACGCCGGTGGGCCGGGCCGGATCGCGGCGGACGGCCGACGTGTCGACCCCGTACCCCGCGATCGTCTCGACCAGGTGGTCGCCGAAGCCGTCAGCGCCCACCCGCCCCACCCAGGCCGCCCGGTGCCCGGCGGCGGCGAGCGCGCAGGCCACGTTGGACTCGGCTCCCCCGATTCCCCGTCCGAAGGACGGCACATCGGCGAGGCGGCCGGGCTGCGAGGGCAGGAACGTCACCATGGACTCACCGAGACAGACGACGTCGGTGGTCGCGGCGGCGCGGGCCGTCCCTGCTGCGGGTCCGGGCACGGGCACTGAGGGCTCCTCGCTGATCGGCGTGCGGGCCGGTGGTCACCATTGACCGGGCATCGGCTCGGATGTTAGACAGCGTTGAGCGATATACGCAATGGGTGTTGCATATGTTGCAACTGACTTCGAGGAGCTCCCCTTGGCAGCCGAACGCCCCACCGCCCCCACCGCCTCCCGCACGGCGGGCCTCGCCGAAGAACGCGTCGACCACCGCTTCAAGGCGCTCCCGCCCGACGCCGAGGGCCTGACCGTCGGCACCCTGGCCGCCGAGCGCCGCAACCTCTTCACCGGCGGGTTCACCACCCCGGTGCTCGCCCTCTCCGCCGAGTCGGTCGAGCACAACCTCGCCCTGCTGGAGACGTACGCCGAACGCCACGGCCTCGCGTTCGCCCCGCACGGCAAGACCTCGATGTCCCCGCAGCTCTTCGCGGACCAGCTGAAGCGCGGCGCGTGGGGCATCACGGCCGCCGTTCCGCACCAGGCGCGCGTGTACCGGGCGTACGGGATCGGGCGGATCTTCCTCGCCAACGAGCTGGTCGACCCGGTGGCGCTGCGCTGGCTGGCCGGCGAGATGACGGCCGACCCGGGGTTCCGCTTCATCTGTTACGTCGACTCCGTGCGCGGCGTCGAACTGATGGAGGCGGCCCTGAGCGCGGCCGGCGCGACCCGCCCGGTCGACGTCGTCGTGGAGCTCGGCGCGGGCGAGGGCGCGCGCACCGGGGCCCGTACGGAAGCCGACTGCGCGGCGGTGGCCGACGCGGTGGCGGGGGCCGGTTCGCTGCGCCTGGTGGGCGTGGCCGGTTACGAGGGCGAGGTGCCGGACGCCGACCCCGAGCGCGTACGGGAGTGGCTGCGGCGGCTCGTCGCGCTGGCCGCCGACTTCGACGGGGCCGGGCGGTTCGCCCAGGCCGACGAGATCGTCATCAGCGCGGGCGGCAGCGCCTGGTTCGACGCGGTCGCGGACGTCTTCGCGGAGACCGGCGAACTCAGCCTCCCCGTACTGAAGTTGCTGCGCTCCGGTGCGTACGTGTCCCACGACGACGGGCACTACAAGCACCTCACCCCGTTCAACCGCGTCCCGGAGGAAGGGGCGTTGGAGCCCGCCTTCCGCCTCTGGGCCCAGGTCGTCTCGCGCCCGACCGGCGAGCAGGCGTTCCTGAACGCGGGCAAGCGGGACGCGGCGTACGACCTGGACCTGCCCGAGGCGCAGGTGGTCCGCTCGGCCCGGGACGGCTCGGTGCGGCCCGCCACCGGGATCACGGTGACCGGCCTCTCCGACCAGCACACCTGGGTGCGTACGGAGGAGGGGGCCGAGCTGGAGGTGGGCGACTGGGTCGGCATGGGCCTCTCGCACCCCTGCACCAGCTTCGACAAGTGGCAGCTGATCCCGCTGGTGGACGCGGACGGCACGGTCAGCGACTACATCCGCACGTTCTTCTGACCCGCTGACTCCCCCGCCCCGAGCCGCCGATTCCTCCGCTCCGGGCCTCCGACTCCCCGCCCCCTGAAAGGCCACCCATGGACCTGGTCCTGCGCGACGCGCTCGTCGTCGACGGCACCGGCGAGCCCGCCCACCGCGCCGATGTGGCGGTCGACGGCGGCCGGATCACCGAGATCCACCGCGAGGGCTCCCCCGGCCCCCGTCCCACCGCCACCCGCACGGTCGACGCGGACGGGCTCGCGCTGGCCCCCGGCTTCATCGACATGCACGCCCACAGCGACCTGGCGTTGCTGCGCGACCCGGACCACCGCGCGAAGGCGGCGCAGGGCGTCACGCTCGAAGTGCTGGGCCAGGACGGCCTGTCGTACGCCCCCGTCGACGACCGCACGCTCGCCAAGGTCCGCCGCTCCATCACCGGCTGGAACGGCGACGGCTCCGACATCGACTTCGACTGGCGCACGGTCGGCGGCTATCTGGACCGCCTGGACCGCAACTTCGGCGGCGAGGGCATCGCCGTCAACGCCGCCTACCTCATCCCCCAGGGCACGGTCCGGATGCACGCGGTCGGCTGGGAGGACCGCCCCGCCACCGAAGCCGAACTGGCCCGGATGCGGGAGCTGGTGGACCAGGGCATGCGGGAGGGCGCGGTCGGCATGTCGTCCGGGCTGACCTACACCCCCGGGATGTACGCGGACGACGCCGAACTCACCGATCTCTGCCGGGTGGTGGCCCGCCACGGGGGCTACTACTGCCCGCACCACCGCAGTTACGGCGCGGGCGCGCTGGCAGCGTACGAGGAGATGGTGCAGCTCACCCACAACGCCGGCTGCGCCCTCCATCTCGCCCACGCCACCATGAACTTCGGCGTGAACAAGGGGAAGGCCCCGGACCTCCTCGCCCTGCTCGACGGGGCACTCACCGCCGGGGCCGACATCTCGCTCGACACCTACCCGTACACCCCGGGCTGCACAACCCTGGTCGCGATGCTGCCGAGTTGGGCGGGCGAGGGCGGTCCGGAGTCGGTCCTGACCCGGCTCGCGGACGCGGAGAGCGCGGAGAGGATACGGCACCACCTGGAGGTGCTGGGCTCGGACGGCTGCCACGGGGTGCCGATCGAGTGGGACACCATCGAGATCTCCGGCGTCAGCGCCCCGCACCTGGCCGAGTACGTGGGCCGTACGGTGGCGGAGTCGGCGCGACTGCGGGGCGAGGGGCCCTGGGTGACGGCCCGCCGGCTGCTCACCGAGGACCGGCTCGGGACGACGATCCTCCAGCACGTGGGCCACGAGGAGAACGTCCGGCAGATCATGCGCCACCCGGTGCACACCGGCGGCAGCGACGGCATCCTCCAGGGCGACAAGCCGCACCCGAGGGCGTACGGCACGTTCCCGCAGTATCTGGGCCGGTACGTGAGGGAGTTGGGCATCCTCTCGCTGGAGGAGTGCGTCGCCCACCTGACCTCGCGCCCGGCCGCCCGGCTGCGGCTGGCGGACCGGGGCCTGGTGCGCGAGGGCTACCGCGCGGACCTGGTGCTCTTCGACCCGGCGACGGTGGCGGCGGGCTCGACGTTCGAGGAGCCGCGCAGGCTGCCGGTGGGCATCCCGCACGTCCTGATCGACGGCCGGTTCGTCATCGAGGACGGCGAGCGGACGAACGTGCTGGCGGGCCGGGCCATCCGGGGCACGGGGGCTCAAGCGACCTGACGGACACGCGCCGGGCCCCTCACCCGGAGTCGGCGGCCCGACGCCGGGCCCCTCACCCCGAGTCGGCGGCCCGTTCCGCCGCCCAGGCGAGGTCCTCCTCGGTGGGGGCGTCGTCCTGGGTGAGGGCGCGCCGCCAGTAGCCGCTGAACTCGACGGCGCTCCTGGGCAGTTGCCGCTCCCCCACCAGATGGCGACGAAGCGCCCGGACCGCCGACGCCTCCCCCGCCACCCAGGCCGCGCCCACCCCGTCGAGGTCCGCCCCGGCCTCCCGTACGGCTGCGACCAGCGAGCCGCCCCGGTCCCGGTGCACCCAGCGCACCTCGGTCCCGCCGGCGGCGGTCGGCAGCTCCCGCTCCTCCGCCGCGTCCGCGACCTCCGCGTACACGAGCGCCCTGGTCCCGGCCGGCAGCGCCTCCAGCACCGTGGCGATGGCCGGGAGCGCCGCCTCGTCCCCGGCGAGCAGCATCCCCGCCGAAGTCGTCGGCAGCGGGCGGGCGTAGAGGGACGACGGGCCGACCATGCCGAGCACGTCACCGGGCCGGGCTGCCGCACCCCAGCGCGAGGCAGGGCCGCCGTCCCCGTGGAGCACGAAGTCGACGGCCATCACGTTGTGCGCGCGGTCGTAGGAGCGGACGGTGAAGCCGCGCATCCAGGGCCGCACCGGCTCCGGGATCGCGAGGAACGCCTCGTACCAGCGCATGCCGTACGCGTCCTCGGCGTCCTGCTCCGGCAGCAGCCCCTCCTCCAGGCTTCGCCCCTCGCGCGGCAGGCACAGCTTCATCTGCTGGTCGGGGCGGTCCTCCATGAGGCGGGGCAGCGCATCCCCGGTGAAGGTGACCCGGGCCGTGCGCGGGGTGATCCGCTCGGTCCCGGTGACCCGCACATGGCTGACCGGCATGGCGTGACCCATGAGTCCGCGCCCCTATCCTCCGGATGTCCCGGACATCGCTGGTATCTTTACGTCGTAAAGAATTACTCGACCGAAGTTACTTTATGGCGTAAGGAGTCGCAAGTGGTGGTCTTCGCCGGGCAGGGTGACGCCCGCCGCTCCCTCTCCCTGCTGTGGCGCGCGGAGGCCGCCGCCCCACCGCGCGGCGGCCCCGGGCCCAAGCCTCGGCTGAGCGTGGACGCCATCGTGGCGGCGGCCGTGGCGGTCGCGGACGAAGAGGGCATGGCCACCCTGTCGATGCGTGCGGTCGGCGACCGGCTCGGGCGGACCGCGATGGCGCTCTACACCCACGTGCCGGGCAAGAGCGAGCTGCTGGACCTGATGTACGACGCGGTGCACGCCGAACTCCCCTCGGCGTACCCGGAGTCGGACGATTGGCGGGTACCGCTCACCGCGTGGGCCGGGGAGGTGCTGGAGTTCTACGTCCGGCACCCCTGGGCGCTCCAGGTCTCGCAGGCCCGGCCGGTGCTGGGCCCGCACGAGTACGCGAACCTGGACACGCTCGTCCGGCTGCTCGGGGCGACCGGGCTGGCGGCGCGGACGGTGCGGCGGCTGGTGGGGACGCTGTTCCCGCTGGTGCGGGGCTCGGCGCGGACGGTGGCCGATGCCCGGCTGGCCGCTGCGGCGACCGGCAGTTCCGACGCGGAGTGGCGGGCGGCGCGTTCGGCCGCCCTGACGGAGCTGGTCCCGGACTTCGCGGAGCGCTTCCCGGCGGTGATCCGGCTGGAGCGGGAAGAGCCTCCGGAGCCGTATCCGGGAGGCGGCGGGGGCGAAGGGGCGGCGGGCGAGGGCCCGGACGCGATGCCGTATCCGGAGCGGGAGGCGCGGGAGACGTTCCGGGTGGGGCTCGGGATCCTGCTGGACGGGATCGACGCGGCGGTGGCAGCGCAGGAGAAGAGGTAGGGGGACGGGATCGGGGGCGCAGAGGCGCGTGCCGGGCGACCCTGAGCCCGGGGCCGCCCGGCATGTCTGCCGTCAGGCCGCCCGGCGTCTCTGCTGTCAGGCCGCCCGGCATCTCTGCTGTCAGGCCGTCACAGGAGGCTGTTCGTCAGGCCGTCACAGGAGGCCGTTCGTCAGACCGTCACAAGAGGTCGTTTCCAGCCATGGATTCCGGCACGCGGAGGACGTTCTCGCGCCCCCACGCCCCCAGCGGGGCCAGCGCCGCGTTCAGCGAGACCCCGCGCGGCGTGAGCGAGTACTCCACGCGCGGCGGCACTTCGGCGTACTCCTCGCGGTGCACGATGCCGTCCCCCTCCAGCTCCTTGAGATGGGAGCTGAGCACCTTCTCGGTCACCCCGGGCACCGCCCGCCGCAGCTCGCCGAAACGGCACGGCTTCTCGTCCAGCGCCCACAGGATGAGCACCTTCCACTTGCCGCCGATCACGTCCATCGCCGCGTCGATCCCGCAGATGTAAGCCCCCGGCCTCCGTGCGCTCCGCACCGTCCGCTCCTCCCCTGCCCCGCCCGGTCGCCCGCCGTCACCGGGCGACCACCCTTCGAGCAGCCTAGGGCCTGTCGTCCGGGGCGGCCCGTCTGCCGGAGCCCCCGTCCGTCCGGCGGAGGGGGACTCGGTCCGCAGCCGGAGGCGCGGTCGGGCCCCGGCTGCGTACGGTCGGCGTATGACGACACTCGACCTCGACGCCTACTTCGCCCGCATCGGCTGGACCGGTGAGCCCCGCCCCACGCTGGAGGTGCTGCGATCCCTGCACCGCGCCCACTCCCTGGGCATCCCGTTCGAGAACCTGGAGCCGGTGCTCGGCTCGGCCCCTTCCCTGGACCTCGCGGATCTGGAGGCCAAGCTCGTACGCGGTGAGCGGGGCGGCTACTGCTACGAGCACAACACCCTGCTGTGGGCCGCCCTGAGGCAGATCGGCTTCTCCGTGACGCTGCTGAACGCCCGGGTGCTGCTGGGCGCGGCTCCGGGCGACATCCGGCCGCGTACGCACATGCTGCTGCGGGTGGACGTGCCCGGTGAGCCGTACGCCTATCTCGCGGACGTCGGGTTCGGCTCCGTGGGCGCGCTGCTGGAGCCGATCGAGCTGCTGGAGAACGCCGAGCTGTCGGACACCCCGCGCCACCACCGCCTGGTCCACACCCCGAACGACGGGCCGCTGGAGATGTGGGAGCTCCAGACGGAGAAGGGCGGGGCCTGGGAGCCGCAGTACTGCTTCACCCTGGAGCCCTTCGAGGCGCCGGACTTCGAGGTGATCAACTGGCACGTGGCGACCAACCCGCGCTCGCCCTTCCAGAAGGCGGTGTACGCGCAGCGCACCCTGGCCGGATCCCATCTGGCGCTCTCCGGGCTCAGCCTGGTGGAGACGGCCGGCGACGGCACGATCAAGGAGCGGCTGCTGTCCGGGCCCGACGAGGCCCTCCAGGTGCTCCGGGACGACTTCGGCATCCGCCTCCCCGAGGGGACCCGGCTGCCGGAGTGACCCGGCGGCCGGGACGGGGACCCTCCTTTAGGCGTACCCGTACGGGCACGGGCCCCGCGTGGCGCATCTCACCCGGCCGGGCCGCCCACGCCCCATTCCAAGCCGCGACGCCGCCGGGACCGGGCCATCCCACGGTCCGGGACCGGGGCCGGCATACCGATGGAAGACGGGGCGTCGCGGCGCGCGGACCCGGGGGTCGCGAGGACGGCGCAATCTCCGCGCACCGCGCGAAACGCCGCCGTAAGCTCGCGGACATGCAGGTCATCCAGTCCACGAAGCTCGCCAATGTCTGTTACGAGATCCGGGGTCCCGTGCTGGAGGAGGCGATGCGGCTGGAGGCGGCCGGTCACCGCATCCTCAAGCTCAACACGGGCAACCCGGCCGCGTTCGGGTTCGAGTGCCCGCCGGAGATCCTTGAGGACATCCTGCGCAACCTCGCGGGCGCGCACGGGTACGGGGACGCGAAGGGCCTGCTGTCCGCGCGCCGTGCGGTGACGCAGCACTACCAGACCAAGGGCATCGACCTCGACGTCGAGGACGTCTACCTGGGCAACGGCGTCTCCGAGCTGATCCAGATGTCGATGCAGGCGCTGCTGGACGACGGCGACGAGGTGCTCGTACCGGCTCCGGACTATCCGCTGTGGACGGCGTCGGTCTCGCTGGCCGGCGGGACGGCCGTGCACTACCGGTGCGACGAGCAGGCCGACTGGATGCCGGACCTCGCGGACATCGAGCGGAAGATCACCGACCGCACCAAGGCCCTGGTGATCATCAACCCGAACAATCCGACCGGTGCGGTGTACGACGACGAGATGCTGCGCGGTCTCACCGAGATCGCCCGCCGGCACAACCTGATCGTCTGCTCCGACGAGATCTACGACCGGATCCTGTACGACGGCGCGACGCACACCCCCACAGCGGCGCTGGCCCCCGACCTGATGGTGCTGACCTTCAACGGGCTCTCCAAGAACTACCGGGTGGCCGGCTACCGCTCCGGCTGGATGGCCGTCTGCGGCCCGAAGGCGCACGCCACCTCGTACATCGAGGGGCTGACGATCCTCGCCAACATGCGGCTGTGCGCCAACATGCCCTCCCAGCACGCGGTGGCCACCGCGCTCGGCGGGCGGCAGTCGATCGAGGACCTGGTGCTGCCGGGCGGGCGGATCCTGGAGCAGCGGGACGTGGCGTACGACCTGCTGACGTCGATCCCCGGGGTGACCTGCGTGAAGCCGAAGGGGGCGCTGTACCTCTTCCCCCGGCTCGATCCCAAGGTCTACAAGATCAAGGACGACCGGCAGATGGTGCTGGACCTGCTGCGGGCCGAGAAGATCATGGTCGTGCAGGGTACGGGGTTCAACTGGCCGGAACCCGACCACTTCCGGGTGGTGACGCTGCCGGCGACCGAGGAGCTGACCGACGCGATGACCCGGATCGGGTCGTTCCTGGACGGTTACGGTCAGCCGTAGGGCGACCGCACGCCGTACCGGGTCCCGGATCGGGTCCCGGATCGGGCACAAACTTAGACTCGATCCAATGTAGGATGGACACCCAGCATCACCGGGAGGCCATCCATGTACGAGCCGATCCGCACCCCATCGGTCCACACCACGGCCGACGACGCGGACTTTCCGCACCGCAGCCGCGAGGAGGAGCTGGACATCCAGCTCGCGGGGCACCTGGCCGCGCTCCTCGCCGTCACCGACGAACTCGGTCTCGGCCCGGCGGGCGACCGCATCGCCGAACAGGTGGCCCGGCTGCGCGGCGCACCGCCCGCCCGGCACGCCGCCCTGACCGACGCCGCCCCGGCGTCCCTGCACCGCCGCGCCCACGCGCTCGCGGGCCGCGCGCTGCTGGTGGCCGCGTCCCGCGCCGACACCACCGCCGCCATCCTCGCCGCGCAGCGGATGGACGCCCACACCGAGGCCCTGGCCTCCACCGCCGACACCGCCCCCGGGCAGTTGATCGGCGCCCACTGACGGCCCCGGTCCGCGTGCCGCCTCGGCGCGCGGACCGGGCGCCACGACCTCTCGCCACAGCCGCACCCGGGCACGTCCTCGTCCTCGGCCGCCCGCGCGGCGAGGGCGCCCACCTCTTCGCGCAGAGCCGTAAGGCTGTCGGAGCAGCGCTGACGGCGGAAGGGGCCGGACCCGGCAGCAGCTCGAAGGGGCCGCCGGGCACGCCGAGTTGAGCGGGACCGTGTTCACCACGAGCACCGACCCCGTCTCGTCCGACTCGGGGGCCCTCGACGTCGGCGCTGCTGCACGGGAAGGCGGCGGGGCTGGTGGCGAGGTTGCGGGAGGCGGAGGAGATCCGCCGGCAGGCCCATACCCGCTATCCGGAGGACCGGGGGACCTGACCACGGACGAAAGAAGGGCGGCGAAAAGGGGGCGGCCCCCGGAACCGTGAGGGGGTTCCGGGGGCCGGACCGCGGCGGGTCGTCGCTTCCACAGGTCAGGGCGGACGTCCGATGGACCCGGCCGCGGGGGTTTCGGGCCGGGGACGCCGACGCGCCCCCGGCAACGGGCGTCAGCCCAGGCGCTCCACCAGCGCGCGGTACTCGTCCCACAGCTCCTTGGGCGTGTGGTCCCCGAAGGTGTTGAGGTGCTCGGGGACCAGGGCGGCCTCCTCGCGCCAGACCTCCTTGTCGACCGTGAGCAGGAAGTCGAGGTCGGACTCGGCGAGGTCCAGGCCCTCGGTGTCGAGCGCGCCCTTGGCCGGCAGGATGCCGATCGGGGTCTCGACGCCCTCGCCCTTGCCCTCCAGGCGCTCCACGATCCACTTCAGGACGCGGCTGTTCTCGCCGAAGCCGGGCCACACGAACGTGCCCGCCTCGTTCTTGCGGAACCAGTTCACGTAGTAGATCTTCGGCAGCTTCGACTGGTCGGCCTTGTCCGCGCCGACCTTGACCCAGTGGTTCATGTAGTCGCCCATGTTGTAGCCGCAGAACGGCAGCATGGCGAACGGGTCGCGGCGCAGCTCACCGACCTTGCCCTCGGCGGCGGCGGTCTTCTCGGAGGCGACGTTGGCTCCGAGGAAGACGCCGTGCTGCCAGTCGAAGGACTCGGTGACCAGCGGTACGGCCGAGGCGCGGCGGCCGCCGAAGAGGATCGCGGAGATCGGCACGCCCTTGGGGTCCTCCCACTCGGGCGCGATGATCGGGCACTGTCCGGCCGGGACGGTGAAGCGGGCGTTGGGGTGGGCGGCGGGCGTGGAGGACTCGGGGGTCCAGTCGTTGCCCTTCCAGTCCGTGAGGTGCGCGGGCGGCTCCTCGGTCATGCCCTCCCACCAGACGTCGCCGTCGTCGGTGAGCGCGACGTTGGTGAAGACGGAGTTGCCCCACATGGTCTTCATGGCGTTGGCGTTGGTGTGCTCGCCGGTGCCGGGCGCGACGCCGAAGAACCCGGCCTCGGGGTTGATCGCGTAGAGCCTGCCGTCCTCACCGAACCGCATCCAGGCGATGTCGTCGCCGATGGTCTCCACGGTCCAGCCGGGGATGGTCGGCTCCAGCATGGCGAGGTTGGTCTTGCCGCAGGCGGACGGGAACGCGGCCGCGACGTACTTGGACTCCCCGCGCGGCGGCGTGAGCTTCAGGATGAGCATGTGCTCGGCGAGCCAGCCCTCGTCGCGGGCCATCACGGAGGCGATGCGCAGCGCGTAGCACTTCTTGCCGAGCAGGGCGTTGCCGCCGTAGCCGGACCCGTACGACCAGATCTCGCGGTCCTCGGGGAAGTGCGAGATGTACTTGGTGGTGTTGCAGGGCCACGGGACGTCTTCCAATGGGGCCTCCCCTGCTCGAGCGGAGCCGAGAGCTTGGGGAACCTCGGCCAGCGGGGCGCCGAGGGTGTGGACGGCCTTCACGAAGAAGCCGTCCGTGCCCAGCTCGTCCAGGACCGGCTGACCCATCCGGGTCATGGTGCGCATGGAGACGGCGACGTACGCGGAGTCGGTGATCTCGACGCCGATGGCGGAGAGGGGCGAGCCGACCGGGCCCATACAGAAGGGCACGACGTACATGGTGCGCCCGCGCATGGACCCGCGGAAGACACCTTCCTGCCCCGTGAAGATCTCCCGCATCTCGGCGGGATCCTTCCAGTGGTTGGTCGGACCCGCGTCCTTCTCCTCCTTGGAGCAGATGAACGTACGGTCCTCGACGCGGGCGACATCGCTCGGGTCGGACGCGGCGTAGTACGAGTTCGGCCGCTTGATCTCGTCCAGCTTGGTGAACGTGCCCTTGGCGACGAGCTCCCCGCACAGGCGCTCGTACTCGGCCTCGGAGCCGTCGCACCAGACCACCCGGTCGGGCAGGGTGATGGCTGCGATCTCGTCGACCCAGGAGACCAGCTCCTGGTGGTGGGTGGGGACAGTGAGGGGAGCCGCGATGTCGCGCGCCACGATCGCTCCTTGTTGAGGGTATGTGTTGTCAGGTGCCCCGTGGGGGCTGCGACCCGGATGCTTCGTACCCTTCGATCCCCTGGCGCTCATCCGGTGCCGACCGCACTCATTTGATCATCCGACTGATCCGCCCATATGTCCAGGGGGCCGCACACGTGAGCATGGCCACTCATATTCGTTACCTACGGTTGCGTAGGTAACATGCGGATATGACTGACGCCGCCGCTGCCGCAGCGACCACAGGAACTGCCGAGGCCACCACGACGGGACCTGCCGAGCCGACGACCGGCCCCGTCGAACTCGTCGACCCCGTCCCCGTCAAGCCGCGGATGCGCGGCTGGCTGCACGCCGGAATGTTCCCCGCGGTGCTGATCGCCGGGATCACCCTGATCGCCCTCACCGACAGCACCCGCGGCCGGATCGCGTGCGCCGTCTACATCGCGACCGCCTGTCTGCTCTTCGGCGTCAGCGCGGTCTACCACCGCGGCACCTGGGGCCCGCGCGGGGAGGCGGTGCTCCGCCGCCTGGACCACGCCAACATCTTCCTGATCATCGCGGGGACCTATACCCCGCTGACCCTGCTGCTCCTGCCCGAATCCACCGGACGGCCCCTGCTGTGGGCGGTCTGGGCGGCAGCGGCGGCGGGCATCGCCTTCCGGGTCTTCTGGGTCGGCGCACCGCGCTGGCTCTACACGCCGTGCTACATCGCGATGGGCTGGGCGGCGGTCTTCTTCCTGCCCGACTTCATGCGGACGGGCGGCATTGCGGTCCTGGTGCTGGTCGTCGTCGGCGGGCTGCTCTACAGCGCGGGCGGCGTGATCTACGGGATCAAGAAGCCGAACCCGTCGCCGCGCTGGTTCGGCTTCCACGAGGTGTTCCACTCGCTGACCCTGGCGGCGTTCGTGGCGCACTACGTGGGCATCTCCCTGGTGGCGTACCAGCACGGATAGCCGTACGGGAGTCCTTACGGGCACGTGTGAGGGGCCGGCCGCACGCGGCGACCGGCCCCTCACGCCTGCTCCACGGCCCTCAGCCGCCCAGCTTCGCCGCCAGCTCCCCCGCGTCCGTGGTCGGCGCGTCGCAGACGAAATGCCGGCAGACGTACGCGGTCGGCGCGCCGCCGACCAGCGGCCGGTCCACCAGCAGCGGGAATTCGGCCCCCGCGCCCGGCCCCTCGCCCGCGGCGACGACCGCACCCGGCGCGCGTCCCAGCAGCGCCGTACGGTGCAGCTCACCGCCGACCGGTCCGGCGACGGCCACCTCGCGGGGCCCGTCCAGCAGCGCCTCCGCCACGGCGAGGCCCCAGCCGATGAACCGGGGGGCGCGCGGGCCGAGCGCCTTCACCACGCCGAGTGCGCCCTCGGCAGCGGTGCGATGGGGCTCGGATGCGGTGTACGCGGCGTACGAGAGCAGAGCGCCCGCAGCCGCCGTCCACCCGGCCGGGGTGGCGCTGTCGGTCGGATCCTGCGGCCTCCGGATCAGCTTCTCCGCCTCATGGGCGGTGTCGTAGAGCTGCCCGCCCTCGCCGGTGAACTGCTCCAGCACGATGTCCAGCAGGAACCCGGCGAACTCCAGCCAGGCCCCTTCCCCCGTCACCGCGGCCAGCGCGAGGAACCCCTCGGCCACATCGCCGTAGTCCTCCAGCACCCCGGCGTTGTCGCCCGCGCGCCCGTCCTTGGAGGTGCGGGTCAGCCGGGCCACCTCGCCCAGGTGCACCCGGACCAGCAGGTCGGCGGCCTCGGTGGCGCGCTCGACGAGGTCGGGCCGGTCGAAGTAGGCCCCGGTCTCGGCGAGGGCGGCGACGGCGAGCCCGTTCCAGGCGGCGACCACCTTGTCGTCCCGCCCCGGACGCGGCCGCTCCTCGCGGGCCGCCAGCAGCCGGGCCCGTACGTCGGCGACGCGTCCGGCGTCCACGGGCCGCGCCTCGCCCGGGAGCTGGAGGACGGAGGCCCCCTCCTCGAAGGTGCCCTCCTCGGTGACGCCGAAGTACGCGGCGGCGAAGGCCCCGTCCTCCTCGCCGAGCACCTCGCGCAGCTGCGCCGGCGTCCACACGTAGAACGCGCCCTCGACGTGCTTGCCGTCCGCGTCCTCGCTGTCGGCGTCGAGCGCGGAGGCGAAGCCGCCCTCGGCGGTACGGAGCTCCCGCACCATGAAGTCGGCGGTCTCCAGGGCGATCCGCCGGGCTTCGGCGGACCCGGTGGTGCGCCAGAGATGGGCGTACACGCGGCACAGCAGGGCGTTGTCGTAGAGCATCTTCTCGAAGTGCGGGACGACCCACTCCCGGTCCACGGAGTAGCGCGCGAACCCGCCGCCGAGCTGGTCGTAGATCCCGCCCCGGGCCATGGCCGAACAGGTGTCGGCGGCCATCTGGAGCGCACCCTCGGACCCGGTACGGGCGTAATGCCGCAACAGGAACTCCACAGCCATGGACGGCGGGAACTTGGGCGCGCCCCCGAACCCGCCGTGCTGCTCGTCGTACTCCCGGGTCAGCCCCAGCAGCGCCTGCGCGACCTCCGACTCCCCCGGAACCCCGTCCCCGCCATGGACCAGCGACCGCCCGGCGAGATCCGCGACGATCCGCCCGGCGACCTCGCCGACCTCGTCGCGCCGATCGGTCCACGCGGCGCTCACCCCTTCGAGCACCTGCTGGAAGGAGGGCGAGCCGTGGCGGGGCTCGGGCGGGAAGTACGTACCGAAGTAGAAGGGTTCGGCGTCCGGCGTGAGGAAGACGGTCATGGGCCACCCACCGTGCCCGGTGGCCGCCTGCACGGCCTCCATGTACACGGCGTCGACGTCGGGCCGCTCCTCACGGTCGACCTTGACGGAGACGAAGTGCTCGTTGAGGTAGGCGGCCACGGTCTCGTCCTCGAACGACTCGTGCGCCATGACGTGGCACCAGTGGCAACTGGCATACCCGACGCTGAGCAGCACGGGCACATCCCGCTTCCTGGCCTCCTCGAACGCCTCGGGCGACCAGGGCCACCAGTCGACGGGATTGTCGGCGTGCTGCAACAGATAGGGGGAGGTCTCCCCCACGAGTCGATTCGGCATCCCACCAACCTATGCCTCCGCCCGCTGCACCCCACCCGCCAGTCAGGAACGGCGTGCCGCGGTCAAGCGCGGGGGCGTCCGTGTTCGGCAGGCTCACTGGCGGGTTGCCGGATCGGCAGGATGCTCAACAGCCCGCAGCCGTAGGACTTGCCTCTTCCGATTCCCTCCCACATGGCTCGCCGAAGGGCGGACACGTCGTGGATCTCCGCCTCCCCGTCGAACTGTGCGAGGTGAAATCGGAGGCCCGCGCGTGCGCGGAGTCGACTGACGAGCGGATGCCGGGGGGTCACGAGCCCGGACTGAAGACTGAGCCCCGCCTTAACCGCACGCAACCTCCACCACTCCTCGGCGGCCTCCCCGTGCAAGGCCACCCGCTGCCCGACCCGGCCGCCTCCCGCCGAGGGAACGGCCAGCTGTTTCGAAGGGTTGGCAGCGATTCGATAGCGCACCCGCATGCCCCCCGCGAGCGTGTCGAGGTACGACTTCAGGTGCAGCACCCCCGTCTCGGCGTACCCCTCGGGCAGGTGTCCGATCTCGGGCTGCACGTGGCTCTGCACGAGGACCTGTACCGCGTCTCGCACGGGCTCCGTCCGGTAGAGGGCACCCACATCGCTGCGGGGGGTGTCGGAGAGGCGGTCGGGGAAGAGGGACATGACGCGGCGGTGCATCAAGTGGGCGTCATTCAGGTCGTTCAACACGTCCCCTCTGCGCAGGTCGGGGGTCAACCGGGTCAGCCAGAGGCTCATGCTGTTCCCACCTGTTCGGACTTCGAGGTGGCCTCCGGCTGTCGTGGGAGCATCGGAGCGGTCAGAGGGACGTGACCGACACGTACCGCGCGCGTACCGTGCCGCCGCCGTGCCGAGAATGAGATCGGGTGATCGTGGCGCAACTCGGCTCCTACGAACACGGGCACGGTGTCGCGCACGGTCCGCAGGTGCAGCGGTGTACCCGCGTCCAGGCGCTCGCGTGCACGGCGCAGCGGCGCTGGACGTGTCTCCAGCCAAGGATGGCCCTCCAGCACGTCGTCCACGTGACCGTCGTGTACCGCACGGCTCTCGTCCGGGTGTACGACGGGAGTACCGGGCGGGAATGCCTTGCGGCCGAGGAACAGGGGCCATCGAGGACGTCTCAGGGCCCGGTACAGGCCGCGCACCTCCTCGTCCGCTCCTTCGAGAACCACGAGGAAGAGTGCCCCCGACAGGTAGAACCGCTCGCTGACGACGGTGGCTCCCGCACCGCCTTCGGTGTTGGGTACGTTGGAAACGGTGTGGAAGTCGCGTTCCAGCTCGCCTTCGCGGTCCACCCGAACGCCCATCGACAGTGCGGCGAGTTCCCGAACGCGATCATCGTCGTCCCTCGCCACGCCGAGGGCCGACGCGAGCAGACCGACGATGCCGGACTTCGTCGGTTCACGGGCCGTGTCCCGGCGGTCGAAGCGGGAGGAGACGCCCCAGGACTGCATGGGAGCGTCGAGGCACAGAATCAGGGTGGACGTCACCGCACTGCTCCTCAGAGACCGGCCGAGCCGATGAGCCCCTCGACGAAGGCATCGATGCCCTTCGCCTCCTGACAACCACGTGGTTGGCGGTCGGAGAGCCCTCCGCTCGGATCAAGGGAGCCGTAGTGCACGCCGCGCAGCTCCTCGTCCCCATAGAAGTCACGGATCTGATCGAAGTAACCCGCCATGCGCCGGGCGGACGCGCCCATCAGGTCCGCAACGTCGCCGACGGGCGAGAGGAACGCGTTAGCGAGGCTCCACGCCCCGTCCGTGCGTGCGACTCCCAACAGGACGTCGGGGACCGTCGGCGCGGCCATGGAGTTCTGCTTGCCGCGCGGGACGGCGTGGACGAAGGCCCGAAGCCATGCCCGGACACTGCGGACCAAGAGCGCCTTGTCCTCGGCGGCGAGTTCCTCCGGGGGCACCGATTCCTCACCGAAGAGGTTGCGGAGCAGACGGTCGGTGTCCAGGTTGGCGTAGCGGTAGTAGCAAGCCGCGTTGTAGTCGATGGTGCCCATCATGTCCGCGGCGGGTTCCTCGGCCGGACGCATGTCGTCCATGGCCGTGTAGAAGTCGAACTCGTTGGCCACGGCGTGGGTGGAGATGCTGTGGGCGACCTGGCTGGCGGAGATCACGGAGAAGTCCTGGTTGTCGGCGATCATCCGGCCGAAGAGCGCGATGTCGGCGACCCGGGAGGAGTCGAAGACCTTCCGCGCTTCAATGAGCTCCTTCTGCGTCGGCTTGACCTTGGTCCGTGACGCCTTCTTCGCGTCCGCCTTGCGCTTCTCCTCCTTTTCCAGCGCCTTTTCCAGGATGTCCCAGCGCTTCTCGCAGTAGTCCGCGAGATGCTCCACGGCAGCCGGTCCCACGTACAACAGGTACTCGGACCGCCCCCGGTCCTCGGTCACCCCAAATCCGAACGCCGCCAGCGCCTCTTGGGCCACCAGCTGCGCCCTGCCCACCTCGCACTTGCCGCGCTCAGCGAGGAGAATGCCGGCCCGTTCCGGCAGTTGCTTCGTCCGCCGCCCGATGTCACCCGTTTCCAGGCCGTGTGAGGTGAACAGCTCGCGTGCCGCCCGTTTCAGTG
This sequence comes from Streptomyces sp. cmx-18-6, assembly GCF_046548915.1. Lineage (NCBI taxonomy): Bacteria > Bacillati > Actinomycetota > Actinomycetes > Kitasatosporales > Streptomycetaceae > Streptomyces > Streptomyces sp. cmx-18-6. Next base: position 386,886 of record NZ_JAEBEP010000007.1, on the reverse strand, counting down.
ACTGGCTGGAGATCCGGGCCCGGGTGACCCCGCCGAACCGCACTGTCTTCGGCTGTCCGATGTCGTCCCGGTTGAGGTTGCTGACCGGGAAGGACTGGAGCAGGTGGAGCTCAATGATCATTCGTCATCCTGAGTGGTCGAATCGGGGGCCTGGTCGAGCGGGGTGCCAGGGTCGCCGCCCGGCTCGTCGTCCGCCCTCCGGGGCCGGGCGACCGGATGATGGTGGTAGTCACTGATCCAGCGCAGTCGCACGCGTTGCCGCTCCTTCACCCGGTGATCCGTCTGGTCCGTCGAGAGGAGGACGACGAGATCGTCGAGGAGCCGTCCGTAGTTCAAAGGCGCATGGCTGGCGCGCAGGAGTCGCACAGCCTGGCGCACCTGGTGTTCCAGGGCCGCGCCCTCCACGGAAACGAGTTCGGTGAAGCGGCGCTCGACGGAACTCCCCTTCGTCCGTGCGAGAGCCCCGAGAGAACGGGCGAGGGTCGGTGCGTGTGATCCGCTCAGCGAGCGGGGCAGAGGGTGCAGGGCGAAGAGACCGCTCACCAGCAGCCAGACGCCCTGCTCCTCTTCCGGCGGGCCGTACGGCGCGACGATCCCGTACGCCTGCGCCTGGTGTCGCCCGCCGCTGAAGCCCCGGCGCAGCACAGCGAGCTCCGCACGCCCTCGGGCCACCAGATGCGTGGCGTCCGATTCCCGCGCCGTCGCGAGGGAGTGCAGGTGGGAGACGAACGCGTCACGCCGAGTCCGCCGTTCCTCACGGAGCTCGGTCCGTACCGTCATCGGGTGCTCCTCCTCGCGTCGATTCTCGTCGTCCGTGTTCGACAGCTCATGAGTCCTCCGTGTACTGGGCGAGGTTCTCGCGGTGACGGTCGCGGAGCCACATGGCGGCACGGAGGTAGTGCGTGTAGCTCTCACCGGCCGCCAAGAGCTCACGGTCTCGTCGTCCGACGTCCTCCGCCCAGCGTCGAGCGGCCCGGCCAGCAGTGCCGTGAACGACGTCCGCCCATTCAGTCGCGGCCTGTTCGATCTCGGCGTCCGAACCCACCGAGACGCCGAGACGCCGAACGAGTTCGTTGAAGGGCTCAGCCACCCTCGGCCAGAAGTCGATTTCCAGAGCCGTGCGCCGCAAGGCCGCAGACGGCTTTCCGCGACGGCCGGAGGACGCAGGGGCGAAACTCTGGCCGTAGGTCGTCTCCATCACGCGCAGGGCGTTACCAAGGTTGTCGGCATAGGCGACGGCTTCTCCGATGACGTACCCGATACGGCGATCACGAGCCCGCATCAGGGCGACGGGGGCCGGAACCTCCTCCTCGTACCACGCGACGATGTTCCCGCCGTTCTTCCCCAACTCCTGTCCGAAGACCCGCAGCGTGAACACCGTCGAGTCGGGGATGACGTGCGAACCGTCCACCCTGGACACCGCGAGAGGTCGCAACCGGGCGGGCTCGGCTCCGGGAACCAGTGAGGGAACGAGCTTGTTCTTCGAGGCGAGCTTCTTCTCCCCCGCCTTGCCCTGGTACTTACGGCCGGAGCGGCTCCAGCGCGCGACCTCCGGCAACAACAACTCCTGCGTGTACTGCCACACGCCGCGCACCCCCTCCAGCCGAACGGGCACGGTGCGGGCCGGCTTGGAATCCGAGATCCACCGTTCGCGGAAGGCGGCCATGGGCTCCACGTCCTGGGACAAGTCACCGTCGAGACGGGTCCCCGGAGTGCGCAGCACACCCACGACCGAAGCCGCCGTGGCCTCCCGGCCGCGGAAGAGCAGCACCCGCCGCGACGGCCAGGTCAAGGCGTCGGTGAGCCCCAGAGGTGGACGCGGCGGGCCCGGATCGGGCCGGTGCACCTCGTCGTCCTCCCAGGCGGGCCGATCCGCAGGGCCGGTACCGGTCGGACGCCCTTCGTCGGGCCGGTACGCGACGAGGTTGAGCAGAAGGGTCCTGCGGAGCGTGTCCCCCTCCAGGAGAGCGCATCCGAAGTAGCTGCCCAGAGAGGTCTGGGAAGAGGCCGGGCTCTTCTCGTATCCGGTCTTCTGCCCACCTGTGTCGTACGCCTGCAACGTGACCAGCCAGCGCGCGGCCTCGGCTGGTGACAGTTCCGGCCGTTCGGTGGCGGTGGTGTGGTCGAAAAGGGTGCGGTTGTTGCCGGTGGCCCACGGCGCGACGAGGACGGCGGTGCTCTGGTGTGGTTCGGCATCCTTGGCGGGATTCCATGAGGGACGCCTCGCGAGATCCGGGCACTGCAGGAACGGCCGGTGGGCATCGAACAGGTCGAACCGAGAATCCGTGCGCTCCACATAGCGATCGAGCCGACGTCGGAACTCGTCTTCCTCGTCGAGCAGATGTGCTGGGTCGGCCATCCACAGCTCGTCCCAGTCGTCGTCATCGGGGGTGAACGCCCGGTGCAGGAGGGCCAGCACGAGCCGGTGGAGCGCCGCCGTCATCGTCGGGCTGCTGCCGACGAGGCGGCGGTGGCGGTGCGCGTTGAGGACGAGGTCGACCAGACTCACTTGAGTCATGTGGTCGGAATCGAGCGGAAGCACTGGAAGCCAGGGTTCGCGCAACAAATCGAACGTCACTCGACCCCTCCGTCTTCTGGAACTGCGGCGCGGGATCAGTGAAGCGAACCCCGGCGCACCGTGCACACGTTCCTCAAGAAATCGCGGCCATCTCGCCTACATTCGGCCAAGAGGCAGCGAGCTTGCCCGAAAATGACCTACCGCCCCGACCGTGGGGGGCGGTCATGCCTTGCGGTCCCGGTCGGCTCCATGGCCGCTCTGACGTGTGCCGGTACCAGCACGACCGAATTCCGTGAGGGTCCGCAGACCCCATCTCGTACCCCGTGACATGGGGATGCGGGCCATCAGCGCCTCGCGGCCTGCCTTCGGCGTGCACCTCTCCGACCGGGCCGCCGCACGTTCCCACTGCTCCTCCCATCCGAGCGGGGAACGCAGTTCCTCGCCGTCGTCGTACACCCTGTCGAGTAATTCCTGTACCTCGTCGGGGCATCGGATCACGTCCCGCTCCCTCAGCACCGCCAACGTGCGAAGAAGGACCGCCTCGTCGTACACGTTCACGGCGTAACTGAAATTGACCGCCTTCCGTCCTGAGCGCGGCTCCGGCACCCTGATGAGGACGAACCGGATTTCGGGCCGTTCGGCGCCCACCCGGTGCCGCCCGATCCGTCCCATACGCTGGATCAGGCTGTCGATCGGTGCCACCGCGCTGATCATCACGTCGAAGTCCAGGTCGAGACTGCTCTCCAGGACCATGGTGCCGATCACGATCGATCCCCCGCTCCCAACCGCTGCGGTCATCGAACCCTGCGGCCCGAAGCGGGCGCGCAGGCGTCCTTCCGCCGCGAGCCGCTCCGCCGGATCGAGCCGCCCGTGAATCAACTCCGTCACCACGGTCTGCCCGGCCACGTCCCCCACCGCCCTCTGCAGCGACTCCCAGTCCCCCTCCGCCTCCCCGACGAGGTTGTGCACGATCGCGACGTTCCGCCCCCGACGCGCCTCCCGCAAGGCGAGTTCCACGACGTCTTGCCGATCCACCCAGTGCAACTGGACCACTCGATCGCGGTTGACGGGAGCGGCGGTAACGCCCACGGTGGACACCGTGACCCCAACGGAGACATCGGCGGAAAGGATCCGCGGATAGGCGGCCATCCCCGGGACTTCGGGTTCCGGCAGCTCCCCCACCGACAGCCCCAGGGCTCCCGCCCGCCAGCTGTTCACCATGGCGTGCTGTTGGCGAGTCGACAGGGTCGCCGACAGGAGCACCACTGGTGTCCGCAGCCCGCCCAATCGGTACAGCAAGGTCTCGAACAGACCCCCCGAGTGCACGTCGTAGCCGTGCACCTCATCGAAGATGATCACTTTGCCCGAGAGCCCCGCCAGCCGCACGAAGACGTGCCCCGAGCGAACGGCAGCCTTCAACACCTGATCGACGGTGCTCACCACCAGCGGATTCAGGTGATCGGCCTTTGAGGACAGCTGAGCCTGCGCCTGCGCGTCACTGTCACACCCGAACTGCTCCGATGCCCCGGAGCCGCCGTCCTCCGCGACGCACTCGGGACACAACGGTGGCGGACCGGTGGCGGACCGCCGGTTCAGGTACTCGCTCGCGGCACCGTGGAACAGCTTTAGCCGACCTATTGCGTGCCCATCCCACGGCCTCAGCAATTCGGCGGCAACCTCGTACGCCTGGTTGCCGCTCGCCCTGGTCGGCATGGCCACGTGGAATCCCCGCAGATGATGCAAACGGATCATGGCAGCAGCAGCCTGCAGGGCCGCTTTCGTTTTGCCCTCACCGGTCGGCGCGGACAACAGGTACACACCGGGTCCCCGCTCACCGGCGACCAATTGCTCCAGCCGGGCCTGGAGGTCGCGCTGTTCGGAAGTCTGGGGGAACAACGATCCGAAGGAGGTGTCTTCGGGTGCCGTGCACGCCTCCCAGCCCAGAGACCTGACCTTCGGTTGCTGGGTAGCCATCACTCCGGCGGCATACGCAGCCAGGTCGATGGCCGGACCGGCGTGAGCCGCCTCCCTCCGATCAGACGCGATCCAGTCGCTGACCGAGGTGAGCGCCGCGAGGGCCACCTCCGACGGCCCGTCCATCGTCACCCGTGCCCAGTCGGCCGCACTCGGCTCGCCTTCCGAGGTGCGACGCAACCTGCACAACTCGTCGGCCAGTGCCTCCACACGGGTGGCCCAGATCTCCCCTCCGATCGCACCGCGCTTGTAGGAGACCTGGCGGAGATCGGCCGGGCTTGGAACGTACCCGTGGTGAGCGCCAAGCACGACCCCGATGGACTCGGCGGTCTCCGCCGAGGCGCCCCACTTCATCAGCAGTTTCCGTACGTACAGCGCGCTGATCAGCCCGTGCGCCACATCCGTCCGCGCCCCAGGACTCCTCGGTCCTGCCCGCAACCGGTCGATGGCAGCGTGATCGGACTCTGGCAGCAGCGTCTTGGCGACATCCGCTCTCAACCCCTGGAAGGTGGGTGAACACTTGCCCAGGTCGTGCAGTCCCGCCAACCTCGCGGCCCACTCCCGCGCGTCCCCGAGCGGCTCCAGCGCCGCTTCCAGACGGTTCTTGAGATAGGGCCCAAGGCATAGGTCGAACAACTGGGACGCCACTTCCGCAGTGTCCAACGCATGACAGATGAGGGGGTGCGGCCGGGACCCGTTACCCAGCTTCCCCCAGATTGGGCGGACGTCGACTGGCAGGTGGAATCCACCGTTCGAGAGGGACACGACGCCCACCCAACCAAATACCGGACACCGCCGGGAGGGAATTCCGCTCCCCATTCCCTACGAACCACCGCTCCATCAGTCCCGCCTGCTGTTCTCGCGAAGCCCTCACTCCCTCACGCCCCTCTATAATAGACAATGTATTACACTAAGGCCATGAAGCCATCCCGCCCCGGAACCACCGAGAACATCTCCGTATCCATGCCCGCCGAGCTGGTCAGCGAGCTCCGCTCCCGAACCGGCCGTCGTGGATTGTCCAGCTACATCACCGAGGCTGTGAGGCATCAGCTCGCCATGGACGGACTCGCCGAGATCGTGGCGTCCCACGAGGAGGAGCACGGTGCGCTCACGGAGCAAGAGATCGAAGCCGCACGTCGCGAGCTGTTCGGAGACGTGAACGCCGAGGGTGTCGAGCGGGGCGCCGCGTGAAGGAGCAGCCGGCCCGCTCGGTGGTGCTCGACTCCGAGGCGCTCTCTCTGCTCCTGCGCAACGACCGCGGTATGGCGGCTCGCATCGAGGCATCCCGGCAGGTCGGGGTTCCCATCCTCGTGTCCCCGCTGGCCATTGTTGAAGCCGTACACGGGAAGACCAATCTTGCCCGCTTGAAGTGGCTGCTCTCCCGGCTGCAGGTGGAACCAGTCAGCCAAGAGGACTCCCTGACCGCAGTGGAGCTGCTTCGGGACGCAGGCGGGCTACATGGGCACAAATACGCAATCGACGCCCTCGTTGCCGCGCTCGCGCTCCGCCTCCCAGCCCCCGTGATCGTTCTGACCTCCGACCGCGACGACTGGTCCAAGCTCTGCGGGAAGCGCGTGATCATCAGAGACGTGTAAGCACCGTCGGCTACTGGGTCCGCGAGTTCACTGGCACCAGTGGCACGCAGAGTAGCCGACCGAGAGCAGGACGGGTACGTCGCGCCGTCGCGCTTCCTCGAAAGCGTCCGGCGTCCAGGGCCATCAGTCGACGGGATTGTCAGCGTGCTGAAGCAGATAGGGCGAGGTCGCGCCAGCCAGCCGGTTCGTGCGGCCCCCCTCTCACAGGGCCCGTATCCGCCAGGGAGACCGCACGGATTCCTCCTCGCCCGGCCGAACTCCGACGAGAGATCGCCCTCCCCCGAAGGCGGGCGCCTCGGAACCACTGGACCGTAGGCTGAGCCAAGCAGTGCCGGACGTGCGGAATCTCCTCGAAGGAGGCACACCATGACCGCCGAGATGGTGACGCCTGCCTGATGCACACCCAGATCAGCGCGGAGCAGTACGACTCGTGGTCCGAGGAGCAGTGCGCCGGCGTCGAGATCGTGGACGGAACGGCCGTCGCGAGCCCGAGCGCCTTCAAGCGCCACCACCGGCTGGCCCGCATCCTGGCCAACGCCCTGGACGCCGCGGGCCCGGACTGGAACGCCGACACGGACTTCGACGTCCGCCTGCAGGACGTGCCGCTCACCAACCGCCGTCCGGACGTCATCGTCTATCAGGCGGAAACCATCGACCTCACGCCCACCCGCCCCGAGCACGTGCTCCTGGTCGTCGAGGTGGTGTCGCCCGGCTCGGAGACCACCGACCGGATCGTGAAGGTGGACCAGTACGCCAAGGCGGGCATCCCCTTCTACTGGCGCATTGAACAGGCCGCCACCGGTGTTCCAATCGTGTACACCTACGTCCTCGACCCCGCCACCAAGGCTCCGGAACGGCGAGATGTTCACCGGCACGGTGAAGGCCGCCGCACCATTCCCTGTCACGGTCGACCTGGGAGCCATCTGACAGCTAGGCCGCCGGCTGCCCTCGCCGGCGGGCTATGTCCGGGGCCCCGATCCCCCGGACACCCCTTGGCCCCGGCCGAGGCGGGTGAGCAGGGACCGTCGCGCCCACCCGGTCCGGCGCAGGCCCGCCCAGCCGCACCAGAGAGCCGTGCCCAGGGCCGCGCCGGGCGCGGTCGGCATCTCGTTCATCACGAGGAGGCCGATCAGCACGACGACGAGTCCGTCGAACTGCCAGACGAAGACGCGGAGTCCGGAGAGGTCGCCCAGGGGCGTGATGACGGGGAGCAGCAGTTCGACGGGCAGGTTCATCTTCATCTCGCGCAGGAACCTGGCGCCCAGCACGAGCACCACGGAGCCCGCGACGAGCAGCAGCGCGTCGGCCGCCCGGCGGTCCAGCAGCGGCCACCGCGGCAAGGCCGTGACCCCGCTCGCCAGGCCCACGGCGGCGGCCACCGCGACGACGGGCCAGGCCAGGGTGCGGGCGAGCATCCCGCCCCACCACTCACCAAGCAGTGGGGCCTGCGTCCGCTCGTCGCGCAGGCCACGCCAGGTCTCGCCGACCCACCCGGACCCCCAGTACACGGCGACCGCCCCGAACACCCAGGAGAACGTCGCGAGGCGGGCCTCCGGCTCCGCGACGCCCAGCGTCAGGACCGCGCCGCCGGGCAGCAGGAACGCCGCAGCCGCGATCGCGCGGCCCCGCGTGCGCAGCGCGCGGACCGCCCCCTGCGCGAGGTGGCCGCGCAGGCGTCCGTCCGGCCGCACCAGGGCCGAGGTGAGCCCCGCGCGGCTGCGGACGGTACAGGTCCAGCGCGTGGTGGAGCATACCGGTCCAGGCGAAGGTCTGGGCCTCGGCCGCGCGCGCCGACTCGCGGGCGAGCCGGGCGAGATCGACTGTGCGGAAGGACCGGAAGGCGGCCGGCCGAGCACTCCCGCGCCGACCGCCGGCCCGCCGGAGAGCAGCCACAGGCCGCCCACGATCGCGGGCCGGCCGATCAGCGCGACGGCGATAGCCGCGGCGGCCAAGGCGGCGACGAGCGAAAGGTTGTCGCGCACCGTCCGAGCCTGGCCCCACAGCCAGTCGTGTGCGCCGGCCCGGTCGCCGCACCGGGCGTACCGATGCCGTACGGCGTGAACGCGGGCCCAGGGCTCGGCCTCGACGGCGGTGATGCTGTCTGTCGTCATCCCAGCTCCACGACGCCGTCGCACGCTCCGACCACGGCGGCCTCATGGGTGGCGACGAGGAACGAGGTCCCCTGCTTCGCGCGCTCGGCGAGCAGTGAGGCGACGAGGTCGACGCGGTCGGTGTCGAGGTGCCGCTCGGGCTCGTCGAGCAGGACGACACCGGCAGGGCGGACCAGGGTCAGGGCGAGGCTGAAGAGCTACAACTGGCCGGAGGAGAGCTGGGCGGGAAACCGCTCGCCCAGCGCGGGAAGGCCCAGGCGGTCGATGACCTCCTCGGCGCGCTCGGCGGTCGTCGTGGTGTTGTCGTGCCAGGAGGCGGCGACCAGAGTCACCTGCTCACGCAGCGTCATATCCCGTGCGACGGGCACCCGTTCGACGAGCAAGGCCACGAGCCGCCGGTGCCGGGGCCTCGCCAGGTCGACGCCCTCGCCCCCACGGGAAGGGCCGTCCGTCAGCCGGCCGCTGCCGAGGAAGGCCCACAGAAGGGTCGTCCTGCCGGAGCCGTTGGGGCCGGTGAGGCAGCGGAACTCGCCGGGCGTCACGGCGAACGTCGTCGGCGACAGCAGGGTGGTCCCGTCCAGGACGACCGTGGCGCCCTCCGCGGCGATCGCGGACACATCGGTCACGGCCCGCTCCCGGTCCGGATGGGTCGGCTGTTTCCGCTCACTCCCGCGACTTCCCTCTTACTCAGCCGGTGATCGAGAAGAAGATCGAGCAGTCCTCGGCCCACCACCAGGCGCCCCGCCCCGCAGCCCACTCCGAGTGCCAGCCGTCGAGAGCCCCGATCAGCTCGCTCACTTCGTACCGGAGGCCGGGGTCGATCCGGTCCAGCACCTCGCGGTAGGCGGCGATCGCGGGTCCTGCCTTCTGCATCGGCCAGCAGCCGATTTCCGGCGAGCCCTCTGCAGGCGGGGGCACGTAGAACCCGATCTCCGCGGGCGGGCCGCTGTAGAGGTACTGGATGGGCAGCAAGTCGGCCGGAACGCCAGCCGCGTTGAGCTCGTCGTCCAGCCTGGAGAAGACGGTGGACGGGCTCCGATAGCTCGCCAGGGTGGATATGTCGCTGCCGTTGTGATCGATGACGATCTGGAGGGCCTTGTAGTAGGCGTTGCCGGCCCACTCGGCGGTGGAGTCGGCGCGTCCGGCGACGAGTTGCTCCAGCGCGTCCTGTACCGAGAGCCCCCAGTCCACGCCTTGGGCATCGAGATCGTCCTGCTGCGCCCGCGCCCTCCCCCGCATCTTGTCCAGGAGCTGCGCTTCGTCCGCGCTCAGGTCTCGGGCGGGCAGGAAGCGGGCGACCTCTCCACGGTTCGCCATGCTGTAGTTCACGACTTTGCTCATGAGGCCATGCTGCCAAAGGGCCGTTCACCGACGACAGGCCGGGCGGGCGGGTCTCGGGGCGGTCGCTGAGCGGCACAACGGCGACGGTCGCTGAACAGCGGAACAGCGGCGGAACGGCGGGCGGAACGGCCTCTTCCCGCTGAACGGTCCCATGCACGGCCCCACCGGCTCTGGATCGCCCCGGCTCTGGATCGTCGGCACCGGTGGAGGGGCGCGTGCCCTCCGGATCAGCCCGGCGGAATTTCACCGGCGGCTTCGTCCAGGTGCTTCAGATCGGTGGAATCGATGCCGGCGACTTCGGCCACTTCCTCGACCGGTTCCCCTTCGCGGACCGCGGCCACAGCTTCACGCTCTACATCTGTACGCGCCGCTTCTGCGGCGACCTCAGCGGTACGCCGACGCTGAGCAGCCAACTCGACGGAGGAGATCGTATCCATGGCTCCCTGTTTCCCAGGCTGGAGCCGCGTATGCGCCCGGGTGGATTTTCGCAGCCGCAGCCGAAGCCACCGCCGCGGATACTGCCGCAGCCTCAGTCGTGCCCGCAGTCATCCGCGGATCGAGGACCGCCGCACAGCAGTGATCCCGGCGACCCCACGGGCGGGATCACCGGGATCGACCGGGTGCGCTACTTGCCCTTGAAGGCGTCCTTGACCTTCTCCTTGGCCGCCCGCAGGTCGCCCTTGGACTCCTCGCCGCGTCCCTCGGCCCGCAGGGACTCGTTGCCCACCGCACCGCCGACGACCTTCTTGACCTTGCCCTTGGCCTGCTCACCCGTGGCCTGAGCCTTCTCGTCCGCTGCCATAACCGCTCACACCCTCATACGCATCGAAAACATTGCTGCCCTCCGCATGACCCTGAACTCCCGCCGTAAACACGAAGATTCCTCAGGGATACCCTTCTCACGCAGAGTGACGTGGGAGATCCGTGAGTTCAGCGTGAGTGCAGAGGGTCAGACGGCAGTCGGGACGGCCGGAGGCCGCCGTGGCGGCCACCGTTGAGCACTCCCCGGTGAACCCGCGATCGGCCCGGACGGTGCCACGCGCATCGGATCAGACAATGGGTGTCAGACAATCGGTGTCAGATAATGGGCGTCGAACAATCGGTGTTGGACAATTAGTGTCAGACAATTGGTGTTGGGAAATCGGTGTTGGACAATCAACATCAGGCGAACTGATCAAAAGCCATCTTCGTCACCATTCCGGTGACCACCAGGACCAGGACGACCCGCACGAATCCGGATCCCCTCTTCATCGCTGTACGAGATCCGATCATCGCGCCGACGATGTTTCCCACCGCCATTCCCAGACCGAGGGCCCACAGAACGTTTCCCTGCCAGGCGAAGACCGCCAGGGCTCCCAGGTTGGAAGAGGCGTTGATCACCTTCGCCATGGCCGCGCTCTCCAGGAACTGCGTCGCGAGGAGCGTGGTGAAGGAGATGATGAGAAAGGTGCCCACTCCGGGCCCGAAGATGCCGTCGTAGAAACCGATCCCGACGCCTGCGATGAGGATCGCCGCATTACGGCGGAGCGGGGTGACGACGATGTTCCTCGGCTGCATCCCGAAGCTGGGTTTGAAGGCCACGAAGAGCGCCACCGCGATGAGCAGGCCCATGATGACGGGCCGGAAGTAGCTCGTGGGGACGCTCGACGCCGACAGTGCGCCGAGGGCGCCGAAGGGAACCGCGAGCCCGGCGGCGGGCAACAGCACCGAGCGGTCCAGTTTCGTGCGCCGCTGGTACATGTACGCGGCGGTCGTGGTGCCCATGACCGCCGCGATCTTGTTCGTGCCCAGCGCCACCGCCGGCGAGTACTGGGGGAAGGCCAGCAGGAGCACCGGGATGAGCAGGACCCCGCCACCGCCGACGACCGCGTCCACCCAGCCTGCTGCCGCGGCGGCAAGGAGCAGGCCGAGCACCTCGTACAGTTCCACTCTTCCTCATTCACGTCGAACGGCCCCGGCGGATTCCCGTCCGGTCGGCGGATTCCCGTCCGGTCGGCGGATTCCCGTCCGGTCGGCGGATTCCCGTCCGGTCGGCGGATTGCCTTCCAGTCGGCGGATTCCCGTCCGGCCATAGGGCCCCGCGGATCTCCGTCGTCGCGGGCAGCACGCGCGGGCCCCGCGTCATCCGCCGTTCTCGGTCCGGCGCTCCTCCCCCGCACGGGATGGGCGTCGCGGAAGAGAGCCCCCGACTTCTCGTCCTGATATCCGGTCAGCGGACCCCCGGGGATCCACGACGAGCATGAGGGTTCCATTGGCGGGACGGCTGTCGCGAATAGAGCCTTGTGAACGGCGCGCCGATTTCCGCCTACAGGATGTTCCTATTTCGCTGAAAAACGTATCCCGGGCGCATTCTTTCCGTCAACAATCAGTTTCGGACAGCGTGGAGGCGATCGCACGCAGCCGTCAGCCGGTGAGTGCTCCGGTCGAGGCGCGACCCGCGTCGAGCGGTTGCGGAACCAGTGCGCGCGGCGGCGACTTGCGCAGCGTGAACACGATCCGGGCGCCGGGCGCGTGGGTGGGATCGACGGCGATGACGCCCCCGTGGTACTCCACGATCTTCTTGCAGAGGGCCAGCCCGATGCCGTTGCCCGCGTACTGCTCGCGGGTGTGCAGGCGTTGGAAGACGACGAAGACCCGGTCGGCGAACTCCTCCTCGATTCCGATGCCGTTGTCGGTGACGGCGAACTCCCAGCCGTCGTCCACGGGCCGGCAGCCGAGGTGGATGACGGGCGGGCGGTCCGGGGAGCGGAACTTGATCGCGTTGGTGAGGAGGTTCTGGAACAGCATGCCCAACTGGCCGGGCTCTCCCTCCAGTACGGGCAGCGGGTCATGGGTGATGACCGCGTCCGACTCCTCGACGGCGAGGCTGAGCGAGGTGAGGGTCCGCTCGAACTTCTCGTCCAGGTCGACGCGTTGGTGCTCGGTCGCCAGCCGGCCGACGCGTGAGAAGTCCAGCAGGTCGCTGATGAGGCTCTGCATCCGGGTGGCCCCGTCGACGGCGAAGGCGATGTACTGCCGGGCCCGCTCGTCGAGGTTCGCGGCGTAGCGCCTCTCCAGCAGCTGGCAGAAGCTGGCGACCTTGCGGAGCGGCTCCTGGAGGTCGTGGGAGGCGACGTACGCGAACTGTTCCAGTTCGGCGTTGGAGCGGCGCAGTTCCTCGGCCTGGGCGGACAGGTTCGCCTGGGCCACGTCGCGGTGGGCGAGCTCGTCGGCCAGGCGGGCGCGCATGCTCTCGACGTCCGTCGCGAGGAGCCGCAGGTCGGCGGGGCCGGTGCCGGCGACCGGATGGCCGAAGGCGCCGCCCGCGACCGTGCGCACATGGCCGGAGAGGCGGTCCAGGTGATCGGTCACGCCGCGGCGGAGGCCGACGAAGACCGACGCGGTGAGGGCGAGGATGGCGAGGGCGATGGCGCTGAACGACCAGTTGCGCAGGGTTCGCGCCTCCTGGAGGTCGGCGCGGGCCCCGGCCCGGTCGGCCGCCAGCCGGGACTGCTGGGCGGACGCGGCCGAGCGTACGGAGTCGAAGAGGGCCTTCCCCTCGACGGCGCGCTCGGCGGCGGCGGCCTTCGGATCGGCGGCCGCGACCACGGGTCGGGCGATACGGGCCTGCCACAGGTCGGCCCGCCCGACCACCTCGGCCAGGTCCCGCTCCGTCGCCCGGTCGCCGCCGGTCGCCGTACGCAGGTCGGTCATGGCCTTCTTCTGCTGCTCCAGGCCCTCGCGGTAGGGGGCGAGGAAGCTGTCCTGCCCGGTCACCCCGTAGCCGCGGATGCCGGTCTCCTGGTTGACCAGGGCGCTCTCCAGCCGGACCGCGGCTATGAGCGCCGGGGTGGAGTGGTCGATCAGCCGCGTGTTGATCGCGGTCGACCGGGCGAGGATCCAGCCCCCGAACAGCATGAGCGCGAGCAGCAGCGACAGTGCGGCGGCGGCCATGACCGCGAGCCAGCGCCTCGTCGTCCACCCGGCGGTCATGGGTCTCGTCGTCCACCCGGCGGTCATGGGTCTCTTCGTCCGACCGGCGGTCACGGGATTCTTCGTCCGACCGGCGGTCACGGGTCTCTTCGGCTTCCCGGTCGGCACGGCATTGCCCAGGCCCACGGCGTGTACTCCTCGATGAGAGGCCCGGAGGGCTCCGAGCCGGAACAGCGTACCGCCGCCGACAACTCTTGTTGTCACGGTCCTGTCGAGCGCCTACCCTGACGCCCATGGGCCACGACCTCAGCACCTTCGACGACCACGGGTTGCTGGATGTGCTCGCCGACAGCGGTCTTCAGGAGCTGGCTCAGCGGATCGCCGAGCAGGCGCTGAACGACCGCCCCGCCCACCCCGAAGCGGCGCACGCCGCGGAGCCGGGCGCGGACCGTGGGCGGATCGACCCGCTGACCCGCCTGCGTGTGCTGGCCCACCTCGGCAGAGCGGTCACCCGGCAGGCCGAGGCGGAGGCGGAGGCGGCGGCCCGAGCAGGCGCGAACTACCCCCAACTCGGAGCGGCGTGGGGGATCAGCCGGCAGGGCGCCCGCAGGCGCTGGCCGGGTCTGGTCTTCACCGCCGAGCCGCCCAGCCGTCCTCTTCCCACCCGCCATCACCGGAGCCACGACGTGAACGCCTTCACCACGAACCGCCCCTACAGCGTCCTTCTCGTCGAGGACGACCCGGCGGACGCCCTGCTCATCGAGGAGGCTCTGGTGGATCGCGGCATGGCCCGCACCATCGATCAGGTCACCGATGGCGTCGCCGCCCTCCAGTACCTCCGCGACCCCGGCAACGAGCGGCCCGACCTCATCGTCCTCGACCTGAACATGCCGCGCATGAACGGCCGCGAACTGCTCGCCGTGCTCAAGGACGACGCCTCGCTGAGCAATATCCCCGTCGTGGTGCTGACCACGTCCTCCGCCCCCGACGACGTCGAGGACGCCTACCGCCGGCACGCCAACGCGTATGTCACCAAGCCCGTCAACCTCGACGCCTTCATCAAGTCCGTCCAGGAGATCGACGCCTTCTTCCTCGACACCGCGGTGCTGCCGCCCCGCCCGCAGAACCCGGGAACGGACTGACCCGCCCGCCGCCCCCGTGGCCGGCCCCCTCCCTCGCCCTTCACCGTCCCCCCGCGCGGTGGCTCTCGCGCGGAAGCGTCGTACGCAGGACACTTGTCCCTGACGCCGGGTCACCGACCTCGGAGACGAATTCGGACGCACCTCTCGGAGGGGGACACATATGCGGGAGAGCCATCGGGCGGAAGCGACAAGGCTGTTGGCGCGCGCCGTGGAGGAGGAGGCGCGACGCACAGGTGGCCGTACGGACCCCGGTGCGCTGATGGCGCGGGCGCGCGCGGCGCTCGACACGATCGCGGCGGGGGCGCACGAGGAGTACGCCGCGTACACGCAGGCGCTGGACGCGGCGGCGGCCGGTGAACGCCCCCTGTCGGAGCGGCTGAGCCGGGAGCAGCTCGGAACACCGCTGCTGGTGACGGGTGTCGCCGCCGTCGCCGCGTTCGGCGCGGACCTGGCGTTCGGGACGGCCACCGGTCCGGCGCTCGGCGCGGGCGCGGTCGTCGCGGTGGCCGGAGCGGCGACGACCGTGGCGAAGGCGACCGCCTCGCACTGGCCCGCCGCCCACCGCCGCGCGGGTGCGGCCGGACAGCCGGGCGGGGCCGAGCAGTTGCGCCTCCAGTGGCTGACCGCGCTGGAGGTACGGGGCATCCGCCCGTACCTGGACCAGCAGCGGATGCTGACCCCGGCCGCCCGCGCCCCGAAGAAGCAAGCAGCTCCGGTCGTACGCCAGTTGCGCGGCGGGGACCGCAGTGCCGCGGCCCGTGCCCGGGTGCTGCTGGAGCAGTCGTTCGGCCATCTCCCGCAGGATGACGGGCCGTTCACCGGGCGACGGGCCGAACTGGCGCAGATCGCCCAGTGGGTGCACGCGGCCCGCGCCGCCACGCAGACCCGGCCCACCGTCGTCGTGCTGCACGGCGAGCCGGGGTCGGGGCGCACCGCGCTCGCGGTGCGGGCGGCGCACGCGCTCAAGGACCAGTTCCGCGGGGCCTGCGTGGTCGATCTGCGGGGCCAGGTCACCGGCGAGAGCCCGTTGCCGACCCGGGACGCCCTGCTGCACCTGCTCAACCGGCTGGGAGCCCCGCGCGAGCAGTTGCTCTTCCGGGACGGGACCACCCCCGGAGCCCCCGGCCGGGCGCTCGGGACCGCTCCCGGAGCCCCCGGCCGGCCGCGGGCACAGGACGGGCCGCAGCAGCCGCAGGCGTACGGGAAGTCCGCGGCCGAGCAGCATGTGCGGCGGCTCGGGGAGCTGTACCACCAGCACCTCACCGGCACCCCGGTCACCATCGTGCTCGACGACGCGACCGACGCCGAGCAGGTCCGCACCCTGATCCCGGAGCGTTCGGACAGCCTGGTGATCGTCACCGCCCGGGAGCCGCTGGAGCTGCCCGAGGACACGCCGGCCTGGGTGCACCACCTGCCGGTGGGGCCGCTGGACGCGGCCGGTGCGGAGGAGCTGCTGCGCGAGGTGGCCCAGGGCGAGGAGTCGGGGCCGTACGACTATCCCTCGACCGACGCCGTGGTGGAGCTGTGCGGCGGGCTGCCGCTGGCCCTGCGGGTGGCGGCGTCCGCGCTCGGGGCCCGCAGCCGCCTCACGCTCGCCGAGGACCTGCGCGCGTACGGCCCGGTCTCCCCCGTCGACCGGGCCTTGTGGCTGCGCTACACCGACCAGAACGAGGCGGCCCGCCGGCTGCTGCGGCGACTCGCGCTGGCGGGCCGGGCCAGCCTCGGTACGGCGGCCGCCGCGGCCCTCCTGGCGGCCGACGAGCAGGAGGCCGGGCGGCGGCTCGCGGAGCTGACCCGGGCCGGGCTGCTCACCCGCGTACGGGGATCGCGCTACCGGCTCCACGACCTCGTCCGGAGTTTCGCGCAGGCCCGCCTCCTCGACGAGGAGGAGCCCGCCGAGCGGGCCGCCGCCCATGAGCGGCTGCTGACGAACTACGCGGAGCTGGCCGACGCCGTGATCCGCATGGTGGACGGGAAGATGTCGACCCGGGCCGGCCAGTTCGGCTCGCACGGCTTCGGGTCGCTGGACGCGGCGCTGCGCTGGCTGGACGACGAGTCGAGCTTCATCACCTCCGCCCTGCGCCACACCGAGGGCGTCGACCAGGGCACGGTGCTGGGCCTCCTCGGGGCCCTCTGCGACTACTGCCTGCTGCGCGGCGACCTCTACCGGCTGGGCGAGATCAGCGAGTTGACCCAGTCCGTCGACCAGGGGCTGCTGGAGCGGTCGGTGCAATGGCGTACGGGGATCGCGGCCCGGCAGCTCGGCGAGCTGGACAAGGCCCGCACCACGCTCTCCTCCGTGGTCGGCCTCTACCGGGAGGCGCACAACGACGCGGGCGCGGCCCTCGCCCTCTGCTCGCTCGGCATCACCCTGCACCACCAGGGCAATCTGACGGAGGCCGCCGCCCGGCTCGGTGAGGCGCTGGACCTCCAGTCCTCCGAGGGGCAGGCGGAGGACCGGGCCTGGACCCTGCACGCGCTGGCGGCCGTCGAACGCGACCGGGGCAACCTCGCCCGCGCCCTCACCCTGCTGGACACCGCGCTGCGCCTGCACCGGGAGGGCGAGTCGCTGCACGGGGAGGCGTGGACGCGGTTCCAGCTCGGCCAGGTCCGCCTGCGTACGGGCGAGGTCGCGGCGGCCGAGGAGGCCCTGAGCACCGCCCTGGAGCTGTACGAGCGCACCCGCGACGGCCGCGGCGAGGCGTGGGCGATCACCCAGCTGGCCCGGGCCCGGCTGCTGGACGGCGACCCGCGGGCCGCGCTGGAGCAGCTCCGCGACGCGCTGGCCCGGCACCGGGACAACGAGGACGCGCGGGGCGAGGCGTGGACGCTGTACTACCTGGGCCAGGCGCTGGAGGAGGACGGCGACACCGTGGAGGCCGTACGGGAGCTGGAGCGGGCCCGGACGATGTTCTCCCGGATGCGGGACGTGTACGGGCTGGCGTGCGCCCGCCACCACTCGGGCCGGGTCACCCGCGACCAGCGGGCCGCGCAGACGGGGAACCTGCGCAATTCGGGGTTCGCCCGTCAGCTCCTGATGGACGCCCGGGCCGACTTCCGGCGGATCGGGGTGGCGCACGGGGAGGCGTGGGCGTGCCTGGAGCTGGCGCTGATCGACGCGGGCAACGCCCGGGCGGCCCAGGCGCTGGGGCTGTGCGGCGAGGCGGTGGAGCTGTTCGCCTCGTACGGGGACGAGCGCGGGCGCGACTGGGCCCGGTTCCTGCGGTGCACGCTCCTGCCGTACGCCTCGCCGGGCGGCAGCGAGGTGGGCACGGTGGTGGCGCAGCAGGAGCTGGCGGAGCTGGCCGCCGAGCACCACCCGGCCCGGGACTCCCGGCTGGAGCGGTGCGCGGAGGCGTTCGCGCTGGTCCTGGAGCGGGGCGTGGACCTGGACGACGGCTGGCAGGCGTGGCGGCTCGGCCTGATCCCGACCCGCCACTCCCGCGAGGTGATGGGCGTCCCCGTGGAAGGCACGCCGAGCACGTCCGGCCCGTCCGGTGACCACGCCAGCCCGTCCGGCGTTTGAGGACGGAAGCCCGCGCCCCGGGGCCCCCGGGGCCTACTTCTCGGCGGTAGCCCCGGAGGCCCCGCTCTTGGCGGCCTCCGCCGCCCCCGCCTCCGGGGCCTCCTCGAAGTTCACCCGTCCCATGTGCCGGTTCATCGACTTCATCAGCTGCCACACGCCGACGGCGAGGGCCGCGAAGACGAGGAAGCCGAGGACTCCGGGGGTGACCTTGTTCTTGTCGAGCTCGGCGGCGAGCGGGACGACGTGCGTCAGTGCCTGGGTCGCGTACATATCAGGCATTGTCGCGGATGCCCGCGAAGAGGTCGCTCTCGGGGAGGGAGGTATCGACCAGAGACTTCGCCAGCTCGTACTCCTCGGTCGGCCAGACCTCCCGCTGGACGTCCATCGGAACGCGGAACCAGCCGCCCTCCGGGTCGATCTGCGTGGCGTGCGCGATCAGCGCCTTGTCGCGGATCTCGAAGAACTCGTCGCAGGGAACGTGCGTGGTCAGCGTCCGCTCCACGCGCTCGAACTCCTTCCAGCGCTCCAGCCACTCCCCGTACGGCGACTCCAGGCCGCGGGCGAGCAGCGCCTCGTGCAGCGCGACGGTGCGCGGCCGGTTGAAGCCCTGGTTGTAGTACAGCTTCTTCGGCTCCCAGACCGGGCCGAACTCCTCCTCCGGGAACGCCTCCGCGTCCGCCGCACCGTCGAACGCGATCATCGAGATCGTGTGCGTCATGATGTGGTCGGGGTGCGGGTAGCCGCCGTTCTCGTCGTACGTGGTGATGACCTGCGGCCGGAACGCCCGGATCTTCGCCACCAGCCGCCCCGCCCCGACCTGGGGGTCCTCCAGGGCGAAGCAGCCCTCGGGCAGCGGCGGCAGCGGGTCGCCCTCGGGGAGCCCGGAGTCGACGAAGCCGAGCCACTCCTGCTGGACGCCCAGGATCTCCCGGGCCTCGTCCATCTCCTTCTTGCGCACCTCGTGGATGTTCTTCTCGATGTACGCGTCGCCCAGGAGCTTCGGGTTGAGGATGGAGCCCCGCTCGCCTCCCGTGCAGGTCACGACCAGCACGTCCACCCCCTCGGACACGTACTTGGCCATGGTGGCCGCGCCCTTGCTCGACTCGTCGTCGGGGTGGGCGTGTACGGCCATCAGTCGCAGCTGCTCAGTCAAAGCTAGATCCTCAGTGAAGAAATGGTCGCTATGGGTGGCTATAAACGGCTATGAGCGCCCACGAGGAGAGTGACCTCTCCCCGGACGTCGTCGTGGGGCGCGGTCGGATGACGGACGGGCGGCTTCTATAGTGACCGAACGGGGAGACGGAAAATTCCTCGATGCCCGGTCCGGAGGGAACGATCATGACGGCGGTTCGCGAAGCCACGCCCGAGGGGCGGTACGGCAGGACCGATGATCAGCGCGCGGACCGCACGCTGAAGATCGTCGGTTCGGTGCTGGGCGTCGCCCTGCTCGGGATGGTCGCCTGGATCGGCTTCGACTACGTGGGCGGCAAGGGCGTCAGCGCCGAGCTCATCAAGTTCAAGATCGTCTCCGATGTCCGGGCCGAGGCCCACCTCGAAGTCCGCAAGGACCGGGACGCCCGGGGCTTCTGCACCGTACGGGCCCTGAGCGAGGACGGCAGCGAGGTCAGCCGCAAGGAAGTCCGCTTCGACCAGGACACCGACCGGATCGACGAGATCGTGGCCCTGCGGACCCGGGCGCGGGCGACCGCGGTCGAGCTGACGGGCTGCACGGCCGACGACGCTCCGAAGGGCTGACTTTTCGGCGCGCCTCCCGGGGTGGACACCGCCTGACCTGCGTCTTCCGGCACCGGAAGCGGTCCACCCGGACGTGTGACGGTTTACCTTCTCCCCCTTTTCCTGGGGAATTGTTAGGCTCGTGGTTTCGCCCACCCGAGGAAGCACATGCTTCCGGGTAGGGCGATGCTTTGTATTCCCAGTACCGACGAGGAGCACCTGTGACCCAGACCAGCGAAAACGTCACCTGGCTCACGCAGGAGGCGTACAACCAGCTGAAGGCCGAGCTGGAGTACCTGTCTGGTCCCGCGCGCACGGAGATCGCCGTCAAGATCGCGGCGGCCCGTGAGGAGGGTGACCTCCGGGAGAACGGCGGGTACCACGCGGCCAAGGAGGAGCAGGGCAAGATGGAGCTGCGCGTGCGCCAGCTCACCCAGCTCCTGGAGCACGCGAAGGTCGGCGAGGCCCCGGCCGACGACGGCGTGGTCGAGCCCGGCATGGTCGTGACGATCGCCTTCGACGGCGACGAGGACGACACGACGACCTTCCTGCTCGCCTCCCGCGAGTACGCCAGCTCGGACATCGAGACGTACTCCCCGCAGTCCCCGCTCGGTATCGGCGTGAACGGCAAGCGGACGGGCGACGACGCCGAGTACGAGCTGCCGAACGGCAGGACCGCCACGGTGAAGATCCTCGCGGCGAAGCCGTACACGGGCTGACCCGCGCCCACCCTTCCGTACGACGCGGGAGCCCCGGCCCGAGAAGGCCGGGGCTCCCGCGTCTTCCCTGCGCGGCTACTGGTCCGCGCCGGCGGGGTCGGTCACAGAGCAGGCAGACCGCTGCCGGGGCACATCTCCGTGCCGGTTCCGCCGGCCTGGTGGCTGGTCGTCGGGGTGCCGGGTTCGCTTCCGACACCCGCGCCGCACACCGGGCAGTAGCCCTCGGTGAGGGCCGGGTCGAACCGGTGGCCGGGGGTGGCGTGACTGCACATATCAGTTCCTCCTTGACGGTGGTGGTGCTGACAGGTGGTGCCCATGCGCCCCGGACCGGTCGCCCGGCCGGGGAGATCAGAAGGCGGTCTGCAGATCGAAGGGCTGGCTGCCCTTGTCCTGACCGGCGCGCGCGGTGTGCTGGAACAGGAACTGGATCCGGGCTTCGCTGTGGAACTTCAGGCCGAGGCCGGGGTGCGAGGTCGCGGGGTCCTTCACGGTGTATGCGTACACCGAGGCGATCTCCGGGGACCCGCTGTTCGTGAAGGCCGCGGCGAGGTACTTCTCGGCCTGCTGCGGGGTGACCTTCCCGTCCTCGTACAGCTCGGGGTAGCCGACCTCGGCGGGCGCTTCGTAGCTGACCGGGTTCTCCGGCTGGTCGTAGTCCTCGCCCGGGGCGGCGGTCGCGGTGATCGCCGCCCAGATCTGCGCGCCGGACATGAACACGATGTGGATGCCGAAGGGGCGGTCCGGCTCCTGCCATGGGTCGACGCTTTTCACATCGGGGGCCTTGGCGAGGGCGTCTGCTGCGAAGTCCTGGAATCGCGCGGGTCGCATTTGTGATCATTCCTTCCGTGGCGGCCGAGCCAGTCTAGGCCGCGCACGAGGTCTCGACCGAGGCCGCGACCGTCAGGGCGAGGAGCGGGCCGGCCGCTCCCGTCAGCTCCACCACGGCGTCGGGGTCGACCTCCCGGTGCCTGTCACCGGACAGCGCGTGCAAGCGGAACGACCCCTCGGGGGCGCGCCGCACGATGCCGATGTCGCCCGATGCCGTGTCCCTCATGACCGAGCCGACCTCGATACGGGGCCCGACCTACCGGTTACTCGCCATGACGATGAAGCTACGACGGGTGACCGCGACAAGCCAGACACGCAGCGGTGCACTTACGGCGACGGGCCGTCAGAAGTGCACCGTTGGAGTGCAGTTAGGCGAAAGCGCCCAAGTGGGCACCCACCTCGCGCATCTCCGTCGTGAGGGTGCGGCGTTTCTTAGTGATCTCCTCGAAGGTGATCGCGGCGGACGACTGGTGCCGGAACCACTCGGGCGCGAGCGAGGTCGAGGCGGTAGCGGTTGCCGTCGTTGGTGCTCGGTCCTCCGAGCTGCTTCCAGTGCTTCTCCTGGAGGGTGGCGTCCTCCTTGGACTTCCGGATCACCGAGCGCGCGTCGCCCTCGGTCATGTAGTCCTCAAGCTCCTTCATGGCGGCCGTGACGGGGCCGAACATCGACCAGTGGCGCAGCAGGTTCCTGTGTGTCCTGCCCACGGCCTTCGCGGCGGTGCCGGCCGCCTTGCGCAGGGCCTTCGCCTCGCCGGGGCGGTTGTTCCGCGCTGCCGCGGCAGCCGCTTCCATTGCCAGGCCGCCCCATGTCGCGTACTCGTCCGGGGTGGCTCCCATGATCTTCGGCTCGACGACGTCCATCGTCGAGACCGCGATGTCCTCGGCTTCGTCGAACCGCTCGGTCCGTACGAGCAGCCAGCACATCCCGCCGACCCCGGACGCCGCGACGAGGTTGTCGCCTGCCGCCTCGGCGTCCTCGATGGCACCTCTGGCGGCCACGTGGGCAAGGTCGAACTGCCTGATCTGTGTCAGGTACCGCCCGGCCAGGTTCAGGGCCCGTGAGCGCTCCACCAGGGCGTTCGTGTGCTCCTCGCCGGAGTCGTAGTACGCCACGGCGTCGTTCGCCGCCCTGACGAGCACGGGCAGATCCGCGGCGATGCTCCGGTAGGTGTCGCCGAAGTACAGAACAGAGTTGTCGTACGTCATACGGCTCAGGCGGCGCAGGTCCGGCTCCTCGCCCGCCGGGGCGCCGACCGGTCCCAGGCTGAGCGCGGGCGTGAGCGCGATGCGCAGCTCGCGCAGGTTCTGGCTGTTCGGATCGTCATGCTTGACCGGCTGCGGGGGGCCGGCCGCCATCAGGTCCGAGGTCTTCACCCCGAGGATGCGGGCGAGCTTATGCAGAGTCTCCATCCGGACCCCGCCATGGCCCTGTTCGATCCTCCGGATCGGCCCGACCGACATGTTGCCCCGATGCGCAAGCTCTTCCTGGTTCAGCCCCGCAGCCCGGCGGTACTTCCTTAGGCTCTCTGCGAGTTCAGCGGACATGCGACACCACCTCTCGCAGCCGGCGTAAGGCTTTCGGTAACGCGCAAGCCCCCTCCAAGTCGCACCTGAAGGGGACTTGGGCCCACACAGGGCCCCTCGGTTCGGCATGCGGTCGGCGGCCGAATTCGGTGGTAGGCGCAGTCATTGGTCCGCGGCACAGGCGAGGCCCCCTCAGCCGTGGCGAGGGGGCCTCTTCTCCTGGCCGGCCGGACGGCCGCCGAGCCGTACAGATCGGACGGCCGCCGTGCGGTGCGTTCGGACGGCGGCCGTGCGGTGCGTTCAGACGGCCGCCGAGCGGTACTTGCGGACCGCGAGGGTCCGGAAGACCACGATGATCAGGATGGACCACGCGATCGAGGCGATGATCGGGTGCTCCATCGGCCACGCCCCGGTCACCGACTTCGGCACGCCCGGCATGGTGTTGCCGAAGAGTTCACGGGCGCCCGCCACCGTGGCGCTGAACGGGTTCCACTCCGCGACGTGCTGGAGGAACGTCGGCATGCCGGTGACCGGCACGAAGGCGTTCGAGATGAACGTCAGCGGGAACAGCCAGATCAGCCCGCCGGAGGTGGCCGCCTCGGGAGTCCGCACCGAGAGGCCGATCAGGGCCCCGATCCAGGAGAACGCGTACCCGAGCAGGAGCAGCAGCAGGAAGCCGCAGAGCACCTTGCCGATGTTCTCGTGGGCCCGCCAGCCGACGAGCAGGGCGACTCCCGCGAGGACGACCAGGGTGAGCGTGGTCTGTACGAGGTCGGCGAGGGTGCGTCCGGTGAGGACCGCGCCCCGGGCCATGGGCAGGGACCGGAAGCGGTCGATGAGCCCCTTGTGCATGTCGTCGGCGATGCCCGCTCCGGCGCCCGCGGTGGCGAAGGTGACGGTCTGGGCGAAGATGCCCGCCATCAGGAATTCCTTGTACAGCTGCGGGTCGGTGGAACCGCCGATGCTGATCGAGCCGCCGAAGACGTACGTGAACAGCACCACGAACATGATCGGCTGGATCAGCCCGAAGATCACCATCTCGGGGATCCTGGTCATCCGGATCAGGTTCCGTTTGGCGACGACGAGTGAGTCCTTGACCGACTGGACCACGCCCCCGGAGGGACGGGGAGCCAGGACCGGGTCGTCCTTGGTGGTGACGCTCACTGGGTGTCCTCCTTGTCCTCGTGCTCGCCCGCCTCGGCCGCGTGGCCGGTGAGGGAGAGGAAGACGTCGTCCAGGGTCGGGCGGCGCAGGGCGATGTCGTCGATCTCCACGCCCTGGGCGTCCAGGTCGCGGATGATCTCGGCGAGCAGCTTGGCCCCGCCGCTCACCGGGACGGTCAGCTTGCGGGAGAGGCGGACGACGGCGACCTCGCCCTTGCCGAGGGCCGTCAGGACCGACCGGGCGCGCTCGATCTCGTCGGGGCGGTGTACGACGACCTCGACGCGTTCCCCGCCGGTGCGGGCCTTCAGCTCGTCGGAGGTGCCGCGGGCGATGACCTTGCCGTGGTCGATGACGCAGATGTCGTTGGCGAGGCGGTCGGCCTCCTCCAGATACTGCGTGGTCAGCAGCAGCGTCGTGCCGCCGGCCACCAGGTCCTCGATGACGTCCCACAGCTGCTGCCGGTTGCGCGGGTCGAGGCCGGTCGTCGGCTCGTCCATGAACATCACGGGCGGCGAGACGACCAGGGCGGCCGCGAGGTCGAGGCGTCGGCGCATGCCGCCGGAGTACGTCTTGGCGGTGCGGTCGGCGGCGTCGGCGAGGTTGAACCGCTCCAGCAGGACGCCCGCCCGGGCCTTCGCGTCGCGCGCGTTCATCTGGTAGAGCTGTCCGACCATCTGGAGGTTCTCGCGGCCGGTCAGATACTCGTCGACGGCGGCGAACTGTCCGGAGAGCCCGATCGACCGGCGTACCTCGTTGGGCTTCTTCAGTACGTCGATCCCGGCCACGAACGCAGCTCCGCTGTCGGGGCGCAGGAGGGTGGTGAGGACCCGGACGGCGGTCGTCTTGCCCGCGCCGTTGGGTCCGAGCAGCCCGAGGACGGTGCCCTCGGGCACGTCGAGGTCCACTCCGTCCAGGGCTCGTACGTCGCCGAAGGTCTTCACCAGACCCTCGGCATGGATGGCACCTGGCATGGAAGGGGTCCCCCGTCGATCGCGGATGGCGTACGCGTACGCGGCTCGGCGAGCGATCACGTACGCGGCTTCGTGAGCGATCCTAGGATTCGCGGGGCCGTATCGCGCGCTGATTATGGAGATCGCATGTCGGGATCCGGCCGGAGGGGTGGGGAAACCGGCGGTCAGCCGATGACCCGGTAGCCGGCCGCCCGCAGCGCCGCCTCCACCTCCTCGCAGTGGCGCGGCCCCTTGGTCTCCAGATGGAGGTCGACCTCGGCCTCGGTCAGCCCCAGGCGCGGGTCGGTGCGGACGTGGCTGATGTCGAGCACGTTGGCGTCGGCCACGGTCAGCGCGGCCAGCAGCGTGGCCAGCGCCCCGGGGCGGTCGGTGAGCCGCAGCCGCAGGCTCAGGTAGCGGCCGGCGGCGGACATGCCGTGGCGCAGGACCCGCTGCATCACCAGCGGGTCCACGTTGCCGCCCGACAGCACCGCCACCACCGGCCCCCGGAACGCCTTCGGGTCGCTGAGCAGCGCCGCCACCGGGCTCGCCCCCGCCGGTTCCACCACCAGCTTGGCCCGCTCCAGGCACAGCAGCAGCGCGCTGGAGAGCTCGTCCTCGGTGACGGTGCGGACCTCGTCGACCAGCTCCTCGATCACCGCGAAGGGGATGTCGCCGGGGCGGCCCACCTTGATGCCGTCCGCCATCGTGACCGGGTCGTCGAGGGAGATCGGGTGGCCCGCCGCCAGGGAGGGCGGGTAGGAGGCGGCGCCCTCGGCCTGGACGCCGACGATCCGGACGTCGGGGCGCAGCGCCTTCACCGCTACGGCGATGCCCGCGGCGAGGCCGCCGCCGCCGATGCCGACGACGATGGTGCGGACCTCCGGGCACTGCTCCAGGATCTCCAGCCCGACCGTGCCCTGGCCCGCGATGATGTCGGGGTGGTCGAAGGGGTGGATGAAGACCGCACCGGTCTGCGCCGCGTACTCCTGGGCGGCGGCGAGCGTCTCGTCGACGACCTGGCCGTGGAGCCGCACCTCGGCCCCGTACTCCTGGGTCGCGGCGACCTTGGGCAGGGGGGCGCCGACCGGCATGAAGACCGTGGAGCGCACGCCGAGGAGGGAGGAGGCCAGGGCGACGCCCTGGGCGTGGTTCCCGGCGCTGGCCGCGACCACCCCGGCCGCCCGCTCCACCGGGGTGAGGCCGGAGATGCGGACGTACGCGCCGCGCAGTTTGAAGGAACCGGTGCGCTGGAGGTTCTCGCACTTGAGGTGGACCGGGGCGCCGACCAGCTCGGTGAGGTGGCGGCTGCCCTCCAGGGCGGTCGTCCTGGCCACCCCGGCCAGCATTTTCTGCGCGCCCCGGACGTCGTCGAGGATCAGGGCCGGGTGGCGGGCGGTCGCGCGGAAGGTCATGACCGCAAGTCTTGCAGCTCGGACGGCTCGCGGCAGACTTGTCTCATGGCGGCCTGCGGTGGTGTCCGCAGGTTTGTGCGGCACTGGTACGCGTTGCCCCGGGGCCGCGTACTCTGTCCCCCACCCATCCGACACCGCACGAAGAGAGCCCCCGGCCATGCCCCCTCAGGACATGACGACTGCTGCGTCTCCTTCCGGGGGCGCCGCCCCCCAACACCCGGGTCCCGACCGCCTGCTGGACTCCCTCCAGCACCAGGTGGCGGTGTTCGCCCGCCGTGCCGAGCAGACCCGCCTCGGCGGTGTCGGCCAGGTCCGCAACTCGATGGACCGGGCGGCCTACCTGTTGCTGAACCGGCTGGACCGGGAGGGCCCGATGGGCGTCAAGGCGCTCGCGGCGGGCATGGGCATCGACTCCTCGACCGTGACCCGTCAGGTGGCCCCGCTCGTGGACACCGGACTGGTCAAGCGGACCTCGCACCCGGAGGACGGCCGGGCGGTCGTGCTCCAGCTCTCCCCGCGCGGCCAGGCCCGCCTGGAGGAGGTCCGCGCTTCGCGGCGCGAGCTGATGTCGCAGGTGACGGACGGGTGGACGCAGGAGGAGCGGGACACCTTCTGCGCGCTGCTGACCCGGTTCAACGGGTCGCTGGCCGCCCGGCAGGCCGCGCACCAGCCGCCGCAGAACGACTGAGCCTCTCCCCCCTTTCCTTCTCAGGTCCCCCGGCCCCCGAGGTGCCCGGGGGCGTTGCCGTACGCTTCGCAAGAGTTGCCTGACGGATACTTTTTACCTTTAAGGGGCGCCGGACATGGCGAAGCAGGAGAGCAAGAGCGACCTGGTGGGGCTGTTGGCCGCCGAGAGAGACAAGGTCGCCGGCCAGTGGGTCGACAGCGTCGTCGGCTCGCTCAGGAACCGCATCAGCAAGGCCGAGGTCGACCGGGAGCTGCGCGAGCTGTACGCGGCCCTCGTGGAGGCGCTGCGCACGGGCGGGGAGGACGCGCGCGGCGAGGGCATGTCCGAGGTCCGGGCGCTGCTGACCGAGCTGTCGCGCAACCGCGCCCGGCAGGGCTTCACGCCCAGCGAGACGGCGATCAGCGTCCTGGCGCTCAAGGGGCCGTTCGAACCGGCGCTGCGGGACGGCTCCGCCGAGGACACCGACCGGTATCTGCGGCTGAGCCGGATCCTCGACGATCTGTCGCTGTTCACCATCGAGACGTACACCCGCACCCGCGAGGAGATCATCAGCTCGCAGGCGGCCCAGCTCATGGAGCTGTCCACCCCCGTGGTGAAGCTCTGGGACGGCGTCATAGCCGTGCCCCTCGTGGGCACCCTGGACTCGGCGCGCACCCAGGTCGTGATGGAGAAGCTTCTCCAGGCGCTGGTGGACACCGGTTCCGAGCAGGCCATCATCGACATCACCGGGGTGCCCGCCGTCGACACCCAGGTCGCCCAGCACCTGCTGAAGACGATCGTGGCGGCCCGGCTGATGGGCGCGGAGTGCACGGTCTCCGGCATCCGTCCGCAGATCGCGCAGACCATCGTGGCGCTGGGCATCGAGTTCGGCGACATCGTCACCAAGGCGACCCTGGCCGACGCCCTCCAGCTCGCGCTGAAGAAGTCCGGCATCGACCTCGTCGCGCACCAGGGTTCCGGCCGATGACCGAACGGGTTCCGGTCCTGCGGATCGGTGACGTGCTCCTCGTCTCCATCCAGGTGGACCTGGAGGACCAGACGGTGCTGAACCTCCAGGAGGACCTGGCCGAGCAGATCGTCTCGCGCGCGGCCCGGGGTGTCGTCATCGACATCACCGCCGTCGAGATCGTCGACTCCTTCGTGGGCCGCATGCTGGCCACGATCGCCTCCATATCGCGGCTGCTCGACGCCGAGACCGTGGTGGTGGGGATGCGGCCGGCCGTGGCCATCACGCTCGTCGAGCTGGGTCTTTCGCTGGGCGGAGTACGCACGGCACTCGATCTGGAGAAGGGGCTCGCGCTGCTGCGGCGGTCCGCCACCGGCACGGACCGGCGATGAACGTCCCCTGGGCGGTGGGGCAGGAACCGCAGACGCAGTCCATCGTCCAGAACGACGACGTCGTACGGGCCCGCCAGCAGGTCCGCGGTTTCGCGCAGAGCTGCGGTCTCTCCCTGGTCGACCAGACGAAGTTCATCACGGCCGCCAGCGAACTCGCCCGCAACACCCTGGTGTACGGCGGCGGCGGGGAGATGCGGGCGGGCCTGGTGGAGCGGGACGGGCGGCGCGGCATCGCCGCGGTCTTCGAGGACTCCGGCCCCGGCATCCCCGACATCGAACTCGCCCTGACCGACGGCTGGACCTCCGGCGGCGGACTGGGCCTGGGGCTGAGCGGCGCGCGCCGGCTGGTCGACGAGTTCCTCCTCGACACCGAGCCGGGCCGCGGCACCGCGGTCACCATCGTCAAGTGGTCGCGATGAGCGTCCCCTCCCCTCTGTACGTCCTCGACTGCGAGGACGTCGCATGGTTCCGGGACGACCCCGGCCTGCCCTCGGCGGCCCGGGGAGCGGCGGCGACGCTGGCGCGGCGTATCGGGCTGGACGGCTACCGGTCCTCCGAGGTCGCGCTCGCGGTCACCGAGGCCGCGACCAACCTCCAGCGGCACGCGAGCGACGGGGCGCTGCTGCTGCGGGTCCTGCGGACGCCGGAGCGGGCGGGCGTCGAGTTCGTCACCGTGGACACCGGCCCCGGCATGGCCGACGTCGAGGCCGCGCTCTCGGACGGCACGTCCACGGCGGGGACGCTCGGCATCGGGCTGGGTGCGGTGGCCCGGCTCGCCGACGCCTTCGACATCCACTCGATCCCGGGGCGGGGCACGGTGATGGCCGCCCAGTTCTGGGCGCGCGGCCAGGGAGCGGCCCCGACCGGCGGCACGCCGGACGGCCCGGCGCTCTCCGTGGCCTCGGGCCTGACCCGGCCCATCAGCGGCGAGAGCACGTGCGGCGACGCCTGGGCGGTACGCGTGGACCCGGGGCCGGACCGCGACGCGCGGTCCGGGCCTGACGCGCGGTCCGGGGGGTATGGGGAGGGCGAGGGGCCCGGCGCGCACGGCGCGTACGGCGGGTCCGGCGGCTCCGCGGCCCACGGCGCGTACGGCGGGGTCGGCGGCTCCGGCGCGTACAACGCGTACAGCGGCTCCGGCGCGCACGGCGGCTCCGGCGCGCACGGCGCGTACGGGGAGACCGGCGGCTCCGGCGCGTACGGCAGGTCCGGCTCCGGGGCCCACGGCGCGTACGGGGAGACCGGCGGCTCCGGCGCGTACAACACGTACGGCAGGTCCGG
This sequence comes from Streptomyces sp. cmx-18-6, assembly GCF_046548915.1. Taxonomy (NCBI): domain Bacteria; kingdom Bacillati; phylum Actinomycetota; class Actinomycetes; order Kitasatosporales; family Streptomycetaceae; genus Streptomyces; species Streptomyces sp. cmx-18-6. The sequence goes on along the minus strand of NZ_JAEBEP010000007.1, from coordinate 357,126 downwards.
CGGCTCCGGCGCGCACGGCGCGTACGGCACCACGGGCGCCGCCCCCTCCCCCGAGCCCGCGATCCTCGTCATGCTCTGCGACGGCCTCGGCCACGGGCCGCTCGCCGCGCTCGCCGGTGAGGCGGCCGTCAAGGCGTTCCGGCAGAGCGCGGCCCGCCACCCGGAGGGTCTGCTGCGCGACATCCACACCGCGTTGCGCGGCACCCGGGGCGGGGCGGTCGCGGTCGCCAGGATCGAGCCCTCCGCGCAGCGCCTGCTCTACTGCGGCATCGGCAACGTCAGCGGCGTCCTCCTCGGGCCCGACTCCCGCAACGGCCTGCTCTCGGCACCGGGCATCGTCGGGCAGCAGATGCGCAGTCTGCGGACGTTCGAGCTGCCGCTCAAGCCGGGCGGGGCGCTGGTCATGCACTCGGACGGGCTGACCGAGCGCTGGAAGGCCGACGATCTGCCCGGGCTGCTCCGGCACTCCCCGGCGGTGATGGCCGGTCAGCTGCTGCGCGAGGCCGGCGTCCGCCGCGACGACGCCGGGATCGTGGTCGTCAAGGGGGCCTGGTGACGGTGACCGCACCGCGTTCCGCCTCGCTCGCCGCGTACGACCTGGCCACGGCGCAGGACGTCTTCGCCCTGCGCCGCATCGGCCAGGGCGCGGCGGAGGCCCTGGGCATGGACCGCCAGGACCAGGTGCGCCTGGCGACCGCGCTCAGCGAGCTCGGCCGCGACCGGCTCGGCTGCGAGGGGCTGACGGTGGCCTTCACCCTGCCGGGCGGGCCCGCCCCCGTACTCGCCGTCGTCTTCGAGTGGGAGTGGGCGGGCGGCACGGAGGCGGCCCCCGATCTGGAGCCGGCCTCCCGGCTGCTGCACCGGGTCCGCCACGAACCCGGCGGGGCGCGCGGCCGGATCATCGCGGAGCACCTGCTGCCGCCGGGCTGGGTGGACGGCCCGGACGCCCGACGGAGGGTGCGGGAGGCCCTGCGCCGCCACGCGCCCCTGACGTTCGCCGACGACCTGCGGGCGCAGACCCGCGACCTGATCACCGCCCTGGAGGAGACGCGGGCCCAGCGCGAGGAGCTGCGCAGGCTCAACGAGGAGCTGGAGGAGACGAACCGGGGGGTCCTCGCGCTCTACACCGAGCTGTCGCAGGAGCTGGAGGAGACCAACAGCGGTGTGGTGGCCCTGCACGCCGAGCTGGAGGAGAAGTCGAACCGGCTGCGCGAGACGAGCGAGGCCAAGACGCGCTTCTGGACCAACATCAGCCATGAGCTCCGTACGCCGGTGAACGCGGTGGTCGCCCTGTCCCGGCTGCTCCTGGCCCCCGGTTCCTCGCCGCTCAACGACGAGCAGCGCCGCCAGATCTCCCTGGTCGACGCGTCGGGGCAGACCCTGCTGGCCCTGGTCAACGACCTGCTGGACGTGGCGAAGGCGGAGGCCGGCGAGCTGGAGATCGTCTCCGGACCGGTCGACCTGCGGGCGCTGGTGGGTCAGCTGGGGGCCGTGATGCGTTCCACCGGGCTCTCGGGCGACGTCGTCCTGCTGACCCCCGACCCGGGTGCGCTCCCCGTCGCGGTGACCGATGAGGCCCTGCTCACCCGCATCCTGCGCAACCTGCTGTCGAACGCCCTGAAGTTCACCGAGAAGGGTGAGGTCCGACTGGAGTTCGCCGTGGACCCGGGGCCGTCCCCGCAGTGGATGACCTTCAGCGTCACGGACACCGGGGTGGGCATCCCGGAGACCGAACTGACGCGGGTGTTCGAGGAGTTCTACCAGGTACGCGGACCGCTCCAGCGGACCCATCGGGGCACCGGCCTCGGACTCCCGTACGCCCGCACCCTCACCGAACTGCTGGGCGGCACGCTCCTGTTGTCCAGCACCCCCGGGGTGGGCACCCGCGTGGAGGTCCGGCTGCCCCACCGGCCCGTGGCCCCGCCCGCCCACCGGCTCCCCGCACCGTCCGGCCCCCGGCCCGCGTCCCCGCCCGCCGCCCCCACCCCGGAGAACGACCAGTGACCGAGACAGCCAGACGCGACAGCGCGCCGGGGACCATCCTGGTGATCGACGACGACGAGACCAACCGCTACATCCTCACGAGCTGGCTCCAGCGCGCCGGGCACACCGTGATCGACGCCGCGGACGGGGGCCAGGGTCTCGCCCTGCTCATCGCGGAGGACGGCGCCCCCCGGGCCGAGGCGGCCGTCATCGACGTCCAGCTCCCGGACATGACCGGTTTCGAGGTCTGCGAGCGGCTCAAGGCCGACCCGCGCACCGCCTTCCTGCCGGTGATCCACGTCTCCGCCATCGCCATGAGCCCGGAGGACCACACCGAGGGGCTGAGCCGGGGCGCGGACGCCTATCTCGACCAGCCCGTCGACCCGGACGAGTTCCTGGCCACCGTCACGGCCGCCCTGCGCTACGCACGGGCCCGCCGCCGGGCGGAGCGCCTCACCGCACGGCTGGCCACCCTCAACCGGGCGACCCTGGACGTCTACCGGGCGGTGGGCTTCCACTCCTTCGCCGCCTCCGCGACCGGCGGTGCGGCCACCCTGATGTCCAGCCCCGCCACCGCGATCTTCCTGAGCCCCCTCGGGCAGCCGGTGCACAGCCACACCCCGAGGCCGGACGCCGCCCCCCTCACGCTGCCCGCCGGCTCCGAACTCCTCGACCGGCTCGCCTCGTACACCCTCGGCAGCGACACCGGATCGGAGGTGCGGCTGATGCCCCACAGCCAGTGGAAGGCTCTGCTGCCCCTCGACCCGATCGAGGGCGACGTCGTGGTGGTCGTGGCGCGGACCAAGCGCAACCGTCCGCCCGTCTGCGTCGCCGTCCCCGCCGGCGCGGCCCGCGGGACCGACGAGCGCGAGCTCCTCCAGCAGCTCGCCAGCGCCAGCGCGCTCGCCCTGGAGGCCCTGCGCACGTACAACGAGGAGCACGCCCTCGCGCTCGCCCTCCAGCGCACCTTCCTGCCGGACCGGCTGCCCGCCGTGCCGGGCACGTCCCTCGCCGTGCGCTACCTCCCGGCCTCCGACCACGCGGAGATCGGCGGCGACTTCTACGAGGCCCTGGAGACCCCGGCCGGGCTGCTGCTGGCCATCGGGGACGTGGCCGGGCACTCGCTGGTCGCCGCGACGGTCATGGGCGAGATCCGGCACGCACTGCGCGCCTACGCCCTGGAGGGCCACTCGCCGCACCACGTGCTGGAGCGGCTCGACGTGCTCCTCGCCCACACCCGGCCCGGCCTCACCGTGACGCTGTGCCTGGTCCTGGTCGAGCCGGACGGCGGCCGGGTGCACGTCGCCAACGCCGGTCACATACCGCCGCTGCTGCTCGCCCCGGACGGCGGCGCCGCCTACCTCCACGAGCACGGCCCGCTGCTGGGCCTGCGGCTCCCGCACCCCGAGGCGACCGTCCACCCGACCGCACCGGGCACCCGGATCCTGCTGATCACGGACGGCCTGGTGGAGGTGCGCAGCCAGGACCTCGACGACACCCTGGCGGCGTTCCGCGACGCGACGGCGTCCGGACCCCGGGAGCTGGAGGCCCTGTGCGACTTCCTGCTCGGGTCGTTCGGCGAGGGCAAGGAGGACGACATCGCGCTCCTCGCCCTCCAGCTGGACGCGGAGCCGGAGGCGGGGGCGGAGGCGGGGGCGGGGGCGGAGGCGGGGGCAGCGGCCTGAGCGCAACGTAAAGGAGGGGCCCGCCGGAAGCGGGCCCCTCCTTTACGTACCACGGGGCTTCTACGTACTGCGGGGCTTCGTGCTGCGTACGGGATCAGCCCAGGGCCTGGGTGAGGTCGGCGAGCAGGTCGTCGCCGTTCTCGATGCCCACGGAGAGCCGGACCAGGTCGCCGGGGACCTCCAGCAGGGAGCCCGCGACGGAGGCGTGCGTCATCCGGCCGGGGTGCTCGATCAGCGACTCGACGCCGCCGAGGGACTCGCCGAGCGTGAAGAGCTTCGCCCGGTTGCAGACCTCGACCGCCGCCTCCTCGCCGCCCGCGACGCGGAAGGAGACCATCCCGCCGAACGCCTTCATCTGCTTGGCGGCGACCTCGTGGCCGGGATGCTCGGGGAGCCCCGGGTACAGGACCTGGGAGACCTTGGGGTGCCGGGTCAGCAGGTCGGCGACCTTGGTGGCGTTCTCGGTGTGCCGGTCCATGCGGACGGCCAGGGTCTTGATGCCGCGCAGCACGAGCCAGGCGTCGAAGGGGCCGGAGACCGCGCCCATGGCGTTCTGGTGGTACGCCAGGTCCTCGGCGAGCTCCGGGTCGCTGACGACGAGCGCGCCGCCGACGACGTCGGAGTGGCCGCCCATGTACTTGGTGGTGGAGTGCACGATGACGTCCGCGCCGAGCGCGAGGGGCTGCTGGAGGTAGGGCGAGGCGAAGGTGTTGTCGACGACGAGGCGGGCCCCGGCCTGCCGGGCGACCTGGGCGAGCGCGGCGATGTCGGTGATGTTGAGCAGCGGGTTGGAGGGGGTCTCCACCCAGATCGCCTTCGTACGCGGGGTGATCGCCTCCCGTACGGCCGCCACGTCCGAGGTGTCGGCGACCGAGAACTCCACGCCCCACCGCGCGGCGACCTTCGCGAACAGGCGGAACGTGCCGCCGTAGGCGTCGTTCGGGATGACCACGTGGTCGCCGGGCGTCAGCAGCGTACGGAGGAGGCAGTCCTCGGCGGCGAGGCCGGAGGCGAAGGCCAGACCCCGGCGGCCGCCTTCCAGGGCCGCCAGGTTCTCCTCCAGGGCGGTGCGGGTCGGGTTGGCGCTGCGGCTGTACTCGTAGCCGCCGCGCAGCCCGCCCACGCCGTCCTGCTTGTACGTGGACACCTGGTAGATGGGCGGAACAACCGCGCCGGTGAGGGGGTCGGCGGTGTTCCCCGCGTGGATCGCGAGAGTCTCGAAGCTGTGCTGGTCGCTCATGGGCACCGAGCGTAGTTCGTCAAGAGGGCCCTTGACGTCAAGAGGGTCCTTGACGTGGAGAGGATCCGGACGTGGACAGGGCCCTTGACGTGGACAGGGTCCTTGACGTCGAGAAGGCCCTTGGCGTCGAGAGGGCCCTTACCGGCCACCGGGCGCTCCGGGGACAATGGAGCCATGGAGATTCTGTTGTTCCTGCTCGCGATGTGCATGCTCGCCGCGATCGTCGGGCCGATCGTGATGCGCCGCCGGGGCGGTATCCGTCAGGTCGCCCCGGGTTCGCCCGACGCCGCCGACCCCGATACGTACGGCTTCGCACGTCAGGAGGAGCTGGACGTCCGGATGCCGGGCCCGGACCAGGACCTCCTGGACGTGCTCGACGTCGTCCAGGCCACCCAGGACTGGCGGGCCGCCGCCCAGCTGCTCGCCGGTACGCCGAAGGAGGGCGAGGTGCGCTGGCAGCGGGTGCAGGCGTTCGCGGGCGCGGCCTCGCTGGAGCTGGCGCAGCAGCCGGGCAAGGGCGGCTCGTGGCTGCGCGCCTGGCGTGCGGAGGCCCCCAAGGACGCGGGCGGGGCGGCGGTGCACGCGGAGTTCCTGGTGCAGCAGGCGTGGCGCTCCTCCGCCGCCGGGACCGACGACTTCCGGATCATCCTGGAGGAGGCCCGTACGGTCTGCGGGGAGGCGGCCCTGCTCGCCCCGGGCGACCCGGTGCCGTACATCGTGGAGCTGGCGGTGGCCCGGGGCCTCACCTACACCCCCGAGCAGTTCGACCAGCTCTGGGCGAGGATCATCGACCGGGCCCCGGCCCACATGGGCGCGCACATCGCGGCGCTGCACTTCCACTGCGAGAAGTGGCACGGCTCCCGCAAGGACGCCGACGCCTTCGCCACGGCCGCCGCCGCCCGCGCCCCGCAGGGTTCGCTGCTGGCCGCGCTGCCGCTGTTCGCGGTGTACGAGCACCTGCCGGAGGTCAACCTCGTGCAGGGCTTCTACCGCAGCCAGGTGGTGGTGAAGGCGGTCGAGGGCGCGATGTTCGCGGTCCACGCGGCCCGGCCGGACGACCCGATGCTCGCCCACGTACGCCATCTGCTGGTGCTGTTCCTGGTGCACATGGAGCGCTGGTCGGAGGCGATGCACCAGCTGGTCCTCATCGACGGCCATGTGGGCGCGCTGCCGTGGACGACGGACCCGGACCCGGCCGCGCAGTACACGGTCTACCGGGCGCTGGCGGTCGCGGGGTATGAGGCGAACGGCGGCAGCCCGGCGACGCTGCCGCACTGACGTACGGGGGGGCGCTGCCGCACTGACGTACGGGGGCGGGGCTTGGGTGGTCACGTAAGCGGGCGCGGGGGGCCCGGGAGGTCACTTCGGAGGGCGTACGGGCGCGGGGGCCCAGGGGGTCACTTCGGAGGGCGTACGGGCGCGGGGGCCGGGCCGGCCGCCGTGGTCACCAGCGCGCCCACCGCGAGCGCTCCGCCCACCCACATCACCGCCGTGACGCCCACGCCGTCCGCCGCGAGCCCGCCCACCAGCGCGCCCAGGGCGATGGCGCCGTTGAACACCCCGGCGAACAGCGAGGAGGCCGCCTCGCGGGCGTCCGGGGCCGCGAGCAGGAGCCAGGTCTGCGTGGCCACCGAGACGCCTCCGTAGCTCAGGCCCCAGACCGCCATCAGCACGGCCGCGAGGGCCGGGGACCCGCCCAGCCACGGCAGCGCGAGCACGGTGGCGGCCAGGACCGAGCTGATCACCAGGAGCGTCCTGCGCGGCGAGCGGGCCGCCCCGGCCCCGGCCAGGAAGTTCCCGGCCACGCCGGCGATCCCGTACGCCAGGAGCAGCGTGCCGATCATGCCCGCGCCGACGCCGGAGACGTCCTCCAGCACCGGCCTGACATAGGTGTACGCGGCGAAGTGACCGGTCACCACGAAGCCGACGACGACGAGGCCCGTACGCACCCGGGCGTCGCCGAACAGGCCCAGGACGCCGCCCGGCGGAACCGCGCGCTCCGTGGGCAGCGGCGGCAGCAGGACCGCCATCGCGACCAGCACCACCACACCGAGCCCGGCCGCCGCGAGGAACGCCGTACGCCAACCGGTCAGCGCCCCGAGGTACGTTCCGGCCGGGACGCCCAGCACGGACGCCACGGCGATGCCGCTGAAGACCAGCGAGGTGGCGGAGCCGACCGATCGCGCGGGCACCAGCCGCACCGCGAGCCCCGCCGCGACGGCCCAGACGCCGCCCATGCCGACGCCGACCAGGACGCGGGCGACGACCATGACCGCGAAGTTCGGGGCCCAGGCCGCGCCCGCATTGCCGATCACCAGCACGGCGAGCAGGACGCAGAGCACCGTCCGCCGGTCGGCCCTGCCCAGCTTCGGGACGAGCACCGGGGCCGAGACGGCCGCGACCAGGCCGGTGATCGTCAGCGTGAGACCGGCCACGCCCTCGGAGACCTGGAGGGACTGACCCATCGGGGTCAGCAGCCCCACGGGCAGCATCTCGGACGTGACGACCGTGAACGTGCCGAGCGCGAGGGCGACCACCCCCGACCAGGCCCTGAGCGGGGTGGGAGAGGGGTTCGGGTCTGCGTCCGAGTCTGTGTTCGGGTCTGGGTTCGGGCCTGGGTTCGTGTTCGTGGATTCCTCGACCTGCGTCATGTCCCCAGCCAACAGAGCGCGGTTCGCGGGAACAACGGCCGATCTCTCATCCTTCTATGAGCTGGACTCATGGACGGCGAGGGACGGGCGCTGACGGCTGACGGCTGACGGCTGACGGCTGACGGCTGACGGCTGACGGGGGAGGAAACGCGATGAGCAGTCTGGACGCTCGTGAGCTGGAGGCGTTTCTCGCGCTGGCCGAGGAACTGCACTTCGGTCGGGCGGGGGAACGCCTGTACGTGTCGCAGAGCCGCGTCAGCCAGCTCCTGCGGTCCCTGGAGAGCCGGATCGGCGCGCGGCTCGTCGAGCGCACCAGCCGCCGGGTCCGGCTCACCCCGCTCGGCGAGCAGCTCCTCGCGGGACTGCGCCCCGCCTTCGACGCCATCGTGGAGACGATCGACGAGGTCCGGGAGGTCGCGCGCGGCGTCGGGGGGCTGCTCCGCATCGGCTTCCAGGGCACGGTCAACGACCAGGTCATGAACGCCATCGCGCTCTTCCGGAGCAGGTATCCCGACTGCGCCACGGAGATCGTGGAAATACCCTTCTCCGATCCGTTCGGCCCGCTGCACCGGAGGGAGGTCGACACGGCGGTGGTGCTGACGCCCGTCCAGGAGGACGAGCTGGTGCAGGGCCATGTCTTCTCCCGGCAGCAGCAGTCGCTGGCCGTGTCCACCCGGCACCCGTTCGCGAAGCGCGGCGGTCTCGACGTCGAGGAACTGGCCGCCTGCCCACTCATCGGCGTCCACGGCGCGGCCCCGGAGTACTGGCGGCGCGCTCAGGCCCCGGTCGCCACCCCCGGAGGCCGCCCCATCCCCGCCGGCCCCGCGGTGAACACCCTCCAGGAGGGCCTGGCCCTGGTCCGGGCGGGGCGCGGCGCGATGCTCCTGTGCCACCCCACCGCCGACTACTACGGCCACCGCGCGGTCGCGTTCGTCCCCGTCACCGGCCTCCAGCACTCCGTCCTGGCCCTCGTGTGGCACCGCAGCCACGAAACCGCCCGCATCCGCGCCTTCTCCGAGGCCCTCGCGGCCGCCGCCGAGGCCGCCGGATAGCCGCCGCCGGAACCGCCGGACAGCCGCGCCGAGGCCGCCGGACAGCCGCCGCCGGAACCGCCGGACAGTCGCGCCGGGGCCGCCGGACAGCCGCGCGACGAGTCGCCACCGCCCGTCCGCCTCCGGGTCCGGAATCCCGGCGACCGCTCCGTTGTTGTACGCGACGAACCCGAGTACCGAGGAGCCCTTCGCATGTTCCTGAACCGCCGCACCCCCGAGCTCCCCACCCCGGAGCAGGCCCTGCGCGGCCGCCCCGTCCCCGAATTCACCGTCCCCTCCCGCCACACGGTCCTCGGCAACCCCCTGGTGGGTCCGTACCCGGAGGGCCTGGAGACAGCGGACTTCGCGCTCGGCTGTTTCTGGGGCGCGGAGCGGAAGTTCTGGCAGACGGAGGGCGTCTGGACGACACTGGTCGGCTACCAGGGCGGCTACACGGAGAACCCCACGTACGAGGAAGCCTGCTCGGGCCTGACCGGCCACACGGAGGCCGTCCGCGTCGTCTTCGACCCGGCGGTCGTCTCGTACGAGGAGCTGCTGAAGCTGTTCTGGGAGTCCCACAACCCGACCCAGGGCTTCCGCCAGGGCAACGACGTGGGCACCCAGTACCGCTCCGCGATCTACACCCACTCCCCCGCGCAGGCAGCGGCGGCGGACGCCTCCCGCGAGGCGTACCAGAAGGTCCTGACGGCCTCCGGCCACAAGGAGATCACCACGGAGATCCTCCCGGCGGAGGGCCGCCCGTTCTGGCCGGCGGAGGCGTACCACCAGCAGTACCTGGACAAGAACCCGGGCGGTTACTGCGGAATCGGCGGTACGGGGGTGTCCTGCCCGATCGGCGTGGCGCCGACAACGGGCGGCTAGGGGCTTTCCATCGACGCTCAGCCGGGCCCTCTCCGCAGTAGGGCCGGCGCTCCGGACCTTTCCTGTTCTGGAAAGGCTCGGCACTTGACCTCGCCGTGACCGGGTCGGGAGCATCGAAGACGACAGATGCTCACCGACGAGTGGGGGCCGAGAGTGCTGAGAAAGTTGTCCGGTGACCAAGACTGCAAGAACGGAACATGCCCCACGTTATGGGTCACGGAAGACGGCACGTACTACGTGGTCCAGGGGTTTGTCATCACCGACCCGGAGAGACTGGCCCAACTCGCTCTGCCCGAGGGTGAGACCGCCGTCGTGATCCCTGCGGCCGTCCTGGAGGAGTATTTCCGTGCTCAGCGGTGAAGAGTTCGGCCTGCTCTTCCAGTCGTTCGAACGGGCTGCCTTCCGGCTGGAGACGCTTGCCGTCTACGACATCGAGGATGAGCGAGAGGAAGTCGAACGGTTCCTCGCGGGCCGGGACATGGGCCCTGGGTGGGACGACAACCCGTGGGTGCGGTCGATGACCGACAAGGGCAAGGAAGTGTCCCGCGTCCACGTCCTCCGCTCACCTCTGACCGACTACCTGCGGTACGAACTGGCCGCGTATCCCGGCAATATCTCAGCCGGGGAGTCCATCGGCATCATCGACCTGGTGGAGCAGACGGTACCCGGCCTGCCTGATCACGACTTCTGGCTGTTCGACGACCGGACCGTGTACCGGATGCACTACACACCCGAGGGCGCGTTCATCGGTGCCGAACTCCTCCCCGACCACAGACTCGCCGAGTATCAGGGTCATCGGGACCGCGCCTTGACCGCGGCGGTGCCGTTCGCGGATTACTGGGAGCGGCACCACTGACCGCCGACTCGATCGGGAAAGCCCTGCGGGCACTGCGCGACGCATCCGGACTCACGGGTGACTCCGTGGCCCGCAGGGCTTCCATGTCTGCCGGGAAGCTGTCGAAAATCGAGACCGGCAAGGTGCGACCGACCGTCCAGGACGTCGGCCTCGTCCTCGCCGCCATAGGCGTGAGCCAAGAGGTCAAGGAAGAGTTCCTGGCGGCGGCCCGCGCTGAAGCCACCGAGGCCACCGCATGGCGCCTGCTGCGCCGCATGGGCCCGTGGAAGCATCAGAAGACCATCCGGGCCATCGAGGCCGGCACCACCACACTCAGGCTCTTCCAGGGCCAGCTCGTCCCCGGCCTCCTCCAGACACCCGAGTACGCCTCTGCCATCTTTTCTCTGCCTCCGGCTCTGCCTGAGGAGACCAGGGCCATGACCTTGGCGGCCCGCCTCGAACGGCAATCCGTCCTCTACGAGTCGGGCCGGGCTTTCCGCTTTCTGATCTGCGAGCACGTACTCCGGTGGCGTATCAGCGCTCCCCTGGTCATGTCGCTCCAACTGGACCGGCTCGTGTCCGTGTCCCATCTGCCCAACGTCTCGCTGGGTATCGTGCCCTCCGACCGCAGGATGCCCGACTTCCCCATGACCTGCTTCAGCCTCCACGACGACCGGCTCGTCATCGTGGAAACGTTCCATTCCGAGGTCACCACCCGCGATCCGAAGGACGTGGAGATGTACCTCGACACCTTCGAGCGATTCGCCGCCGTGGCGGTCTACGGGGATGCCATGAGAGCCACGATCGAGGGCATCCGGGACGGATTCCTGCCCCGACAGGGAAGGTCCTGACCTGCCTGTCGGCATGGCTTCGGTGGAGAGCTGACGGGCCTTGCCTCCGGTGGAACGGCGATCGGAGCGATGGAGAAGACCCGGATGCCGGTGGGCGGTGCGCGCCACTACGGTGGCCTGATGGCATCGATCAAGCAGTTCCAAGTCACCTTCGACTGCGCGGAGCCGGAGCGTGTCGCCCGTTTCTGGTGCGAGGTGTTGGGTTACGTCATCACGCCGCCGAAGGGGTTCGCCTCATGGGCCGACTTCGATCGCGCGCAGCCGCCCGAGGACCGGGGGACCTGGTCGGCGTGCACCGATCCCTCGGGGGTGGGACCGCGCCTGTTCTTCCAGCGGGTTCCGGAGGGCAAGGTCGTCAAGAACCGGGTGCATCTCGACGTACGGGCCGGGGCCGGGCTCGCGGGCGAGGAGCGCCTCGCCGCACTGGAGGCCGAGTGCGCGCGCCTGGTCGTGCTCGGTGCGGTACGGGTGGGGCTCCTGCCCGCCGATGACGAGAACCAGGTGTGCATCGTGATGCAGGACATCGAAGGCAACGAGTTCTGCCTCGACTGAGCCGCGCAATCGGCCGGGACACGCGCCGTTCGATGACGCGTGCCGTTCGATGACGCGCGCCGTCACCGCGACGCCGAGTGCCGTTCGACGACGCGTGCGCGCCCCGGCCCCGACCGGCTAGCCGAGCATCGCCGGAAGCAGCCGGCGCAGCAGCCGTTCGAACAGCGCGTCCCGCTCGGCCGGGCCCGCCGAGGGTGGTGGGCCCGCCGTCGCGAGGGCGGCAAGCAGGTGCGGGTGGCGGCCCTGTGCGGCCACCGCGGCGAGGTGGGCCGCCCGGGCGGGCGGGTCGTCGGAGCCGGGGGCGCCGTCGCCCGAGGCGGTGCTCTCGCGGCGGGCGAAAAGGGTGGCGAGGCCGCCGAGGAGCCCGATGGTCTCCAGTTTCTGCCGGCTCGTTCCGGGCGCGGGGGCCAGGACCGCCAGGGCATGGTCGAGGTAGTCGATCGCGCACGGGCCCAGCACCTCGCCCCGCCGGTCGTTCAGGTCGGCCAGCCACGGATGCCGGGCGTGCGCGGCCTTCGACTGGAGGGCCAGGCCCACGAGGTCGCCCAGCCAGTCGCCGCTGGGGGCCGCGGAGAGGTCGAGTTCGCCCGCGACCGCGTCGGCCATGAGGTCCAGCAGCTCGTCACGGCTCCCCACATAGCGGTAGAGCGAGGCGGGCCCGGTGCCCAGCCGCTGAGCGAGCGCCCGCATCGACACGGCCGCCAGCCCTTCGGCGTCGGCCAGGGCGACGGCGGCCTCGGTGATCTGGTGGCGGCTGCGTTCGGGCGCGGGGCCGCGCGCACCGCGCTCGGGCCGTGACCACACGGTCGTCGGCCGGGTCTCGCGTTCGGCCACTGCCCACCGCCTTTCTCGTCGTCCGGGTCCTGACCGGCCCGCCGGCTGGCTGTAGTCTAATACTGCGAACACTGATCGCAGTATTACCCCGCCCGCCACCGCAATCGAAGGAGCCCGCCATGACCTGGACCGAACGCCGCTTCGCCCGCAACGGCACGGTCGAGCTGGCCCACGACCGGCTCCGGGGCGGCGGGGACGGCGAACCGCTGCTGCTGGTGATGGGGCTGGCGGTCTCCCGGCACTGGTGGCCGCAGGGGCTGTGCGCGGCCTTCTCCGACGCCGGGTTCGCCGTCGCCCGCTACGACCAGCGGGACGCGGGCGAGTCCACCCGGCTGCCGAGGAGCGCCCCGGCCGACCGCACCGGCAAGCGCGGCGAGGGAACCGGAGGCGGCCGGGACGGCAACCCGTTCGCCGCCCTGGCCGCCCGGCGCGGAGCCGCTTACACCGCCGAGGACATGGCCGACGACGCCGTCGCCGTCCTGGACGCGCTCGGCTGGGAGTCGGCGCACCTCTTCGGGCACTCGCTCGGCGGGGTCGTCGCCCAGCGCGTCGCGCTCCGTCACCCCGACCGGGTGCGCACGCTCACCTCGTCCGCCGCGCTGCCGAGCGACGTCGGCGGGCTCGGCGCGTTCCGCCACCTGCGCCTGCCCACCCTCGCCAAGTTCGCCCGCGTCAAACCGGCCCGGGACCGGGAGGGCCGGATCGCGGCGGGGCTCGCGGTGGCGCGGCTCTGCGCGTCGCCGGGCTACCCGTTCGACGAGGCGGAGGCGCTGGAGCGGATCACCGCCGACGTGGACACCGGCATCGCGGACCCGGACGCCCAGTCCCGCCAGATCGGCGCGCGCTGGAGCGGGCCGCCCCTGGCCGGACTACGCGTTCCGGCACTGGTGTTGCACGGTACGGGCGACCCGCTGCTCAAGCCCTCCGCGGGCCGGGCCACCGCCGCGGCGATCCCCGGAGCCCGTCTCGTACTCCAGCCGGGCGTCGGCCATGACATCCCGCGCGAGCGCCACACGGCGGTCGCCGCCGAGGTGCGGGCGCTCGCGGACCGGGCGAGCTCCGCGAGCACCCGCAACGGGCCGGCGGATGCGCCCCCTACTGCTTGACGAAGTCCAGCGGGTCCGCCGTGAACTCCTCCTCGACAGCGCCGTCCCGGCCGTTCGGGGCGCGCCCGGGTAGACCTTGAGCGTGGCGGTCGGGAGGAGCTGGACCGACTTGTGGGCGGCGGCGGCGATGGGAACGATCTGGTCGTCGTCGCCGTGGGCCACCAGGACGGGGACGCCGATGCGCCCGGTGCCGTGCCGGCCGAGGTGGCGGACCACCTCGCCGCGAGGTCGTGGGCGTACGCCGAACTGCTGCGGGCGTCCGGGCGCCCCGATCCGGAATCCGCCGTCAGGCAGCACGCGGGGCCTTCGGCGAAGGCCCCGCCCCCCGAACCCTCCGAACCCCGATTCAGGCGGCGAGCAGCACACCGCCCATCGGGCCCGCCTGACCTGCCTGACCTGCCTGACGAGCGGAATGCCCCGCACGGCCCGCACCGGCGACCCGGGAGCGCGCCCCGGACAGGCTGATCAACGTGCCCCGGGTCAGCCCGAGGACGTCGGCGAGACTCAGACCGAGCGCTTGGGCCGCCGCCGCCAGCACCTCGGAGGATGCCTCCTTGCGGCCGCGTTCCACCTCGGAGAGGTACGCCATCGAGATGCGCGCGGTGTCGGCCACGTCCTTCAACGTCCGCCCCTGGGAAAGGCGTTCGCGGCGCAGTACGTCTCCGACGAGGTCGCGCCAGAGCGGTTCCCTGGCCGGAGCGAGGTCGGGTGCGGACGCGGGTGAGGGCGCGGGCGAGGGTGCGGATGGAGCCGGGAACGGGCGGAGGGGGATGGCGCGGGCCTGGTTCGTCGCTCGTATGCTCATCGCTCCACCCTAGGAGAACCGCTCCCGGCCGGCAGCGCCTCGGGCGCGGCGCCCGGCACCGCTGAGCGCGCACGGCCCGCGCGAGCACCGGCTCGAACCGGTCGCCTACAGCCCCTCATCGGGGCGGGCGCTGAGCCACGCGGCCTCGAACTCCTGCCGACCGATCTCCATGCCCACGAGATCGGGGTCGAAGAGGTCCACGACGGGCGGGTTGAACGGCCAGTCGTCCGGGCCGCTGCTGAGGCCGGAACCGTCCGGGGTCAACTCGACCTGACGCAGCCTGCGGCCGTCCGACCCGACCTCCATCAGGTAGATCGTCTGATCGTCGTCGTCCTCGTAGTCCCAGCGACGCCGCAGCCACAGAAGCTCCCGGTCGGCGAACGCGCCGAACCCCTCGCGACCGCGCTGAGCCTCGCGCTTGGCCCACAGCTCGTCCAGCCCTGCGGGCATGACCGCCGCGTCGACCTCGACTTCGTCCAGCTCCCACGTCTCGGCCCGCTCGACCGTCTCCGGGCTGTCGACGACCTCCACGTCGGAGAACCGTTCGCGCACCTCGCGAACCGAACGCGCGTGGACCCACCACCACGAGCCGCCCATCCCGTAGTCGTGCAGAACGAGGAAGCGCGACAAGGGCGAAGCTGTTGGATCAGAATCGGTCACGGGCCAACGATACGGGGCACGTTTCGCGCACCCGACACGACGAACTCGCCGGGCAAAGGGGCAGCCGGCGAGCGGAGTCGGGATGCAGCGCTCTCCGAGAGGCCCGGCCGGTGAGCACCGGCCGGACCCTCATCGCGTACGGAGTGAATCCCGGCGCGGGCGCGATCAGTGGTCGGAGTAGCTGAAGTCGCCCATGGTCCAGGCGCTGACGTCCTCGATCGCCACGCGGTACATCCCGCCCGTCTCCGGAATCCCCACCGCACCCTGGAGAATCCGCGCCACGTGGAAATGCAGATGCGTGGGCGGCCCCTCCGTGCGCGTCGTGGCGGTGAAGGCGGCGGCGAAGTCGCTCAGGCTGGCGGAGTCCGCCAGCACCTCCGACACCCGCTGCCTCCAGACGACTTCGGGAGCCAGCCGGCCCGTGACGACAGCGCCGCCGGCGACCACGGTCAGAGACATCTGATTGCTGTGCCCGGACTCCACCAACGCGGCGACGTCCACGAGCAACTCGTCAGGCTTCGACATGAAAGTCGATTCTAGTCACCGGCTCCGATCGTCGGCCGCCCCGGCCGCCCCGGTTGCCCAGCCGTCCGGGGCGGCAGTGCTCCAGGCACTCGCCCCGGGCGGCGGCACGGGGGCGGCACCGGCCCGGCGAAACCCCCGCCCGGGCCGACACCGCGTACCGCGTACCGCACGCCGCACACAGCCACGGCACACCGCACACCGCACACCGCGATCAGATCAGCCCCTGCGCCAGCATCGCGTCCGCCACCAGCTCGAAGCCCGCGATGTTCGCGCCCACCACGTAGTTGCCGGGGCTGCCGTAGCGCTCGGCGGTGGTGTAGCAGGAGTCGTGGATGTGGCGCATGATCTCGGCGAGGCGCTCCTCGGTGTGGGAGAAGGTCCAGGAGTCGCGCGACGCGTTCTGCTGCATCTCCAGGGCGCTCGTCGCCACCCCGCCCGCGTTGGCCGCCTTTCCGGGGGCGAAGGCGACGCCCGCGTCCTGGAGGACCCGGACCGCGTCCGGGGTGGTGGGCATGTTGGCGCCCTCCGCGACCGCCTTGACCCCGTTGCGTACGAGTTCGAGCGCGTCGGCCTCGTGGAGCTCGTTCTGCGTGGCGCAGGGCAGGGCCACGTCCACGGGGACCGACCACACCCCCGTACCGGGGACGAACCGGGCGTGCGTGCCGCGCCGTTCGGCGTACTCGGAGACCCGGCCGCGGCCCGCCTCCTTGATCTCCTTGAGGAGGGCGAGGTCGATGCCCTTCTCGTCGACGACGTAACCGCCGGAGTCCGAGCAGGTCACCACGGTCGCGCCGAGCTGCTGGGCCTTCTCTATGGCGTAGATCGCCACGTTCCCGGAGCCGGAGACCGCGATGGTCTGGCCCTCCAGCGACTCGCCCCGGCTGCGCAGCATCTCGGCGGTGAACAGGACGCAGCCGTAGCCGGTGGCCTCCGTACGGGCCTGGGCGCCGCCCCAGCCGAGGCCCTTTCCGGTGAGGACGCCGGACTCGTAGCGGTTGGTGATCCGCTTGTACTGGCCGAAGAGGTAGCCGATCTCCCGGCCGCCCACGCCGATGTCACCGGCGGGAACGTCGGTGTACTCGCCCAGGTGGCGGTGGAGCTCGGTCATGAACGACTGGCAGAACCGCATGATCTCGGCGTCGGAGCGGCCCTTGGGGTCGAAGTCCGCGCCGCCCTTGCCGCCGCCGATGGGCATGCCGGTCAGGGCGTTCTTGAAGATCTGCTCGAAGCCGAGGAACTTCACGATGCCGAGGTTGACCGAGGGGTGGAAGCGCAGGCCGCCCTTGTAGGGGCCGAGCGAGCTGGAGAACTCGACCCGGAAGCCGCGGTTGACGTGGATGTCGCCGGAGTCGTCCGCCCACGGCACCCGGAAGATGAGCTGCCGCTCGGGCTCGCAGATCCGCTCGATGATGCGGGCGTCGACGAACTCGGGGCGCTGCGTCAGCACGGGGCCGAGCGTCTCCAGGACCTCGCGGACCGCCTGGTGGAACTCCTTCTCGCCCTGGTTGCGCCGCAGGATCTCGGCGTACAGCGGCTCGATGACCCGGTTCGCGGCGTCGTGGCCCACGGCGTGGGGCGTGCGGGCGGGGTCGGGGGTGACCGGCATCTGATCAAGACCTTCCGTGGTCGGCTCGTGCGCGTCGACGCCCCCGTCCCGGGGGGCGCCGCCGGTCCGCCTCCCCGCCGGAGCCCTGCGGAATCCCCTCGGGAAGCCGCGCGGCCTTCGCCCGGCCGGGCGCTACGCAGGACCGTCGTACGCACCGATTCTCCCGCCCGATCCGATGATCTTCGAGGACCATCCACATACTGGCCATGATCAGCCATTTCGATCGGGACGGGGACAGCACGACGTACCGACCACGGGCCCCTTCCCCGAGCCACTTCCCCGGGCCCCGGCAGGGCATCAGGCGCCTCGCCCCCGCGCACCGCCGGGAACCACGGAGGGCGAACGCCATACCCCCCGGCTCGCCCCGCGCCCACCCCCGGGAGGCGAGGAGCGACCGTAAAGGATGAGTGAAACCCGGTGAGGGCACGGGAGTTACCCGCCAGAAACCCGCGACACCTCGCCTGACGATCAGTCATGATGCCCCCATGACGAAGCCGCGGGGGCGTCGGAGAAAGCAATCTCCTTATCAGCCAAGGTTGTTGTACGGAACAAGCCGAGCCGCCGCCCACCCCATACCGCCACAGCCACAGCCACAGCCACAGCCACAGCCACAACGTTACGGTGCGCTCCCCCGGCCGCCCCGCATCCCCAAGGGCCCTGGGGACACCCGCCGTTACCTGGCGGTCGGGCTCGACTGCTATCTGTGCCTGCTGGTCGTCGGCCTGCTGGTGCACTCGTGCCTGGGCCGGGCGGAGGGGAGCGCGGGGGCGGGCGCCGGGGCCGGGAGGACGGCGGCGGTGCTCCTCTGCCAGCTCACCGTGCTGTCCTTCGCCAATCAGGTGCTGCTCACGATGGCCGTACGGGCGAGCGCCGGAAAGCTGATCATGGGCGTACGGGTGGTCCGCCTGCCCGACGCGGGCCGCCCGGAATTCCGCCGCCTGGTCCTGCGCTGGCTGTACGGCCTGTTCTGGCTCCCGCTCCAGCCCTGGCGCCACCTCCGCCGGACAGCCACCGCCGAACCACCCTGCGAACGCCTCTGCGGCATCCCCCCGGCCGCCCAGGACACAGACGTGGCCGGGGTACGCCAGGTCCACCGCGCCGACCTGCTGCACTACCGGGAGGCGGTGGAGGGGCGGACGGGGTGAAGCCCGGGCCCGCCCACTCTCCGACAAACCGGGGAGACGTCTGAGTAGGACGCAGTTCACCCAGCTGGAGGCAGAGCCGACTGAGGGCCCGCCACGCACGGCAGGCCGTAAACTCAATTCCATTCACACGCTGCATCGAATACTCGACGGAGACGCCTTCCAGCGAAGATTGTCCCCTGAATAGGCAGTAAAGGGCGCCCAGTGCAACCGATCACCGAATACACCGTAGACGCACTCCCCGACCGATGCGTTGTGGAGATCTACGACGCCGATGCCTACTTGATGGACAATGCCGCGATGAAGGCGTCCCAGCGACAGGTGGTGGCCGGGAACGGCTACCACCTGTACTGCCACAGCCTTCAGTCGAACATCCGCGTAAGAGTAAACATTCGCATCTGGGCTTTGCCGCAGGATATTCCCGATCACGCCGAAGGTTCCACACCCATCCGCATCGAGTCCGAAACGGGGATTCTCGTCATCGGCCAGCTCACCTTCGGCCCAGCCGGAGAGATGGAGCTGCCACGGACAGGCGTGTACGAAGGGAATGCCTGGTGGACGGGCAGGGGCGCAGTCTCGTCCTACCACGACGACATCTTTCGACGCATTGATGATGACTGGGAGTTTGAGCAGATCAATCGAGCCTGGGGGGAGTGCCCTTTCACTGAGGAATATGTACTGGATTTGACACTTTCAAGCCCCTGCGTGCCGGAATAAGGATGGACTTCCTCTCCATGCGCGACGCGGGCCGTTGAATGACCTCCTTTTGATTGGCCACCGATCGGCTGACGGGTCGTGAAGCGCAAGGAGCAAGGCTTCCCGGGCTCTTGGTGGAGATGTCTGACGTCTCATTCATTCACGTTGCTGGGGCCCTGTCGGTCATTCATCCCGTCGAACTCGACCTGCCGCACAAGGAGCCATAGGAGCTCCCGAGAACGCCGAAGGCGGCGGCCCCGGAACGTTCCGGGGCCGCCGCCTTCAGTGGGGACGGGGAGAGTGGGGACGGGGAGAGGGAGGGCGGTGGATCAGGCCGCGGAGCCGGCCGTCCACTGGGCCCAGTCCATGTTCCAGCCGTTGAGGCCGTTGTCCGGGGTGATGGTCTTGTCCGGGGAGTTCTTGACGATGACCACGTCGCCGACCATGGAGTTGTCGTAGAACCAGGCGCCGGGCGCGTTGGGGTCGTTCGCGCCCTTCACGTCGGCCAGGCCCACGCAGCCGTGGCTGGTGTTGGCGGTGCCGAAGATGCCCTTGCCCCAGTAGTTGCCGTGGATGAAGGTGCCCGAGGTGGACAGGCGCATGGCGTGCGGCACGTCCTTGATGTCGTACTCGCCCTTGCCGTCGTCATCGGTGAAGCCGACCGTGGCGCCGTTCATCCGGGTCTCTTTGTGCTTCTCGGAGATCACCATCTGACCGTTGTACGTGGGGTTCTCGGGCGCGCCCGCGGAGATCGGGATGGACTTGACCGTCTTGCCGTCGCGCGTGACCGTCATCGTCTTGGTCTTCACGTCGACGGTGGAGACCTGGTTGCGGCCGACCTTGAACGTCACGGTCTTCTGCTGCACGCCGAAGACGCCGTCAGCGCCCTCGACGCCGTCCAGCGCCAGCTTCAGGGTGACGGTGGAGCCGCCCTTCCAGTAGCTCTCCGGGCGCAGGTCCAGGCGCTGCGGGTTGAACCAGTGGCCGACGACTTCCTGGCCGCTGCTGGAGGTCACGGTGATGCCGTCCTGGACGGCCTTCTTGTCCGTGATCGGCTTGTTGAAGTTGATCGAGACGGGCATCCCGACGCCGACCGTGGAGCCGTCCTCAGGGGTGAAGTTCCCGATGAAGCTGTTGTCGGGCGAGACGGTGGTGAAGGAGCTGTTCTCGTGGGCCTTGCGGCCCTTCGCGTCCTCGGCCGTGGCGTCGATCTTGTACGTGGTGGAGCGTTCGAGCTGCGCCGAGGGCTTCCAGCTGGAGCCGTCGGCCGCCAGCGTGCCCTCGACCGCCTTGCCGTCCGCCGTGGTCATGAGGACCTCGGTCAGCTTGCCCTTCTTGACGGAGACCTGGGCGGCGTTGTTGATGCTCGCGTTGGTGGCGCCGTTCTTCGGCTTGATCGCTATCTGGGCCTCGGACGCGTCCTCGGCCGCGGCCTTGTCCACTTCCTGCGCCTGCGACGACTCCGAACTTCCGGCACCCGCCTTCTTGTCGCCGTCGTCGGTACACGCCGAAAGCACCAGCACGCCGCCGAGCAGTGCGGACGCGGCCGCGAGGCCCCTGCGCCGCTTGCTGTCCGTCATCACACGCTTCTCCATCGTTGCCGATTCCCCAAAATCCCCGAACGGGGCCGCCAGGCGGCGATTCCCCGTCAATGTTCCAAGAACACCCGGAACGGGCACTCCGTTCCACATCCGCCGAGGATGTGGGGAACACCACTCATCGACGCGGCCGCAGCAGCGGTGGTTCCCGCTGCGGGACACGTATACGGCAGCGCCGCGCAGCACGGCCCCGGTCCGCGGTGAAGCGGTGCCGGGGCCGGTGTTCTCACACGTCAGGCCCGCTGCGCGAGGTCACCGTCCTCGCCGTCGTTCTTCCCATTGTGCGCGACACCGTCGCCGTACCCCTCCTCGTCCACCTCGTCCCCCGAAAGGAACGAGCCGTCCTCGTCGTCGTCCCAGCCCTCCGCGTCGGGGTCGTGGTCGATGGACTCGCTGCTCCAGGAAGCCTGGGCGAGATCGACCCCGGGCACCTCGCTGACCAGGTCGAAGGGATCGACCAGCGAGGCGAGCGCCTCCGCTCCGTCTGCCCGGACGGTGGCCTCGGCATGCATCCGCTCCTCGGCGCTGTCGCTCTCGGCGATCCCCGAGACGGGTTCTCCGTACTCGGCGGCGATGCTTTCGAGGGCGGTGCCGGTCAGGGCGTCGAGGTCGGTGATCTCCACCACCATCTCCACGCGAAGTCGAACAAACCTGGATGTCTCTTCTGTGCTCATACGCCGGAGCGTAAGGCTCGTGGAGGCCGCGACTTTCCTCCGACCCGCTGCTTTGCTTAGCATCGGGTCACGGGGCTAACTCATGGTTGTCGCAAGGGGATCGAAACTGTGTCCGTCACTCGTCGCACACTCCTGACCGCCACCGCCTCAGGCACGCTGCTGGCCGCTCTCTGGTTCGTCCCGTCCGCCAACGCGACGGTCGAGAGCGCTTCGCGGAGCGACGGCGTGGCCACCGAGTCCGGCCAGGCCGCGCAGTCGGCCGCCGAGGCCGCGCGGACCACCGGCGGCGCCGACGCCGCCCCAGGGCAGCCGCAGCTCGCCGCCACGGGGCCGGGGATGGACACCACGCCCTATCTGATCGGCGGCACGGCGCTGCTGGGCATCGGCGCGGGCTTCGTCACGTACTCGGTACGCCGCTCCGGAGCGCGCCCGGCCCTCTGAGCCCGTACGAGCCCGAGGGCACGGTTCGGCCGGCCTTCTGAGCCCGTACGACCTCGGAGGCACGGCCCGACCGGCTCCCTGAGCCCGTACGAGCCCGGGGGCGCGGCCCGACCGGCTCCCCGAGCCCGTACGCACACGGAAAGGCACGGAAAAGGGCTGCCGCACCCCCCGGTGCGGCAGCCCTTCCCCGTACGTACGGAACCGGCTCAGGCCAGCGGCCCCGTGACCGGCTCCACGGCCGCGACCAGACGCCCCTCCCGTACGAACGTCTCGGCGGCGGCCAGGTCCGGCGCGAGGAAGCGGTCCGGGCCCGCGCCCTCGGCCCCCGCCGTCCGCAGCGCGACCACGGCGGCCTGCGAGGCGGAGGCGGGGACGAGGCCCTCGGTGGCCCGGATCTCGATGGCCCGGGTGGCCGCGTACAGCTCGACGGCGACGATCCGCGCCAGGTTGTCCACGGTGGTACGGAGCTTGCGCGCGGCCGACCAGCCCATGGAGACGTGGTCCTCCTGCATCGCGGAGGACGGGATGGAGTCGGCGGAGGCGGGGACCGCGAGCCGCTTCATCTCGCTGACCAGGGCGGCCTGGGTGTACTGGGCGATCATCAGCCCCGAGTCGACCCCGGCGTCGTCCGCGAGGAACGGCGGCAGCCCGTGCGAGCGGTTCTTGTCGAGCAGCCGGTCGGTGCGGCGCTCGCAGATCGAGCCGAGGTCGGCGGCGACGATGGCGAGGAAGTCCAGGACGTACGCGACGGGCGCGCCGTGGAAGTTGCCGTTGGACTCGACCCGGCCATCGGGCAGGACGACCGGGTTGTCCACGGAGGAGGCCAGTTCGCGCCCGGCGACCACGGCCGCGTAGTCCAGGGTGTCGCGGCCCGCGCCGTTGACCTGGGGGGCGCAGCGTACGGAGTAGGCGTCCTGGACCCGGGGCGCGTCGTCCTGGTGATGGCCCGTCAAGCCCGAACCGGCGAGCACCCGGAGCATGTTGTCCGCGCTGACGCCCTGGCCGGGGTGCGGGCGGATGGCGTGCAGCTCGGGGGCGAGGACCTTGTCCGTGCCGAGCAGCGCCTCCAGGGAGAGGGCGGCGGTGATGTCGGCCGAGGTGTAGAGGTTACGCAGGTCGGCGAGGGCCATGACCAGCATGCCGAGCATGCCGTCCGTGCCGTTGAGGAGGGCCAGGCCCTCCTTCTCCCGCAGCTCGACCGGGGTGATGCCGTGCGCGGCGAGGAGTTCGCCGGCGGGGCGGACGGTGCCGTCCGGGCCTTCCGCGTCGCCCTCGCCCATCAGGGTGAGCGCGCAGTGCGAGAGGGGGGCCAGGTCGCCGGAACAGCCGAGCGAGCCGTACTCGTGGACGACGGGCGTGATGCCCGCGTTCAGCACGTCCGCCATGGTCTGCGCGACCTCGGGGCGTACGCCGGTGTGGCCGGAGGCGACCGTCTTGAGCCGCAGGAACATCAGCGCGCGCACCACCTCGCGCTCGACGCGGGGTCCCATGCCGGCCGCGTGCGAGCGGACGATGTTGCGCTGGAGCTGGGCGCGCAGCTCGGGACTGATGTGGCGGCTGGCGAGGGCGCCGAAGCCGGTGGAGACGCCGTAGACCGGCTCGGGCTTCGCCGCGAGCGCGTCGACGATGAGGCGGGAGGCGGCCAGCGCGTCCACGGCTGCGGTGGAGAGCTCGACCCGGGCGCCGTGGCGGGCCACGGCGACGACGTCCTCGGCGGTGGTTCCGGACGTCCCCACCACGACAGTGTGCATATCCATATTCAGCAGCGTACGGATTGAAACCCGCTATGTCACTAGTGGTTCGGCGCTGGGCCCCTTACAGCTTCCGGGGCCCGCGCCGGCCACCGCTCACGCCCGGTTCCCGCTCACGGCCGCCCATCGCTCACGGCCGGTTCCCGCGCAGCCGGCGCCGGTCGTGCGCGGACTTCGGCGGGGAGTCGGCCAGCCGGATCACCTCGCCGTCCCGCCCGGCCACCACCGGGCGCAGCGAGCGGGCGGCCTTGGCCCGGTACTGCGCCGCGTCCGCCAGCCGGAACAGCCGGCGGGCCGAGCGCACCGGGCCGATCGGGTCGCCGGTCGACGCGACCCCGCAGGCCACCCCGTCGCCGAGCTCGATCACCGCCGCCCGGTCACACAGCTCGGTGGCCGCCCCCACCACGTCGTCCGCCGGGGGCCCGTCCGCGAGGAGGCAGAACTCGTCGCCGCCGAGCCGGGCCGCCAGCGCGTCCGGCAGCATCGCGCCGCACAGCGAGAGCACGGAGGCGAAACGTTCCAGCAGCCGGTCGCCGACCGCGTGCCCATGGGTGTCGTTCACCGCCTTGAGGCCGTTCAGGTCGCAGACGACGAGACTGACCACGGTCCCCTTGTCACGGTGCGCCTCGATCGCCTCGTCGAGGCGGAGGTCGACGGCGCGGCGGTTGGCGAGGCCGGTCAGCGGGTCGGTGAAGGCGAGCTTGCGGACCTCCTCCAGCCGTTCGGTCTGGGCGACCCCGGAGGCCACGACGGCGGCGAGCACGGTCGCGAAGTCCGCGTCGTCCCGGTCGAACACCGGCTTCCCGGCCGGGCGCGCCACATACAGCTCGCCCCAGGCCCGGCCGTGCAGCACGATCGGCGCGACCACGCAGCAGCCCCGGCCGCGCCGCCGCAGGGCGGCGACCCGCTGATGGCAGTACGGGCGTGCGCCGCGCGCCGGGCCGCCCGCGCCCGCCTGGCCGTCCGCGGTCTCCACCCAGGCGTCGGGCTCCCCGCCGCCGGCCCAGCGCTCGTGCAGGAACTCGGTGATCTCCGGGAACTCGTGGACCGGGTAGGTCTCCTCCTCGGGGAACTCCTCCTCCCCCTCGGCCCGCTGCCCCGCGTTCACCAGGACCCGCAGCCTGCCCCGGTCCCGCTCCCACACCGAGAGCGCGGCGAAGCTGCCGCCGAGCGCCTCGCAGGCCCCCAGCGCGGCCGCCCGCCACGACTCGCGCGGCGTGTAGGCCGCGGCCATCGCCTGCGCAAGCGAAACCACGGCCCGCAGCCGCGCATCATCACCACCCATCTGTACAGCTTATGTAGATTTGTTCCCTTTTGATCAGTTTGATGCGCAACTAATTCTCACTAATTCTCGCCACGACCCGGCCAGATCGGATCAGGTCAGGTCAGGTCAGGTCAGGTCAGGTCAGGTCACTCACCCGGCCACCGCGGGCTCCGCTTCTCGTTGAAGGCTGCCACGCCCTCCGCCCGGTCCCCGGAGAAGGCCACCGACCGCCAGGCCGCGTCCTCCACCTCCAGGCCGGCCCGCAGGTCGAGCCCGTGCCCCAGCCGCAGGGCCCGCTTCGCGGCGCGCAGCCCGACCGGCGAGTTCGCGGCGATCCGGCCGCCCAGGGCGAGCGCCTCCTCCCGGTCCCGGCCCGCCTCGACCAGCTCGTCGACCAGGCCCAGCTCCCGCGCCTCGGCGGCCTCCACCCGGCGGGCGGTGAACACCAGCTCGGCGGCGCGCGCCGCACCCACCCGGCGCGGCAACAGCTGGGTACCCCCGCCGCCGGGGATGACACCCACCGACACCTCGGGCAGGCCGACCACGGCGGTGGCGTCGGCGACGATCACATCGCAGGCGAGGGCCAGTTCGAAGCCGCCGCCGAGGGCGAAGCCGTGCACGGCGGCGATCGTGGGCATCGGCAGCTCCAGGACGCCGGTGTAGGCGGCGCGGGCGGTGGGCCGCTGGCGTACCAGCTCGGCGTCGGTGAAGGAGTTCCGCTCCTTGAGGTCGGCCCCCACGCAGAAGGCCCGCTCATGGCTGGAGGTGAGGACGGCGACCCGCACGTCCCGGTCGGCGGCGAGCGCGTCGCAGGCGGCGGCGATGGAGCGGGCCATGTCGGTGGAGACGGCGTTCATGGCCTTGGGCCGGTCGAGCACCAGCTCGGCCACGTGCTCCTGGCCCTCATGACGCCGTACGGCGACGAACTCCCCGAACCGCTGCTCGGACGTGACGGTCATGACTGCACCCCTGTCGGTCGACTGCCGGTGGACGACACCGGTGAACGCCGGTTAACGAGCGTTACCGACAGGGATCCTAGACAGAGCGCCCCGGGAACGGACAGGCCGAGCCGGGAGCGGAGCCGTAACGAAGGAGGCCGCACAGTGCGCGCAGCGGGCCGCACAGCGCGCCCGGCGACGCGAGGGCGTCAGGACCCCGTCTTCCCCCGCCGGGCCAGCAGCCACGGCTCCACGACCCCGAGCCCGCGCACCGGCCGCTGCCACATCGGCTGGAGTCCGAAGCGGTACGTGGGCAGCGGCGGCTCGTCCGCGGCCGACCGGCCCTCCTTCTCGGCCAGCCGGGCCCGCTCGGCGGCCGCCGTGACCTCCTCGGCGGCCTGGGCCTCGGACTCCGGGGCGTCCCCGTGCCGGACCAGCTCCTTGGCGAACGCCCCGTCCACCAGGACGGCGTCCTTCGGAGCTATCGAGGTGAGCCGGCTGGCCAGGTTCACCGTGGTGCCGAAGACGTCGCCCATGCGGGTGGTGACCGTGCCGAAGGCGATGCCGACGCGCAGGGCGGGCATCGTCTCGTCCTGGGACATCGCCTCGATCAGCCGGAGCGCTATCTCGGCGGCCGTGCCCGCGTCGTCGGCGGCGAAGAGCACCTCGTCGCCGAGGGTCTTGATGAGCCGTCCGCCGTGCGCGGCGACCAGGTCGGCGGCGGTCGTCTCGAAGGACTCGACCAGCTCCCCGAGCTCCTCCTCCTCCAGCCGCCGGGTCAGCCGGGTGAAGCCGACCAGGTCCGCGAAGCCCACGGCGAGCCGCCGGTCGACCATCTCGTCGTCGTCCGCCGCCTGCACGACCCGCCCGGTCGCGGCGGCCAGCTGCCGCCGCCACACATAGACCAGGAACTCCTGGAGCTCCGGCAGCAGCAGCTCCACCAGCGGATACGTGACCTCGGTGCGCGTCATCCCCGGCTCGGGCGGCTCGGTGAGCCCCTCCAGGAACGAGTCGATCTGCCACTCCGCCAGCCGCGCGGTGGTCTGCCCGGTGGAGCGGGCCACCTGGATCGCCATCGGCTCGCTGAGCAGCCCCGCCTCCACCAGACCGGCGAGCCGGCGCAGGGCCAGCACGTCGGCCTCGGTGAGCGCCTTGGCCTGGCCGATGTCCGCGAAGCCCATGGCCCGCCAGAAACGCGAGGCCAGGTCCATGGAGACACCGGCGGTGCGGGCGGCCTGGAAGGGCGTGTAGCGGCGGTCCGCCCCGAGGATCAGGGCTTCGAGCCGGATCGCGAGGGGATCGTCGGTCGGCTCGGCCGTGTGGTCGACCTCGAGATGCGGGGTGGCATGGACCGAGGAGTCCGACGAGGGCTCCTCGCCCGCGCCGGACGTCGTGTCGCCGACGGTCACCAGCCGCCTCCTGCCCGTTCCCTGCGCACTGCCTGCCGATCTGTCGCTGATCGCCTCAACAGTGATCTGTCGCTGGATCGCCTCAACAATACGGCAGGTGTGCCCTAGCTCACGTCCTTGGTCGCCCGATACGGGTGCGTCGCGCGTGACATCTACCGGTTACGCGGTATCCACCCCTTGCCCGAGCCCCTTCGCGTACGACTCACCCGGCCCGATCACGTACCGGCGTCCGGGCCCTGTCCAGACCTCCGGACCCCTTCGCGTACCGGCGTCCGGGCGTCTCAGATCAGCCCGCCCTCCGCGCCGCGCAGGTGCACGATGTCGCCCGCCGACACCGGCTGCTGGAGCCCGCCCTCCGTGGAGAGCACGAGACGCCCGTCGCCGTCGATCGCGACCGCCTGCCCCACCAGCGACGTCCCGCCCGGCAGCTCCGCCCGCACGGTCCGGTCCAGGGTCGCGCACCCGGCCGCGTACGCCGCCTGGAGCCCGCTCGCGGCCGCGTCGCCGCCCGCCGCCTTCCACTCCCCGTACCAGTGCTCCAGCGAGCGCAGGACGGCCCGCAGCAGGGTCTCCCGGTCGGTGGAGACGGCTCCGGCCAGGGCCAGGGACCCGGCGGTGGGGGCGGGGAGCTCGTCGGCGCGCAGCGAGACGTTGATGCCGAGGCCGACGACGATGCCGTCCCCGGCGAACTCGCCGAGGATGCCGCCCGCCTTGCGCTCATCGCCCGGCGGCATCTCCCCCGGACGGCGCTCGCCGGAGCCTCCGGGGACCGTGACCAGCAGGTCGTTGGGCCACTTCAGCGACGTGTCGACGCCGGCCGACCTGGCGAGCCCGGTCGCGGCGGCGACCCCGGCGAGCAGCGGCACCCACCCCCACCGCTCCACCGGTACGTCGCCGGGCTCCAGGTACACCGAGAAGAACAGCCCGGAGCGGGGCGGCGCGGTCCAGGTCCGCTCCAGCCGGCCGCGTCCGGCGGTCTGCTCCTCGGCGACCAGGACCGCGCCCTCGGCCAGGTCGCCGGAGCGGGCGCGCTCGGCCAGGTCGGAGTTGGTCGAGCCGGTCCTCTCCACCACCTCCAGCTCGCTCCAGAGCGCGTCCGGGCGCAGCAGCCCGCGGCGCAGCGCGGTCACGTTCAGGGGCGGCCGGTCGAGGTCCGACCAGCGGTTGTGTGGCGCATCCGGTGGTGTCATGCAAGCCACCCTAGGTGTGGCAAAGGACGCACTGCCTTTCCGCAGACGCGCCGATACCCTACGAGTCAGTAGCCGACCGCTACCGGTCGTCGTCCCCCGTGACCAGGCAGGGAGCCGCCCCCCGATGTCCGAGCCGCAGAGCGACATCCACACCACCGCGGGCAAGCTCGCGGACCTGAGGCGCCGCATTGACGAAGCGACGCACGCGGGTTCGGCCCGCGCGGTCGAGAAGCAGCACGCCAAGGGCAAGCTGACGGCCCGTGAGCGGGTCGATCTCCTGCTGGACGAGGGCTCCTTCGTGGAGCTCGACGAGTTCGCCCGGCACCGCTCCACCAACTTCGGCATCGAGAAGAACCGCCCGTACGGCGACGGCGTCGTCACCGGGTACGGCACGGTCGACGGCCGCCCGGTCTGCGTGTACTCGCAGGACTTCACCATCTTCGGCGGCTCCCTCGGCGAGGTCTACGGCGAGAAGATCGTCAAGGTGATGGACTTCGCGCTGAAGACCGGCTGTCCGGTCATCGGCATCAACGACGGCGGCGGGGCGCGCATCCAGGAAGGCGTGGCGGCCCTCGGGCTGTTCGCGGAGATCTTCCGCCGCAACGTGCACGCCTCCGGGGTGATCCCGCAGATCTCGCTGATCGTCGGCCCGTGCGCGGGCGGTGCGGTGTACTCCCCCGCGATCACCGACTTCACGGTGATGGTGGACCAGACCTCGCACATGTTCATCACCGGACCCGACGTCATCAAGACGGTCACCGGCGAGGACGTGGGCTTCGAGGAGCTGGGCGGAGCCCGTACGCACAACACTACCTCCGGGGTGGCGCACCACATGGCGGGCGACGAGAAGGACGCCATCGAGTACGTCAAGTCCCTTCTCTCCTACCTGCCTTCGAACAACCTCTCCGAGGCCCCGGCGTTCCCGGAGGAGGCGGACCTCGCCGTCACCGACGAGGACCGCGAGCTCGACACGCTGATCCCGGACTCGGCGAACCAGCCGTACGACATGCACACCGCGATCGAGCACGTGCTCGACGACGCCGAATTCCTGGAGACCCAGGCCCTGTTCGCGCCGAACATCATCACCGGCTTCGGGCGGGTGGAGGGGCAACCGGTCGGGATCGTCGCCAACCAGCCGATGCAGTTCGCCGGTTGCCTCGACATCGACGCGAGCGAGAAGGCGGCGCGCTTCGTGCGCACCTGCGACGCGTTCAACGTCCCCGTCATCACCTTCGTCGACGTGCCGGGCTTCCTGCCGGGCGTGGACCAGGAGTACGGCGGCATCATCCGGCGCGGCGCGAAGCTGATCTACGCCTACGCGGAGGCGACGGTCCCGCTGATCACCGTCATCACCCGCAAGGCGTTCGGCGGCGCGTACGACGTGATGGGCTCCAAGCACCTGGGGGCCGACCTCAACGTGGCCTGGCCGACCGCGCAGATCGCCGTCATGGGCGCCCAGGGCGCGGTGAACATCCTGCACCGCCGCGCCATCGCCGCCGCCGACGACCCCGACGCCACCCGCGCCGAGCTGATGGCGGCGTACGAGGACGCGCTGCTCAACCCGTACGTGGCGGCCGAGCGCGGCTATGTCGACGCGGTGGTCATGCCGTCCGAGACCCGGGCCCACATCGTGAAGGGCCTGCGTCAGCTGCGGACGAAGCGGGAATCCCTGCCGCCGAAGAAGCACGGCAACATTCCTCTCTAGAAAGGTCGCTGCCCATGATCAGGGTCGTACGGGGCAACCCGACCCCCGAGGAGCTGGCCGCCGCCCTGGCGGTGGTCCGGGCCCGCGCCGCGGCGAGCGCCGCCGTGTCGTCCGGCGCGCCGACGCCGCCCGAGCAGTGGTCCGATCCGGGGCGCATCGCCCGCACGGACCGCCCGCGGCCGGGCCCGCGGGCCTGGGCCCGGACGTACTGGCCGGCCTGAGCGACGCCTGGGTGTCCGGCGGGCGTCGATGCGGTTGAGTACCCGTACTCAGGCGTATCGGCGCCCGGCGCAGCAGGATCGGAAGCATGCTGTGGTCCGACCCCGAGAACAAGCCCCCGAAGGAACTGCGCGACGCCCAGGACATGATGCGCCGCGCGGGTTTCGTGCTCGCGCTGGCGATGGTGGTCGCGATGTTCGTGCTCGGCGTCCGCTGAGGCCCTGCGCCCCGACTCCTCGATGGCGTGGGGTCTTCGAGGACGTCCGGCCCTTCTACGATGGCCGGTATGACTGATCAGCGCCGTCTTGTGCTCGCCTCCGCCTCCCCCGCCCGCCTCGGCCTGCTGCGCCAGGCGGGTTTCGCCCCCGAGGTGATCGTCAGCGGGGTCGACGAGGACGCCCTGAGCGCCCCGACGCCCGGCGAACTGGCCCTCGTGCTGGCCCGGGCCAAGGCGGCGGCGGTCGCGGAGCGCCCCGAGGCGGCGGGGGCGCTGGTCATCGGCTGCGACTCGGTGCTGGAGCTGGACGGCGAGGCGCTCGGCAAGCCGGCCGACGCCGAGGAGGCCACCGCCCGTTGGAAGGCGATGCGCGGCCGGTCGGGCGTCCTGCGGACCGGGCACAGCGTGATCGACACCGCTTCGGGCCGTACGGCTTCGGCGACGGCGTCCACCGTCGTACGGTTCGGGGAGCCGAGCGACGCGGAGGTCGCCGCGTACGTCGCGTCGGGCGAGCCGCTGCACGTGGCGGGGGCCTTCACGCTGGACGGCCGCTCGGCGCCGTTCGTCGACTCCATCGAGGGCGACCACGGCAACGTGATCGGCCTCTCGCTGCCGCTGCTGCGCCGTCTGCTGGGCGAACTGGACGTCTCCGTCACGGAGTTGTGGGTCTGAGACCTGTACGCGGCGGCGGGCGGCGGCTCATGCCGCCGCCGGGGCCGCCTCATCGCTCGTACGGTCCTCGGGGCGCGGCTCGGGGCCGTACGCCAGCAGGGTGAACACCAGCAGGGCCAGCACCGCCATCAGGAACGCGAACGCGGCCCAGCCCACCAGGCCCACGCTCACCGCGCCGAGCACCCCGTGCGTGACCGCGCAGCCGATCAGCGCGATCCGCCCGAAGCGCCCCGGCGAGCGGTCCCGGAGCCCGGCCAGCAGCGGGATCAGCCCGCACCCGATGAGCAGCAGGGCACAGAGCCCGCCCAGCACCCAGGTCCCGCCGGACATCATCTTCGGGTCCATCCCGGCCAGCGACATGTTCTGGTTCTCGGCGACCGTGGCGAGGGCGGCGTTGATCGCGAAGATGCCCAGCGCCTCCCCGAAGAGCACGAGCGCGGTCACGACGGCCACCGTTCTGCGCACCACTGCGCCACCCCCTGGTACGTGTTCGAGCGGGCCCGGCGACCACGGGACAGGTCTTACCCGCGGTACGCCCGATAGCGCGGACCCTACTCACCGGTAAACCTCCGGACAAGGGGTCGCGCGCGGGTCGTGCGCGGCTCGCGCCCCACTCACGCCGCCCTCGTACGCCGGGCAAAAATTCCGTCGGCCGTTCGTAGGGAGTCCACAAAGAATTACTCTGAGGCGTTGACCTTCAAGACAGAGACCTGCACCACACAAGGTGGTTACTGTGCGGTTGTAGAACCCGGCGTACCGTGGTGCCACAGGGGATTTCACCACTGGGGCAAACCTCGGATCACACTCCGTGTGGGCAAGCTCACCATTGGGGACGGGTCGTAGCGCCGTGTCGGTAGTCCCTAAACTCAGCTTGTTTCAAGGAGGGAGTCATCGTGCGCAAGGTGCTCATCGCCAACCGTGGCGAAATCGCTGTCCGCGTTGCTCGGGCGTGCCGGGACGCGGGGATCGCGAGCGTGGCGGTCTACGCCGATCCGGACCGGGACGCTCTGCACGTCCGGGCCGCCGACGAGGCGTTCGCCCTGGGCGGTGACACCCCGGCCGCCAGCTATCTGGACATGGCCAAGGTGCTCCAGGCCGCGGCGGACTCCGGCGCGGACGCCATCCACCCGGGGTACGGGTTCCTGTCGGAGAACGCGGAGTTCGCCCAGGCGGTGCTGGACGCGGGCCTGACCTGGATCGGCCCGCCGCCGCAGGCCATCCGCGACCTCGGCGACAAGGTCGCCGCCCGGCACATCGCCCAGCGCGCCGGCGCGCCGCTGGTCGCCGGCACGCCGGACCCGGTCTCCGGGTCGGCCGAGGTCGTCGCGTTCGCCGAGGCCAACGGCCTGCCCATCGCGATCAAGGCCGCCTTCGGCGGTGGCGGGCGCGGTCTGAAGGTGGCCCGCACGCTGGAGGAGATCCCGGAGCTGTACGACTCCGCCGTGCGCGAGGCCGTCGCCGCGTTCGGCCGGGGCGAGTGCTTCGTGGAGCGCTACCTCGACAAGCCGCGCCACGTGGAGACCCAGTGCCTGGCCGACCAGCACGGCAACGTGGTGGTCGTCTCCACCCGTGACTGCTCGCTCCAGCGCCGCCACCAGAAGCTGGTGGAGGAGGCCCCGGCCCCCTTCCTGACCCAGGCGCAGAACGACGAGCTGTACGCGGCGTCCAAGGCGATCCTGAAGGAAGCCGGTTACGTCGGCGCCGGCACGGTCGAGTTCCTGGTCGGGGTCGACGGCACGATCTCGTTCCTGGAGGTCAACACCCGCCTCCAGGTCGAGCACCCCGTCACCGAAGAGGTCACCGGCATCGACCTCGTACGGGAGATGTTCCGCATCGCGGACGGCGAGGAGCTGGGTTACGGCGACCCGGCCGTGCGCGGCCACTCCTTCGAGTTCCGCATCAACGGCGAGGACCCGGGGCGCGGCTTCCTCCCGGCCCCCGGCACGGTCACGACGTTCGCCCCGCCGACCGGCCCCGGCGTCCGGCTGGACGCGGGCGTCGAGTCCGGCTCCGTCATCGGCCCGGCGTGGGACTCCCTCCTCGCCAAGCTGATCGTGACGGGCGCGACCCGTGAGCAGGCCCTCCAGCGTGCGGCGCGCGCACTGGCGGAGTTCCAGGTCGAGGGCATGGCCACGGCCATCCCCTTCCACCGTGCCGTGGTCGCGGACCCCGCGTTCACCTCGGACCCCTTCACCGTCCACACCCGGTGGATCGAGACCGAGTTCGTCAACGAGATCAAGCCCTTCGCCGCGCCCGCCGACGCGGACGCCGAGGACGAGGCCGGTCGCGAGACCGTCGTCGTCGAGGTCGGCGGCAAGCGCCTGGAGGTCTCGCTGCCCTCCTCGCTGGGCATGTCGCTGGCCCGGACCGGCCTCGCCGCCGGCGCCAAGCCGAAGCGCCGCGCGGCGAAGAAGGCCGGTTCCGCCGCTTCGGGCGACAGCCTCGCCTCTCCCATGCAGGGCACGATCGTCAAGGTCGCGGTCGAGGAGGGCCAGGAGGTCAAGGAGGGCGACCTCGTCGTCGTCCTGGAGGCCATGAAGATGGAGCAGCCGCTGAACGCGCACCGCTCCGGCACGGTCAAGGGGCTCACCGCGGAGGTCGGCGGCTCCGTCTCCTCCGGCGCCCTGATCTGCGAGATCAAGGACTGACGGCGCCCGCCCGTACGGAGGGGCCCGGCCGGCGTCGTCAGGACGCGGGCCGGGCCCCTTCGTGTGCGACAGGCTCAAGCCCCGCGAGCACAGTGGCATCCTGGATCCCGACGGGAGAACTGCGAGCCCCGGGAACCGAGGGAGGGCGGGAGCCATGGCAGGGCCGATCTCGATGGGGACGGGCACGGCACGGCAGCCGGAGCGGCCGATGCGCGCGGACGCCCGCCGGAACCACGAACGGCTGCTCGGCGAGGCCCGCGCGTCCTTCGCCGAGCACGGCACCGACGCCTCGCTGGAGGACATCGCCCGGCGGGCGGGCGTGGGCATCGGCACCCTCTACCGGCACTTCCCCAACCGGCACGCCCTGATGAACGCGGTCTTCCAGGACGCCCTGCGCTCGCTCCTGGACC
Organism: Streptomyces sp. cmx-18-6; assembly: GCF_046548915.1. Classification (NCBI taxonomy): domain Bacteria; kingdom Bacillati; phylum Actinomycetota; class Actinomycetes; order Kitasatosporales; family Streptomycetaceae; genus Streptomyces; species Streptomyces sp. cmx-18-6. The sequence continues at coordinate 322,906 of NZ_JAEBEP010000007.1, read as the reverse complement.
GCTCACGGGAACTGACGGCGGCACAGGCGCCCTGCCGGGCGCTGGTGGACTGGCTGGGCGCGATCATCACTCATGCGGGTGAGTACCGCGGCCTGGCCCGCGCCCTCATGTCGGCCTCGCGGGACGAGACTTCGGCGCTCGCCCAGTGCCATCTGCCGCTGCGGGAGGCGGGGGCGGGGCTGCTGCTGCGGGCCCAGGAGAGCGGTTCGGTGCGGGCGGACGTCTCGATCGACGACCTGCTCCAGCTGACGAACGCGATCGCGCTCGCGGCGGAGCAGTCGCCGGACGACCCGGAGCTGGCGGGACGGCTGCTGCGGCTGACCCTGCGGGGGCTCAGACCCGGGTGAGGTCGCGGTACCGGATCTCGTGCTCGATCACCGGCCGGGCCTGCGGTCTGCCGTTCTCGATGACGTAATAGCCTCGCCCGGGCTCGCGCAGCACCCAGTCGATCAGATCCTCCACGGCCGCACTGGCATCCCTGATGCCGCCCCAAGCGTGCTTCCCCGCGGTGTACCCGAAGCGGGCCGCGACCGTACCGTCCGCGATCTGGTGGACGGGGTGGTACGAGAAGGCCGAGGTCTGCCCCGTCGCCGCGTTCCACGTCGGCACCCCGTCGCGGGCCGCGTTCTTCTCGATGCCTTTGAGTACGTTGCTGAGCGCGAGGTGATACATGACGGAAAAGGCGAAGTGTTCAGCAGCGTGCCCCGCGTGCGCCACGAATCCGGGGTGGTGGACGACCTCGGTCCGTGTGGATCCGTTGACGGCGAAGAAATGCTGGACGACCGGATTATTCCGATGCACGAGGCGCAGCAGGTCGTCATGGGGAGCGGAAAGGAACTGGACATTCGATATATGCAGTGTCGCCGTCTCTCCCGAGACGAGGCGCACGGGCGCCGAGAAATTCTCGTGCGCGGTAAGGATTCCCGACCGGTCGCTCATGCTGTTCCTTCTGTCAGTCCGCAGAACTCTGGTAATTGACCGGCATCCATGAGACGCCGTTCCCCTTCAGGAGCACGTGGTACCTGCCGGGTCCGGACACTCTGAACGTGAATCGGCAGGCCATCTCGTCGGCGTCGAATTCGTCCTCGACCAGCGACAGGCTCGCCTCATCCGTGATGCCGTAACGGCCGGCGACACAGCTGCGGGCGAACGCAAGCATTTCGGCGTACGAAAGCTCTCCCTTCACCCCGGGCGCGCTCGACGCCGGGGGCGGCGTGGGGGGCGCCTGCGCGGGTGGTAGCGCAGGACTCGGCTCCGCGGGTCGCGCGGGCGGGGATCCGGGCGCGACGGCGGACCCGGCCGGAGAGGCCGGCGTCGCACCGCCGTCGCGCTGCGCCTTCTTCCGCTTCAGCGTCTGCCAGGCGTGCTGTCCGGCGCTGAGGAGGGAGAGGGCGGCGGCCGCCTCGACCAGCGCGTGCCCGACGCCGTGGTGCCCCGACCCATGGCCGCCCGGATCGCCGCCCCCGTCGTCCGCACCCGTGGACGGATCGGACGCGACGGCCAAGAGGACCGGATCGGCGGTCCGCAGCATCTCTTTCAACAGGTCGGATGCCATGAATGACCCCTGACGTCATCTGCCTGCCGCACACCCGGCAGACACCCCCACCCCACGCATCCGGCGCAATACCGCCCGATGCCTCACGATCCTGCCCATCTCGAATCCCCGGAAAACCACGGAAGGGAGGGTAACCCCTGGGGCTTCTGGGCCTTCTGGGGTTCTTGGGACCTCTGATACGGAATCCACTTCCCGCTTCGGGAGAGGAATCGAGGAATCGCAGTCGCCTGCCGAAACTGCCGACGCGTAGAGAGAATCAGACCTGGGCACCCTTTCCGCCGAAGGAGATATTCCATGATCCACCGCTGTGAGGCATCGCCATGATCCACCGCCCCACGGCAGAACGGCGTCATCGAACGGCGGCCCCGTGAGTGCGAGCTATTACCGAAGCCGGCTGGACCGGAAGAACAGGGCCCGCGCCGACGCGGAGCGTAAAGCCGGTGAGCACCGGCGCAGAGAGGCGGACAAGCGGTCGCGGGCGGCCCGGGAGCGGGCGGCCGCCGCCAGGTCGAAGAACCCGGACACGGTCAGGGGGCGGCTGAGCGCCGCCGCCCGTTACGAGAGCCAGGCCGGTGCGGCCGGCCGGGACGCCGTCGTATGGAGCAGCAGGGCGGCCCGGCTCGGCAAGGAGGCGGCACTCCTGGAAGCACAACTGGCGCGTGCGCAGACAGCGGCACAGGAAGCCGCCGACAGGGCGCGCCGGCGTGAGCAGCGGGCGGCCGAACGGCGGTCCGCGGAACGGCAGAAGAGGATCGAGGACCGGATGGCGAGTGCGGAGGAGCAGGTGGGCGCCGTGCTGAAGGAGATACGGGCGCCGAAGCCCGAGAAGTTGCGCCTGCTGATGCTGGGCGCCTCGTCGGACGGCGATCTCCGCGTCGCCCGCGAGCAGGAGCGTATCCGGACGGCGGTACGGCGGGCCCTGCACCGGGACTTGGTGGAGATGGACGCCCATCCCGCCGCCACCGCGGAGAGTCTGCTGGACGGCCTCACCCAATTCCGGCCGCACGTCGTGCACTTCTCCGGCCACAGCACGCAGGACCTGATCGTCTTCGAGCAGGACGTGGACCAGCGCCACGAGGGCGCGATCATCACGGCCGGGGCCTTCGCGCGTGCCATCGGGGCGAGCGACGATCCCCCGCTGCTGGTCGTGCTGAACTCGTGCCACTCGGCGGCGCAGACCAAGAACCTGCTGGACGTCGTCCCCTTCGCCATCGGCATGTCCGACTCCATCGGCGACACCGACGCGATCACCTACGCAGCCCGGTTCTACGCCGCCGTCGCCGATGGCCAGTCGATCCAGGGAGCGCACGCCCTCGGCCGGACCGCGGTGGAGCTGGCCGGTCTCACCGACCACGACCTGCCCACCCTCGACCACGCCGACGACGTCGACCCCCGGCTGACCCGCCTGGTCACCCCGCCACCGCAGGGCCCCTGACGGGTCGGGCGGCGGCTCACGGGCCGGGGGCACGGCGGCCCGGAGGGACAGAAGTCAGCACCTCCGGAAGCCCGCACCTCGACAGTCGACGCCCCGGAAGTCAGCGCCGCCGCAGGTCCGCGACCCGGGCGCGGTCGCCCGGCGACTGGTCGGGCAGCGGGGAAGCGCTGCGCAACTGCGGCACCGGCCCCCCGTTCCGCGTCGTCGTCCGCCGCTGCCCCGGCAACGGCATGTCGCGGCGCGGACGGCGGTCCCCCGGGGAGCCTCCGCCGTCTCCCGCCGCCACGTCCGCCTCGGGGCCGGCCACGGTGACCTCCACGCCCTGGTCCGCCAGCGCCTGGAGCTCGGCGGCGGCGCGCTCGTCGTGGGGCGGGGGTTCGTCCGTCACGAGCCGGGTGATCAGCTCGGTCGGCACCGTCTGGAACATGGTGTCCGCGCCGAGCTTCGTGTGGTCCGCGAGGACGACCACCTCCGCGGCGGCCTGCACCAGGGCCCGGTCCACGCTGGCCGAGAGCATGTTGGAGGTGGACAGGCCGCGCTCCGCGGTGAGGCCGCTCCCCGAGAGGAAGGCCCGGGAGACCCGCAGCCCCTGGAGGGACTGCTCGGCCCCGCTGCCCACCAGCGCGTAGTTGCTGCCGCGCAGGGTGCCGCCGGTCATGACGACCTCCACCCGGTTGGCATGGGCCAACGCCTGGGCTACCAGCAGCGAGTTGGTGACCACGGTGAGACCGGGGACCCGCGCGAGCCGGCGGGCCAGCTCCTGCGTGGTCGTACCCGCGCCGACGACGATGGCCTCGCCCTCGCCGACGAGCGAGGCGGCCAGATCGGCGATGGCCGTCTTCTCCGCGGCGGAGAGATGGGATTTCTGCGGAAAGCCGGACTCCCGCGTGAAACCGCCCGGCAAGACCGCACCGCCGTGCCGGCGGTCGAGGAGTCCTTCTGCCTCCAGCGCCCGCACGTCCCGCCGTACGGTCACTTCGGAGGTCTGGACGACGCGGGCGAGCTCACGGAGCGATACCGCCCCGTTGGCGCGCACCATTTCGAGGATCAATTGACGACGTTCTGCAGCGAACACGAAACTGACAGTAACCTGGTCGCCGGTGAGTTTTCAGCAGTTTGCGCCGAATAACGGAAGTTGTACTGAGAGGGCCCTCTCAGGTGGTATAGGGCCCCGGGACCGGGCTCCGGCCCCTCACTCGTCGCCCGTGAGCTTGCGGGTGTGGAGCTGCCGGGCCACCTCCGCGATGGACCCGGAGAGCGACGGGTACACGGTGAAGGCGTTGGCGATCTGTTCCACGGTCAGGTTGTTGTCGACCGCGAGCGAGATGGGGTGGATCAGCTCGCTGGCGCGCGGCGCGACGACGCAGCCGCCGACCACGATCCCCGTACCGGGACGGCAGAAGATCTTGACGAAGCCGTCGCGGATGCCCTGCATCTTGGCGCGCGGGTTGCGCAGCAGCGGCAGCTTCACCACCCGGGCCTCGATCTTGCCCGCGTCGACGTCGGCCTGGCTGTAGCCGACGGTGGCGATCTCCGGGTCGGTGAAGACGTTGGCGGAGACGGCCTTGAGGTTCAGCGGGGCGACCGCGTCGCCCAGGAAGTGGTACATCGCGATCCGGCCCTGCATCGCGGCGACCGAGGCCAGCGCGAAGATGCCGGTGACGTCGCCGGCCGCGTAGACGCCGGGGGCGCTGGTGCGCGAGACCCGGTCGGTCAGGACGTGCCCGGAGTCCTTCAGCCGTACGCCGGCCTCCTCCAGGCCCATCCCCGCGGTGTTCGGGATCGCGCCGACCGCCATCAGGCAGTGCGAGCCGGTGATGACCCGGCCGTCCGCGAGCGTCACCTCGACCCGGTCGCCGACCCGCTTGGCGGACTGGGCGCGGGAGCGGGCCATGACGTTCATGCCGCGGCGGCGGAAGACGTCCTCCAGCACGGCGGCGGCGTCCGGGTCCTCGCCCGGCAGCACCCGGTCGCGGGAGGAGACGAGGGTGACGCGGGAGCCGAGCGCCTGGTAGGCCCCGGCGAACTCCGCTCCGGTCACACCGGAGCCGACGACGATGAGCTCCTCGGGGAGCTCGTCGAGGTCGTAGACCTGGGTCCAGTTGAGGATGCGCTCGCCGTCCGGCTGCGCGTCCGGGATCTCCCGGGGGTGGCCGCCGGTCGCTATCAGCACTGCGTCGGCGGTGAGCCGCTCCTCGGTGCCGTCCGCCGCCGTGACGACGACCTGGCGGGAGCCGTCCGACGCCTGGAGCCCGTCGAGCCGGCCGCGCCCGCGCATGACCCGGGCGCCGGCCCGGGTGACGGAGGCGGTGATGTCGTGGGACTGGGCGAGCGCCAGGCGCTTCACGCGCCGGTTGACCTTGCCGAGGTCCACGCCGACGACCCGGGCCGCCTGCTCGTGGTGCGGCGTGTCGTCGGCGACGATGATGCCCAGCTCCTCGTACGAGGAGTCGAAGGTGGTCATCACCTCGGCCGTGGCGATCAGGGTCTTCGATGGCACGCAGTCGGTGAGAACCGAGGCTCCGCCGAGGCCGTCGCAGTCGACGACGGTCACCTCCGCGCCGAGCTGGGCGCCCACCAGAGCCGCCTCGTAGCCGCCGGGGCCGCCGCCGATGATCACGATCCGGGTCACGAAAAGTCCGCCTCGCGTGGGTGTCATCCCGCGGCCGTCTGCCGCCCCGGCCGGGGGTCCGGGGGATCGCCCCGGGGGAATGCAGTACGTACTCCATTGTCCCGCACGCGCCAAACAGATTCGCCCCGGGGCCCTCCATACGGGAGCGGGGGCCTCAGCCGTACGGTGACGGGCCGGGAGCCGGAGCCCCAGCCGGACGCCGACCAACCGGGATCCGGGATCCTCTCCGTACGGTGACGAGCCCCAGGCCCCCGACACGCGGGCGGTCCGACGCTCCCCCGACCGGGGCCTTTGTCACAGGAACCGGCACTCCCGCGGCCACCTCCCGTACCCTCGGTCCCATGTCGCTCTACGCCGCGTACGCCGGCAACCTCGACGCGCGGCTGATGACCCGCCGCGCCCCGCATTCCCCGATGCGCAGCACCGGCTGGCTCAACGGCTGGCGGCTGACCTTCGGCGGGGAGCAGATGGGCTGGGAGGGGGCGCTGGCCACCGTGGTGGAGGCGCCGCGCTCCCAGGTCTTCGTCGCGCTGTACGACCTGGCTCCGATGGACGAGGACTCCATGGACCGCTGGGAGGGCGTCGGGCTCGACATCTACCGCCGCATGCGGGTGCGCGTGCACACCCTGGACGGCGAGGAGCCGGCCTGGATGTACGTGCTGAACGGGTACGAGGGCGGGCTCCCCTCCGCGCGCTACCTGGGCGAGATCGCGGACGCGGCGGAATCCGCGGGCGCCCCGCACGACTATGTGATGAACCTGCGCAAGCGCCCCTGCTGAGCGGGATCCCCCGGCCCTCTTCGTACGAAGCCACAAACCCGTCCCGGGAGACTTTGCGCACGGTCATCTACGCGCGTAGGGGTTCAGCGGTTACGCTCGTCCGCGTGAACGCATCAGTTATTCCGGACAACATCCAGAGCGACCCGTACGAAGCCGCCGCCGGGGCCGCCGCCCGTCTGCGCGAGCTGACCGGGGCCGAGACCCATGACGTCGCCCTGGTCATGGGCTCCGGCTGGGCCCCCGCGGGCGAAGCACTCGGCGCCCCGGAGGCCGAGTTCCCCGTCACCGCGCTGCCCGGCTTCCCGGCGCCCGCGGTCGAGGGCCACGGCGGCACGATCCGCTCGTACAAGATCGGCAACAAGCGCGCGCTGGTCTTCCTCGGCCGCACGCACTACTACGAGGGCCGCGGCGTCGCCGCCGTCGCCCACGGAGTCCGTACGGCGGTGGCGGCGGGCTGCAAGACCATCGTTCTGACGAACGGCTGCGGCGGCCTCCGCGAGGGCATGCGCCCCGGACAGCCGGTGCTGATCAGCGACCACATCAACCTCACGGCGACCTCCCCGATCGTCGGCGCGAACTTCGTCGACCTGACCGACCTGTACTCGCCGCGCCTGCGCGCGCTGTGCAAGGAGATCGACGACACCCTCGAAGAGGGTGTGTACGTGCAGTTCCCCGGCCCGCACTACGAGACCCCCGCCGAGATCAACATGGTCCGGGTGATGGGCGGCGACCTGGTCGGCATGTCCACGGTCCTGGAGGCCATCGCGGCCCGCGAGGCGGGCGCGGAGGTGCTGGGCCTCTCCCTGGTCACCAACCTGGCGGCGGGCCTCTCCGGCGAGCCCCTGAACCACGAGGAAGTCCTCCAGGCGGGCCGCGACTCGGCGACCCGGATGGGCTCACTGCTGGCCCAGGTGCTGGACCGGGTCTAGCAGGACCGACCGCAGCCGGACCGGCTTCTCTCCCGGTTCTCCCGCCCGTCCGGCTCCTCTCCTGGTTCTCCCGCCCGTCCGGCACCGTTCCGGTTTCCCGGCCCGCCCGGTGCCGTCCCGGCTCCCCAGCCCACTCGGCGCCTGTCCGGTTCTCCAGCCCGCTCGGCGCCTTGCCCGGCTCTCCAGCCCACTAGGTGCCTTGCCCGGCTCTCCAGCCCGCTCGGCGCCCTGCCCGGTCCTCCAAGCCCACTCGGTGCCTTCCCGGTGCCGTCCTGGCTCTCCAGCCCGTCCGGCTGCCGCTACGGCCGCCCGTACGGCTCCGCCTCCCCGTCCACCCCGTAGGGCTTCCCGCCCTGTACAAGTTCCCCCTACAACTCGCCCGTAGGGCTTCGCCTCCCTGTGGGGCTTCCCCGCCCTGTAGGGGTTGCCCGTCCCGTCCGAGGGCTTCCCCGCCCTGTAGGGGTTGCCCGTCCCGTCCGAGGGCTTCCCCGCCCTGTAGGGGTTGCCCGTCCCGTCCGAGGGCTTCCCGTCCGTAGGACTTGCCCCTCCCCTCCGCCCCGTCCCGCCTCCCTCCTCCAACCCGCCCGGCTTCCTTCCAGCCCGTCCGGCGTTTGAGGACCGGGGTCCGGGGCGGAGCCCCGGTTTCGGGAAGGGGCGGGGAGGGGAACAGCCCGCGCAGCGCCACCCCCACCCCCACACCTCCGCACCGCTCACAGCCCGACACCCCGAAAGGCGGACCCCGTGCAGCACGACCTCATCGCGCAGGCCAGAACCTGGCTGGCCGAGGACCCCGACCCCGAGACGCGCGACGAGCTGAGCGCGCTCGTCGAGGCGGGCGACACCCAGGAGCTCGCCGCCCGTTTCGCCGGCACGCTCCAGTTCGGCACCGCCGGTCTGCGCGGCGAGCTCGGGGCCGGGCCGATGCGGATGAACCGGTCCGTGGTGATCCGGGCGGCGGCGGGCCTCGCCGCCTACCTGAAGGCCCAGGGCCAGGACGGCGGCCTCGTCGTCATCGGGTACGACGCCCGCTACAAGTCCGCCGACTTCGCGCGCGACACCGCCGCCGTGATGACGGGCGCCGGGCTGCGCGCCGCCGTGCTCCCCCGCCCGCTCCCCACCCCCGTACTGGCGTACGCCATAAGGCGCCTGGGCGCCGTCGCCGGCGTCGAGGTCACCGCCAGCCACAACCCGCCGCGCGACAACGGCTACAAGGTCTACCTCGGCGACGGCTCGCAGATCGTGCCCCCGGCGGACGGCGAGATCGCGGCGGCCATCGCCGCGGTCGGCCCGCTGGCCGGCGTGCCGCGCCCGGAGGACGGCTGGCAGACCCTCGGCGACGACGTCCTGGATGCCTATCTGGCGCGTACGGACGCGGTGCTCACCGCCGGCGGCCCCCGTACGGCTCGCACGGTCTACACGGCGATGCACGGCGTCGGCGCGTCCGTGCTGACCGCCGCGTTCGCCCGGGCCGGCTTCCCCGAGCCGGTGCTCGTGGCCGAGCAGGCGGAGCCGGACCCCGCGTTCCCCACCGTGGCCTTCCCCAACCCGGAGGAGCCCGGCGCGATGGATCTCGCGTTCGCCACCGCGCGCCGGGCGACCCCGGACCTGATCATCGCCAACGACCCGGACGCGGACCGCTGCGCCGTCGCCGTGCCCGACCCCGCCGCCGAGGGCGGCTGGCGGATGCTGCGCGGCGACGAGGTGGGCGCGCTGCTGGCCGCGCACCTGGTGGAGCGCGGGGTCAGCGGCGTGTTCGCGGAGTCGATCGTGTCGTCGTCGCTGCTCGGCCGGATCGCGGAGAAAGCGGGCCTCGGTTACGAGGAGACGCTGACCGGCTTCAAGTGGATCGCCCGGGTGGACGGTCTGCGGTACGGGTACGAGGAGGCGCTCGGCTACTGCGTCGACCCCGAGGGCGTCCGCGACAAGGACGGCATCACCGCCGCGCTGCTCGTCGCGGAGCTCGCCTCCGTACTGAAGGAGCGGGGCCGTACGCTGCTGGACCTGCTGGACGACCTGGCCCTGGCCCACGGGCTGCACGCCACCGACCAGCTCTCGGTGCGGGTGGAGGACCTGACCGTCATCGCGAACGCCATGACCCGGCTGCGGGAGCGGCCGCCGGCCGCGCTGGCCGGCCTCGCCGTCACCTCGGCGGAGGACCTGTCGCGGGGGACGGCCGCGCTGCCGCCCACGGACGGGCTGCGCTACCGGCTGGAGGGGGCCAGGGTGATCGTCCGCCCGAGCGGCACGGAGCCGAAGCTGAAGTGCTACCTGGAGGTCGTGGTCCCGGTCGCGGACGCCGCCGGGCTGCCCGCCGCGCGGGCGCGGGGGGCGGAACTCCTCGCCGGGATCAAGCGGGACCTGGCGGCGGCCGCCGGGATCTGACGGGGCGCGTTCGAGGGGTGTGTTCCGGTCCACGCATGGACCGGAACACACCCCTCGGCCTTCCTGCGGCCACCTCGACGGCCCGCGCAGGCACGGGATTCACCCGCCCCCTCGCGGGGCACCCGACACTCCAAAGGCACGGAGGGGTTCCTGGCGCCTGTGTCGGCGGATTCGCCCGCCGGGCTCCTCAGGACCGCGAAGGAGATCGCGCATGCGCCAGGCCGGAGTCCCCTTGGAGCGACGAACGCTCCTGAAGCGCTTGCTGGTGACCAGCCATGTATTCGGCTTTCTCGGCGTCGTGCTCTCGATAGCACTGCTCGCTCTGGGAATGACCGCGGGCGGGCTGACGGTCCTCGGTCTCACCGTGGCCACCTGGGGCGGCGCGACGCTGAGCGCCCGCGCCCGGGAGAGGAGGGGGTGGTGAACTCCCACCCCGGGGCCCCCGGGAGCGCCTCCTGGCCTCCGGGGCGAGTCCGAACCTCCCGGAGCCTAGGGTCTGGACTCCGGGGCGAGTCCCGAACCTCCGGGAGCCCAGGGCCTGCCCTCCGGGGGCGAGTCCCGAACCTCCCGGAGCCTAGGGTCTGGACTCCGGGGCGAGTCCCGAACCTCCGGGAGCCCAGGGCCTGCCCTCCGGGGCGAGTCCGATCCTCCAGGAGCCCAGAGCTTGGCCTCCGGGGCGAGTCCCGAGCCTCCGGGCCCCCTCAGGCCGCGAAGCCGAACGCCTCAGCCGGTCGCCGCCAGCACCACGAGCAGGACCGCTCCGACGACGGCCGGGGCCATCACCTCGTACGCCCACCGCACCGTGACCGTGCCGGCGCCGTCGTCCTTGGGGTCGCCCGCGCGCTCGGCCAGGTTCCGCAGCTCCCGGACCGTGCGGTCGCCCGTGGCGACGGTCGGGTCGGTGGGCTGCGGGGCGTCGGAGCCGAAACCGGGGCCCAGTGGGAACCCGCCGCCCCTGCCCCCGCGCGGCGGCCGGGACGCCGCCCGCGCGGCCTTCTTGCGGTCGCGCAGCGAGACGGGCACCGCCCACAGCTGGTACTTCGTGCCGTCGTTGGCGATGAGCTCGGAGGTGTAGGCGGCCCGGACGCCGGCGACCTCGGTCCAGGGCAGCTGGATCGTGCGGAACGGGTTGCGGATCCGCACGCGCTCGTCGTTCACGAACACGGCGGGCCGCAGACTGAACGCCACGATCAGCGGCACCGCGGTGACCAGCGCGGCCAGGGCCAGCCACGGCACCCGCCCCGTGCCCCGGATCAGGGCGTCACCGGCCATCCCGACGGTCAGCACAAGGAGCAGCGACCCGCAGACCAGCCCGACCATGGAGCGGTAGATCCGGTCGGCGTACTGCGGCTCAGCAGGGGGTGTGGGGCTCGTCATGGGGCCGATTCTGCCTGACGGATCCCGGCACCGGCCTTCCGCCCCACTCCGCCCCCCCTCTCCCCGCCCCGGCCGCCCCGCACGGAGGCAGACCGGCCCCTGTGGCGATGCGCACGGTCGGCCCGGCCCCCTGTACAGGTCGCTACGCGCGTAGATATGCTCCTCTGGTGACCATGCCCACCACTGCTCCCTCCCCCAAGCTCTCAGCTGCGTTCGAGCAGGGACGTACCCCCCTCTCCGACGCGACGGCGTCCGACAGTGCGCTGCGCCGCTTCCTGTTCGGGCTGCCCGGCGTCGACGCCGTCGGCCTCGAAGCGCGCGCCGCCTCCCTCGGAACCCGTTCGATCAAGACGACGGCCAAGGCGTACGCCATCGATCTCGCCATCTCGATGATCGACCTGACGACGCTGGAAGGCGCGGACACCCCGGGCAAGGTCCGGGCTCTCGCCGCCAAGGCCGTCCACCCCGACCCGCTCGACCGCACGACCCCGCGCACCGCCGCGGTCTGCGTCTACCCCGACATGGCGGCCACCGCCGCCGCCGCGCTCGCCGGCTCCGGTGTGAAGGTGGCGTCCGTGGCGACCGCCTTCCCGGCCGGCCGCGCCGCGCTGGACGTCAAGCTCGCGGACGTCCGCGACGCCGTGGCGGCCGGGGCCGACGAGATCGACATGGTGATCGACCGGGGGGCCTTCCTCTCCGGCCGGTTCCTGAAGGTCTACGAGGAGATCCTCGCCGTGAAGGCCGAGTGCGGGACCGCCCGCCTCAAGGTGATCTTCGAGACCGGCGAGCTGTCCACGTACGACAACATCCGCCGCGCCTCCTGGCTCGGGATGCTGGCGGGCGCGGACTTCATCAAGACCTCGACCGGCAAGGTGGCCACCAACGCCACCCCCGCCAACACGCTCCTGATGCTGGAGGCGGTCCGCGACTTCCGGGCGCAGACCGGCGTACAGATCGGTGTGAAGCCGGCCGGCGGCATCCGCACCACCAAGGACGCGATCAAGTTCCTGGTGCTGGTGAACGAGACGGCGGGTGAGGACTGGCTGGACAACCACTGGTTCCGGTTCGGCGCCTCCAGCCTCCTCAACGACCTGCTGATGCAGCGCCAGAAGCTCAGCACCGGCCGCTACTCCGGCCCCGATTACGTGACGGTGGACTGATACGCCATGGCATCTGCATTCGAGTACGCACCGGCGCCGGAGTCCCGCTCCGTCGTCGACATCGCCCCCTCGTACGGGCTGTTCATCGACGGCGAGTTCACCGAGGCCGCCGAGGGCAAGGTCTTCAAGACCGTCTCGCCGAGCACCGAGGAGGTGCTCTCCGAGGTCGCCCGGGCGGGCGCGGCGGACGTGGACCGGGCCGTGAAGGCGGCGCGCAAGGCGTTCGAGAAGTGGTCGGCGCTGCCCGGCTCCGAGCGCGCCAAGTACCTGTTCCGGATCGCGCGGATCATCCAGGAGCGCAGCCGTCAGCTGGCCGTTCTGGAGACCCTCGACAACGGCAAGCCGATCAAGGAGACCCGCGACGCGGACCTCCCGCTGGTCGCCGCGCACTTCTTCTACTACGCGGGCTGGGCCGACAAGCTGGACCACGCGGGGTACGGGAGCAACCCCCGGCCGCTGGGTGTGGCCGGCCAGGTCATCCCGTGGAACTTCCCGCTGCTGATGCTCGCGTGGAAGATCGCCCCGGCGCTCGCCACGGGCAACACGGTGGTGCTGAAGCCCGCCGAGACGACCCCGCTCTCCGCCCTGTTCTTCGCGGACGTCTGCCGCCAGGCCGGGCTGCCCAGGGGCGTCGTGAACATCCTGACGGGTTACGGGGACGCGGGCGAGGCCCTCGTCACGCACCCCGGCGTCGACAAGGTCGCCTTCACCGGCTCGACCGCCGTGGGCAAGGCCATCGCGCGCTCCGTCGCGGGCACGGACAAGAAGGTCACGCTGGAGCTGGGCGGCAAGGGCGCGAACATCGTGTTCGACGACGCCCCCATCGACCAGGCCGTCGAGGGCATCGTCACCGGCATCTTCTTCAACCAGGGCCAGGTCTGCTGCGCGGGCTCCCGGCTGCTGGTCCAGGAGTCGGTCCAGGACGAGGTCCTGGACGCCCTCAAGCGGAGGCTCTCCACGCTCCGCCTCGGCGACCCGCTGGACAAGAACACCGACATCGGCGCGATCAACTCCGCCGAGCAGCTCGCCCGGATCACCGCCCTGGTGGAGACCGGCGAGGCGGAGGGCGCGGAGCGCTGGAGCGCCCCCTGCGAACTGCCGTCGTCGGGTTACTGGTTCGCCCCGACCCTGTTCACCAACGTCACCCAGGCCCACACGGTTGCCCGTGACGAGATCTTCGGCCCGGTCCTCTCCGTCCTCTCGTTCCGCACCCCGGACGAGGCGGTCGCCAAGGCCAACAACAGCCAGTACGGCCTCTCGGCCGGCATCTGGACGGAGAAGGGCTCCCGCATCCTCGCGGTGGCGAACAAGCTCCGCGCGGGCGTCGTCTGGGCCAACACGTTCAACAAGTTCGACCCCACGTCGCCCTTCGGCGGCTACAAGGAGTCGGGCTACGGCCGCGAGGGCGGCCGCCACGGCCTGGAGGCGTACCTCGATGTCTGACCGCGAATCCATCAACGGCTCCGCCGAGCGGCGTCTTGGCGTCTTCAAGACCTACAAGCTGTACGTCGGGGGCAAGTTCCCCCGCTCCGAGAGCGGCCGGGTGTACGAGGTGACGGACTCCAAGGGCCAGTGGCTCGCCAACGCGCCGCAGTCCTCCCGCAAGGACGCCCGCGACGCGGTCGTGGCCGCGAGGAAGGCGTTCGGCGGCTGGTCGGGCGCGACCGCGTACAACCGCGGCCAGGTCCTCTACCGCGTCGCCGAGATGCTGGAGGGCCGCAAGGAGCAGTTCGTCCGCGAGGTGGCCGCGTCCGAGGGGCTGTCGAAGTCCAAGGCAGCGGCCGTCGTCGACGCGGCGATCGACCGCTGGGTCTGGTACGCGGGCTGGACCGACAAGATCGGCCAGATCTCCGGCGGGGCGAACCCGGTGGCGGGCCCGTTCTTCAACCTCTCCACCCCCGAGCCGACCGGTGTCGTCACGGTCCTCGCGCCGCAGAAGTCGTCGTTCCTCGGGCTGGTCTCGGTGATCGCCCCGGTGATCGCGACCGGCAACACGGCGGTCGTCATCGCCTCCGCCGACGCCCCGCTGCCCGCGCTCTCCCTCGGTGAGGTGCTGGCCACCTCCGACGTGCCCGGCGGCGTGGTCAACATCCTGTCCGGCGCCACGGCGGAGCTCGCGGCCCCGCTCGCCGCCCACCAGGACGTCAACGCGATCGACCTCACCGGCGCGGCCCCGGAGCTGGCCAAGGAGCTGGAGATCGCCGCGGCGGACAACCTGAAGCGGGTCCTGCGCCCGCGGCCGGCCGAGGCGGACGGCTCGGACGCCTCCACCGACTGGCTGGCCGCGCCCGGCACGCACCGGCTGACGGCGTTCCTGGAGACCAAGACGGTCTGGCACCCCACGGGTGCGCTGGGGGCCTCGGGCTCGTCGTACTGACGTTCCCGGCCTCGTACGCCGGAAGGGGCCGCCCCCGCGAACGGGGCGGCCCCTTCCGGCGTGCCGCGGACGTCAGCCCGTGAGCAGCCGGGTCACCTGCCCCACCACCGGCAGGTCGTTGATCGCACCGCCGCTGGTGAGCGGGTCGGTGAGCACCGCCGTCGTCACCGGCTGGAAGTCCGCGATCTGGGTGCCCACCGCGTTGTCCAGCGGGTCCACCCCGGTGTTGGCCAGCGGGTGCAGCTGGAGGTCGGTGACGGGGCGGATGCTGTTGGTCAGCGAGGTCCCGAGCGCGCCTGCCACCGCGGGCCCGGCGTTCTCGGTGACCGCCTGGACGGCCGTGAGGCCCTGCTCGGGGATCTCGGCGACCGGGGGCAGCTGGGGAGCGGCCTGCGCGGAGCCCGCACCGGCTCCCAGGGCCGCGCCCAGCGCGGTGACGGTCAGACCGGCGCGCAGCAGGACGCGACGTTCGGGCTTGCGGGCGTGAAGTGCCATGTTTTCCACCTGATCGGGCCTGGTCGGGTAATCGTCCGTACGCGCAGAGTAGTTGAGGTGTGATGCTGGATACCAACAAGTGGCCCGAGTGGTCCCCTACGCGGGTCAATGCCTCACACTTCTGTTCTGTGAGTTCCAGTTCCCCTCCGCTCCCGACCCGCGTCGTGCTGCTCGCGGGCCCCTCCGGCTCCGGCAAGTCCGTCCTGGCCGCCCGCACCGGCCTCCCGGTGCTGCGCCTGGACGACTTCTACAAGGAGCACGACGACCCGACGCTGCCCCGGGTCCCCGGCTCCACGGACATCGACTGGGACTCCGCCGGGTCCTGGGACGCGGACGCGGCGGTGGCGGCCATCGCCGAGCTGTGCCGGTCCGGCCGTACGGACGTTCCGGTGTACGACATCGCCACCAGCTCCCGTACGGGCGACGAGACCTTCCACATCGAGCGCTCGCCGCTGTTCGTGGCCGAGGGCATCTTCGCGGCGGACATCGTGGGGCGCTGCCGCGAACTGGGCCTGCTGGCGGACGCGCTGTGCCTGCGCGGGCGGCCGTCCACGACGTTCCGGCGGCGGTTGGCGCGGGATCTGCGCGAGGGCCGCAAGTCGGTGCCCTTCCTGCTGCGGCGCGGCTGGCGGCTGATGCGGGCCGAGCGGCGCATCGTGGCCCGCCAGACGGCGCTGGGGGCGTATCCGTGCGCCAAGGAGGAGGCGCTGGGTCGGCTGGCGGCGGCCGCGGCGGGGCGGTGCCATCGGGGGGCGCCGGCGGTGCGGGCGGGACGGGCGGGTTAGGGAGCGCCTGCGGCGGGCTCTCTCCCCGCCCCTTCCCGGAACCGGGGCTCCGCCCCGGGCCCTCTTGTCCTCAAGCGCCGGACGGGCTGATTTCGGGACTCAGCCCCGGGGGCTGATTTCGGGACTCAGCCCGGGCCCCGCTCCTCAAACGCCCCAGGGGCTGAAAGAGGGCGAAGGGGGCCCAGGGGCTGAAAGACAGACAGCGGGGCCGTACAGGACCCCCGGCCCGTACGACCCCGCTGTGTTTCCCCCGTGGCCCGCGCCTCCCCCGAAGCGATGGGCCATTCCCCCGTGTTCCCCCCGGGGTCCCCCTCGGTCCCCGTTTTCTCCCCCGTAGCCTCAGGCCACCAGCTCGCCGAAGGACTCCTGCTCGTCACGGCCGAAGCTGAGGACCTCGTCCTCACGCAGCCGGCGGAGGGACCGCCAGATGCTCGACTTCACCGTGCCGACACTGATGTCGAGGATCGACGCGATCTCCGGGTCGGTGCGGCCCTCGTAGTACCGCAGGACCAGCATCGTGCGCTGGAGTTCGGGCAGCCGCGCGAGCGCCTGCCAGAGCACCGCCCGCAGCTCCGTGCCGCGCATCGCGTCCGTGTCGCCCACCGTCTCCGGCAGCTCCTCGGTCGGGTATTCGTTCAGCTTGCGCCGGCGCCAGGCGCTGATGTGCAGGTTGGTCATGGTGCGGCGCAGATAGCCGCCGACCGCCGCCTTGTCACTGATCCGGTGCCAGGCCCGGTACGTCGAGAAAAGGGCGCTCTGGAGCAGGTCCTCGGCCTCGAAGCGGTCGCCGGTCAGGTGGTAGGCGGTCGCGTACAGGGAGGCCCGCCGCTCCTGGACGTAGGCCGTGAACGCCGCTTCGGCGTCCTCGGTCTCCGCCCGGGTGGTGCGGTCCCCCGTGACCTCCCCGTACGCGCTTCCCCCGTTGCCCCCCGTGGGCGCGTCGACCACCGTCATGAACGACTTGCGCACCTGCTCCGCAGCCGACTGGTGCTGACGCCCGGCGCCCCGGACACACCCCCGCTTGTTCAGGGCGCCGGACTTCTCCGTGCTCCGGCCGACGTCGTGGAGACGCGTCACAACTGCGCTTGAGCTGGTGCTGTGCAGTGCGTTCATCTCGCGCCCCCTATCGGTGGAGATCGGTGAAGATTGTTCGCGAGCGGTCCAGAGCCGTGGCGACCGGTCGAGTCCGTTCGTTTCCCGCTGACCAAGAGCTTGCCGGGGCAGTTTCATGGCGCTGTCCTCCGACTGTCACAGGGCTGTCACAGGGGCAGTTGTGCCCGTGCCCGGACAACGGGTCCGGACCACAGGTCGAACTGAAGCGCCACCATGGGCCAGAATGACGCTCGTGCCTTTCCTGTTGCTGATCGAGGACGACGACGCCATCCGCACGGCCCTCGAACTCTCGTTGTCACGCCAGGGCCACCGTGTGGCCACCGCGGCGACGGGAGAGGACGGCCTGGAGCTGCTGCGCGAGCAGCGCCCCGACCTGGTCGTGCTGGACGTCATGCTGCCCGGGATCGACGGTTTCGAGGTGTGCCGGCGCATCCGGCGCACCGACCAGCTGCCGATCATTCTGCTGACCGCGCGCAGCGACGACATCGACGTCGTGGTGGGACTGGAGTCCGGCGCGGACGACTATGTGGTCAAACCCGTCCAGGGCCGGGTGCTGGACGCCCGGATCCGGGCGGTGCTGCGCCGCGGGGAGCGCGAGTCGACCGACTCCGCGACCTTCGGCAGCGTGGTCATCGACCGTTCCGCCATGACCGTGACCAAGGGCGGTGAGGATCTGCAGCTCACGCCGACCGAGCTGCGGCTCCTGCTGGAGCTGAGCCGCCGGCCCGGCCAGGCCCTGTCCCGGCAGCAGTTGCTGCGCCTGGTGTGGGAGCACGACTACCTGGGCGACTCGCGGCTGGTGGACGCCTGTGTGCAGCGGCTGCGCGCCAAGGTGGAGGACGTGCCGTCCTCGCCGACCCTGATCCGCACGGTGCGGGGCGTGGGCTATCGGCTGGACACGCCTCAGTGACCGAAAGCGCCAAGCGGTCGATCCGGGCGGGGCTGCGCTGGACCAGTCTGCGGTTGCGGCTCGTCGTGGTGTTCGCGCTGGTGGCGCTGACCGCCGCGGTCTCCGCCTCGGGGATCGCGTACTGGCTCAACCGCGAGGCCGTGCTGACCCGTACGCAGGACACCGCGCTCGACGACTTCCGGCGGCAGATGCAGGACACGGCGGCGACGCTGCCGGTGCGGCCCACCAAGGACGACCTCCAGCGGGCCGCCGGGCAGATGGCGACCGGCGGCCCCGGTTACAGCGTCCTGCTGGAGGACGAGCGCGAGCGCGGCAAGCCGATCGTCGGGTACTCCGACCTGGACACCTTCACCCGGGCCGACGTACCGGACTCGTTGCAGAAGCAGGTGGCCCGCAAGCAGCCGCTGACCTCGAACAACGAGCACGAGTACCACCTCTTCTGGCAGCGTACGAGCATCGCGGGCACCCCGTACCTCGTCGCCGGCACCCGGATCATCGGCGGCGGCCCGACCGGGTACATGCTCAAGTCCCTCGACCAGGAACGGCAGGACCTCAACTCGCTGGCCTGGTCGCTGGGGATCGCCACCGCCCTCGCCCTGATCGGTTCGGCGCTGCTCGCGCAGGCCGCCGCGACGACGGTCCTGCGCCCGGTGCAACGGCTCGGCGACGCGGCCCGCAAGCTCGGCGAGGGCAAGCTCGACACCCGGCTCACCGTCTCCGGTACGGACGAACTCGCGGATCTCTCCCGTACGTTCAACCGGACCGCGAGCTCGCTGGAGAAGAAGGTCGCGGACATGAGCGCGCGGGAGGAGTCGAGCCGCCGGTTCGTCGCCGACATGTCGCACGAACTGCGCACCCCGCTGACCGCGATCACGGCGGTGGCCGAGGTGCTGGAGGACGAGGCGGACAGCCTCGATCCGATGATCGCGCCCGCCGTGCACCTCGTGGTGAGCGAGACCCGGCGGCTGAACGACCTGGTGGAGAACCTGATGGAGGTGACCCGCTTCGACGCGGGCACCGCGCGCCTGGTCCTGGACGACGTCGACGTGGCCGACCAGGTCACCGCGTGCATCGACGCGCGGGCCTGGCTGGACGCGGTGGACCTGGACGCGGAGCGCGGCATGATGGTCCGGCTCGACCCGCGCCGGCTCGACGTGATCCTGGCCAACCTGATCGGCAACGCCCTCAAGCACGGGGGTTCGCCGGTGGGGGTCAGGGTGCGGACCGAGGGCGAGGAGCTGGTCATCGAGGTACGGGACCACGGCCCGGGCATCCCCGAGGAGGTGCTGCCGCACGTGTTCGACCGGTTCTACAAGGCCAGTGCCTCCCGGCCGCGTTCGGAGGGCAGCGGGCTCGGCCTCTCCATCGCCGTGGAGAACGCGCACATCCACGGCGGCGACATCTCGGCCGCCAACTCCCCTGATGGCGGGGCCGTGTTCGTCCTGCGGCTGCCGCGCGACGCCTCGGAGCTGACCGGCGGCGGGGAGCAGGGCGACGGTCAGAACGGGCGGGACGCGCGGGCCGGGCAGGACTCCGGAGCCGTCGCCGACGAGGACGGTGGGGCCTCATGACCGGCCGCAGCCTTTCGACCCTCCGGGCCCTCTTGAACGGCCGGACCCTTTTCAGCGGCCGGACCCCTTCGAGCGGCGGGACCCTCTTGAGCGGCGGGACCCTCCTCAGCAGCGGCGGCGTGACCGGCCGGGGCTTCGCCGCCGCCCGCTTCGGGGGGCTTCGGCTGCGGCGCTCTGCCGCCGTGCTGGGCGCGGTGCTGGCCGCCGCCGCCCTGGCCTCGGGGTGCGGGATCCGGACGACGTCCGTGCCCGTGGACGCCGGGGGAGCCCCCTCCCGGGTGCCGTGCAAGCTGCCTTCGGCGGACGTCACCACCCGGTCCCCGGACAGCGTGGCCGCCGAGGTGTACCTCGTGTGCGCCTCGCAACTGGTCCCCGTGGACCGTCCGGTGCCGGTGGGCACGCCCGGCTCCGACCGGCTCGCGGTCGCCCGTGCGCTGCTGGACCAGGTCCGGCGGACACCGCCCGAGAGCGAGCGGCGGGCCGGGTTCTCCACGGCGGTCCCGGCGGGCCTGCGGGTCGCCCCGTCCCGCTCCGGCGACCCGGCGGGCGCGGTGCGGCTGAGCAGTCAGCCCGAGGACCTCTCCGCCGAGGCGCTGGCGCAGCTGGTGTGCACGTACGCGGAGAACGAGGCGCTCGCGACGAACGGCTCGGTGGTCCTGGGCGGCCCCGGGGAGTACCCGACGCGCGGCTACCTGTGCACCTCGCAGACGAAGGCCCGGCCGCAGGACGTGACGACGCCGGGCGCGGTGGGGCTGGGCTGAGGGCGGGACCGGGGCGCGGAGGCTGAAAGCCCCGGGAGGCTGAGGGCCGGGAGCTGAGGCCGGGGGGGCTGAGGGCCGGGGGCTGAGGGCCGGGAGCTTGCGAAGTCACGGAACCGATCCTGCCGATCGGGGCGTCTTGGTGGGCGTGCGTCAAGGTTCGGACGGTCAGACCGTCATCCACTTCCGCGCGGCGGGGGTCACCCTCCTCCTCGCGCATCTCCTGCTCGTCGGGTGGCTGACGCTGCGCCCGCTGGACGTGCCCTGGATCGCGGCCGCGAATTTCGAGCCGCTCGCCGGGATCAGAGCCGACCTCGCGCTGGGACCGGTCGAGGCCACGCGCCGGATCGGCGGGGCGCTGCTCCTGCTGGCCCCCCTCGGCGTGCTGCTGCCGATGGCCGGGGGCCGGATCTTCGTCTCGCCGTGGGTCTCGCTGCTGCGGACCGTCACGGCCGGGGCGCTGATCTCGCTCGCCATCGAGCTGGGCCAGACCGGGGTGCCGGGCCAGGTGGTCGACGTCGATTCGGTGCTGCTGAACACCACGGGCGTGACGCTCGCCCATCTGCTGGTGGTCCCGGTGTGCCGGGCGCGGCTGCGCCGGCGGGGACTGCCGGGGGTGCGGGACCTCCCCCAGTACCGGCAGGAGACCCGTCTGCGGGAGGAGGCCCCTGGGGGCTCGACCCCGACGATTACCAGGGTCGGCATCGCCCCGTAGAGCGATGCTTTGTACCCCTTCGCGGCGGCACTATGGATACATCGGGAGCGGAACTCTCCGCCCCCACCGCAACGGTTCGCGAAGGAGTCCACCATGGCCGCACTTGTCCGCCCCACCGAGGGACGCATGATCGGCGGTGTGTGCGCGGGGCTGGCACGGCGCTTCGGCACATCGGCCGGCACCATGCGCGTGATCTTCGTCGTCTCCTGCCTGCTGCCCGGCCCGCAGTTCCTGCTCTACCTGGCCCTGTGGGCGCTGCTGCCCTCCGAGAAGTCGGCCTCGTCCGCCTCGGCCTGGTGACGTACGCGCCACGGGGAGAGAGCGCGCGGGACGCGCAGTGGGGCGCACACCCTGGATCAGGGTGTGCGCCCCACTGGCATGTACGGGTGCGCGCCGCCGGGCGACCTGTCGTCGCGGCGCGGCACGGCGATACGCCGTGGTGGCGCGTCCGGCGGCGGCGCGTCGTCGCGGTGGGTCAGCCGCCCAGCGGGATGCCGTTGGCGGTGAGGCCCTGCGTCGGCAGTCCGCCGAGCAGGCCGGTGACCGGAGCGGCGGCGTCGGTGGCGTCGCCGCCGAGAAGCTTGCTGACGGTCTCCTGGACCGGCGCGGACTGGGCCGACTTGGCGACGGTGTCCACGGCCATGGTGGAGACGGGGAGCAGGCTCGCCGCGGAGTCCAGCGGCAGGGACGGAGCGGCGGACGCGCTGCCGGCGGCGGCAGCGGCGAAAGCGGCGCCGAGAGCGGCGACGCCGAGAGTCTTGGCAGCAGACTTCTTCATGAAGAATTCATCCTTGGGGAAGGGGATGTGAGCGGCTCTGCACGGTAGTCATTCCGCCGCCCCGACCGCAAACATCCCGACACGCGGAAAATGGCCGGCATTTCCCCGCCCGGCCATCTTCCGCGCCCCGATCATCAGCCCGCAGTGGAAGCAGAACCGCTGGTCACAGCGGTCTGGCGGAAAAGCCACTCCGACCTGAGCTCGGCATAACCGGGCTTGACGACGTCGTTGATCATCGCAAGACGTTCGTCGAAAGGAATGAATGCTGATTTCATCGCATTGACGGTGAACCACTGCATGTCGTCGAGCGTGTATCCGAATGCCTCGGTCAGCAGCTCGAATTCCCGGCTCATGCTCGTCCCGCTCATCAGCCGGTTGTCCGTGTTCACGGTGACGCGGAAATGCAGCTTGCGCAGCAGCCCGATCGGGTGCCCCGCGTACGAGTCGGCGGCGCCGGTCTGGAGGTTGGAGGTGGGGCACATCTCCAGCGGGATGCGCTTGTCGCGTACGTACGAGGCGAGGCGGCCGAGCGCGACCGAGCCGTCGTCGGCGACCTCGATGTCGTCGATGATCCGCACGCCGTGGCCGAGCCGGTCGGCGCCGCACCACTGGAGGGCCTGCCAGATCGACGGCAGGCCGAACGCCTCGCCCGCGTGGATCGTGAAGTGGTTGTTCTCCCGCTTGAGGTACTCGAACGCGTCGAGGTGGCGGGTGGGAGGGAAGCCGGCCTCGGCGCCCGCGATGTCGAACCCGACGACGCCCTGGTCGCGGTAGGTGTTGGCGAGCTCGGCGATCTCCAGCGCGCGGGCGGCGTGCCGCATCGCGGTGAGCAGCGCCCCGACCCGGATGCGGTGGCCGTTGGCCCGGGCGATGCGCTCGCCCTCGCGGAAGCCCTCGTTGACCGCCTCGACGACCTCTTCGAGGGTCAGGCCGCCCTCCAGGTGCTGCTCGGGGGCGTACCGGATCTCGGCGTAGACGACGCCGTCCTCGGCGAGGTCCTCGGCGCACTCGGCGGCCACCCGGAAGAGCGCGTCGCGGCTCTGCATGACGGCGCAGGTGTGGGCGAAGGTCTCCAGATAGCGCTCCAGCGAACCGGAGTCGGCGGCCTCGCGGAACCAGATGCCGAGCTTGTCGGCCTCGGTCTCGGGGAGGGAGTCGTAACCCTGCGCGCGGGCCAGCTCGATGATCGTGCCCGGTCGCAGGCCGCCGTCGAGGTGGTCGTGCAGCAGCACCTTGGGGGCGCGCCGGATCTGGTCGGAATCAGGGACATTCGGGGTCTGGCTCGTCATCCGGCAACTCTAGCGCCTACGCGCGTAGAGCGCCCGCTGCCGATGCGTAACAGTGACCGGAAAGTCGGGTGGAGTACACCTGCTCTTCTGAGACTGTTCTGTCATGGCACAGCGCGCACTCCCCCTGCCTGCTGCGAGGCTGGGACGGGCCGTCCAGACGGCCGGAGCACCACATGAGGTCAGCGGCGTGGTCCTGCTGCTCCCGGACGGCGAGGCCGATTCGCGCCGCCGTCCCTCCACCCTGTCGTACGCGACCCAGCTGCCGTTCGCCCGCGCCCTGGCGCGCGCCGGGGAGGGGGACGGGCTGGCGGTGCACGTCCTGCGCTACCGCTGGCGCGGCTGGAACGACGCCGACGCGCATCCGGCCGAGGACGCCGCGTGGGCCGCCGACGAAGTGCAGAGGCGGTACGGGGACGTGCCCGTCTGCCTGGTCGGGCACGGGATGGGCGGCCGGGCGGCGCTGCGGGCCGCCGGGCACGGGGCGGTCACCTCGGTGCTGGCGATGGCCCCCTGGCTGCCCGAGCGCGCCGCCGCCGAACCGGAACCGGTGAAGCAGCTCGTGGGGCGGCGGGTGCTGATCGTGCACGGCACCAACGACGAGCGCACCGACCCGGAGCTGTCGTACCGGCTGGCCGAGCGGGCGAAGAAGTCCAACCGGGACACCTGCCGCTTCGAGGTCCACTCGGACGGGCACGCGCTGCGCGAGCACCGCTCCGAAGTGGTGGCGCTGGCAGCCGACTTCGTCCGCGGCTCGCTCTTCGCCCGGTCGTACGCCCGCCCGGTCAAGGACGCCCTGGCGGCGCCACCGCCGCTCGGGCTGCGGATGCCGCTGGCCGCCGGGTTCGGGCGGTCGCTGCGGCACTGAGGGGGGTACGGGGGTCTCGTACGCGAACGTCTCGTGCGGGGATGTCTCGTGCGGGAACGCCGTACGCGGACGTCTCGCACGGGAACGTCGTACCGCGGACGTCTCGCACGGGAACGCCGTACCGGGGGTGTCGCGTACGGGGTGTCTCGTACGGGGTGTCTCGTACGGGAACGTCGTACGGGGCGGAGCCCGTACATCAGGCCGTACGTCCGCCTCCCAGTCGGCGGACCAGCAGCGCCGAGGCCGTCCACGCCACCGCGCATCCGGCGGCGGTGACCAGCAGGACGAGCCAGATGTTCTCCGTGGCGACGGCGGCGGTGGCGGCGACGCCGACCGCCGCCAGGGTCGCCGCCACCGGCACGAGGACCTGCGACGCGCGGGCGGCCGGGGCGCGGACGGCGCGGCGGCGGTGCAGCCATCCCGCTCCGCGCAGGAAGACGGCCCCGACGATCAGCAGCGCGAGGCCGATGGCCAGTTGGGCGGTGGAGGCGCGGCCCGGCTTCTCGGTCGTGTCCTGGCGCAGCTCGCCCAGGCCCATCGCCCACGTCAGATCGCGCCAGGTGAACACGGTGACCCGGCTCCCGGGCGCGAGCTTCTCCCACACCGGGCCGTCGCCCCGCATCCGTACCCGGAACGCCGGTTCCTCGGGGCTGAGGTCGACGGTGACCCAGTGGGTGACGGCCTTGTTCTTCCGCCCGGTCTCCGTCGAGACCACGGTGGCCGGCCACGCGGAGAGGCAGTCGCCGTTCTCGGCCACGGAGCCCCCGATCTCCTCGCACGACCGCGCGGCCCGGAAGTCGCGGGCCTCGGAGAGGGACCCGGGCAGCAGTGCGAACAGGACGGCGGCGGCGAGCACCATCACCGAGCCGACCACGGCGGCGAGGGTGACGCCCATCAGGCTGGAGCGTTCGGGCGGCACCGAGGGGGAAACAGGATTCACCGGGCCATTCTCCCCTCCCGTTCGAACAGGGGGGCGACAGGGTCACCCCGCCTCAGTCCGGCAGCAGGTTCCCCCGCCGTGAGAGCAGGAACCGTTTGAAGGCGGCGACCGGCGGGGTGTCGGGGTGGCCGTCCAGCCAAGCGACCCCGATCTCGCGGACCGCGCGCGGAGCCGTCACCGTCAGCTCGACCACGCCGGGGCGGGCGACCGCGGGCGGTGGGAGCAGGGCCACCCCGAGCCCGGCCGCGACCAGGCCGCGCAGGGTCTCGGCCTCCTCGCCCTCGAAGGCGACGCGCGGGGTGAAGCCCGCCTCCGTGCAGAGGTCGTCGGTGATGCGGCGGAGCCCGTAACCGGGTTCGAGGGTCACGAACGTCTCGTCGGCGGCCTCCGCGAGACGGATGCGGCGGCGGGAGGCGAGGCGGTGGTCGTCGGGGACCACCAGGCGCAGGCGCTGTTCGTCGAGGCGGCGGGTGACCAGGTCGGGGGCGTCGGGCACGGGTGAGGTGAGGCAGAGGTCGAGGCCGCCCGCGCGCAGGCGTTCGATCATGGCCTCGCCGTAGTTCTGGACGAGCTGGAAGCGGACCTTGGGGTGGTCGGCCCGGAAGCCGCGGATCAGGGCGGGTACGGTCTCCGAGCCCATGGTGTGCAGGAAGCCGAAGGAGACCCGGCCCGCCGTGGGGTCGGCGTCCGCCCGGACCGAGTCGGCGGCCTTCTCCACCTCGGCCAGGGCCCGTTCGGCCGAGCCGAGGAAGGTGCGGCCGGCCGGGGTGAGCGAGACGGTGCGGCCCTTGCGGGCGAACAGGGCGACGCCCAGGTCCGCTTCGAGCCGGACCATGGCCCGCGAGAGCGTGGACTGCGGGACGCCGAGCTCGTGTGCGGCGCGGGTCACATGCTCGTGCCGGGCGACGGCCTCGAAGTACGCGAGGCGGGGCGCGAGGACGGCCCGGATGTCTTCTTCGTAACTGCTCGGTGACAGCCGAGGCTGTGAGCTGCGTTGATGCGCCATGGGATCGATTATGGCGGTTTCGTGCATTGGACGCATGAAACGTCGCGCTCTACGTTCGCTGTATGCCTCCCGCCGATACCGGGGCATCCACCGTCGTCGTGGATGCCTCTGCCCCGTCGTCCCCCGTCATCACCTCCCGCGCCGCCGCTGCCGACGCCCATGAGCGTCTGGAGCCCGGCCGCCCCGGCTACCGCCGGATGAGCTTCGCGCTCTTCGCCGCCGGTGTCGCGGCCTTCGCCCTCCTCTACTCCACCCAGGCCCTGCTGCCCGCGATCTCCGCCGCGTACGGAGCGAGTGCCGGGCAGGCGAGCTGGACGGTCTCGGCGGCGACCGGCGCGCTGGCGCTGTGCGTGCTGCCGCTGAGCGCGCTCTCGGAGCGGTTCGGGCGGCGGCAGATGATGACGGCCTCGCTGGCGGTCGCGGTCCTGGTCGGGATGCTGGTGCCCCTCGCCCCCTCGATCGGCTGGCTGATCGCGCTGCGGGCGATCCAGGGCGCGGCGCTCGCCGGGCTTCCGGCCTCCGCGATGGCGTATCTCGCGGAGGAGGTGCGGCCCAAGGCGCTGATCGCCGCGATCGGGCTGTTCGTCGCGGGCAACAGCATCGGCGGCATGAGCGGCCGCATCCTCACCGGCTGGGTCGCCCAGCTGTGGGGCTGGCGCGCCGCGCTCGCGGCGGTCGGACTGCTGGCCGTGGCGTGCGCCGTCGCCTTCCACTTCCTGATCCCCAAGGCCCGTAATTTCCGGCCCGGTTCGCTGAACCCGAAGGCGCTCGCGAGGACCGTCGCCACGCACCTGGGCAACCCGCTGCTGGTGCGGCTGTACGCGATCGGCGCGCTGTTCATGACGGTCTTCGGCGCGGTCTACACGGTGATCGGCTACCGGCTGGTCGAGGAGCCGTTCTCGCTGCCGCAGGGCGTCATCGGCTCGATCTTCCTGGTCTACCTGGTCGGTACGGTCTCCTCCGCCGCGGCCGGACGTCTGGTGGCCCGCCTCGGCCGCCGGGGCGCGCTCTATCTGGCGGTCTCCACGACGGCCGCCGGGCTGCTGCTCTCGCTGGGCGACCGGCTGGCTTCCGTGCTGCTGGGCCTGGTGCTGATCACGGCCGGTTTCTTCGCCGGGCACGCGGTGGCCTCGTCGTCGGTGAGCCGGACCGCGACGACGGGCCGGGCACAGGCGTCGGCGCTGTACCAGTCGGCGTACTACCTGGGCTCCAGCGCGGGCGGCACGCTGGGCGCGGTCGCCTTCCACACGGGCGGCTGGGCGGCGACGGTGGTACTGGGGCTGCTCGCGGTCCTGGGCGTCGTCTCCATCACGCTGTACGGGACCCGGGTGGCGCGGGCCGAGCGGCGGGCGCTGGTGCCGGCGACGCGGTAGGGACGGCGCGGGTGGGCACCCCTGGCAGGCACCCCGGCAGGGACAGCCCGCCGGGTGGGCACCTCCGGCAGGGACGGCCCGGCAGGCACCCTGGCAGGGGGCAGCCCGGCAGGCACCCCCGGCAGGACGGCCCGGCGAAACGGAGGCCGTAATTCCGGCTAGACCGGACCGCGACGTAACCGAGACCTGCCCCGCGCAACCACCCCTCCCCTTCGAGCGTCTACCAGGCGTAACCACAAAACCACTGTGGGCGAAGGGGAGTTGGCGCACATGGGAGTGACGGCGAAAATATCCGGAGGACGGCTGCGACGCGGGGCGGCGCTCTCCGTGGCGGGACTGGTGGCGGCGCCCGCCCTGGTCCTGGGCACCGGGACCGCGGCCCAGGCGGCGTCCTGCACCACCTCCACCGGACCGCACCAGAAGCAGGTCGAGAAGTTCCTCAAGCGGCCTGTGGACGGCAAGCAGTCGGCGGCCGACTGCAAGGCGATCCAGAAGTTCCAGAAGGCCCACGGCATCACCCCCACCATCGGGTACGCCGGGCCGCTGACCTGGCGCACGATGAACACGATGCTCGCCCAGAAGGCGGCCGGGAAGAACCCGAACAAGGCCGGCAAGTGTCCGACGAACAAGGGCCGCATCGCCTGCGTGGACCTGACCCGGCAGCTGAGCTGGATCCAGGACGGCAAGAAGCTCACCTACGGCCCGGTGCCGGTGCGGACCGGGCGGGACGGCGCGGAGACCCGGACCGGCGCGAAGAAGATCTACTGGCGCAGCATCAAGCACTGGTCGACGATCTACAAGGTGTGGATGCCGCACGCGCAGTTCTTCGACGGCGGCCAGGCGTTCCACTCGGTCACCAAGTCCATGTACAACCCGCCGGGCTCCGGCGGCTGCGTCAACATGCGCCCCGCCGACGCGAAGGCATACTGGAAACTGCTGAAGAACGGCGACGACGTGTACGTCTACGGGCGCAAGCCCGGGACCTGATCCGGCCCGGACGGCGAGCCCCTCGGCCTCTTGCCCGCCCTCGTTGTCAGTGCCCTGCGGTAGCTTCCGACGTACCGGGTGAAGCTACCGGCGTACGGGGTGACGGATGCCGCGGCGCGGCTGCGCGACAGGGGTGGAACGATGAGCGACCTGACCACGACGGCGACCGGCGGTGGGGCCGCTGACGCCCCGGGCGGTGGCGAAGCCGGGGCCGCCGACGTCGACGCGCGCCTCGAAAGTCACCGGACCGAGCTGACCGGGTACTGCTACCGGATGCTCGGTTCGGCGTTCGAGGCCGAGGACGCGGTGCAGGACACCCTGGTGCGGGCCTGGCGCAACTTCGACAGGTTCGAGGGCCGCTCCTCCCTGCGCTCCTGGCTCTACCGGATCGCCACCAACGTCTGTCTGGACATGCTGAGCGCGGGCAGCAAGCGGGCCCGGCCGGTCGATCTGACCGGCCCGACCCCGCTCGCCCGGGCCGCCCTCACCCCCCGGCCGGAGAACGTCTGGCTGGAGCCCATGCCGGACGGCCGGATCCTGCCCACGGTCCAGGACCCGGCGGAGGCGGCCGTGGCGCGGGAGTCAGTGCGCCTGGCGTTCGTCGCCGCCCTCCAGCACCTGCCGCCCAAGCAGCGTGCCGTGCTGATCCTGCGCGAGGTGCTCGCCTGGAAGGCCGCCGAGGTCGCCGAACTGCTGGAGACCACGGTCGCCTCGGTGAACAGCGCCCTCCAGCGGGCCCGCGCCACCCTCACCGAGACCGAGGGCCGGATCCCGGACGCGGCGGACCCGCTCGACGAGGAGCAGCAGAAGCTCCTGGAGCGCTATGTGCGGGCGTTCGAGGGGTACGACATGACCGCGCTCACCGCACTGCTCCATGAGGACGCGGTGATGACGATGCCGCCGTTCGACCTGTGGTTGCAGGGCACTTCGGACATCACGGGCTTCATGACCACCCTCGGCGCGGCGTGCGCGGGCTCCCGGCTGCTGCCCGTGTCGGTCAACGGCTCCCCGGGCTTCGCGCACTACAAGCCCGATCCGGCGGGGTCCGGGTTCGTGCCGTGGGCGGTGCAGGTCATCGACGTCCGGGACGGGGCGATCTCGGGAATGCACTGCTTCCTGGACGTGGAGCGCTGGTTCCCGCTGTTCGGCCTGCCCGACCGGCTTCCGGCGGCGTCGGCCGGGGGCTGACCGGGGCCTTCGGGGCGACCGCGTCCGTCAGCCCCACCAGGTCCAGCAGCGCCCGGAGTTCGGGCGTCACCCGGCGCAGCCGCAGACGTCGCCCGGCCCGCCGGGCGACGAGCGCCAGCCGGGCCAGCGCCTCGACCAGGAGCAGGTCGGCACGGTCCACGCCTCCCACATCGCACTCCACCGAAGCGGACTGTCCCGGCGTGGCGGCCGGGGCGTCCGCGAGGCGGCGTTCCAGTTCGGCGCCAAGGCCCGGCACGGTGTCACGAGTGACGCGTCCGGCGACGACGAGGACGATCGGATCGGTGGCTTCCACACTCTGGGGGACCGGCGCGGCGACCGAAACTCATCGCCGCCGGGGCCCGGCTCTCCGCAAAGAGAGCCAACTCACAGTTTCCACACATCCCTTGCGAACCTCTTCACCATTTTTCCCCTCTAGGTTGAGTGAACGGTTCAGAGGAACCGCCTCATTCTCCAGGGGGAGAGTTGCACAGACACGTGAACAGGGTGGGAGTCCCGGCCGTCGCCGCGGCCGCTGCCGTCGCTCTCGCGGCGGGCATGACCGCGCCCGCCGTCGCCCAGCCGGTCCCGGCCAAGGCTGAGCGCCCGGCGGCCGCCGGCCTCTCGGGCAAGGCGTCGCACCAGCTGACACTCATCACCGGCGACCGGGTGTCGGTCGACGCCGAGGGCCGGGTCGTGGGCTTCCGGGCCGCGAAGGGCCGCGCCGACATCCCGGTGCGCAAGCAGATACGCGGCGGACGCACGCTCGTCATACCCGCCGACGCCCAGCGGCTCATCGCCTCGGGCAAGCTGGACCGGCGGCTGTTCGACATCACCGAGCTGAACCGGCCGGAGAACCGCCGGTCCCAGCAGCAGGACCTGCGGCTCATCGTCAGCTACCGGGGCGCGCAGAGCGCCCTGGCGAAGGCTGAGGTCAGGGACGCGGGCGGCACCCGGATCGGCCGGAGCCTGACGTCGCTGAACGCGCAGTCGGTCGCCACGCCGAAGGCGGACGCCCCCGAGCTGTGGGAGGCGCTCACCAGCGAGCAGGCGGGCGACCCGCAGCGCACCACGGCGGCGGGCGTCGACCGGGTCTGGCTGGACGGCAAGCGCAAGGCCAGCCTGGACCGCAGCGTCGCCCAGATCGGGACGCAGGCCGCCTGGAACGCCGGGTACACCGGCAAGGGCGTCAAGATCGCGGTCCTGGACACCGGTGTGGACGCGACCCACGCGGACCTCAAGGGCAAGGTCGTCGCGGCGAAGAACTTCACCAAGTCGCCCGACCTCAAGGACCGCATCGGCCACGGCACCCACGTCGCCTCGATCGCGGCGGGCACGGGCGCCAGGTCGGGCGGGAAGTTCAAGGGCGTCGCCCCGGACGCCACGCTGCTGGCGGGCAAGGTCCTCGGCGACGACGGGTTCGGCGACGACTCCGGCATCCTGGCCGGGATGGAGTGGGCGGTCGCCCAGGGCGCCGACATCGTCAACCTGAGCCTCGGCGGCCTGGACACCCCCGAGGTGGACGCGCTGGAGGCCGGGGTCAACAAGCTCTCGGCCGGCAAGGGCGTCCTGTTCGCCATCGCTGCGGGCAACGAGGGCGACGAGGCGGGCACGGTCGGCTCCCCGGGCAGCGCGGACGCCGCGCTGACGGTCGGAGCGGTCGACGTCAAGGACAAGCTGGCGGACTTCTCCAGCCGTGGCCCGCGCGTGGGCGACGGCGGGGTCAAGCCCGACGTCACCGCCCCCGGCGTGGACATCACGGCGGCCTCCGCCCCCGGTTCGGAGATCGCGAAGGAGGTCGGCGAGAAGCCGGCCGGATACACGACCATCTCCGGTACGTCGATGGCCACCCCGCACGTCGCGGGCGCCGCCGCCCTGCTCAAGCAGCAGCACCCCGAGTGGACGTACACGCAGCTCAAGAGCGTGCTGGCGGCCTCGGCGAAGCCGGGCCCGTACAACCCGTTCCAGCAGGGCGTGGGCCGGATCTCGGTGGACCGGGCGCTCGCCCAGACCGTCGTGGGCGAGCAGGTCTCGGTGAACTTCGGTGTGCGGCAGTGGCCGCACACCAACAGCACCCCGGTCGCCAAGGCGGTCACCTACCGCAACCTCGGCACCGAGGACGTCACCCTCGACCTGACGGTCGAAGGCGGGACCGGCCCCAAGGGCAAGCCCGTCCCGGCCGGCTTCTTCACCCTCGGCGCGCAGCAGGTCACCGTCCCCGCGGGCGGCACCGCCGCTGTGCAGCTGACGGCCGACACCCGGCTCGGCGGCACGGTGACCGGCGCGTACGCCGCGTACGTCGTGGCCACCGGCGGCGGCCAGAGCGTGCGCACCTCCGTCGCGGTGGAGCGCGAGCGCGAGACGTACGACGTCACCCTGAAGGCCATCGGCCGCACCGGAAAGGTTCCGGCCACCGTGGACTTCACGCTGGACGACCTGGTCGGCGCGGCGGACTACACCGGATTCACCGCCAAGTTCACCAACGGCGTGGCGAAGGTCCGGGTGCCCAAGGGCACGTACGCGCTGGACAGCGCCATCGTCTCGGCGCCCAAGTCCAAGGAGATCGACTGGCTCGCCCAGCCGAAGCTGGCCGTCACGAAGAACACGACGGTCACGCTGGACGCCCGCAAGACCAAGCCGGTCACCATCACCCTGCCGGAGAAGGGCGCCAAGCTCCGGGCCCTTCAGAGCGACTACACGGTCACGACCAAGCAGACCCTCGTCGAGTACGGCTGGGCGGTCACCGGGGCGTACACGCTGCGCACCGCCCACATCGGGCCGAAGATCACCGATGGCTCGGTCCGCCAGTACTGGGCCGGCCGCTGGGACAAGGGGGCGTCGAGCGAGTACAACATCGCGACCGGCGGCCCCGTCCAGCAGCTCGCCACGGGCTACAGCCGTAAGTACACGGCCGGTCAGTTCGCCACGCTGAAGGTGGGCCTGGGCGTCGGCGCGGTCAAGAACAAGGTCGGACTGCTCCTGGCCTGGCCCGAGCTGCCGGGCGGGCACACGCTGCACGGCGAACCCACCGCGCAGAAGCTGCCCGGTACGCGTACGGTCAAGGTCTCCACCACCGACAAGGTGCGCTGGGGTCTGGAGTTCGCCCAGAGCAGCGGCAAGGACTCCAAGGGCTTCTGGAAGTTCGAAGCCGGCTACACCATCGGCGGCCCCACGGCGTACAAGGGCGGCTCCCAGCACACCAAGGCCGTGAACACGGGCGTCTTCGGCCCGCGGCTGGCCGCCCGCGACGGCGTCTACCGCGAGGGCAACGAGATCTACCCCGTCATCCCGGTGCTGGCGGACGGCAAGGGCAACGAGGGCTCGATCCTCTCCTCGGCCACGACCGTGCTCTACCGCAACGGGAAGAAGTACGCCCAGACCAAGACCGGTCTTGACGGCTACGACGGCTTCGTCGTCCCGGCCGGCAGCGCCGACTACCGGCTCACCTCGTCGGTGAAGCACAGCGCGAAGATCGGCGCCCTCTCCACCCGGGTGGACGTCAGCTTCTCGTTCCGCTCCAAGAAGGCGACGAGCGCCAAGCTCCCGGCGTCCACCGCCCGCTTCACGCCCGCGCTCTCCATCGACGGCAGGGCGAAGGCCGGCAAGACCCTCTCCGTGCCGGTGAAGGTGCAGGGTTCGGCCGCCGGGAAGAACCTGAAGTCGCTGACGACGTACGTCAGTTACAACAACGGCAAGACCTGGAAGAAGGTCGCCGTGAAGAAGGGCAAGATCTCGGTGAAGAACCCGGCGAAGGGCAAGGGCATCGCCTTCTCCGCCAACATCACCGACAAGCAGGGCAACAAGTCCTCGGTGAAGATCTACAACGCGTACCTGGGCAAGTGACCCCGGTTCGCGGGTAGTCCACGTCGACTGCGCGCAACGGCGGCCCGCCGCACGGAACTTGTTCCGTGCGGCGGGCCGCTCGCTTGTCCCCGTGGGGCGGGCCGCCTGTCCGCGCATGCCGAACGGGACCGGCGGCAGTCCACCGGTCCCGTTCGCCCGTACGAGGAAAGCGCAGGTCAGGCGATACGTTCCCGCACCACCGGGAGCGGCGCGAACGACGTGCCGGCCGGGGCGATGTCGTACGCCTCCGGGAGCGCCTTCAGGGCGTAGTCGAACTTCTCGGGGGTGTCCGTGTGCAGCGTCATCAGGGGCTGGCCCTCGGTGACGGTGTCGCCGGGCTTGGCGTGCAGCTCGACGCCCGCGCCCGCCTGCACCGGGTCCTCCTTGCGGGCCCGGCCCGCGCCCAGGCGCCAGGCGGCGACGCCGACGTCGTACGCGTCCAGGCGGGTCAGGACGCCGGAGGAGCGCGCGGTCACCACGTGCCGCTCGCGGGCGGTCGGGAGCGTGGCGTCCGGGTCGCCGCCCTGGGCGGAGATCATCCGGCGCCAGACGTCCATGGCGGAGCCGTCGGCGAGGGCCTTCTCCGGGTCGGCGTCCTTGAGTCCGGCGGCGTCCAGCATCTCGCGGGCGAGGGCGAGGGTCAGGTCGATGACGTCCTGGGGGCCGCCGCCGGCGAGGACCTCGACCGACTCCCGTACCTCCAGCGCGTTGCCCGCGGTGAGGCCGAGCGGGGTCGACATGTCGGTGAGCAGCGCGACCGTGCGCACTCCGCTGTCGGTGCCGAGCGCGACCATGGTGGAGGCCAGTTCACGGGCGTCCTCGATGGTCTTCATGAACGCGCCGGAGCCGACCTTGACGTCCAGGACGAGCGCCCCGGTGCCCTCGGCGATCTTCTTCGACATGATCGAGCTGGCGATCAGCGGGATGGCCTCGACGGTGCCGGTGACATCGCGCAGCGCGTACAGCTTCTTGTCGGCGGGGGCGAGTCCGTCGCCGGCGGCGCAGATGACCGCGCCGGTGGTGTCGAGGACGTTGAGCATCTCCTGGTTGGAGATGTGGGCCCGCCAGCCGGGGATGGACTCCAGCTTGTCCAGGGTGCCGCCGGTGTGGCCGAGGCCCCGGCCGCTGAGCTGGGGCACGGCCGCGCCGCACGCGGCGACCAGCGGGGCGAGCGGCAGGGTGATCTTGTCGCCGACGCCGCCGGTGGAGTGCTTGTCGGTGGTGGGGCGGGAGAGCGCGGCGAAGTCCATCCGCTCGCCCGAGGCGATCATCGCGGCGGTCCAGCGGGCGATCTCGGTGCGGTTCATGCCGTTGAGCAGGATCGCCATGGCGAGGGCGGACATCTGCTCGTCGGCGACCTCGCCGCGGGTGTACGCGTCGATGACCCAGTCGATCTGCTCGGGGGTCAGCTCGCCTCGGTCCCGCTTGGTGCGGATGACGGAGATGGCGTCCATGGGAGTCCTTCCGGCCGGTGCGTACGCAAGAGTTCGATGGCGACTCTACGCGCATAGAGAGGGGAATGGCGGTGGCCCTTCCGGGAAGGGAAGGGCCACCGGAACGACGGATTCAGCCGAGGTGCTGCGGGCCGAACGACTGCGGGAGCATCTCGTCCAGCGTGCGTCGGCCGTCCGGCGTCTCCAGGAGGAGTCCGGGGCCGCCGAACTCGTACAGGAGCTGCCGGCACCTGCCGCACGGCACCAGGGCCGACCCGGTGCCGTCCACGCAGGTGAAGTGGGTCAGCCGGCCGCCGCCGGTGGCCTGGAGCTGGGAGACGAGGCCGCACTCGGCACAGAGCGAGAGGCCGTAGGAGGCGTTCTCGACGTTGCAGCCGGTGATGATGCGGCCGTCGTCCACCCGGGCCGCGACGCCGACCGGGAAGCCCGAGTAGGGCGCGTACGCCCGGGACATGGCGTCCCGGGCCGCGACCCGCAGGGCCTCCCAGTCGGCCTCGCCGAAGACGGCGTCGGGCTCCCCGTCTGCCCCCTGGGAGGCCGTTTCCGGCTCCCCGGGGGCGGCCGGGGTCACTTGCCCTGGCCCTTGCGGTAGCGCATGCCGTCCGCCTTGGGCATGCGCAGGCGTTGCGCGGAGAGCGAGAGCACGAGCAGCGTGACGATGTACGGGGTCGCGCTGACGAACTCGGTGGGCACCGTGTCCGTACCGAGGTACCAGACCAGGACCACGGCGGCGATGACACCGCTGACGACGGCGGGGACGTACGCCTTGCGGTAGAGCTTCCAGGCCGCCAGGACGCCCAGGACGACCACCAGGAGCAGCAGCAGCGCGTGGACGGAGTCGCCGCCGTTGCGCAGCTGGAGCGCGTCGGCGAAGCCGAACAGGCCCGCGCCCATGGCGAGTCCGCCGGGACGCCAGTTGCCGAAGATCATCGCTGCCAGGCCGATGTAGCCGCGGCCGCCGGTCTGGCCCTCGTTGTAGATGTGCGAGGTGACCAGCGAGAGGAAGGCCCCGCCGAGTCCGGCGAGACCGCCGGAGGCGATCACCGCGATGTACTTGTAGCGGTAGACGTTCACGCCGAGCGACTCGGCGGCGACCGGGTTCTCACCGGCCGAGCGCAGCCGCAGGCCGAACGCGGTCTTCCACAGGATGAAGAAGGTGCCCACGAACAGCGCCATCGCGACCAGCGTCAGCACCGAGACGTTGGTGACCAGGCCGCCGACCACACCGGCGACGTCGGAGACGAAGAACCAGTGGTGCTGTTCCACCGAGTGCAGCCAGTCGGAGAGACCGGGGAACGTCACGGTGGCGATGTCCTCGGCCGGTGGCGACTGTTTGGGGCTGCCGCCCCGGGCCGCCGCTTCGCCGCTGTTGAACCAGAGCTTGGCGAAGTAGGTGGTGAAGCCGAGCGCCAGGATGTTGATCGCGATGCCGGAGATGATGTGGTCGACGCCGAAGGTGACGGTGGCGACCGCGTGCAGCAGCCCGCCGAGCATGCCGCCGACAACACCGGCGAGCACGCCGAGCCAGGGGCTGGTCTGCCAGCCGGCCCAGGCGCCGAAGAAGGTGCCGAGGATCATCATGCCTTCGAGGCCGATGTTGACCACGCCGGCCCGCTCGGACCACAGGCCGCCGAGACCGGCGAGGCCGATCGGCACGGCCATGGCGAGCGCGGCGCTGATCTGGCCCGCCGAGGTCACGTCCTGCGCGCCGGTGATGGCGCGCACCGCGGAGAGCGCGAGCAGGGCGCCCGCCACGATCAGCAGGATGACGGGGAGGGAGAACCGGATACGGCCGCCCTTGCCGCCGGAGACCTTGGGGGCCGCGGGCGGCGGAGTGGAAGTCGCCGTGGCGGTCACGCCGACACCTCCTGCTGGTCGGAGTTACGTGCCTGGGCGGCGAGCTCCTCGCCGACCTTGCTCTGCTGACGCTTGAGGCCGTAGCGGCGGACGACTTCGTAGGCGATGACGACGCACAGGACGATGACGCCCTGGATGACGCCGACGATCTCCTTGTCGTACCCCTCGAACTCGAGCTTTCCGGTGCCGCGCTCCAGGAAGCCCCACAGCAGCGCGCCGAGCGCGATGCCGACGGGGTGGTTGCGGCCCAGGAGGGCGATGGCGATGCCGGTGAAGCCGATGCCGATCGGGAAGTCGCCGCTGTACTCGTAACTGTCGTTGAGGAGCGTCGGCATCCCGATCAGGCCGGCCATCGCGCCGGAGATGAGCATCGAGGTGACGACCATCTTCTTGACGTTGACGCCGCTGGCCTGGGCGGCGGAGCCGGACTGGCCGACCGTGCGCAGGTCGAAGCCGAAGCGGGTGCGCGAGAGGACGAACCAGTAGGCGACGCCCGCGAGGGCCGCGATCACGATGAAGCCCCAGATCGGGGTCGGCGTGGTCGGGATCTCGAAGAAGTGCGAGGACTCCGGGATCGGCTTGGTGGAGATCTTCGTGCCGGCCTGGTCCAGGTGGCCCAGACGGCCCTGCTGGAGCAGGTAGCCGATGATGGCCGTCGCGATGGCGTTCAGCATGATCGTCGAGACGACCTCGCTGACGCCCCGGGTGACCTTGAGGACACCGGCGATGCCGGCCCACATGGCGCCGACGATCATCGCCGTGAGGATGATCATCGGGATCTGGAGGATGCCGGGCAGGGTCAGCGCGCCGCCGAGGGCGGCGGCGAAGAACGCCGCCAGGCGGTACTGGCCGTCCACGCCGATGTTGAACAGGTTCATCCGGAAGCCGACCGCCACCGCGAGACCCGCGAGGTAGTACGTCGTCCCCTTGTTGAGGATGTAGACCTGGCTGTCCGACTTCAGCCCGTAGTCGAACATGATGCCGAAGGCGCTGAACGGTTCCTTGCCGGTGGCCGCCAGCACGAGGGCGGTCACCAGGAACGCGACCACGATCGCGAGCAGCGGGGCCGCGATGCCCAGGAGCAACCGCTCCTTGTCGAACTTCTTCATCGGTCCTCTCCCCCGTCCCGGGGGTCGGTGGGGGCGGCGGCGTCGCCGCCGGCGTCCGGTGCTTGGGAGTCGCCCTCCGATGCCGGCGCGTGGCTCTCCGGCGCTTCGAGGTGGCCCGAGGCCGCGCCCGTCATCGCCGAGCCGAGCTCCTCGGGGGTGATGGTCGCCGGGTCGGCGTCCGCGACCAGCCGGCCGCGGTACATGACGCGCAGGGTGTCGGACAGGCCGATCAGCTCGTCCAGGTCCGCCGAGATCAGCAGCACGGCCAGACCCTCGCGGCGGGCCTCGCGGATCTGGTCCCAGATCTGCGCCTGGGCCCCGACGTCCACGCCCCGGGTGGGGTGGGCCGCGATGAGCAGCTTGGGCTGATGGCTCATCTCGCGGCCGACGATCAGCTTCTGCTGGTTGCCGCCCGAGAGCGAGGCCGCGGTGACCTCGATGCCGGGGGTGCGGACGTCGTACTCGCGCACGATCCGCTCGGTGTCGGCGCGGGCCGCCTTCAGGTCGAGGAAGGCGCCCTTGCTGTTGGGCTTCTCGGTCACGTGGCCGAGGATGCGGTTCTCCCAGAGGGGGGCGTCCAGCAGCAGGCCGTGGCGGTGGCGGTCCTCGGGGATGACCGCCATGCCGTCCTCGCGCCGCTTGCGGGTGGCGAGGCGGGAGATGTCGGAGCCGTCCAGGGTGAGGACGCCGTGTTCGAGGTGGCGCATCCCCATGATGGAGTCGACCAGCTCGGACTGCCCGTTGCCCTCGACGCCCGCGATGCCGAGCACCTCGCCCTTGTGGATGGTGAAGGTGATGCCGTCCAGCACCACGCGCACCACGCCGTCCGGGTCGGTGACCGTCAGCCGCAGGTCGTCGACGGTCAGCATCGGGGTGTCGGTGACGGTCGAATCCCGGGTCTCCGGCGAGGGGAGCTCGCTGCCGACCATCAGCTCGGCGAGCTGCTTGGTCGTGGTGTTCGCCGGGTCCGCGGTGCCCACCGTCGTACCGCGCCGGATCACCGTGATCTCGTCGGCGACGGAGAGCACCTCGCCCAGCTTGTGCGAGATGAAGATGACGGTGAGGCCCTCGGCCTTGAGCTCGCGGAGGTTGTCGAAGAGCGCGTCGACCTCCTGCGGCACGAGTACGGCGGTGGGCTCGTCGAGGATCAGGGTGCGGGCGCCCCGGTAGAGGACCTTGAGGATCTCCACCCGCTGCCGGTCGGCGACCCCGAGGTCCTCGACCATGGCGTCCGGGCGGACCCCGAGACCGTACGTCTCGGAGATCTCCTTGATCTTGGCGCGGGCCCGGTCCCCGATGCCGTACAGCTTCTCGGAGCCGAGGACGACGTTCTCCAGGACGGTGAGGTAGTCCGCGAGCATGAAGTGCTGGTGCACCATGCCGATCCCGCGGTCGATCGCGTCACCGGGGTTGCTGAACGAGACCTGCTCGCCGTCCACCGTGATGGTGCCCTCGTCCGGCTTCTGCATGCCGTAGAGGATCTTCATCAGGGTGGACTTCCCGGCGCCGTTCTCGCCGACGAGGGCGTG
Source organism: Streptomyces sp. cmx-18-6 (assembly GCF_046548915.1). Taxonomy (NCBI): domain Bacteria; kingdom Bacillati; phylum Actinomycetota; class Actinomycetes; order Kitasatosporales; family Streptomycetaceae; genus Streptomyces; species Streptomyces sp. cmx-18-6. Next base: position 283,718 of record NZ_JAEBEP010000007.1, on the reverse strand, counting down.
CACGGTGCCGCGGCTCACGGTGATGTCGATGTCGTGGTTGGCCACGACTCCGGGGAATCGTTTGGTGATGCCGCGGAGCTCTACGGCATGAGGACTGCTGGACGCTTTGATGACGCACTCTCCTTGACAGGAGCGGAGGGTGGGAGGACGAGGGGGGCCGGCGGTGGGGCGGTGGCTGGGGCTCGTGCCTGTGGCGATGGGTGGTGGCTGTGACGGTCGCCGGCGGGCGTGGCGGTGGCTGGCAGGTGTGGCGGACGTCGATGGCCGTGGCGATGGCTGGTGGGTGTGGCGGTAGCTGCGGGCGGGTCGGTAGCTGTGGGCGTGTCAGTAGCTGGGGGTGTGTCGGGCGGGCGTGGCGAAAATACCGTGCCCGGGGGAAGCTACGCGCGTAGCGCCACCGATCGGCCGAACCGCCGGCGAGCGGACGGCGATCCGTTCACGCGGACCGGACAGCGCGGTCACAGCGTGTACGTGAATCGGGGCCCGGAGATGCGGCCGAAACCGCGTTCCCGGACCCCGATGCCAACGGGCCGGTCAGGTCGTGGTCTTGACCTTGATGGAGCCGTCGACGATCTTCTTCTTGGCCTCGTCGATCTTGGCCTGGATGTCGGTGAGGTGGTCGCCCGTGGTGGTCAGGCTGACCCCGTCCTCGGCCAGCGAGTACGCCTGGGTGCCGCTCAGCGGCTTGTCCTCGTCGACCGACTTGATGAGGTCGAAGACGCCGCTGTCGACGTTCTTGACGACGGAGGTCAGGATCGTCTCCGAGTACTTCGACAGGGCCGGGTCCTTGGCCTGGTCGGAGTCGACGCCGATGGACCAGGCGCCCTTCTTGCCGGCCACGGCCTCGATCGCACCGGCGCCGGAGCCGCCCGCGGCGGCGAAGATCACGTCGGCGCCCTTGTCGAGCATGCCCTTGGCGGCGGCCTTGCCCTTGTCGGGGCTGCCGAAGCCGGAGAGGTCCGAGCCCGTGGACAGGTACTGGATCTGCACCTTGGCCTTCGGGTCCGTGTCCGTGACGCCCTGCTGGAAGCCGGCGGCGAACTTCTTGATCAGCGGAAGGTCGACGCCGCCGATGAAGCCGACCTGACCGTCCTTGGACTTCAGCGCCGCCGCGACACCGGCGAGGTAGGAGCCCTGCTCCTCGGTGAAGACGATGGAGGCCACGTTCTTGGCGTCGGAGACCGAGTCGATCAGGCCGAACGTGGTGTCCGGGTGCGACTTGGCGACCTTCGCGATCGCGTCCGAGTAGGCGAAGCCGACCCCGATGACCGGGTTGTAGCCGGCCTCGGCGAGCGAGGTGAGGCGCTGCTCGCGGTCGGCCGGGGTCTCGCCGCTCTTGGCGGTGAGCTCCTTGGTCTCGGCGCCGAGATCGGCCTTGGCCTTGTCCAGGCCGCGGGCGGCGGAGTCGTTGAAGGAGTTGTCCCCCCGACCGCCGACGTCATAGGCCATGCCGACCTTGAGCTTGCTCTCGGAGTCGCTGGACTCGGTGGACGACTCGCCGCACGACGTGGCGGTGAGCGCGAGGGCCGCGACGACGGCACACGCGGCGGTGATCTTGGATACCCGGCGCACGAGGAGGGTCCCTTCAAACTGGCCGAAAGCGCCTCTTCCGGCGCTGGTTTCGCGGCGATCGTAACGCGCGTAGATATCTGTTTAGCCCCAGTTCATGAGTCGTTACCAGATCGAAGCGCGAGGTCCACTCAGGGACATCGGACGCCTCCGGGAAGCGACGCGCGGGACCGTCCGCGCCCTCAGCGTACGACGGGCCGGCCGCCCTCGCCGGGCGCCGCGAGAGTCGTGCGGGTCGTGCGGATCGGCGCCGGGGAGCGCGGAAGGGCCGGGGGTGCGGGAGTTCGGGGTGGACGTTCGCGGCGGGGCCGCGGGCGAAGACCAGCCGGCTGGGACCGGAGGACAGAGCAATACCCATCCAATTATGCTTCCGAATCCACCGGGAAACCTCAAAAGAACCTCAGAAAACGATGCCCCGGGATCCGCATTCCTCTCTCGCACGGGGCGCACTCCACCTCCTCCCCCGCTATCACCATCAGGCCGGGCGGAACCCGCCCGTCCGGAATGAACTTGCCGCTTGAAGTGCCCCAAAGCCATCGAAAACCTTTGGCCGAAAAGCGACATCCGGCCAACTCGCCCCACCTTCTTGACTTCCCCTTTGCGGTGATAGTGAATAGCAGCGCTTCATCCGATCAGAGGCTTACCGCACTCGGCGGAAGAAGGGCACACGCGCTGGTGGGGCAGGGAGGACGCGACAGCCCGCTGAGGACGCCTGCCGCTTCTCGATCCGCCTCGCACCACCACTCGCACAATCACTCACACGGCTACTTTGCGTATTCGGCGCATTCCATCGAGTCAAGGGAGAATCATGAAGCGAGCTCTTGCCGTTCTTTCCGTCACGGCAGCGGCCCTGGGGGCTGCCGGCGCCGTCGCCCCTACCGCCGTCGCCGCGAGTGCGGGGCCCTGTAAGACCTGGGTGTCGGCCACCTCCCCGTACGCCGGCTCCGCCTCCTGCGGCAACCTGACCACGTCCGACGGTTTCCGCGCGAGGGTCGTCTGCGTCGCCCCGCAGGGCGCCACGTGGACCGTGTACGGCCCGTGGAAGAAGGGCGGGCAGACCTCCACCGCCACGTGCCCGGACAGGGCGATCGACATCAAGTCGATCAGCGTCCAGGTCAGCCCCTGACCCAGGGGTCCGCGTGCTCCTGGCCCGGCCCGCCCGGCAGCAGCACGTACGTCCGGCCTGCCCGGCAGCAGCACGTACGTCCGGCCTGCCCGGCAGCACGTACGTACGTCCGCAGGGATCTCAGGGCAGGTCCCGCGACGGACACCGGGTTTCACGACGGACGACAAGCAGCGCGTCGCCACATCCGAACATCCAAGAGGTATCCGTGAAGAAGATATTCAGCCTGGTCGCAGGAACAGCCGTCGTAACCGGCTCGCTCTTCCTCGCCGCACCCGCCGCGAGCGCCAAGCCGATATGCGTGCTGTCGAAGTCGACCACGGCCCCGTACAAGGCTTTTGTCAGGTGTAGCGGAATGCTGTCGAACCAGCGTGCCGTGGTCTACGCGGACTGCGTCGATCCCCGTGGAAAGACCTGGACGGTCGCGGGGAAGCGAGTGAAGAACGGACAGGAGTCCGTGGCTCAGTGCTCCGACAGCCCGAATGTGGGGATGACCAAGATCTCGCACAAGGTCGTCACTCTCTGACGCCGGGTCCGTCCAGCTGGGACCGCATGTCACCCCACCCAAAAGGAACCCCGTGAAGAAAATGTTCAGCCTGGTCGCAGGCACAGCCGTCGCAGCCGGCTCGCTCTTCCTGTCCGTACCGACCGCGAACGCCGCCGACGCCGCACAGGTCGGCACGACCGCTGTGCCGATATGCACGGCGTCCAAGTCGTCCAGCGCTCCGTACAGCGCTTATGCCAAGTGCACCAGAATGGCTGAGACCAAGTACGTCGTGGTCATACCGACCTGCGTCGACCCCCGCGGAAACAAGTGGACGATCACCGGGAATCGGGCATATAACGGACAGACGTCCAGGGCCAAGTGCTCCGACAATCCGAACGTGGGCATCGCCAAGGTGACGTACAGCATCAGGTCCATTTTCTAGCGGTATGCCCTCTCCTGCGTCGGCCCCACCGCGACCAGAGGATTTCGCGAGCAAGGTCCATCGTGGGACGAGCTCTGTCGCCATCGGGCCGGACAGAACCCATCCGACGGGAAAGACCTCGCCGCTCACATCCGACACGGCCGGGTCCTCGCGTCATCACCATCCGAAAGGAACCTTGTGAAGAAGATATTCAGCCTGGTCGCAGGAACAGCCGTCGCAGCCGGCTCGCTCTTCCTGTCCGTACCGGCCGCGAACGCCGCCGACGCCGCACAGGTCAGCGCGGACGCTCTCCCGAAGTGCAAGGCGTGGAAGTCGTCCGGCGCTCCGTACAAGGGCTATGCCAAGTGCACCGGAATGTCCCCGTACAGGTACGCCGTGGTCAAAGTGACCTGCGTCGATCCGCGAGGAAAGAAGTGGATCATCGCGGGAACCAAGGCGAAGAACGGGCAGACCTCCACAGCCCAGTGCTCGGACAACCCGAACGTCGGCATAGCCGAGGTGGGTCACGCCATCAGGTCCATCTACACGTAGTCCTCACCGGCTCGGGTTCGGCCCTGACGCCAGGTTCTCGCGAGCGAGGTCCCTGGGACGCCCGGCCTGAAGCGGACCGCGGCGCGCGACTGAGCCGCACAGACGACGAAGCTCCCGACAGGCGGGGTCTCCACCGGGACCGCCCACTGCCTTTCGGGAGCTTCGCGTGCGTAGCGATCTTCTGTACGCAGGCGCCGCGGAGGGGCGGGGCGACCGCCTGTTCGCGCTATCGGGCTCTGCGGGACGACTCCCCCAGCCACTCCCCGCTTCCGCGCCGCACCGGACGGGCTTTCTCAGCGCTTCGCGTCCAGCAGCGCGGCCGCCGTGAACAGCTCCACCCCCACGGTGATCGCTTCCTCGTCCACGTCGAAGTTGCCCCGGTGCAGATCCAGGCCGCGCGTGTCGCCCGGGGGGCGCACCCCGAGGCGGGCCATGGCGCCCGGGACCCGCTCCAGATACCAGGAGAAGTCCTCGCCGCCGAGGCTCTGCTCGGTGTCCTCGATCGCATACGATCCGCGGCGCTCGGCCATCGCCGCGTCCAGCAGCCCGACGCTCTCCGCGTCGTTCACCACGGGCGGCACGCCCCGTACGTAATTGATCACGCTCTTGGCCCGGTGCATGCCGGCGACCTCGTCCACGGCGGCGTGCACCATGTCGGGCGCGTCCCGCCAGGCGTCCAGGTCGAGGCAGCGGACGGTGCCGGACAGCTCGGCGTGCTGCGGTACGACGTTGGGGGCGTGGCCGGTCTGCAACCGCCCCCAGGTCAGGACGAGCCCCGAGCGGGCGTCGACGCGGCGGGAGAGCAGCGCGGGCACGTCGACGGCGACCCGGGCGGCGGCGGTGACCAGGTCGGTGGTCAGGTGCGGGCGGGCGGTGTGGCCGCCGGGCCCGTCGAGGGAGATCTCCAGCCGGTCGCAGGCCGAGGTGATGGGCCCGACGCGCAGCCCGATCCGCCCGGCGTCCACCTTCGGGTCGCAGTGCACGGCGATGATCCGCCCGACGCCCTCCAGCACCCCGGACTCGATCGCGTCGATCGCGCCGCCCGGGAGGACCTCCTCGGCCGGCTGGAAGACCAGCCGCACCGCGTTCGGCAGCAGCCCCTCCCGGTCGAGCGCGGCGAGCACCAGACCGGCCCCGAGCACGGTGGTGGTGTGCACGTCGTGGCCGCAGGCGTGGGCCCGGTCGGGCACGGTGGACCGGTAGGGGACGTCCACCTTGGTGTCGGGGATCGGCAGCGCGTCGATGTCGGCCCGCAACGCCAGCATCGGCGTCACCCCGTCCCACTCCCCCACGTCGCAGACGAGCCCGGTGCCCACGTCGAGCACGCGCGGCCGCAGCCCGGCCTTCTCCAGCCGGTCCTTGATGGCGGCGGTGGTGCGGAACTCCTGGTTGCCCAGCTCGGGGTGCATGTGCAGATCCCGGCGGAAGGCGATCAGCTCGTCCCGCAACTCGTCACCGAGCCTGCCGGGCAGCCCACCTCCCCCCGGCTGGTCGACCAGGTCTTCGGGGCGGGAGGCGCGGGACTTCAACTGGTTCACCTTGTGAAGGGTAGGCCCCTTTACCCGTCAACTGGCCACAGATCAACAAAACTTCAGCCGCACAGGCGAACAAAAGGCGGCGCGGAGGCGTGTGACGCCCTGCGACAGTGGGTATACCTTGCGGCTCGCTCGGCGGTTCCTTGAGGGTTCCTCGGTGCTTCCTCGCGGCTTCGTCACGGCTTTCCGCCGGTCCAGGGATGCCGGGCGGACCGGGCGGTCACGCGGGCCGTTGACGCCCTCCACCCATCCCTCTCGCCTCGCCCGCCGCTTCGGTCGGCTCCTGACTGCACTGCCGAATTCGCTTCCATGGCCTATGACACGCGACCGTGGCCTTGCTCCTGGCTTACAGTGTCGATCACCTGGCGATCGAAGAACTCCTCGGCCACGTTCACAACACTGACGTCAACGTCAGCCGTCGGCACTCTTAACGACCTATACGGCTGGGCCCGCGTCCCCTCGACGGCCCAGCCACTACAGCCACCGCCCGCTGGCGTTGCCGCAAGACTTTGCGAAAAATTCCCGCCGCAGCCCTGCCGCAAGACATGTGCAAGGGCTTCAAGCGACGCATTCAACGATGTCAGCCGCCGACATTTCCAACCGGCGGATTAAAACGCCAGATCATCAAAAGCAGAGCGCCATGGACCGAGTCCATGAAAACCACGAAGGGCCGCTTCGACGACGGCAGGAGAGAACGACTTGTGGAGCTTCATCTCACTCGCCCGTTCTGAGGAGATTGAGATCCCCAAGTTTCCGCGAACATCCTGAATTCGATACTCCCCAGGCGGGTCAACCCAGACTTTGCATTCAGGGCCCGCGATTCTCTTTGACACCTTCCCTTTCCCCATAATCAGCCAATGCCATCTGTGATCCGAGGGCCAATTACCCTGAAAGGCGAGAAATCCGATCAGTCCGATCGAACGAGGTCAGCAAGTTCGATTAGATACTCGTTAAACCTCAAGTCGCCATGAGCGGAAAAAAGCACCGCAAAGGCCGACTGAAGAGCCGTACTCGGGGCTTCCTCCAAATCGCACAGAAGGACCGTTGAAACCACATCGGAAAAGCTGCAGGAGAGCTCCACCACACCTCCTTCCATCACAGCTGTAATTGAATCCTGAGTTTTCGAGGATTCTACAACTGACGCACCGGAAGAGACGACTTCGCGGCACAGCTGAACAAGCATCAGCACAAAGTCCACGACGGGCAGGTCAGGCGTCCTCAATTGTATCTCGTTGCACCCATCGCCGATCACTACGTCGGAAGTGAAGTAGTGAAAAGTAAGGTCATCGGCCGTTAGCGTGCGAGCTGGGAGTCCCGACAGGCCGTCGACATCCCAGGACGGATCGTCGATGCGAGGTAGGAATGTAAACGAGATCACTTAGTCCCCTAGTACATAAACTTCGGCATCGCGGTGACGAAGTTCCCTGCACCATCAACGGCTATCCTCATGCCGTTCTGGCCCATCGCACCGACTTCCACATCGCCGAAATCGCAGTCGATGTAATATCCGCCGCGAGGGTCGGACTTAGACCTAGGAACCTGCGTCCCGTTCTTGATCGCCTCATCCACCATCCCTCGGAATCGGGTCTTGTCGATGCCATCGGCAAATACATTCTCCACTTTTCCGGCCTTATGGTAGGCCCCTCCAGGTGAATGCTGGTCCCAAGCGTGGTCAAACTGCCGGGTTCCTGCAATGCAGTTTGCATTGTGGACCAGTACCGGAGTCTTACCCGCCAGCAGATAATACGTGTGCTCGCCGGGCGGGTGTCACCTGCATTATTGCTGGTCAGCGAATTGCGGCTGGTCCGTGGGTGTGCGTGGAAGTGCCGTGTGCGCCTGTGTTGCCGTCGGCGATGCCGTCAGACGGCTGCGCGCGTGAGGGCGGTGGAGTGGGCTCTGGCCGGTGTCCTGCCCGGGTTGGGGTCGGGCATGGTCAGGGGGCCGTACGCTGGCCCGGCAACTCGGGCAGGTCGTGATCCTGCCCGGAATTTGAATGAGTGGCCCCCTGGCCTTGCCTGACGCGGGCCCCGGCCCACGGAGCCGACCGACCCCACCTCCGGGCCTCCACCCTCTACGACCTCCTGCGCACCCGCCGCCTGGCCTCGCTGACCATCGGCCGCGCCCGCCGCATCCCCACCCACGCCCTCGCTGACTACGTCCAGTGCCACCTGGAAGATGCCTCCCGATGACCGCCCCCAAGCGCAAGAAGGCCCGCGCCAACGGCGAAGGCACCATCTACCAGCGCAAGGACGGACGCTGGGAAGCCGCCGGATACGTGCTGGCCCCCGGCAATACCCGCAAGCGCGTCCGCGTCTACGGCGCTACCCGTAAAGACGCGATGACCAAGCTCACCGAGAAGATCGCCGCCAGCAACCGCGGCCTCCCCGTCGCGGCGGCCGACAGTACCGTGAGCGCCTACCTCGCGTAATGGCTGGACGGCGTCGCCGTGCACCGTCTGCGGGAGAACACCCGCACCCGCTACGCGGCCTCCATCCACCTCCACCTCAACCCCCGCCTCGGCGCAAAGAAGCTCGCCCGACTCACCACCCGCGACGTCCTCCCCACCGAATGCATCACCTCCCTGAAGATCCACCAGGATCGGCAGCAGAAAGAGCATCAGGCGGCCAGAGCGGGCTGGACGGATGACGGGCTCGTCTTCACGACTGTGAAGGGCGGCCCCCTCGACCCCGGCAACCTCACCCGCCGCTTTCGTCGCGTCCTCCACAGCGCTGGCCTTCGGACGATCCGCTTCCACGACCTCCGGCACTCGATCGCCACCCTGCTCCTGGAACAAGGCGTCGATCTCGTCGTCATCAAGGAACTCCTCGGCCACGCCCACATCGGCGTCTACGCCCACGTACGACTCCGCCTCCAGCGCCGGGCCATCGCCACCCTCGGGGGCATACTCAGCCAGACCGACGCCCCGGACGACCCGCCCACCGCAGCCGTCGTCCGCTGACGTTGCCGTCACTGTTGCCGTCACAAGACGCCAGGCCCCGCCGGAGATCATTCCGGCGGGGCCTGTTTGATCTATTTTCCCGAGCAATGTAAATGCCCGACTATTAGGCGTCCCGCAACAGGGGCGTACCGAACCCCTTCACTCGGTTCAACCTATCCGCGTGAAGAAGTATCACTCGCTGGGATCGTATAGGAAGCCGCGAGACTCTCGTCGAAGAACACGACCAACTCGTCAGGCATATACGTGAACCCCTCCCCCTCAGCCACCCCTAGAGCAATAACCAGGCTTGACTTATTGGAGAATCCAAGGCGATACGCCCACGGCATTACAGGACACCCGTCGTTGGGAACGTGCCAGGCAGGAATGATTTCCAGAATATCCGCCCCAAGGAACCTCTCCCAATCAACATGGTCGCTCACGTCGACAGTGTTCCCAGGCAAGTCGGCGTCCGACTCTCCAGGTTCCCTGAGCTCGATTGCCATCCCTTCGTTGAGGCCATCCATCGCCCAAGACAGGGACAGTGCAGCCCCGGTGCTCATGACCAGATCAACGGCCATGTCGACTTCATGAGCACGATCCTCCCTGTGCCCTTCGGGCCAGGTTTCCCCTTGCAGAACTACGTAGCGGACCGCACTTACAGACGCCCCCGCGATCGCACCCCGAAGGTCAGCGAGACTAGCGTCACCGCGCGCCTTTGCATCCCACGGCTCGATTACCAACATGCCTAGTACCGCCCGAAGTATTGGAACTGTCCATTTGCGTCGAAGGTTGCACCGATCCCGCGCCCACCAGCAGGGTCCGGCATGATATATCGCGTTCCGCCCGCGAAGTTGCCGGAATTGACAGCGGAAGTAGCGGTTTGCGGATTGGTCAGAATGTCGTCCAACAAATTCTGTCCGGCAGTCTTCAACTGCTTGCCGGGAACCACAGGAAGATCGCCGCGGTTCATATGCTTCTGGTATTCACGCCCTGCATGAGTCGTCTTCCCCTTGGCTGGACGCATTCCACTCTGCGAAAGCGCATCCAGATCGGGGCAGCCTCCGGAGTTATGCACGAGCACGGGAGTTTCGCCCGCCAGCACATAGTACGTATGGAAGTCAGCCACCGTGAAGTTATGGACGCGGGACCCCTCAGTCCAGCGCGCCACGGCGGTGATCCGAAGGCTGGCGCCATCGTTCCTGCGGAGCCGCTCGCCCGGACGAAGGTCGGTGGCGTCGATCCACTCCTTCACCCCCGCAACCCAGAAGGGGTGCCTATCGGTCGCGGTCACCGAGGCGGTGCTGTCGCCCTTCTCGCCGTCGGTGTCGATGGTGATCTCGACCAGGTGCTTGATGCCTTCGCCGTTGATCTCCGCGGTGACGGTCTTGGCAGTCGTCTCACCGGTTTCGGGGTCGGTCGCGAGGACCTGGTCACCGATTTCTACGTCTTCGATGTTCTTGGTGGCGCCGTCGGCGAGGACTACCTGAGTGCCGGGCAGGAAGCTGTTTCGGGTCGCACAGTTGCCGGACCCTCCCTTGCCGTCTCTCCTGGGCCCGTGAATACCTCCGCGACCCGCCACCCCTTCGGATACTCCGGCAATGAGCTTCGCGCCGGCCGAACTGTACATGTACCGCTTTTTGGACGGGCAGCTGGTTGCGTGACACGCGTTGAGCAGTGCGCTCTTGATATCGGAATCTATGTACGGCGCGTGGCCCTGATAGTCCGCGTAGAGATCAATCCCGATGTAGCTGAGATTTTCCAGATGGCTGTAGAACGCCTCGATGAACTTCTGCTGCCCCTCCCAACCATCGGGGATGTAAACGTTGGGAAGCAGCTCGACATAACCGTCCTCATTGAGGTCATACCCCGTTCCGCCCTCCTCCTTCCAGGCCGGCGTCTTCGGTGCCGAAGCCTTCGGCGACGTCGACCGTTCCGGGTGGTGCGTCGACTTACTGGTGGGGGACCCGTTGACGCAGCGGTCGAATTCGCCGGAGTGGCACTCCGGGACGCCCAGTCCGCTGGCATCGGTGAAGGTGAGGGGGTTTTGGTGTGCGTAGGTGTAGCCGTTGAGGGACTGCGGTTTGTCGGTTTCGAGGAGGGGGTCGACGCTGATGAACCGGCCGATGGCGGGGTCGTACTCTCGGGCGCCGAGGTGGGTGAGGCCGGTGGACTTGGTGTCGTCGGTGCCGCCGACGAAGCCCTTGGTGCCGGGCCAGGAGGCGGGCTGGTTGCCGCGTGGGGCGCCGAAGGGCAGGGTGCGCCGCTGGGTGAGTTTCAGGGTGGACGCGGCGATGGCCAGCTGGCCCGTGCCGTGGTGGTCGGCGGTGGTGAGGGTGACGGATCCGTCGTCGTGCTTGATGGCCTGGTGGCCGCCGCCGAGGTCGGTGTACCGGGTGGCCTTGGCCTTGCTCGCGTCGGCGGGCAGGGTGACTTCGGTGTGGCCGAGGTACAGGGTGGTTTCCGTCGGGGTGCGGCTGATGAGGCGGCTGCCGCCGGTGTCGTAGAGGTACTCGGTGGTCTTGGTCTTTCCGCCACCGGCCGGTTCGCTGGTCTTGGCGAGGTGGCCCTCGGCGTCCCAGAACAGGGTCTGGGTGGTACCGGACAGCGTGCGGGTCTCGGTATTGCCCGCCGCGTCGTAGCCGTAGCTGTCCTTGGCCGTGCCGGTGGGGCCCGTGGTGGTGACGGAGGTCAGGGTGTGGGCCTTGGGCGTGCCCGGGGCAGGGTAGGTGTAGACGCGCTTGCGGTCCTTGGTGCTGTCACCGGTGGTGTCGTGTTGGGTCTCGGTGACCCGCTGGCCGGTTTTGTTGTACGTGTAGGTGTCCCAGTACGGGGCCGGCCCGCCGATCCTGCCGCCGGTCGGGGCGGCGGCGCAGGGTGCCGTGTTCTGCGTCCAGGCTGCCGTCAGGCGACGCAGGTGATCGTAGGTGAAGCACTGGTTGTCGGTGCCGTCGCGAGAAACGTCCGCGACGGACAGGACGTTGCCGATCGCGTCGTAGCGGTAGGTGTTGTGCTGGTCGACTCCGGCTACGTCCTGGCGGTCGACCCGTGACGTGGCCAGCCGCTGGGTTCCCCACTCGTAGGTGTTGGTGGCCCAGGTCTTCTTCGCCCCGCCGGCGGTCGAGCCGAGCGCGTACTGCAGCGGCTTGCCGGTCAGCGAGTAGCTGACGTCGGCCTGGAACCCGTCGCCGAGAAGGGAGACGGGGCGCAGGGTCTGGTCTTCGTAGGTGTACGCGTTGGAGCCGCCCGGAAGGGATCCCGCTGCCGAGAAGGAGACGGCTCCCACCAGGCCGGAGGGCTTGTAGGCGGTGCCTGTCTGGTAGGTGCCGGCCAGGGCGCCCTCAGCTGCCGGGATCACCACCGCGGTTCTGATGGGGCGGTAGAGCTGGTCGTACTGGGTGACCTTGGAGGTGTAGGCGGCACTTCCCACGTAACGCGTGGTTTCGGCGAGCTGCCCCTTGGCGCCGGTGACGGCGTCGTAGACCCACTTGGACCGCAGGGCTCCGGTGGCGGAGCCTTCACGCAGCTCCGTCCTGCGGCCGAGGTTGTCGTAGAGGTGGAAGAGCGCCGGCACCTTCTCGCGGGCGTCGTTGCTGGAGGTCAGCTGGCCGCGGTCGTCGTAGGTGCTGGTGGTGACGCCCTTGTCCGGGTCCGTGGCCTTGGTCTGGCGTCCGAGCTGGTCGTATGTGTAGGTCCAGCTGTTGTCGCCCGGATCGGTCACCTTCTCGAGCTCGCCGCGCGGCGTGTACCCGTAGCGTGTGGAGTCGAAGGCAGCCTCCGCGCTCCGCGTGTGGTGCTGGCGCAGCTCGGTCAGCTTCCCACGGGCGTCCGTCAGCGTCGTGGTGGCCGGCGCCCCCTCGGGCGGGACGACAGTGGTGCGGTCACCGCCGTAGCTCGTGGTGGTCGTGCTCAGGACCCGGCCGCCGTCGCCGTTTCCGGCGATCTGCCGGCTCTCGGTCTCACGGCCGAGCCCGTCGTAGCTGTGGCGCGTCTGGGACTCCACGCTGAGGGCGTCGTCCGGCTTGAACAGGTCCCGGCCGGCGGGCTTGTCGTTGTAGTAGGGGGCGAAGGTCTTCGCGGTGAGACCGCGCTCGTCGTAGAAGACGTCCGTGATGAGGCGGCCGCCGGCCGGGCCGGGAGTCTGGGTCTGTCGCTCGCGCAGGAACCCGTCGTACAGCGCGTAGGAGGCGATCTGCGCGCCACCGTTGTTCAGGGTCTGGGTGCGGACCGCCACTTCCTTGTTCGCGGTCACGAAATAGGTGAACTCGTAGTTCGGCGTCTGCCCGGTCTTGCGGTCGGGCAGCCACACCTTGGCGGAACGGCCCAGCGCGTCGTAAGTGAGCTCGGTGCGTTTGGCGTTGGTGTCCACCTGCGCGGCAGGCCGGCCACGCAGCGGCTCCAGTTCCGTGATCGAGGTCTGTGCGGTGGTGGCGTCCTTCACCGAGGCGGGCGGGGTCGTCGTGGTGACCCTGGCGGCGAACCCGGAGCTCGGGCTGTAGGCCGTGCTCGTCGTACGGCCGTCCGTGCGGGCGGTGCGCACCAACTGGTCGGTGGCGGCGGTCACCGTGACATCGGCGGACAGGTCGGTGGCCTTCAGGGAGCGACCGTAGCCGTCGTAGCCGACCGATGCCTCCAGGTAGGCAGCGGTCGTGCCGTCGTGCTTCTTCAGCGTGGCGATGGCGGTCGCGTCGCCCTTGACCGGGATTGCCCCGTAGGCTCCGCCGTCGTAAGCGGTGCGCACGTCCGAGATCACGCCGGTGGCCCGGTTCACCGTGCCGGCGCAGGGCGCGGCGACGGTCTCCACCCTGGCGGGCAGGGTGAGGATGTTGACATCGGCGTTGGTGGCGTACGTGCTGCGGGTGCAGCGGTTGTCGGCGGCGGTGGAGTTGTCGCCGGCGTCGTCGATCTGGGTCACACGGCCTGCGACCGTGTCATGGGTCGTGGTGGTGGAGGTGGTACGCCAACTGGCGCCGGCCCCCTTGTCCAGGGAGGTCCAGGTCTTGGAGTGGGAGGTGCCGGTGAAGTTGGAGGCGATGGTTCCCCAGGCCCGCTTCTTGGACGCGGTCTGGTGGGCCCAGGGCCGCTCCACCGTCTTGCCCAGGACCTTGCCGTCCGGGCCGGAGTAGCTGACGGTCCTGTAGGTGAAGCCCGCCGCCGACGCATGGTCGGTGATGGGGTCGCCCTCGCCGTCCGCGAGGGCGACGGTCACCGTCTTGGTGGCATCGCCGGAGGCACCGGCTCGGTCACCGTGCATGCCGCGCAGGAAATACGTGTCCTCCTGGGTCTTCAGGGCGGCCGTGCCACCCTGCCCGCCGGTCTTGACCCGCACATGCCCGTAGCCGCGCCACTGGGACCAGGTCTTGAACTGCTCCTTGGTCAGGCCGTCGTCATCGTCGAAGTGCCAGGCCGCGTCGCCCTTGTACTCGTACGAGGTGACCGAGTCCGGGGCGCCGCCGGTGCGGTCGGTGGCGGTCACCGACGTCGTGACGTACTTGTTGAACCATTGCTGCTCCGGATCGTCGGTGGACGATCCGCCGATGTACTGGGGGAAGCACCTCGTGGCGTTCGTCCTCGGCGTGGGCAGTGCACCCCAGGTGCAGGACGGCGCCGAGTAGTTGACCGAGGTCAGGCCACCGCTCTCATCCGCGACGGTGGAGAGACGGCTTTTGATGAACGGCGCGTAGCCGTCGTTGTCCTTGTCCAGACGGTTCTGCAACTGGGTGTAGCCGAACGTGGTCTTCGGCAGGGTGACCGCGGGGGTGGCGGTGTGCCCGGTGCGCTGGATCGAGTCGAGCAACAGCTGGCGGTCGACGTCCGCCATACCCCAGCGGTGTGCCAGGGCCCAGGAGTCGACCTTGCTGTGGACGGTGCCGTTCAGCACCTGCGTGGTGACCCCGGTAAGCCGCTCGCGGGTGAAGAACACCGGGGACAGTCGTCCCTGGTCGCAGTCCGCCCCGACGTTGCAGTTCATGTCCCACGGGGTGTCGTACCAGTTAAACGCCTTGTCGTCGATGGTGTCCGCCGCGCAGGTCACACCGGTCTTCGGCAGGCAGCGTTCCGATGTGCTGAAATCCACGACGGCCAAGGGCTTCGCGCTGTAGACGGAGGAGCTCTTCAGGCCGTATTCGATGCGGTCCAGGGACCCGCCGCGGGTGTAGCGGGTGTTGTCCTTGGCCTCGAGGTTGCGGCCGTAGGAGTTCTTCTCCTGGTCGTAGTAGTAGGCGATCGCGTTGCCATGCGTGTCGACGGCGTAGTCCAGGTTCCAGCGCCATGCCTGCTGGCACCAGGAGTCCTTGAACGCACTGGCGTGGCAGGGCTCGCCTGCGTTGTTGCCGAAGACCGGTACCGTCCAGGTCGAGTCGCTGGTCTCCTTGCCCTCCGTCCAGCCCTGCAGACGGTGATAGCCGAAGTAGTAGCGGCTGCCGTCCGGGGTGGTCAGGCGCCAGTACTCACCGTCGTTGTCGCCGTTGCCGCGGTCCGCCGACGCCAGCCGCCTGATCCTGGAGCCGTCGTCCTGCTGGAACTTGTACTCGTTCACACCGGCCGGGACCAGCTCACCGCCCTTGCCGTTGAACGTGATGAACGCGTTGTCGTACGCCCAGCACAGGTCACCCGGCTTGTCGCCCTTGGCGTTCTCCACTCCGTCGTCGGCACACGGCTTGTACCGGCGCTCGATGTAGCCGGGCCAGGCGTCGAACCCGTCCCCCACCCAGGAGGACTGGTTGTTCGTGGTGCCGGTCCGCCCGTCGATCGCGCCCGAGGAGTAGGACAGGCCCACCGTCGGCTTGAAGCCGCCGGGTACGTCCGGTACCTGCATGTCGTAGGCCCAGGTGAAGTCGCCCGTGTTCAGGTCGGTCTTCGAGGTCGCGGACGGGGACAGCGAGGTCGCCTTGTAGTCTCCGGCCTTCGCCTCGCCCTCGGCGACCGCTGCCAGCACCGTGGGCGAGCCCGCGCTCAGGGAGACCGCGCGGGTGCTCAGCGTCTGCTTCTCGGTGTCGTTGACCGCCGCGACCGGCTTGACTGTCCGGCATTTCGCCGCGTCCGGTGTCCTGAGAACACACGCGGGTAGTTCGACGAGGGTCAGGCGCGCACCGTAGTTGCCACCGTAGGACTCGGCGAAGTCCGCGTAGTCGATGCTCGCGCCGACCGTGCCCGCGTCCGTGGCGGACTGGGGCTCCAGCGTGAACAGCAACCCGTCGACGCCTGCTTCGCGGGCCTGCTTCCGAGACAGGACGCGGGTGTTGATCTTTCCGTCGAGCGGCTTCCCGGCGTGCTCGGTCGACGGGGTGTTGAGGTGGAGCGGAAGGCCCTTGGCCTGCACGGGGCGACCGGCTTTCGCGGTCGGCTCCGCGAGGGTGACCGCAACCGCTTCGGCCGTGGGCCAGTCGGCCCTGGGGCCGTTCTCCGGGGACCGCGGCCCCTCCCGCAGGATGCGCGGTTCGCCCCCGGTCCGGCTCTTGCCCGCCACGGGCCTGTCCGGATCGATCACCTCGGGACGGCCGTTGCCCGCGGCGTCCGCGGCCGGGGCGAAGGTGATGGCCTGGATCAGGGTGGCCACCATGACCGTCGAAGCGCCCAGGGCGATCTTGCGTCGAAGCCTCACGGCACGACGTGGCCGTCTTGTTCCATACATGTCTGGACCGATTCTCCGAGTGAGCGGGGGGCTCGGCCACGACGACCGGGCGCGGGGATTCAAGAACGGGAAGGATGAGTGCGGCGCGAGTGGGGTGCCGGGCCGCGGCCCGGCACCCCACTCAGGGGGAGTCAGCCGCCGGGTACTTCGGTGGGCGGGTCGAACCAGGAACCGGCCAGCTTCTCGACCTGCGCGTCGCTCAGCGCACCCTGGAAAGCCCATACGTCGTCGATCAGGCCGGGGAAGTACTCCCCGGCGCGGCCTCCGGCGCCCGAGCGGCCGATCATCAAAGACGTGGTCCTGAACGCCAGGACGTCCTCGGCCCACGGCACCAGGTCGGCGCACCCCGTCACGTCGGCGGCGCCGTCACCGTCCATATCCGCGCAGGCGACTTCGGCGAGGGAGCCGTTCACGTACAAGCGGGCCTGCTTGGCGAAGCCGTCGTAGACGAGTGCCAGATGATTCCATTCCGTGACGCCATAGAACTCACCGTTGTCGGCGCTCACGACGCTCGCACCGGCGGCGTCCTTGTCCGCCACGGACAGGGTCCAGCGGCCCGGACCGGCCGGGTTGGCGGGATCGGGCCTGAACCGCACGGCGAACCCGCTCCGGTTGGCTCCCTCCGCACTGGCCAGGGCGATGTCCTTCTTGGGTTCCGCGGAGCCCTGCGCCCAGGCGGTCAACGTGAAGCTGCCCGAGGTGTCCACCGGCATGGACGCCGGTGAGGCGTACGCGCCCACACCGTCGAGCTTCATCGCGCCGGAGCCGACGAAGGCGTCATCCACCTTGACCGCACCGCCCCGAAGGGCGAGCGAGTTGGTCGTGCCGGTGGCGTCGGGCGTGGTGACCGGGTTGGATCCGGCAGTGGTATCGATCGTCCATCGGCTCTTCAGCAGCGGGCGTTGCCGGAAGAGTTGCTGCACCTCTTCGGCGGACACCGGCCGGGCGAAGAGACGCACGTCGTCGATCGTTCCGGGGAAGAAGTTCTTGATGACACCGCTGTAGGAGCCCGCTCCGATCAACATCGACTGGTCGGCGTAGAAGGATGTGCTGAGCGGGACCGAAGCGGCTCGCTGACCGTTGACGTAGAGCGTCAGGGTGTTGGCGACGGTGTCGTGCACTCCCGTCAGGTGCACCCACTCACCGGCCCGCGCTGTCGTCCCTTCCGGCTGCATCGCACGGACGGGCGTGGCGTCCGCGGTGTCGGCGGAGTACTGGTTGAAGGCCCACCGGTCGTAGGCGGCGGAGTAGTAGAGCTCGAAACCCGGTGCGTGCCGGCCGGCCTGGGCCGCGATGATCGCCGCCTGTTTCGGCTTGGCGGAGTTCAGCTTGGCCCAGGCGCTGACACTGAAGCTGCGCGATGTGCTCAGGTGCGGGCCGCTGACCTGGCCGATCTTCGCGTGGCCGGTGGTTCCGTCGAACTGCGCGGCCTTACCCGCCATCCCGGGCACGCCCGTGGTGACACCGCCGCTGTATTTCGCCGGCAGGACGCCGGCCTGCCCCTGGACCTCCGTGGCGCCTGCCTCCTCGTCGAGCGGGAAGACGGCCACCGCCGGACGTCCGGGGTCGCCCTCGGACTGCTTGGCGTACAGCTTGTCGACCGCGTTCTGGGTGAGGGCCTTGTCGAAGATCTGCACCTCGTCCACGGTGCCGGGGAGGAACGACTTGGTGACGCCGTTGTAGGTGGCGGCGCCGATCTGGAGACCTCGGCGGGCGTTCCACGCGTTGGGCAGCGCGGCCTCACCCACGAGTCGGCCGTTGACGTACAGCCGCAGCTGTTTCGCGGTGCTGTCGTACGCGCCCACCAGATGCGTCCACGCACCGGCCGTCACTCCTCCCGGCTGGGCCGCCATGGCCCGGATGATCTTCGCGTTCGGCGCGTCCGTCTCGTACTGGTTGAACACCCAGCGGTTCAGGTCGGCCGAGTAGTACAGCTCGAAGCCGGAGTGGTGATTGCCGGGCTGGGCCGCCACGATCGCCGCTTCGGTGGGCAGCTTCGAGAGCTTCACCCACGACGAGATGGTGAAACCACGCGCGGAGTCGATCACTGACAGGTCCGACGAGGCGTAGCCGTCGATGCCGTTGAGCCCGAGTGCCGTGCCCTTCGCGCCGGCCGCGCCGGTGGTCGCCCCGCCGTTCAGAGTGAGGATTCTGGGCGGTGTGGAGCCCTGCGCCGCGGCGGCCCCCGCCGCCTCGTCCAGCTGCCAGGTGGCCCGCTCGGGTTGGCCGGCCTTCACCCGGAACTGGTACGTACGGATCTCCGAACCGTTCCCCGCCGCGTCGAACGCCTGGGCGGTGACGAAGTTCAGCCCCGGCTTCGAGGGCAGAAAGTCCACGTTTCTCGGCGCACCACCGGTCGTGGTCAGCTGACGGGCCGAGGAGGGGTCGCCGTTGATGCCGTACCAGTAACGCGTCACGTCGTTCGACGCGGTGTCGAAGGCGAACGTTCCGTACTGGCCCACCCCGTCCAGCCAGGGATCGTTCGGGTCGTCGGGGCGGGAGGCCGGGTACTCGCCGGACACGATGGTCGGCGCCGCCGGGACGGTCCTGTCGTAGACGAAGTAGCACGCCGTGGGATCTCCCGCCGAGGACCAGGGGGAGTACCGGGCGCCATCGTAGGAACGGACGTGCCAGCTCACCGTCTTGTTCTGGGGAATCGTCGTGGGCAGGCTCAGAGTGAAACTGAACCCTGCCTTCTTGGGTGATGTCCGGTCGGGAGTCCACCGGGCGATCAAGCCCTTGCCGTCACCCGCGTCCCACGAAGCCTGCACCTGCACCGCGACGTTGTCCCCGTCGGGGTCCGTCACGCCATTGATGTTGATCTTGCCCAGGGTGCGTACGCGTGGAGCACCGGCCGGGCGCTTGCAGACGCCCCCGAACTCCATCGACAACTGCGACATCTTCACCTGAGCGGGCGGGCGGTTGTACTCCACTCGCAGAAACGCGTGGTCGGAGAACCGCTTCCACGCCAGCCCGTCCGACTCGCTCACGGCCCGCAGGCCGAAGGTCATGGTGGGCGATCTGTCGTCCGCCGCCGCCTGCGTGGCCGCCTGCACGTCGAACTCGGCGTCCTTCGCCGCGCAGCCGTCGTAGCCGTACGCGAAGGACTCCGTCCTGAGCTTTTTCATCCAGAAGCCGGGTTCACTCTGTGTCTTCCACGTGGTGGAGGACGAGATGTCCCGCGTCTGCCAGAGTTCGACGCCCCTGGCCGAGCACGAAGCGGACCACGTGCTGCGGACCACGAACGCGGCCTTCCGGATCGACTTGCCCGCGAACGCGGTCGTCTTCAGCCGGTACATCAGGCGCTTGGTGTCGTGGGGTGCGCAGTAGGACCAGTCGCAGTAGCCCAGGCCGGCGGTGGGCTCGCCGTTGAACTTCCACTGCGGTGAGGACTCCCAGTACTTCGATGTCATCGTCCACGCCCCAGCCCGGGGCGTGGACCACTGCGGGTCGATGAAGACCGGGTACGTGGTGTGCTCGCCCCGGAGTACGTCGGCGTCCGGCGTCAGTACGAGTTCCTTGCCGTGGGCCGGCAGCGTCACCCCGACCGGAGCCAGCTTCCCCGACTCCGTCGCCGCAGGTTCGCCCGCGCTCTCCGTGTCTGCCGCTCCTGAGGGCGCACGCGTCGCCGGTGCGGCGGCGGCCTTGGCCGGTGCGGCAGTCGTCACGGTGCTGGAATCCCACATCATGGGCCGCGGCGCCTCGAACACCGCTGCCCCGGCGCCCTCGTCGACCGCCTCCAGTCCGCCTTCGCCGGTCTCCCGCACGTCCATGCCGTCTGCCGCCAGCTCCAGCCGGAGCTCGGTCAGCTTCGGATGGGCCGCTGCCTCGGCGGACTTGACGACCAGCAACTGAGTGAAGCCGTCCTCCTGCGCCTCCATCCGCAGGTCCACGTCCGGCAGCACGTCGCGGTAGGTGGCCCTGGCGCCGTCGAGTTCCGGGGCCGGCAGCTTCTCCGGCCATGAAAGGGCCAGCTCACGACCGGCCTTCGTCATGCGTACGAGGGGGGTGTCACCGCCCCCGGAGAACGCCAGGCCCACCGTGGCGGCCCCGGGTGCGACGCTCCCGTCCGCCGCGCGGACCAGGTCGGTCTCGATCGGCTGCCACGCGCCCCGCACCCTGGCCCGAACCGGACGCAGATACTCCCGCGCCTCCAGGTTTCCTCCGGGCGTCGCGAACACGTCGCTGCTCTCGCCGCGCATCGCCGTCACCTCGACGGGGCGGCCGGTCCGTTTCGCCGCCGCCTGCGCCTCGTCGAGGGTCGTTCCGCCGTCGCTGGACGCCGGTCGCTCAGGGGCGGCCGGCTCGTCCGCCGCGGCCGCTCCCTGAGGCGTCAGTGTGGCCATGACGACCAGGCACACACTCCCGGCCACCAGGCCCCTACGGCCGCGCGCACGCAGACGTCTCCACACAGTCCCCACCCCGACCCCCACAAGACGCAGATCCTCGCGAGTGAGGAGCCCTGCGTGACTCTATGGAGACACTGTGTGGATATCCAGAGGATGATGTGTGCGTCAAGCGGGCGGAAACAGGGCATCGGGTCTGTGATGCGCCTCACTCGGGCCTCGCCGCGCCCCTCAGATCACCACCGACGTCAGCCGCTGCACCCCCCGTGCCGTCTCCGTGACCCCGCTCAGGAATCCCTGGGCGCGCGGGGAGGCCGTGGCGCGGAGCCATTCCGGGGCGATGTCGCAGACCGCGACGCCCACGCCCGTGCCGGCCAGGGCCAGGGGGAGGGTGTGGACCACCGTCGAGGGGAAGCTCACCACCGTGTGGCCGATGGGGCCGCGGCGGGCGATGAGTTCCAGGGGGAGGTCCGGGCGGACGATCTCCAGGCCGGTGGCGGCTTCCAGGGCGTGGAGCTTCTCGGCGGACTCGCGGCGGTGCGCGAAGTAGCGCGTGGCGCCGTGGGTGCGGGCCAGGTACGCGACCGCCTCCTGGTACGGGATCGGGTCGACCACCCCCGTCTCCACCAGCGAGGTGCCCACCAGGTCCGCGCCCCTGCCGACGCTGGGCGGGCCGAAGCGGGCCCGGGTCCAGGCGAAGGTGTTGGCGGTGACGGTGACCCCGGGCGGGGGCTCCACCGGCATCGCGGTGAAGACCTCGACCCCGTGCCTGGCCGTCGGGGTGAAGCGGCGGCGGGCGGTGGCCGTGACCGGGGCGAGCAGCAGTTCGCGCGGGCCGCCGCGGCCCTTGCGGTGCCAGCGGGTCAGCCGCTCGCCCCGGGCCAGCTGGGTGACGAACTCCATGGTGGCCGTGCCGTCGTCCACCACCGTGAGCCGCTCGGCGCGGACCAGGGTGAGCAGGAGCTGGACGTAACGGGAGAACGGGTCGCCGATCACTATGTGGTCCGCGCGCCTGACCAGTCCGGCCAGGGCGCGCAGGGCCTTGAGAGGCGCGCCGGACTCGCCGCGCGCCTCCTGCCAGCGGACCGCGATGCCCTCGTCGCGGGCCAGCTCCGCCATCCGGCGCAGCTGGCCGCGCGACATCGGGTCGACCGGGGGGAGGACGACGACCGTGGTGTCGGCCGGGTCGTCTCCCCCCTGGGTGTGAACCCACTCCAGGACGTTCAGGAGCTGGACCGGGCTCTCGACGAAGGCGAGGTTCACCGGTCGGCGCTCAGACCGCGACCGGCTCGGGGGCCGGCGCGTTCTCGGTCTCGGCGACGACGCCCGCGACCCGGCGGAGCTTCTTCATCGGGCCGAGCTCGGACTCGTACACCTTCTTGACTCCGTCGCCGAGCGACGCCTCGATGGTGCGGATGTCGCGGACCAGGCGGGTCAGGCCCTGCGGCTCGACGGAGGCGGCCTGGTCGGAGCCCCACATGGCGCGGTCCAGGGTGATGTGGCGCTCGACGAACGTGGCGCCGAGCGCGACGGCGGCCAGCGTGGTCTGGAGGCCCGTCTCATGGCCGCTGTAGCCGATCGGGACGTTGGGGTACTCCTGCTGGAGGGTGTTGATCACGCGCAGGTTCAGCTCCTCGGCCTTGGCCGGGTACGTCGAAGTGGCGTGGCAGAGCAGGATGTTGTCCGAGCCGAGGACCTCCACCGCGTGGCGGATCTGCTTCGGGGTCGACATGCCGGTGGAGAGGATCACCGTGCGGCCGGTGGCGCGCAGGGCGCGCAGCAGCTCGTCGTCGGTGAGGGAGGCGGAGGCCACCTTGTGGGCGGGTACGTCGAACTTCTCCAGGAACGCAACGGCCTCGGTGTCCCACGGGGAGGCGAACCAGTCGATGCCGCGCTCGGCGCAGTGGTCCGAGATGGCCTGGTACTCCTCCTCGCCGAACTCGACGCGGTGGCGGTAGTCGATGTACGTCATGCGGCCCCAGGGGGTGTCGCGCTCGATGTCCCACTGGTCGCGCGGGGTGCAGATCTCCGGGGTGCGCTTCTGGAACTTGACGGCGTCGCAGCCGGCTTCGGCGGCCGCGTCGATCAGGGCGATGGCGTTGTCGAGGTCGCCGTTGTGGTTGATGCCGATCTCGCCGGTGATGTAGACGGGGTTGCCGGGTCCGGCGGTACGGGTGCCGAACGTGCGCAGACGGGAGGTGCTCATGGTGGTGCGTCCTTACTTGGTGGGGGCAGTGGGGGCAGGAGAAGGGGTCGTGGTGGTGGTGAGGGTGGGGCCCAGCAGCCAGGCCGCGATCTCGCGGATGGCGCCGTAGCCGCCGGGGGTGGTCGTGACGGCGCGCGCGGCGGCGCGCACCGAGTCATGGGCGCTGCCCACCGCCACGGGCCAGCCCGCGAGGGAGAAGCAGGGCAGGTCGTTGACGTCGTTGCCGACGTACAGGACCCGGTCGGGGGCGATGTTCTGCTCGTCGCACCACTGCTTGAGCGCCTCGTCCTTGCGGTCGATGCCGTGCAGGACGGGCACCTGGAGCTTGCGGGCGCGGGCGGCGACGACCGGGTTCTGTTCGGTGGAGAGGATCAGGAGGGGCACGCCCGCCTTGCGCAGCGCGGCGATGCCGAGTCCGTCGCCCCGGTGCACGGCCACGGTCTCGCGGCCGTCCGAGTCGACCATGACCCGGTCGTCGGTCTGGGTGCCGTCGAAGTCCAGGACGACCGCGTCCACGTCCGCGAGGGAGGGCAGCGGCGAGGGGTCCAGGAGCGGGGCGAGCGCGCGGGCCCGGGCCAGGTCGTGCGGGTCGTCGATCTCCAGCACCCGGGCCGGGTCGGTGGGCACCAGGGCGGTGTGGCCGAAGAAGCGGTGGCGGTGGGTACGGAAGCCCGCCGCGTCCATCGCGTAGGCCGCACCGGTCTCCAGGTGGTCCTGGGGGCGGTCCTGGCGGCGCGGGCGTACGGACTTGTCGTGGTTGACGCCGTACGTTCCCTCCTCGACCGCGGCCCCGTCGCGCCAGAGGAACCCGTGGAACGGGGCGACGGTGACGGCCGTGTCGGCACCCTCCTGGGCCACCGCCCGGGCCACCTTGGCGATGTCCTCGCGGGAGACGAACGGGCTGGTGCACTGGACGAGGAGGACCACGTCGACGGTGCGGGCCCGCTCGGCCTCGTAGACGTCCAGGGCGTGCAGGACGGCGGCCTCGCTGGTGGCGGTGTCGCCCGCGATGGCGGCGGGGCGCTCCACGCAGTGCAGCCGGTGGGCCGCGCCGAGGTGGGCGGCGGCGGTGCGGGCGGCCTCGGCGATGGCCCCGTCGTCGGTGGTGACCACGACGTCGGTGACCTCGGGGGCGCCCAGTGCCGCGCGGACCGCGCGGGCCACCAGGGGGATGCCGCCGACCTCGGCGAGGTTCTTGGCGGGGACGCCCTTGGAGCCGCCGCGGGCGGGGATCACGGCGAGGACGGTCGGGGGCGTCGGGGGCGGCTTCATCGCTGCTCCTGGGGTCAGGGAGGTGTCTGAGGTGGTGGTCACAGCTGCCCCATCCGGCGGATCACGGGGGCGACGCGCTGGACGCCGTGGCGGTAGGCCCCGCGCGCCGCGCCGCGCACGGTCGCCCGCACCGCGCCCCGTACCCGGCCGGTCGCCCGGAGCGTGCCGACGCCGGCCAGGGGCGTTCCGTCCGGGGCCAGTTGGTGGCGGGCGAGGAGGCCGGGGAGGTAGCCGGATGCGGTGGTGGGCGTGTAGTACGGGGCGATCGGCGGGAGCGGGTCCGCCAGCAGGGCGGTGACCTTGGCGCGGACGGCGTCGTAGGCCGTGGCGTACGAGCCGTCCGCGGCGACGCCCTGGCCGGACAGCCACTCCTCGTCGGGGGTCGGGCGCGATCCGCCGTCGAGCCGGTCCCAGGAGGTGAGGAGCCCGGAGCCGATGAAGTGGTGGTTGCCGAGGGGTTCGCGTACGCCGAGATCGGTGAGGATCGCGGTCGGGATGCGGCGGTGCAGGGACTCCAGCGCGGCGGTCGAGGAGACGGTGACCAGCAGGTCGGCGCGGTCCAGGACCTCGCCCATGTTCCCGTACACCAGGCGGAAGTTGGGCGGCAGCCCGCCGGGCAGCTTCTGGGCGAGCAGCTGGTAGGGCAGTTCCTCGATGTGCGTGGTCTGCTCGCCCGGCTTGGAGCGCAGCTTGAGCAGCACCTCGCGGCGCGGGTGCAGCCGGGCGTGCTCGACGAGCCGGCGGAGCAGGTACGTACGGTCGGCGCGGTCGGCCGGTACGGAGGGCTGGACGGCGAACACCACGGTGTCGCGGCCCTCTTCGGGGCGGTAGGGATCGCCGCCGAGGAAGGGCAGCGCGGCTTCGGTGACGGCGGACGCGTCGGCGCCCACTCCCTCGTACACCGCGCGGAAACGCTCCGCGTCGTGCCGGGAGTTGGCGAGGACGACGTCGGCGCCGTGGCGGAGCAGGAGGCCGTCCGACAGCTTCTCGTAGACGACGCCCACGTATCCGGTGACGACGACGGGGCGGCGCGGCAGGCCGAGGGCGGCGATGCCGTGCAGCATGGCCTGGACGCCGCCGCCGACGAGGGCGAGGACGAGGACGTCGTACGCCTCGTCGCGCACCGCGTGCAGGAACTCCGTCGTGGTGACCTCGCGGACCCGCTCGGCCGCTACCCCGACGTCCCCCACCTCCGCGAGCTGGCGCGGCGTCGGGGTGGCCCGGCCGCGCAGCAGCAGTCCGCTGACCTCCACGGGGCGCGCGTCGCGTTCGAGCGCGCCGGCGGTCAGGCGGCGCGCGGTGAGCGCGCCCCATTTCCACCGCGTGTCGGAGTCGGCGAGGACGGCGACCCGCAGCGCCGGGCGGGGCTCGGCGGGGGTTCGGGCCGGATCGGCCGCGTTGCTGGTACGTGAGGGCACGTCCTAGAAGTTAGGAAGGCATTTCGATGCGCGGCCCAACGCGATGGCAACAGATGGTTAACAGCGAACCGACGATTAGGGAATCGGGCGGCCGGGCCCCACAATTATCCGATAATGACCGGCAGTTCACCTCTCTGAGGCGTTCTGTTTACCTGATGTGCGCATGCGGGAAAGGAAAGAGAAAAGGGGAGGGTAAGGGAATGAGAATGAGGGGGAATGAAGGGAAGGGAAAAGGGTGGTGCCCGGCCTCGGCCTCGCACACTCAACCCCGCCGGGCGGGCCGCGACCCCGCCGGGCGGACCTCCTGGAGCATGCCGAGTGCCCTCAGCGCGTCGCGTTCGACGCGTGAGGGCTCGGGGGGGGCGGAGGCGGCCGTCGAGCGCACAGCCGACCGGCCGGCGTCGATGGACGCCGGCCGGTCGGTCTGCCCTGTCTTGCGCGGGAAGGTGGTCGCGCGTCGAGGGGCGGGCGCTTCCTGGCCCCGTATCCAGCCTGGGGGAAGCGCCGGGACCCGTGACGCCCGGCCTCTCTCGACGCGACGCTCAGCCCAGCAGGCGGGCCAGCCCGAGCCGCCGCCACAGAAGCACGGACGCGAACGACAGGACGGTGATCGCCGCCGACACGGCCATGAAGAGCGCGACGGCGGCCGGCCACCCCGCATCCGCGTTGACGAACATGTCGGCCAGCACGTCCTCGAAGAGGATGTGGACCACATAGACCCCGAACGTCGCCTCGACGAGCCGGGACACGGCCGGACGCAGCCGGTCGGGCAGGCGCACCCGGTGCAGCGCGAGCAGGAAGCCGCCGGTGAACAGGGCGATCACCACGTTCGCGTTCGGGATGAAGTAGTGGACCTTGTGCTGGTACAGGATCACGACGAGGAAACCCGCCACGGCGAGCAGCAGCCAGGGCAGTCGCCGCTTGCCGAAGGTTCCGGCGGGCGCCGCTATCAGCAGCGCGCCGAGCGCGGCGTATATCACCTGGTACACGGCGAAGCTCCAGCCGAAGCGCGGTACGTCCCAGTCGGTGACCCCGGCCAGATCGCCGAAGAGCAGCGGGGCGGACGCGACCACCAGCAGGATCAGCGCGAGCCCCCAGGGGCGCTTGCCCGACCTCACCATCGAGACGAGGGCGAGCAGCATGATCACGGGGATGTAGGCGTACAGGTACCAGAGGTGGTAGGCGGGGCGGACCGAGCCGAACAGCGAGTCCAGTGCCAGGTCGCCGATCGGGCCGTCGTTCGTGCCGCGCCACCGGCCCCACACCAGGTAGACGGCCGTCCACACGGCGAGCGGCACCACGAT
The DNA here is from genome assembly GCF_046548915.1 of Streptomyces sp. cmx-18-6. NCBI lineage: Bacteria > Bacillati > Actinomycetota > Actinomycetes > Kitasatosporales > Streptomycetaceae > Streptomyces > Streptomyces sp. cmx-18-6. Next base: position 256,917 of record NZ_JAEBEP010000007.1, on the reverse strand, counting down.
GCTCACGATCCGCTGCCGCAGCCGGGCGACGTCCTTGGGCGGGGCGCCGACCAGCACGGCCCAGCCCGCTATGGCGAAGAACGTCGGTACGGCGAACCGCCCGAGGGAGTCCGCGACCAGCCCGGTCCAGTAGACGCCGGCGCCGCCCGACGCCTTGCGCCCGGCCGCGTCCATGAACGCGGCGCCCGTATGCGAGACGACCACACCGACCGAGCAGATCAGCCGGATCAGGTCGATGTCGTAGCGGTGTTCACGCGGTGAACCGGCGCGGGCGGACGGCACCGTGGCGACGGGGGCCTCGGGCAGGGCGGCGGCGGGGGCTGAGGCGGGGGCGGCTGTGAAAGACATTGTCCTCGAAGATTAGGCAGCGGCCGGATCCCGCTGAACTCCGGTGAGATGAACGGTCACTTCGGCCGGGCGTACGAAAGGTGAACTCCCGGCGCCTGGAGGGTCGCAGGCGGGGAGGCCCGGAGCCCCAACGGCTCAGGGGCCCCGGTGCTCGGAGCCCGGAGCTCCAAAGCCCTGGAGTCCCGGAGTCCCGGAGTCCCCAAGGCTCAGAGCCCCGGGGCCCCGAAGGCTCAGAGCCCCGGAACCTCAGAGCCCCAAAGGCGTCAGAGCCCCAAAGTGCTGCGCGTGCGCCGTACGGTCCTGCGCAGCCGGACCGCGGCCCCCCGGGGCCCGCCGCCGGGGAGGGTGAGCGTCTGGAGGCGGCGGCGCTTGAAGTAGTGCTGGGTGGTGGCGTCCAGCCGCTCCCGCAGCCACGCCTCCGCGTCGGGCCGCAGTGGGCGGTGGAGGGCGGCCTGCATGCAGTAGCCGACCGTGCGGACCAGCGGGCTGAGCGTGTCGGGCGCGGTGGGCGGGAGGGTCCCGACGCCCTCCTCGCCCCGCTGGTCCAGGTCGGGCACCAGATGGTCGACGATCGTCAGCGGGATGCGGTTGCTGTTCTCGTACGGGACGATGCGGTCCAGGACCAGCCGGGCGCCGACGCTCGCGACGGGGATGCCGTAGTACGCGGCGGCGGTGAACATCGCGGTGGAGAAGCAGCCGACGACCAGTGCGGGCGCGCAGCGCTCGTACAGGGTCTCGGCGAGCAACGGGCTGTCCAGCGTCGTCAGTCGGACCCCGGACGCGGCGGCCGCCCGCTCCAGCGCCTGCGAGTAGCGGGCGGGCGCGGTCGGGTGGGGCTTGAAGAGTACGGAGGTGTGGCCCGCGCGGGCCGCGCCGCGCAGCATCCGGATGTGCAGGTCCTCCTCCTCCTCGGCGGTGAGGATGTCCAGGGCGGCGAGGTACTGCCCGAGGAGTATCGCCGTGGGTGCCGCGGCCTCCGCCGCGGCCAGGGCGCGGTCGCCGTCCGCCGCCTCGGAGAGCTCGGCGAGGATCTTGCGGAAGGCGCTGTCCGGGACCAGTTCGGCCTGGACGTCGAACTCGGTGAGCAGGAGGGGCTTGAGGCCGGGCACCAGGTCGAGGTGGAGGACCCGGCGGATGCGGCAGCCGACCGAGACGGGCAGCTTGTTGCGGGTGGGCCCATAGCTCATCAGGCCGTCCGCGTACACGTGCAGGGCGCTGTCGGAGAAGATCGCCGCGAGTGCGCCGGCCGGGTTGACCTGGATGGACTCCACGGCCAGCTCGACCCGTTCGTCCGGGCCGATGCCCCAGGCGCGGCGGAAGGCGCGCTGCCACAGCACGCTGTCGTCGGCGCGCGGGCCCCAGCCGCTGGGGTGGTGCGGGCTGATGGCCTCGTTCCAGTCGACGACGGAGTCGAAGCGGGCGGCGATGACGTCGTAACCGCGCATGTCCTCCATGCGCAGGGCGGTTTCGGGGACCGCCGCGTTGTTGGACACCAGCAGGATGCGGCGGCTGTCGGCCGCCGGGCCGAACTGGCCGGCGTCCAGCGCGGCGGCGAGGGTGGCGGCCCCGTACAGGGTGGAGACCTGGAAGATCTGGGTGCGCGTCGGCATGCGTCAGGCGGCCTTCTGCTTGGTACGCAGGCGGCCGAGGAGCGCGCCGCGCTTGTCGTCGATCATCTTCAGGGTGTGGTCCAGCACCTCTTGCGGCATGCGGTTCAGCGCCGAGGCGGACTCGCCGCGCAGCCGCCGGGCCGTGGCCGGTTCGTAGGTGGCGGCCTTCTCGTTGTGGAAGGCGATCATCGCGCAGTAGGTGCGGACCGCCTTGGGGAGCAGGCGCTCACCGTCCCGGTCCCGGTGGAGCTCGTCGAGCACCGCGTCGTAGGCGGGGAAGAAGTCGAGCTGCCGGGAGTCCTTGATCTGGGTGAGCGAGGTGGTCACGCCCCGCCGGTAGAAGATGCCGTGCAGCCCGAGCGCCGCGTAGGTACGGGCCCGCAGGTGCAGCTTCCAGGTCCACAACCGGTCCTCGGCGGTGCGCAGTTCGGTGGCGAAGCGCTGTTCGCCGTCCTCGAAGAGCCGCCGGTGGTAGATCCCCGCCCAGACGAACGGGTAGTCGACCATGGTCTCCCGGGCGGCCGCCCCTATCCCCTCCCGGGGATCGATCACGGTGTCGCGGAGCGGGGCGGGCGCGCGCCGCACGACGCGGTTGACGCCGGTGGACTGGACGTGGTCGGTGCGCACGAAGTCGCAGTCGAGGTCCTGGGCGGCCCGCAGCAGCCGGTTCAGATGGCCGGGGGCGTACCAGTCGTCGCCGTCGAGGAAGGTGATGAAGTCGCCGAGGGCCGCGTCGATGCCGCTGTTGCGGGCGGCGGCGATGCCGACATTCGTGCCGTGCCGGATCACCCGCGCCTGCGGGAGGCGGTCGGCCCAGTGGTCGACGACGGCCTCGGTCCCGTCCGTGGAGGCGTCGTCGACGAGCAGGAACTCCACGTCCGGGTCCGCGTTGCGGGCCAGACTGCCCAGCGTGGTCCCGGCATAGGCCGCGACATTGTGGAACGGTACGACAACGGACAGTTTCGGCACGCGGGCCCTCACCTTCGATCTTGGTCCCGGAACAACGTAATGAGGGACCCGAAGGGTTGGGTGAAGCCCGGCGCGACGAGAGGTGAACTCTGCGCGTCCGCCGAGTGGCCCGTCCCGCGCGAGGCCCGGGGCCGGCGGCTGTCACGGCGTCACCGCCACGGGCCCCGGACGCGCCCGGCGGCGGCTTCGACATTCCCGCCGTAGGTCACGTCGGAGCGATTATCGGCGCGTATCAGCCCGAAGCCGTTCCGGTTCGTATATGCGACCCCCGCAGTACGCCCGGAATTCACTCAGCTATGCGGCCGTATTCGACCGGCCTCTCGAGGTGAGCCGGGCCCGCCGCCCCCTCACCCGACTCCGTACCGCGCCTCGATGCCCGCGACGATCAGCAGCAGGCCGTCCTCGAAGCGTTCGTCGTAACCGGAGAAGATCTCGGGCCCGGCGGCGGCCGCGAGGGGGAACTCGGCCATGCGGGCGGCCCGTTCGTCGGTGTCGAAGCCGTCGCGCCGCTCGTCGGGCCGGGGCTGGACGCCCTGTTCCTCCGTCACGAAGCCCAGCGTGTACGAGAACGCGGTGGTGCCCGCACGGACCGCCTGGCGCAGGGTGAAGCCCGCCTCGGTCATGGTCCTCAGGTGGGCTTCGAGGCCGGGGGCGTGGTCGGTGCCGGTGAAGCGGGCGCCGCTGTAGACCTTGGCGCCGTCGCGGTAGCGCAGGAGCGCGGTGCGCAGGGCGGTGTTGTACGCGATGAGCTGGGCCTGCCAGGTGACGGGGGCGGGTCCGGGTTCAAGCCCTTGCCCTGGTCCGGGGAGGTCGTCGGCGAGCATCCGGCGGTACATCACCGTGGCCATCTCGTCGAGGAGGGCCTGCTTGTCCTTGAAGTGCCAGTAGAGGGCCGGCGCCTTGACGTCCAGCTCCCGGGCGATGGCGCGCAGGGTCAGCCCGTCGAGGCCCACCTCGTTCAGCAGCCGCAGGGCGGTGTCGGCGACCCGCGCCCGGTCGATCTTCGTCATAGCCACCTTGACAACTTAACAGTGTTAAGCGCAGACTCCGAATCATGGAACTTAACACCGTTAAGGAAATGTCCCGGGGCCCCGTCACGCCCCCCGCCGAGGTCGACGTGCTGATCGTCGGCGCGGGCCCCAGCGGCCTCGCCCTCGCCGTCGACCTGGCCCGCCGGGGCGTGCCCGCCCTCGCCGTCGAGCGGGCCGGCTCCCTCTTCCCCGGGTCCCGGGGCAAGGGCGTTCAGCCCCGCACCCGCGAGGTGTTCGACGACCTCGGGGTGGGCGAGGCGGTGCGCGAGCACGGCGGGAGCGCGCCGGTCGGGATGGTCTGGGAGGGCGGCAGACGGCAGGGCCCGCACGACATGTTCCGCCGGGCGGCCCCCACCGACGCGGAGCCGTACGGGGAGCCCTGGCTGCTGCCCCAGTGGCGGACCCAGGAGATCCTGCTCGCCCGGCTGCGGGAGCTCGGGGGCGACGTCGCCTTCTCCACCGCCCTGACCTCGCTGACCCAGGACGCCGCCGGGGTCACCGCCGAACTGTCGACCGGGCCCGCGCTCCGGGCCTCCGGGGCCGCGCTCCGGGCCTCCGACCCCGCCCACGCCTCCGAGACCGAGCGCACCTCCGGGACCGCAGAAGCCTCCGAAGCCTCCGAAGCCACCCACACCCACCCCCAGACCCAGACCCACCCCCACACCCACACCCCCGGGACCGTGAGGGCCTCCTGGCTGGTCGCGGCGGACGGTGGGCGCTCCACCGTGCGGCGGGCGCTGGGGATCGGCATGACGGGCGAGAGCGTCGACCCGGCGCCGATGCTGGTCGCGGACGTGCGGATCGCGCCGGCCGCCCTCGACCGGGACGACTGGCACATCTTCCTGGGCGAAGCGGGCTACACCACGCTGTGCCCGCTGCCCGGCACGGAGGACTTCCAGCTGGTCGCCCAGTTCAAGGAGGGCGAGCCCGGCCTCGCGCCGGAGGCCGTACGCGCCCTGATCGCCGGTCGGACGCATCTGGCCGCCCGGGACGTCACCGAGGTCCGGTGGTCGTCCGACTTCCGGCCGCGCACGGCCCTCGCCGACCGCTTCCGGGCGGGCCGGGCGCTGCTCATGGGCGACGCGGCGCACATCCACTCGCCGGCGGGCGGCCAGGGCCTGAACACCAGCGTCCAGGACGCGTACAACCTGGGCTGGAAGCTCGGCCAGGTGCTGCTGCACGGTGCGCCCGAGGCCCTGATCGACAGTTACGAGCAGGAGCGCCGCCCGGTCGCCGAGGCGATGCTGAACCTGTCGACCCGCATCCACCAGGGCCGGCAGGAACGCGGCCGGGACACCGGGCAACTCGGGCTCGGCTACCGGGGCGGCCCCCTCTCCTCGGGCCGGGCGGGCCTGCTGGAGGCGGGCGACCGGGCGCCGGACGGGCCGGCCGGTGAGCACGGGCGGCTGTTCGACGTGTTCCGGGGGGCGCACTTCACGCTGCTGGCGCTGGGCACGGACGCCGGACTCCCCACGGCGGGGGACGCGTCGGTGCGTACGTACCGGGGGCCGGCCTGCGAGGCGTACGGCGACGGCCTGTTCCTGGTCCGGCCGGACGGCTACATCGGCTGGGCGGGCGAGGACGCCTCGGGGCTCACCGCGTACGCGGAACGCCTGGGCCTTGACCTCAAGTTCGCTTGAGCTCCTACGTTCGGGGCATGGACTACTCACACGACGACACAGGACTCGCCCGCCAGCCGATCGGCTACTGGAGCTGGGCCGCCCACGAGGCGACGGTCACTCACATCCGCGCCGCCCTGGCGGAGAACGGGCTCACCCAGCCGCCCTGGTGGGTGCTCAACCAGCTCGCCGGGGCGGCCGGCGAGGCAGCCGCTCGCGACGAACTGGTCACCCTGTTCAGCGGCTACCTGGACACCGGGGCCGACGGGATGGAGGAGGCCGTCGACAGCCTGCTGGAACGCGGGCTCGCCGCCCAGGACGACGGGGCCCGGCTGCGGATCACCCCTGAGGGGCGGGCGCTGCGCGACCGGGCGTACACCCGGGTGATGCGGGCCCGTGCGGAGATCCATGAGGGCATCCCCGACGAGGAGTTCGTCGCCGCGCTCAAGGTGCTCCAGCGGATGATCCACAACGTCGGAGCCACCGCATACCACCAGTGACGGGTTCCGGGCCTGTCCGGCCCACGCCCCCTAGACGCTGCTGAGCGAGAGCTTTGCCGCGAACCCCAGGAACAGCACGCCCGCCGCCGAAGTCGCCCCCGCCGACAGCCTCTTGCGGCGGCGGAAGACGGCGGCCAGGCGGGTGCCGCCGAAGATCAGCGTCGAGAGGTAGAGGAAGCTGGCGAGCTGGAGCAGCGTGCCCAGCACGAGGAACGACAGAGCCGGGTAGGCGTAACCGGGATCGACGAACTGGACGAAGAACGAGATCAGGAACAGGATCGCCTTCGGGTTGATCAGGCTGACCACCAGCGCCCGCCGGTAGGGGTGCTCCGTCGCCGCCCCCGCCTCGGACGCCTCGGCCGCCTCCGCCAGTTCGGCGGTGCGCCGGTGCCGTTCGCGCCACAGGGAGACCGCGGCCCGCAGCATGCCGATCGCCAGCCAGGTGAGATAACCGGCGCCCGCGTACTTGACGACGGCGAACAGCAGGGGCGTGGTCCGGAGCAGCGAGGCCGCGCCGAGCGCGGCCAACGTCATCAGGACGGCGTCCCCGGTCCACACGCCGGCGGCGGCTCTGTAGCCGGTGCGTACGCCGCGTCGCGCCGCGACGGAGAGCACGTACAGCGAGTTCGGCCCGGGCAGCAGAACGATCAGCAGCAGGCCGGCGAGGTAGGTCGGAAGGTCGGTGACACCCAGCATGGACGGAGTTTCGCACATCCGTACGGTGTGCCGTCCGGTCGTCCCACCCGGGCGGACAGCCGCCCCGTCGTGACCTCGTGACCTCGTGGCACTCAGGCCGTGACCTGGTGGCACTACCGTCGTGCGCGGGCGCACTCTCCCGGTGGCCGGTTGGCGACGGGCGGCCTGGACGCGCCGCCGTCGTCACGCGCAGGATTCGACCACCGGGCGGGACGGGCATCCGTCAGGGGGAGCCCGGAAGCACGGGAAACACCGGGAGCACCGGAAACACCGGAAGCGTCGGACGATCCGGGAGCGCCGGTGAGGCACCGCGCCGATCGGGCGGTGCGGACAAGGGCCTTGGGGGCAGCGGGGATGACGGGGACGGCGGACAGCTACGTGCGCGCGGACAGCGAGACGTACGGGAGCGGGGACGGTGGCCCGGACGGCGAGACGTACGGGAGCGGGAGCGGTGGCCCGGACGACGAGACGTACGGGAGCGGGAGCGGTGGCCCGGACAGCGAGACGTACGGGAGCGGGAACCCGGACAGCGAGACGTACGGGATCGGGGGCAGCACCCTCCACCGATACACGCACCGCAACGCGCACCGCGACACACACCGACCCGGGCCCCCGCGCGGCAGGCGGACGGCGACCGTGACCGCGGCCGGGGTGCTCGCGATGGCCGCCCTGGCGGCCGGGTGCGGCCCGCAGACGCCCGGGGCCGACGCGCTGCCGCAGCCACCGGCCCGGGCCACCACCGCGCCGCCCACGCCCTCCCCCACCGTCGACGACGACGCCAAGCCGGGTGACGGCTCCGCATCCCCGGCACCGACCCCGACCCCCAGCCCGTCGTCGGCCGCGACCGAACCGGTCGCCGTGCCCTCGGCCCCCGTACCGTCGCCATCCACCCCCGAGCCCCCTGGGCCGAGCACCGCCCCGCCGCCGCGGCTCCTCATGCGGATCGGCTCCGAGGGCCCCCAGGTACGGGAGTTGCAGGCGCGGCTGCGGCAGATCGGGCACTTCGGACGCACCCCCACCGGCTACTACGGCACGGTCACCGCCGACGCCGTCCGGTCCTTCCAGGTCAAGCGGGGTACGGAGGCGACCGGCGGCACCGACGCGGTCACCTGGCAAAAGCTGCTCGCCATGACCCGTACGCCATCGGCCGACGAGCTGGACCCGCCGACCGAGCGACCGGTGGCGGCGCCGGACAAGCGGTGTCTGACGGGCAGGGTGCTGTGCATCAGCAAGAAGAGCCGGACCCTGGCGTGGATGATCGACGGCCGGGTCGTCTCCGCGATGGACGTGCGTTTCGGCTCGCAGTACACGCCCACCCGGGAGGGCGAGTTCCCGGTGTACTGGAAGTCCCGGGACCATGTCTCGACGCTGTACGACACCCCGATGCCGTACGCCCTGTTCTTCAGCGGCGGCCAGGCCGTCCACTACTCCGCCGACTTCGCGGCCAGCGGCTACGGCGGCGCGTCGCACGGCTGTGTCAACGTGCGGGACAAGGGGAAGGTCGCGGCCCTCTTCGACCAGGTGAAGAACGGCGACAAGGTCGTCATCTACTGGTGAGGGCGGTGCGGGAAGAGGGGGCGGTACGGGAAGAGAGGGCGCGGGCGGAACCGGGGGAACGTGTCCCGCCCGCGCCGATGCGCTGAGCCGAAGGTACGGGGGGAACCCCGGCTCGTCGCGCTGCCGATGACCAGTCGGCTCACTCTGTACTGCGTCCGGCCGCCGAAAAACGTCACACCCCTTGGATCGCGCGGTGCTGTTCGGGGGGAAAGGCGCAGGTCAGCGGGCGAGAACGGCCGCCGGGGCGGAGGCGGTCGGCGACAGCGAGGGCCACAGCGGCTTCGCCGCCCCGCCGCCCTGGGACCGTACGCCGACATCACCACGCCGGTCCCCGCCGCCTACCTGGGACCGGACGTCGGCACCGCCACGCCGGTCGCCCCTGCCGGCCTGGGACCGCACGTCGGCACTACCCCGCCGATCACCGCCGCCGGCCTGGGACCGCACGTCGGCACCACCCCGCCGATCACCGCTGCCGGCCTCGGACCGCACGCAGGCATCACCCCGCCGGTTGTGCCCGTCCGCCTCGGGCCGCACGCCCATCTCTCCGCGTCGGCCCCGGTCCGCGTGGGGCGGCGGGGCGGGCTGGAAGGAGACGGGCGGCAGCGGGTCGCCGTCGCCCTCCCTCGGGCCCTCGCCGTGCCCGCCGTCCTTGCCGTCACCCTTGCCGTCGTCCTTGCCGCTTCCGGGGCCGTTGCCCCCGCCGAGCAGCCGGTCGCAGAAGCGCTGAACGTTCTGTTCGCCCTTGGCGAGCTGGATCAGCTGCCGCCGGCTCCGTTCGTCGAGGGTGCCGTCGCGGAATGCCTTGCATGCCTTGGCGGACTTCTCGTACCAGTTCCCGCCGGACCCCCGCCCGTCGCCGGAGCCGCCGGGCCGGTTCTCGCGGCCGGTGGGGCTCCTGGAGGCGTTCTCGCGCCCGGACGCCTTCGGGCGTTCGCGGGCGCGGTCGCCCGGATCGTCCTCGCCGGTCTCCGGCCCGGTGGAGCCGGGACTCGGCTCCGCGGGTTCCCCGGACGCCCCGGGCTCCCGGCTCCCGGGCGACGCGAGCGGGTCCGGGTCGCCGGGCGGCGGGGAATCGACCGGGGACGGCGGATCGTCAGCGGGTTGCCCGGACGTCGGCGGCTCGGGAGGCACGGCGGCCGATACGGAGGTGGCGGGCGCGGGCGCGCCCTGGCTGCCGAAGGAGCCCGGGAAGATCCCCGTACCGGCGGCGACCGCCACCCCGCCGAGCGCGCAGCCCGCGAGCGAGACGGCCAGGCCGAAGCGGACCGGGCGGCTCCAGCGCGGCCTGCGGAGCGGGGTGGCGGGGGCGGCGCCGATGTGGACGGCGTGCAGTGTTCCGGGCCGGCCGGGGAGGGCGGCGCCCGCGTTCCGCCCGGCGAGCCGGTCGGTGCGGTTGCCGTGGGCGGCCTGCCGGAACGCGGTGAGCACGGCCTCCTCGCCGGGGAGTGCGCCGGCCGGGGCGCGGTGGCCGACACGCGCCGCTCCGAGGGCTTCGGCGAGCCGGCGGGCATCGCTCGCGGCCCGGTCGCCGAGGGGTACGACCGGCTCGCCGCGGAGCAGTTTCTCCGCCGCGTCCTTGTCGAGCCACTCGTTCCGCTCGTCGGCCATCACATGTCCCTCTGCGTCCACGCCCGCGAATGCGTCACACCGGGAGTGACCCCGGCTGGCGCTGTCGGACCGCCCCTTCCGGGGCGCTGAGAGGGTACGGCACCGAGCTCGCCGCCGCTGCCCGCGTCCGGCCCGCCGTCGCTCCCGGACCGCCCGGCCGGGGCCGGAAGGGGACCGTCGTGGCCGCCACCGGGGAACGCGGCGTCACGGCCGCCACCGGGACGAGGGCCGTCGTGGCCACCGCCGGGACGCGGACCCTCGTGGCCACCGCCGGGGAACGCGGCGTCACGGCTGCCGCCGGGACGAGGGCCGTCGTGGCCGCCCCCCGGACGCGGACCCTCGTGGCCGCCGCCCGAGAGTGCGGCGACGCCGCCGCCGCCGGGGAACGCGCCGTCATGTCCCCCGCCCGGGAACGCACCGTCACGTCCCCCGCCCGGGAGCGGGCCGTCGTGGCCGCCGCCCGGGGCGGGGGCGCCGCCGGAGCGGGGCGGGTCCGGGTGGTCGGCGACGAGGAGTTCGGCGAGGCGCTTGAGGCCGCGGTGGGCGGCGGTCCGTACGGCGCCGGGCCGCTTGCCGAGGGTCTGGGCGGCGCTCTTGGCGTCCAGCCCGACGACCACCCGCAGCACGACGGCCTCGGCCTGGTCCTGCGGCAGCTGCGCTATGAGCGACATGGTGCGGTCGGTGTCCAGCGCCTCCATGGCGTCGCCCGCCGTGTCGGACTCGGCGGGCCTGCCGGTCAGCTCCGTCTCGTCGCCGCCGATCGCGGGGCGACGGCTGCGCATCCGCAGATGGTCGAGCGAACGGTTGCGCGCGATCCGGGCCGCCCAGCCGCGGAAGCGGTCGGCGTCGCCGCTGAAGCGGTCGAGGTCGCGCGCTATCTGTAGCCACGCCTCGGACGCCACGTCCTCGGCGTCCGGCTCCCCCACCAGCGTTCTTATGTAGCCCAGCAACCGTGGCTGCACCGCGCGGTACACAGCACGGAACGCGTCCTCGTCCCCGTCCTGTGCCGCGAGCACCGCGGCGGTCAGCTCCGCGTCGTCCCCCAGCACTCCCTCAACCCGCCCCGCTGTCCTCAATCGCAGCTGGTCACCACTGCTGCGCCACTCTGCGCGACTCAGCACGCTACGTGCTCGGCAGGGGCCACGTCCACGACTTGTACAACTCGCAACAATTCACGGTGCCCGGTGCGGTGTGACAGAAAACGCGGTCACGGCGCTGAGATGAGTACGGGGTCGTGCTGCGACCCCGTGGAAGACGGCCGGGGCCTCTCCTGTGGGGGGTGGCGGCCCCGGTCGTCGCTCCTCTCCGTCCGCGCCCCGACCAGGGACGCCCTGGACGCGGCGCCCCTGCGTGACCGGCGGCACGGCCATCGGCGTGACCGACGCGTCACCGAATTCGCGGGAACGACGGGAACGAACAGACCCGCGATGCCCGTCACCTGAGGGAGCCGGGGGCGGTGGTCGCCCGTGCGAGGCGGTCGGCCCGCTTCTCGACGATCCGGCGCGCCGTGCCACGATGGCTGCCGCAGCCGGGGCGCGTGGTCGCCCGGACGCCGCGGAGAGGCTCGTGGACGTGATCCTGTCCGCAGCGGCCCGGCAACCGCGCAGCCTGTCCGTGGGCTACGCGCATCGCCCGGTGTGGCGGGCGGGGGCGGCTTCGACGAGCACAGCGCACATCGCACTCGTCGAACGCGGCGTCGCCCCGGCCCATCGGGGCGGGCGCGTCGCCCTTCCCCGACGTAGTTCGCCAAGGAGTGCCGTCGTGCCCGACATCGCCGTCCCCGCGCCCGCGCAGGCCCCCGGCACACCCCACCGCTTCCGTGCCGTACTCGACCGCGTCGCCGAGGAGATGGCCGACCTGACCCATCGCGGGAGGCCGGCGGACTACATCCCCGTGCTCGCTGACGGCGACCCCCGGCGCTTCGGCATGGCCGTGGCGGAGCCGGACGGAACGGTCTACGGCGTCGGGGAGTGGCGTCAGCCCTTCTCGGCCCAGTCCATCACCAAGGTCTTCGCCCTGGCCCTGGTGCTCTCGCTGGACGGCGAGGGGCTGTGGCAGCGCGTGGGACGCGAGCCGTCGGGCGATCCCTTCAACTCTCTTGTGCAGTTGGAGTACGAGAACGGCATCCCCCGCAATCCCTTCATCAACGCCGGAGCCCTGGTGGTCACCGACCGCCTCCAGGAGCTGACCGGTGACGCGGCCGCCCTGCTCCTGGAGTTGCTGCGCACCGAGAGCGGCAACCCGGCTCTCGACTTCGACCCGCAGGTCGCCGCCTCCGAAGCCGCGCGCGGCGACCGCAATGCCGCCCTGGCCCACTTCATGGCCTCCTACGGCAACATCGTCACCCCGGTCCCCCGGCTGCTCACCGCGTACTTCCAGCAGTGCTCCGTCGAGGCATCCTGCGCGGACCTGGCCCTGGCCGCCGGGTTCCTGGCCCGCCACGGCATCCGGGCGGACGGTTCGGCGCTGCTGACGCGCAGCCAGGCGAAGCGGATCAACGCCGTGATGCTGACGTGCGGGACGTACGACGCCGCCGGGGAGTTCGCCTACCGCGTCGGGCTGCCCGCCAAGAGCGGGGTCGGCGGCGGCATCGTCGCCGTCGTCCCCGGGGTCTGCACCCTCTGTGTGTGGAGTCCGGGGCTCGACCGGCGCGGGAACTCCGTCGCCGCCATGACCGCACTCGACCGGTTCACCACCCTGACGAACCTCTCCGTCTTCTGACCCGCGACCCGGACGCTCCCTCCCGGTCGGTGAGTGAGGACCGCCATGCTCAGCAGCGTGCGAGGGGAGCCGCTTCACGGGCTTCCTCCCGGCCGGTGGCGCGTGAGGTCGCGGCGGGAGATCGCCCCGGTCTTGCGCATGGCGTGGGCGATGTGCTGTTCCACCGTTCGGGGCGAGAGGTGCAGCGTCGCCGCGATCTCCCTGTTCGTCAGACCGGAGGCCGCGAGCTGGGCCACCTCCGCTTCCCGGGGGGACAGTTCGTCGGCGTGCGAGGGGCGGCCCGGAGGACGGCCCTTCCGGGCGGGCTTTCGGGTACGGAGCAGAGCTCTGGTGCGCGCGGTGTCCCAGGACGCGCCGAGATCGGTGTAGCGCTGGATGCAGAGCTCCAGTTCGGTGATCGCCGATGCGGCGGCGGCGCGATCTTCGTCCGGGGGCGACGCCGCGCCCGTCTCGGCGGTCCCGGCGGCGGGCCCGGCACCGGAATCCGCCCCGAGCACGCAGCGCGCGGCGCTCTCCGAAGCCAGGGCCTGGGAGTAGGGCCGGGACAGTGCCGCGTAGGCCGCCGCGGCCTCCCGGTAGGTCTCCGCGGCCCGCAGCAGGTCGCTCGGCCCTCCCGAGGCCGATGCCTGTGTCTCGGCGAGTACGGCCCGGCTCCACACCAGCGCGGCTTCGGCGGCCGGAGCGTCGCGTCCGGCCAGGCCCCGCGAGAGATCACGCACCATGGCCTCGGCCGTCGCGGCGTCTTCGGCGCGTGCCAGTGCCTCCACCGCCCACGGGACGAGCTCGGCGGCCCACGCCCACACCCCCTTGTCGGTCACCGCCGTCCAGGCCGTACGGGCCTGCTCCGCCGCGGCGGCGACTTCCTGGCGGGCGAGAGCCAGCCGGATCATGGCCCCTGCCACGGTCGCCGCCAGGGGTACGGGCAGGCTCTCCGTCTCCAGGGCACCGCGCTGGGACAGCCAGAAGGTCGCCTCGCCCCACTCCGCCTGGGCGACGGCGAGCAGACCTCGTACGACACAGGCGTCGGACGCGAGGAACGGCATGTCGGCGGTCGCCTCGACGAAGTCCTCGCACTGCTTGGCCAGGCCCGTCCACCGGCCGGTCCACCACCGCTGGAGCAACTGGGTGCCCAGCGCGGTCTGCTCGGTGTACGGCGCGCCGCTCCGGGCGGCCAGGGTGCGCCCCTCGGCCAGCAGGTCGTCGGCCCGTTCGTAGAAGCCGAGCCAGACCGCCGAGTCCGCGGCGTTGCACAGACCGCGGGCGGCCTGCTGGAGACACGCCGGGTCCGTGCTGTCGGTGGGCAGCCGTTCCACCAGGTCCCACGCCTCCGGGTCGGCGTCGCTCATGGCCAGTCCCACCTGGTTGGCCAGGACCGCCGCCCGCATCACCTCTTCCCCGCTGGCGTCCGCCGCCGCGGCGGCCCGGACCAGCCAGGCACGGTGTACGTCGATGGAGTTACTCGGCCAGTAGGGCATGGCCAGCGCCGACATCGCGCGGGCCGCCAGACCGGGCCTGACCTCGCGCAGCTCGGCCGCCGCGAGCTCCAGTTCCTGCCACCCCTCGGCCTGCCGGCCCATCTGGTTGCACAGCATCAGCCCCAGGTCGAGCCGCAGTTCCCCGCGTACGGCGACGGGCAGGGCCGTGTCCTGGACGATCTGGGTGAGCACCTCGACGGTCTGGTCCGACCGCAGTCCGGTCACGGCGCTGCTGGCGAGCAACGGGGCCAGCCGGGCCCGGGCCTGCGGAGGCAGCCCCGGTGCGGCCAGCGTCCGCTCCAGCAGCGTGATCGCCTGCTGGTGCCGGCCGGAGGCCGCCGCCGACCCGGCCGCCCTCTCCACCGCCCTCAGCCATTTCCGGATGTCGCCGGCCGCCCTGTGGTGCGCGGCGGCCGCGGCCCACGCCGCCGGCTGTCTGCGGCTCAGCGCCTCCGCCGCCCGCCCGTGCAGCGCTTGGCGGACCGGGCCGGGGACACCGTCGCGTACGGCCGACGCCGCCAGCGGGACGGCGAAGCCGTAACGGTCCTCCCCCAGTTCCGCCAGGGCCGCGCCCCGCAGGGCCGACGACAGCGCGTCGCTCCCCGCGACGGATCCGAGCCCGGACACGGCAAGCAGTTCGTCGCGCCCCACCGGTTCGTCGAGGACGGCGGCCGCCCAGACCACGGGGCGGACCGCCGGCGCCAGCGCGTGCGTACGGCTCAGCACCAGCTCGGCCAGCCGGACCGGCGGGCCGGCCGCGTCCACCTCGGCGGCGGTGCCGGCGAAGGCCGGCCGCTGTTCCCGCAGGGCGGCCAGGAGGTCCAGGACCACCCGGGGCGATCCGCCGGTGCGCCGGTGCAGCCCGCTCACCGCTTCGGGCGTGCAGCGGTCGCCCAGCATCTCCACGGCGGCCCGCCGGACGCGCTCCTCGTCCCAGGGCGCCAACCGGTGCCGGAGCACCGTCGACCGGGCCGGGTACGCCACCGCCGGGCCGCCCAGCGGCAGACCGGGTACGGAGAGCTCCTCGGGGCGGTAGGCCACCGCGGCCACCGAACCCGGCTTCAGCCGCTCCAGCGCGCGCCGCAGCCGCCGCCGCTCGTCCTCGTCGGCCCGGTGCGCGTCGTCCACCAGCAGCAGGAGCGGCTCCTGCCGGATCGCGCCCTCCTCCGGCCGCCCGCCGTCAGCCCCGCACCGCCACCACACGCCGACCGCGTCCGCCGCCTCGGGCAGACCGGCCAGCGCCTGGAGCAGGCGGGTCTTGCCCGCACCGGCCGGGCCCTCCACGTACAACAGCACCGGATCGGCGGACTCGGCCGACTCGGCGGCGAGGGCGCGCGCCAAAGGGGCCAGAGCGGGATCACGCGCCGATGTCACGTCACTGTCCTCGCACTCTCTCCGGGGCGGCGACCCGGAACACGTCGCCGCAGGTTCACCGGGAGGGGCCGTCGCCTTCACCGGCGCGCTGTGCTCTCTCGGAGCATAGGTCGGGGCCGGGGCGGGGTCCTGGCGAAACACCCCCGGGGCGGCGGCCGACGCCTCCCGCAGGCCCCGGCCCCGTTCGCGCGGCGGGCCTCGCCGGGCGGCCGACGCCGTCAGACCCGGCCGCGCGCCCTTCGTGACATCACCGCGCGCAGCACCCTGCGCCCCTCCGTGGACAGGTCCAGGGCCTTGCGCACCCCGGCCCCGCCGCCCGCCGTGCCCGTGGTCTCCGCGAGGATCTCCAGGATCCGGACCTGGCGCTCCAGCTCCCCCGCGACCAGGGGTCCCACCGCGGCCGCCTCCCCGCCGCGGGCCGCCTTCAGCAGGTCCGCCGTGTCCCGCGGGGCGTCCCCGTCCGGCGCGTCGAACCGCCCGTGGATCTCCAGGGCCACCAGCGAGCAGGCGTCGGCCCACTCCCGCAGCGGTGCGGGGGCGAAGTCCGAGGGGGCGGCCGCCAGCATGGCCCGCACCAGGGCGGCCGGACCCTCGGTGACGGCCGTCTGCTCCATCTCCGTACGGATGGCTGAGAGGCGGATGGCCCATTCGCGCCCGTCCGCGCAGCTCGCCCAGAGCGGGCGCAGCGGTTCGGGCCCGTCCGGGGCCAGCAGCGGCAGGCAGCGGTCCAGGCAGGCCACGGCACTGGCGGCGAGCGCTCGTTCATCGGCGCGTTCGATCAGTTCCAGCAGACTCATCGGCGTCTCCCTCGGTCTACCGCGTACTGCGTCGAATGGCTGAAAAGCGTCACTTCGGGGCGACCCGTCACCGGTGAGCGACCGGGACGGCCGGGGCGGGGACAGCGCGCCGCGCGGCCCGCTCCACCTGCATCCGGGTCAGGGTGCGGACGAAGAGGACGGCCGACACGGCGGCGGCGACGTCGACCGCGCCGGAGTCCACGACCAGCGCGGCGGCCTCCGCGATCTCCTCCGGGCCCTCGGCCCTCTCCGCCGTCCGCGCGGCGAACCGTCCGAAGAGGACGGCCCCGACCCACGCGCCCCACCACAGATGGAGCGGCGCCCGCGACACCGCGAGCCGGTCGCCCTCGGGGCCGGTCGGGGCGCTGCCGGTCCAGATGCCGTGAGCCACCCGGCAGGGGATCCAGAAGTTGGCGATCGGGACGAACCAGCCGCCCACCGACCAGCCGGGGCCCGTCTTCTGCGCGCCCGGGTCGAAGACCTCGGCGTTCCGCCGGGTCCGGTGGAACCACACGATGAAGACGACGGCGGTGGCCACGAGGACAGCCGCCTGGGCGGTCTCCGCGAGGGAGGAGAACCGCTCGGCCCGCACGCCCTGGCTGCCGGGAACGGCCCGGTCGCCGTCGTCGACGAGCCGGTTCCCCAGGCCGCGCAGGTGGAGGCCGGCGGCGATGGCGGCCAGTTCCGTCGCCACCGCGACGCCGAGCAGGGCGGTCACCGTCCGGGACAGGCCCACGGGCGAACGCGGCCAGGCCCCGACGCCCCAGCCGCCCGGGCCGGCGACCGGGGGCTTCAGGTGGTCCGGCAGCGGGGGCCGGGTACCGGAACAGAACGTGCGGAGGCCGTCGTCGGTGACGGCGGTTCTGGTGCGGCAGCGCGTACAGAGCATGAGGCGGCCCCCCGGGGCGCGGTGGCGGTGTGCGATCCCGCGTCCCTCCCCAGGAGCGCGTGGTCGGCGGACCGTAGCCCGTGGACGCTCACGCTGTCCACGGGCTCACACGTCCAGTCGCCTGCCGCACCCCCGTCAGCTTCCCGCGCTGCCCGTCCGGCCCGCGAGCTGCTGGAACTGCGCCCAGCTCAGCTCGGGCTTCCGCGGGTCCCAGAGCTTCTGCGCGGTCGCCACCAGCGGCATCCTGATCCCGTCCGCGACCTGCTGGGTGGTCTGCGCGTTGGGCAGGTCGCCCCAGACGGCGAACCGGCCGCCGAGGATCTGCGGCGAGTAGCGCTCCGCGACGGGCTCGGTGCCGCGCAGCACGAGCGGGGTCCACTGCTCGTAGATCCGCTCGCCGGTCGGGTAGACGAACTCGTTGGGCTCGCCGAGTACGTAGTACAGGAACTCGTCGTTGAGGTTGAGCATCTTGTAGCCCTCGGCCAGGTACTCCTGCGGGGGCCGGGCGCCGATCTCCTTGCCGGTCCAGTACTCGATCTCGATGTTCTTGTCGGCCTTGACCTTCGTGCCGCGGAAGAGCCCGTCGTTCCACGCCTTGGACGTGCGGCCCTTCGGCTCGACCACCGCGGCCCGGTCGTTGAGCCAGCCGGTGGCGAGGTCCTCGATGGTGGCGCCGGACCCGTGCTTCTGCTCGGCGGCCCGCTGGAGCTGCGGATAGGAGGCAGCGGGGTTCTGGACGGTGAGCGCCTGGTACTCGTCCGCGCCCAGGTGCCAGTACTTCCCCGGGAACAGCTCCGTGTACTCGTCGAGCAGTTCGTCGATGAGCTTGGCCGCGCCCGGCTTGGAGATGTCGATGGACCCCTTGGACTCCACGCCCCGGGTGTTGCGGAGCTGGAGGTCGGGGTGGGCGCGCAGCACCGCGCCGAGGTGTCCGGGCGAGTCGATCTCGGGGACGACCTCGATGTGCAGGCGGTTGGCGAGCCCGACGATACGGCGGACCTCGTCCTGGGTCAGGGCCTCGTCCGAGACCACCTCGGGGTGGGTCTCCGACTCGATCCGGAACGCCTGGTCGTCCGAGAAGTGCAGGCCGAGCTGGTTGAGCTTGAGGTCGGCCATCTCGCGGATGCGGTCCTCTATCCACCCCGCGCTGTAGTGCTTGCGCGCGATGTCGAGGTTGAGCCCGCGCTGCGGCCGGTCGGGCCGGTCGTTGACGACGCCCTCGGGCAGGGTCTTGTCCGCCTTGAGCGACTGCTTGAGGGTGCGGGTGCCGTAGAAGACGCCCGACTCGTCGGGTCCGGTGATCCGCACCTTCCGGTCGCGGACGGTGAGCTCGTACGACTCGGCCGCGCCTTCGTCCTTCGGGCCGAGCGCCAGCTCGACGTCCCCCTCGCGAGGGGCCTCGGCGCCCCGGTAGCGGATCTTCAGCTCCTTGGCGAGCAGCTGGGCCTCGTCGGCCAGCACCTGGCTGCCCTTGGCTATGACGACCGTGCTGCCCTCGCCCGGCTGCCAGCCGGGCCCGCGTGCGGCGGTGTGTTCGCGGACCGCCGGGATCGTGCTGGGCGCGCTGGACATCGGGTAGCTGCGGGAGGGCGAGGGGGCGGCCGCCGTGGCCGCGTTCCCGGACGCCGCGTCGCGGGAGGGGTGACTGCCGGAGCCTTCCGGCCAGACGACGACGGTGAGGACGACGGCGGCTGCGGCCGTGACGGCCGCGCCGGAGACGAGGGCACCACGCGTGGGCGACATCGGTCAGATCCCTCCGGGACAGGGGACGGGGACGGGAGATAACAGGGGATGGGGACAGGGGATGGGGACAGGCCGGGGATAGAGGGTCAGGGGCAAGGGGTCAGAGGCCGGCGACGGTGGACAAGGGTGGGTGAAGAGAGTGAATAGGCTGAAAGACTGACATTCTTGCCGGTGATCCGCCCACCGGGGGCGAGGGAGAAGCGGACGAAACTCCAAGGTCCGCAGGTCAGACGTCCATCAAACGTTTCCAAACTCTCCCGTTCGAGTGATTTTTCGCCGATCCACCGGACGGCCGCCGAACGATCTCGCTAACGTTGCGACACATTCGCCACTCCCTTCACACGCCGTCGCACTTCCTCCTCGCCGCCCCCGCACTCCGGCACTCCCTTCACTCCCGCCCCGCACGCACCCCACCACTCTCCCTCCGCGCGCCTCACTTTCGGCCCGCACATGGCTCGTTCTCGCCTCTCACCCCTCTCTGCCACGCAACCTTGTTGCGCTCCTGCCCCTCTTCAGGGGGGTAGATGTCGTTGATTCGAGGAGTCCACGCTGTCCAGGTCCAGCGAGTCCCCCGCCGGCCTGCCGAAGCAGCCCGCACCCCGGGCCGGGCGCTCCGCCATACCCGTACAGCTCCGCCGCCCGGAGCGGCCGGCCGGAGCCCCCGGCGTACCGCGGGCCGATGCGGCCGCCGGTCTCGCCCGCTTCAACGCCGCCCCCTTCGCCACCGCCGAGGCCGCGCTCCTGGAGTGCTGCGGCAGCCGCCGCTGGGCCCACCGGATGGCCGCGCACCGCCCCTTCCCGGATCTGGCGTCCCTGCTGGCCGCCTCCGACGAGGCGGGCTACGACCTCGCGGCCCGGGACATCGCGGAGGCGCTCGCCGCCGAGCCCGCCCCCTGCCTGCACGACGACGCGCCCCGCGCCGCCCATCTGGCCCTGCGGGCCGCGAACGCGGCGTACGAGAGCAGATTCGGCCATTCCTTCGTGATCTGCCTGGACACGCACCTGCCCTCCCGGTACGTGGACCAGGTCCTGGCCGGCATCCGGCTCAGGCTGACGCACGAGGTGGACGAGGAGCGGGCGGTGACCGCCGACGAGCTGCGGCGACTCGCCCGGAGCCGGCTCGTGGAGCTGGTGGTCGAGGGCTGGTGAGCCGGACGGCGGGCGGCCGGGCGGACCGCCGGGCCGGGGCCCGCCGCCGGACCGGGGGACGACGCCCCGCCGGGGCCGGAGGGACGACGCCCGGGTACGGGCCGCTCTAGCCCGTACGTGCCTGTTTGATTGCCGCTTTGATCACACCGGAGGCCCCGGCGCGAACGAACCGACAATGCGTCGCTACGATGGCCGGGGCCGGTGGACCGTACCCGGCCGGGTCAGACCGACAGTCAAGCCGGCCGACCCCAATCCCCGCTCCCGGAGGGTTCTTCCGTGCCGGCTGGAACGCTGTACCGCGGCCGGGAAGGCATGTGGTCGTGGGTGGCTCATCGAGTCACCGGTGTCCTCATTTTCTTCTTCCTGTTCGTACATGTCCTGGACACCGCACTCGTCCGCGTCTCCCCGGAGGCGTACGACGAGGTCGTGGCCACCTACAAGACGTGGCCCGTCGCCCTCCTCGAATACGGCCTCGTGGCCGCGATTCTCTTCCACGCGCTGAACGGTCTGAGGATCATCGCCGTGGACTTCTGGGCCAGGGGCCCGCGCTTCCAGAAGCAGATGCTCTGGACCGTGCTGGGCATCTGGATCGTGCTGATGGTCGGGGCCCTGTACCCCGTCCTCGGTCACGCCGTACGCGACGTCTTCGGGAGCTGAGGCCCATGTCCAGCGAGACTTCTTCCGCGGCCGCGATCGGCGACGTCGAGGGCGTGAGCCTGTACGACGTCGACCACCCGGCCCCGGTGATCGAGCCCCCGCGCAAGCGCACGGGCAAGACGCCCAAGGGTTCGCGCACCAACTTCGAGATGTACGCCTGGCTCTTCATGCGCCTGTCGGGCATCGTCCTGGTCGTCCTCGTCATCGGCCACCTGCTGATCCAGCTGGTGCTCGACGGCGGCGTCTCCAAGATCGGCTTCGCCTTCGTGGCGGGCCGCTGGGCCTCGCCGTTCTGGCAGATCTGGGACCTGACGATGCTGTGGCTCGCCATGCTCCACGGCGCCAACGGCCTCCGTACGGTCATCAACGACTACGCCGAACGGGACAAGACCCGCTTCTGGCTGAAGATGCTCCTGTACACCGCCACGGTGTTCACCGTCCTGCTGGGCACGCTGGTGATCTTCACCTTCGACCCGAACATCCGCTAGGCGCCGGGACAGAGGGACCAGAGGAAACCATGCAGATCCACAAGTACGACACCGTCATCGTCGGCGCCGGCGGCGCCGGCATGCGCGCGGCCATCGAGTCGACCAAGCGCAGCCGTACCGCCGTGCTGACGAAGCTCTACCCCACCCGCTCCCACACGGGCGCCGCGCAGGGCGGCATGGCCGCCGCGCTCGCCAACGTGGAGGAGGACAACTGGGAGTGGCACACCTTCGACACGATCAAGGGCGGCGACTACCTGGTCGACCAGGACGCCGCCGAGATCCTCGCGAAGGAGGCCATCGACGCCGTCCTCGACCTGGAGAAGATGGGCCTGCCGTTCGGCCGCACTCCCGAGGGCAAGATCGACCAGCGCCGCTTCGGTGGTCACACCCGTAGCCACGGCGAGGCCCCGGTCCGTCGCGCCTGCTACTCGGGCGACCGCACCGGCCACATGATCCTCCAGACGCTGTACCAGAACTGCGTCAAGGAGGGCGTGGAGTTCTTCAACGAGTTCTACGTCCTGGACCAGCTGATCACCGAGGTCGACGGGGTCAAGAAGTCCGCCGGCGTCGTCGCGTTCGAGCTGGCGACCGGCGAGATCCACGTCTTCCAGGCGAAGTCGGTCATCTACGCCTCCGGCGGCACCGGCAAGTTCTTCAAGGTGACGTCCAACGCGCACACCCTGACCGGTGACGGCCAGGCCGCCTGCTACCGGCGCGGCCTGCCGCTGGAGGACATGGAGTTCTTCCAGTTCCACCCCACGGGCATCTGGCGCATGGGCATCCTGCTGACGGAGGGCGCCCGCGGTGAGGGCGGCATCCTCCGCAACAAGGACGGCGAGCGCTTCATGGAGAAGTACGCGCCCGTCATGAAGGACCTCGCGTCCCGTGACGTCGTGTCCCGCTCCATCTACACGGAGATCCGCGAGGGCCGCGGCTGCGGTCCCGCCGGCGACCACGTCTACCTGGACCTCACCCACCTGCCGCCGGAGCAGCTGGACGCCAAGCTCCCGGACATCACGGAGTTCGCGCGGACCTACCTCGGCATCGAGCCCTACACGGACCCGATCCCGATCCAGCCGACCGCGCACTACGCCATGGGCGGCATCCCGACCAACGTCGAGGGCGAGGTGCTGGCCGACAACACCACCGTCGTCCCGGGCCTGTACGCCGCCGGCGAGGTCGCCTGCGTCTCCGTGCACGGTGCCAACCGCCTGGGCACCAACTCGCTGCTCGACATCAACGTCTTCGGCAAGCGCTCCGGCATCGCCGCCGCCGAGTACGCGGTGAAGAACGACTTCGTCGAGCTTCCCGAGAACCCGGCGCAGCTCGTCGCCGACCAGGTGGAGCGGCTGCGCGACTCCACCGGCACCGAGCGCGTCGCCACCCTGCGCACGGAGCTCCAGGAGTGCATGGACGCCAATGTGATGGTGTTCCGCACCGAGCAGACGATCAAGACGGCGGTCGCCAAGATCGCCGAGCTGCGCGAGCGGTACCTCAACGTGTCCATCCAGGACAAGGGCAAGCGATTCAACACCGACCTGCTGGAGGCCATCGAGCTGGGCAACCTGCTCGACCTGGCCGAGGTCATGGCGGTCTCCGCGCTCGCCCGCAAGGAGTCCCGCGGCGGTCACTACCGCGAGGACTACCCCAACCGCGACGACGTCAACTTCATGCGCCACACCATGGCGTACCGCGAGGTGGCCGCCGACGGCGCCGAGTCGATCCGGCTCGACTACAAGCCGGTCGTGACGACCCGCTACCAGCCGATGGAGCGTAAGTACTGATGGCTACCCCGACCCTGGACAAGACCGGCAACGCCGAGGCCGGCTTCGCCGACTCCCCGTTCATCACGGCCACGTTCCGCATCCGCCGCTTCAACCCCGAGGTGTCGGACGAGGTCCAGTGGCAGGACTTCCAGATCGAGATCGACCCGAAGGAGCGTGTCCTCGACGCCCTTCACAAGATCAAGTGGGAGTTCGACGGGACCCTGACGTTCCGTCGTTCCTGCGCGCACGGCATCTGCGGTTCCGACGCGATGCGGATCAACGGCAAGAACAGGCTCGCCTGCAAGACGCTGATCAAGGACATCAACCCGGAGAAGCCGATCCTGGTGGAGGCCATCAAGGGCCTCACGGTCCTCAAGGACCTCGTGGTCGACATGGACCCGTTCTTCCAGGCGTACCACGATGTCATGCCCTTCCTCATCACCAAGGGGAACGAGCCGACCCGCGAGCGCCTCCAGTCCCCCGAGGACCGCGAGCGGTTCGACGACACCACCAAGTGCATCCTGTGCGCCGCGTGCACGTCCTCGTGCCCGGTGTTCTGGAACGACGGCCAGTACTTCGGCCCGGCGGCGATCGTCAACGCGCACCGCTTCATCTTCGACTCGCGCGACGAGGGCGGCGAGCAGCGGCTGGAGATCCTCAACGACCGTGACGGCGTGTGGCGTTGCCGTACGACGTTCAACTGCACGGACGCCTGCCCGCGTGGCATCGAGGTCACCAAGGCGATCCAGGAAGTCAAGCGCGCGCTCATCACGCGCCGCTTCTGACCTCTCCCGGGTGTGCCCCGGCTCCTCTCAGGGGGCCGGTCGGCCCCCGCACAGGCCCCGGCCGCCGCGGTCGTCACGACCGCGGCGGCCGGGGCCTGTTGCTGCGCCGGGGCGGTGCGGGCGGTACGGTCGTGCGGAGCTGAACGGCGTAGAGAAGCAGAGCATCAGAGAAACGGGGATTCCCATGAGCGAGCCGAATCCGTACGCGGACGACGCGTACAAGTGGGGTCCTCCCCAGCAGCCCGGCCACCCGCCCACGATGGCCGACGGACAGGGGTACGGTTACCCGCCCCCGGGCGGCACGCCCGCGTACGGCTACCCCCAGCCGCTGCCCGAGACGCCGCCCCAGCCCGACCCCGGCTACGGCTATCCGAACCCGGCCCAGCCGACGTTGCCCGGCCAGTACCTTCCCGCGCCGCACGACCTGTCCGGTCAGGGCAGCGTCCCGGTGATGAGCATCGGCGACATCACCGTCATGAACGACTCGATCGTCACCCCGTCCGGGGCGATGCCCCTCAGCGGCGCGGTCTGGACGGCGACGGACATGTCGCGCACGGAGGAGAAGATCCCGACGCACGCGATCGTGCTGGCGATCATCTTCGCCTGGTTCTGCCTGATCGGCCTGCTGTTCCTGCTCATGAAGGAGAAGCGGACCACCGGGTTCGTCCAGGTCACCGTCACCAGCGGCGGCCGGCACCACAGCACCATGATCCCGGCGACGGGCCCGCACACCTTCCCCGCCGTCATGCACCAGCTCAACGCCGCCCGCTCGATGAGCGTCTGAACGGCGGGCCCCGGTCATGGCACGGTTCGAGCACACGGTCACCGTCCCGGCCCTGGACCGGGGCTGGTTCGAAGAGGCCGCCGGGGCCCTGGTGGACCTCTTCGAAGCCTCCCGGGAACAGGGCGGTGCGATCCTGCTCCCGGACGGCCGCCCGATCCACGGCCTGCGGCTGCTGAAGGGGCGCCACCTACAGGCCGGGGCGCACTACGGGGAGGACCCGGGGGCGGACGCCGCGGACGGGACGGCGAAGGCCCCGGGCGCACCGGACGCCTCGAAGGCCCCGGGCGCCCCGGACGTCTCGGAGACGACCGTGCTGCGTGAGTGGCGGCCCTCCCGCTCCGTCGAGGTGGAGAGCCTCATGGCGGAGGAGGACATGTCCGTACGCATAGGAGTGCGGCTGCGTGAGCCCCGGACGCCCAGGGAGCTGGAGGTGTCCCTCGCCGGGCACAACCCGAAGGGCGGTTCGCTGTACCGCTTCTCGGGCCGCGCCAAGGCCGACCTGCACGCCTGGTGGGCGGCGCTGGACCGGCCCTCGTCGGCGCCCCCGCAGGCCCGGCCGCCGGTCGTGGGCAAGGCGGTGCACCGGCTGGCCAGGGCCCGTCTCACGGTGACCCCGCGCCCGGCCGGGGACGGCTCCTGGCAGGTCTCCGTCGTGCTGAGCGCGCGCGGGCGGTGGCTGCTGCGGCCGGTCGGCGCGGTGGCGCTGTTCTTCGCCCGCAGGCCCGTCGAGCGGGGGTTCCGGGAGGCGGTGGACTCCGCGGCCGAGGAGTGGACCGAGATGCTGGCGGAGCTGCCGTCGCTGCACGGGGAGGCGCTGCGGGCGGAGATCGCGGACGCGCTGACCGAGCCGCCCGAGCCTCTGGAGTCGGCGGTGTAGGTGGAGTCGGCGGCGGTGGGCGGAACTCTCGGACGCCGCGGAGTCAGCGAGTCCGCACCCGGGCAGTGAGCCCGATCACCGCGCCCGGTTCCCCGTTAACCTTGGGCCTGTGGTGAAGCAAGAGAAGAACGTGCAGGAGAGCGGGGCCGCGAAGCCCGCCAGGGGCGGCAAGGCCGCGAAGAGCGAGCAGACCCGCACGCTGATTCTCGAGACGGCGCTCCGGCTCTTCGCCGAGCGGGGTTACGACCGGACGACCATGCGGGCGATCGCCCAGGAGGCGGGCGTCTCCGTGGGGAACGCCTACTACTACTTCTCCTCCAAGGAGCACCTGGTCCAGGGGTTCTACGACCGCATCGCGGGCGAGCACGCGGCCGCGGTCCGGCCCGTCCTCGCGGACGAGGAGGAGTTGGCCGACCGGATCCGGGGCGTGCTGCTGATCTGGCTGGACGTGGCGGAGCCGTACCACCGGTTCGCCGCGCAGTTCTTCAAGAACGCGGCCGACCCGGACAGTCCGCTCTCCCCGTTCTCCGACGAGTCGGCGGCAGCCCGCGAGGCGGCGATCTCCGTCCACCGGGAGACCCTCGCCGGTTCGAGCACCAAGAGCGATCCCGAACTGGCCCCGCTGCTGCCCGAGTTGCTCTGGCTGATGCAGATGGGGCTGGTGCTGTTCTGGGTGTACGACCGCTCCCGGGGCGCGGAGCGGTCGCGGCGGCTCGTCGAGCGCACCGCGCCGATCGCCGCACGGGCGATCGCGCTCTCCCGGTTCCGGGTGCTGCGACCGCTCGTACGGCAGGTTCACGCGCTGCTGGTGGAGTTCATGCCCGGCGCGGCGGCCGGGGCGGAGCCGGAGCCCCGGCCGGCCGGCTGACCGGGACGGCGACCGGCGAGCAGGCCGGCCCGACCGACATCCGGCCGGTCAACCGACCTGGCCGGTCAGATCCAGCTCAGTTCCCACAGGCGCCACAGGCCGGTGCCGTCCGAGAGGTACTGGGACCCGGCGACCTCCGACTTCGCGATGACATAGTCCTTCTTCTGCCACAGCGGCAGCAGGGGCACGTCCTCGCCCACCAGACGCTGGACCTCCTTGAAGCCGGACGAGGTGCGGCCGCGGTCGCTGAACTGCTGCGTGGCGGCGATCAACTGGTCCATGCGCTTGCTGGAGTAGCCGCTGTGGAGGATGCTGCCGGTGCCGACGAGCGGCTGGCTGAAGGTGTCGGGGTCCGGGAAGTCGGGGAGCCAGCCGACGGTGTACATGTCGTACGCACCGGCCGCGTACCCCTTCTGGAACTTCGTCCACTCGGCGGACTTGAGCGAGACCTTGAACAGTCCGTCCTTCTCCAGCTGGCGGCGCAGCTCGGCGGTCTCCTCCACGTACGCGTCGCCCTCGCGGTAGCCGAAGGTGACGGGGACCGGCGTCTGGAGACCGGCCTCCTGGAGCAGCTCCTGAGCCCGCTTCAGGTCGGGTGAGGGGTAGGCGTCGAAGAAGGGGGTGCTGTGCCCGATGTAGCCCGTGGGGATCAGCGAGTACAGCGGCTCGACGGTGTTCTTGTAGACCTTGGTGACCAGGGGCCCGCGATCGAGGGTCGCGGCGACGGCCTGGCGGACCCGCTTGTCGGCGAACGGGGATCCCGACCGGGCGTTGAAGATGATGTTGCGGATCTCGGCGCTGTCCGCCTCGGTCACCCGCATGTCCGGGTCGCCGGGGTTCAGCTCGGAGAGCCGGGAGGCGGGCAGCTGGCGATGGGTGACGTCCACCTCACCGCTGTTCCAGGCGGCCAGAAGGTCCTCGCCACCCTTGTAGTAGCGGACGGTGACGGCCTCGCCGGTCTTCTTGAGCGCGCCCCGGTACTTCAGGTTGGGCAGCAGTTCGGCCTTGACCCCGGGCTCGTACGCCTTGAGGACGTACGGCCCCGAACCGTCGATCTGGTTGCCGGTGCGCAGCTTGTCCTTCGGGTACTTCGCCGGGTCGACGATCGCGCCGGCGCCGGTGGCCAGCTTGTGCGGGAAGGTCGCGTCCTTGCCGGACAGGTTGAAGGTGATGGTGCGGCCTTCGGTCGCGATGCTGTCGAGCGTCGGGAACAGACCCGCCGGACCGGTGTCGGGGTCGATCTTGAGCATCCGCTCGAAGGAGTACTTGACGTCCTCGACGGTGATCTTCTTCCCGTTGGAGAAGGTGAGGTCGTCACGGAGCTTGCACTGGTACGTCTGCAACTTCTGCCCGATGAACGAGCAGCTCTCCGCCGCGTCCGGCTCGGGCACGACGGCCCCGGCCTTGAACGTCATCAGCGACTGGTAGAGATTGCTGTAGATCGACCAGGATCCCGCGTCGTACGCCCCGGCCGGGTCGAGATGACTCACCGAGTCCGATGTCCCGACCTTGATCGCGTCGGTCTTCGCCTCCCCCGACGGGAGCAGTTGCCAGGCGACGACGCCTGCGATGATCAAAACCGCGAGAATCGCGAGAATCCGTACCCGGACCGACCGCATTGCCGTGCTCTCCCTTACCTGCCCCACCACGACAGTTGCGCTCAGACACGCACGTCGCCGCATGTTCGCGCTTACCCAATCACACGATTTTCACATCTGGAAGAGTAAACAGGACACTCACTGCCTTTTGTTGGGCACGTTCGACGGAGCGTGCCCGAAAAGGCCGTTTCCCGGCGCTCACCTGCGGTTTTTCGTAGCTGACAGTGACACAGCGGTCGGATTTCAATGACAGGCACATGATCGCAACCGCAACTCCGGACCCGCCCCGACGCGCGCTCACGCCTGCCGGGAGGCGAGTTGCACGACGGTGATGTCGGCCGGGGCTCCGACCCGTACCGGCGGCCCCCAGGCTCCCGCGCCCCGGGAGACGAAGAGCTGGGTGTCGCCGTAGCGTTCGAGCCCGGCGACGGTCGGATTGGCCAGCTCGGCGAGGTAGTTGCCGGGCCAGAGCTGACCGCCGTGGGTGTGGCCGGAGAGTTGCAGGTCGACGCCGTGCTCGACGGCGTCGTGGATGACGACGGGCTGGTGCGCGAGGAGGACGGAGGCCCGGGAGCGGTCCCGGTCGCCCAGCGCCCGGACGAAGTCGGGCCCCTGGCCCTCGGTCTCCCCCGCCACGTCGTTGACCCCGGCGAGGTCGAAGCCGCCGATCTCCACGCGGGCGTTCTCCAGCGGGATCAGCCCCAACTCCCGTACGTGGTCGACCCACTGGGCCGCGCCGGAGAAGTACTCGTGGTTGCCGGTCACGAAGAAGCTGCCGTGCCGGGCCCGCAGCCCGGCCAGCGGCTCGGCGGCGGAACCGAGGTCGGCCACGGACCCGTCGACGAGGTCGCCGACGACCGCGACCAGGTCGGGGGAGGTGGAGTTGATCGTGTCGACGATGCGCCGGGTGTGGGCGCGGCCGAGGATCGGGCCGATGTGGATGTCGCTGACCACGGCGATCTTGAACCCGTGGGCCGCGCGCGGCAGTCTGGCGAGCGGCACGGTGATCCGCTGGACGCTCGGGCCGCTCAGCACGTTGTGGGTCCCGTACCCGACCGTGGCGAGCCCGGCGGCGGCAGCGGCGCCGCCGACGACCCGGGAGACGAAGAGCCGCCGGGAGGGGCCGGCCGGGGCGGCCGGGGGCGTCTGCGGCGCTGCCGACGCCCCGGTGTCCCGGGGCGTTTCGGTGTCGGTGTCCGCTTCCGTCGCCGTGGCCGTCGCCTTCTCCGGTTCCGGGTCGGCCGGGGCGGAGGGGAGCGACGGGCCCGCCGGTACGAGTTCCTCGGTACGGGGACGGGCTCCCTCGGCGGTCCGGGCCCGGGCGGCCGTGGCATCGCGCCGGGCGAGCACCCGCCCGAGGACCGGACGTACGGCCTCGCCCACCAGCAGAGCCAGCGTCAGATACATCAGCGCGGCCAGCCACAGGAAGCCCGGCCAGGCCAGCACCTGCTGGAGCCGGAAGGGGAAGCCCGCGCGGCCGGAGACCATGGCCCCGAGGCTCAGCAGGGGCAGGACGAAGGCCGCCACGGTGCCGACCCTGCGCATCGTGCTGCCCGGCGCCGTCGTGTCACCGACCAAGCGCCGCCAGACATACCGGTGCACGCTCGCGAGCAGCGCGAGCACCACCAGTGCCACCAGGACGAAGACCACTGCTGTCATCCGCGCTTCCCTACGTTCCTGTCGTCATGCGCGCTCGTTGCGCAAAGCCCGGACGCCACGCAACCCGATGACGCCGACCGCCGTCCCCAGAGACAAGGACGTGATGGCGAGCAGCAGGTGCACCCAGAAGTACCCGGTCGGCTCACCCGCGTCGTCGAACGCGAGCCCGCTGCCGTCCTGCCACAGGTTCTTGACGAAAGTGATCCAGATGAACCAGCTCCACACCCCGAAGACGAGCAGGAACCAGGAGACGGGGCGGCTGAGCTTCATGGGTCCAGTATCGCCGCCGCCCTCCGGACCCCTCGTCCGGGGTGACGTCCGAAAGGGGCAGTCCCGGCCGTCCCTCCGGCGGGTCAGCCGGTCCGGGTCCTCAACCACATCTTCGCCCTGTACGTTTTCGACCGTGCCTGCTCTGAAAAAGATCGCTTTTACGGTCACCTCCGTCGCCCTGCTGTCCGGTCTTGTCCTGAGCCCCGCCTCGGCGGCCGACAAGGACAAGAAGGAGGACGAACGGCCGAAGCCGAACCACGTGATGTCGAGCATCGGCGGCGTACAGCTCTCCAAGGTCGGCACCCAGGTCAACCTGGGCCCGGGAGCCCCCGTGCTGCCCAAGAAGCTGACCGGCCGCTCGTGGATCGTCGCGGACGCGGAGAGCGGGCAGGTGCTGGCGGCGCACAACGCGCACTGGCGGCTGCCGCCCGCCTCCACCCTCAAGATGCTGTTCGCGGACACGGTCCTGCCCGCGCTCCAGCCCACCTCCCTGACGTACAAGGTCGAGGAGAGCGACCTGGCGGGCGTCGGCGAGGGCAGCAGCCTGGTGGGCGTCAAGGAGGACCACACGTACACGGTCCACGACCTGTGGCTCGGGGTCTTCCTGCGGTCGGGCAACGACGCGGTGCACGTGCTGTCGGAGATGTACGGCGGCATCCCCAAGACGGTCGCGGCGATGCAGAAGCACGCCGAGGAGCTCCAGGCGCTGGACACGACGGTGGTCTCGCCGGACGGGTACGACGCTCCGCGCCAGGTCTCCAGCGCCTACGACCTGACGCTGATCGCCCGCAGCGGCATGCAGAAGAAGGACTTCCGGGAGTACGCGGCGACGGCCTCCGCCGACTTCCCCGGGGAGAAGAAGAAGGGCAAGAAGCGCGACAGCTTCGAGATCCAGAACACCAACCGGCTGATCACCGGGGACTACGGCGTGGACCCCTACAAGGGCATCGCGGGCGTGAAGAACGGCTACACCACCCACGCGGGCAGCACCTTCACCGGCGTCGCCGAGCGCAACGGCCGGGTGCTGCTGGTCACCGTCATGAACCCGTCGGCGGACGAGAGCCACTCCGTCTACAAGGAGGCCGCCCACCTGCTGGACTGGGGCTTCGCCGCGAGCGGCAAGGTGAAGCCGGTCGGCGAGCTGGTGCCGCCGAAGTCCGTGGACACCGGCGCCGGCAACGGCGCGGGGGGCCTGACGGGCGGGAAGGGCGCGCAGCCGGCCGCCGGGGCGGACCAGGGCTCGGGGGGCGACGCGAAGGCCGCGCACGCCTCGGCGGCCTCCCGGGGCTCCAGCGGCGTCGGGATCGCGCTGGCGATCGTCGGCGGGCTGCTGATGACGCTGGCGGCCGCGGTCTTCCTGGTCAACCGGCGCTGGCCGCTGCCCGGCCTGGCCCGCCGGGCCCCGCGCGACTGACGCGAAGGGCCCGGGCGCGGCTGAGCTAGCGAGAGCCCGCCGCCCGGGTGGAGCCCCCGGCCTCGCTGGAGCCGCCGGGGCCGCTGGAGCCTTCGACGGCCCCGGCACTCTTCCCGGCCCCGGCCGGCCCGGCGCTCTCCCCGGCCCCGGCTGCCCCGGCGCTCTTCCCCGCCTCGGCGGGATCCGGCTCGGTGTCGCCCTGTGCCGCCGGCTCCGCCTCGTCCTTGGAGCGGGTCGCGGTCCAGGCGGCGCAGAACAGCAGCAGCTTGGCGGTGAAGTTGATCCACAGGAGCAGGGCGATCGGGACGCCGAACGCCCCGTACATGCTTTTGCCCGCG
Organism: Streptomyces sp. cmx-18-6; assembly: GCF_046548915.1. Taxonomy (NCBI): domain Bacteria; kingdom Bacillati; phylum Actinomycetota; class Actinomycetes; order Kitasatosporales; family Streptomycetaceae; genus Streptomyces; species Streptomyces sp. cmx-18-6. Next base: position 225,327 of record NZ_JAEBEP010000007.1, on the reverse strand, counting down.
ACGCCCTTCATATAGCTGCCGAGCAGCAGCTTGAGCAGTTCGAAGCCGACCGCGCCGATCAGGGCCGCGACCACCAGACGGCGGCGGGGCGGCTCGACCCCGGGCAGCAGCGACAGCAGATAGAGCATCAGCAGGAAGTCGGCGAGGACCGCGACCGCCAGGGCCGCCACCCGGAGCACGACGCCGCCCGCGCCGCCCTCGGGGATGCCGAGCCGGTCGGCGGTCCAGCCCACGGCCGTCGTCCCCACCGTGGAGACCGCCAGGGTGGCGAGCCCCGCGCCGCCGAGGCCCACCAGGAGAACGGTGTCCTTCAGCTTGGCGACGACCGGGTTGGCCTCCTGGACGTCGTCCAGCTCCCAGACCGCGCGCAGGCACTCCCGCATCGAGCCGATCCAGCCGACACCGGTGAACAGCAGCAGCACACCGGCCACCAGTCCGACCGTGCCCGCGTTGGCCACCAGGCCGTCGATGCCGAGCTGGTCGGAGATGCCCGGCACCTGCTCGGCGAGCTTGTCCTTGATGGTGTCCAGCTGCTTGTCGCTCAGCAGCGCGGCGGCGATCGCCGCGCCGACCGCGATCAGCGGGAACAGCGCCAGGAAGCTGATGAAGGTGATGGCGGCGGCGAGCCTGGCCCAGTGGACCCGGTCCAGCCTCTCGTAGGAGCGCCAGGCGTGCGTCTCCATCAGCCGGGAGACGAGAGGCCCGACCACGGGGAGTTTCTTGAGCCAGTCCATGACGTAACGCGTACCCTCCCGGGGCCGGAAAACCAGCGGCCCGCGCCGAGGACTCTTCCGGACGCGTCCGGAAGAACGACACCCCGCCCCGCTGACACCCGCTCCATCACCCATTCCGGTGAGTGCTGTAACAAAAGGGTCGAATAGGTTTTCCCGGACGTCACGGCCGGGGCTACGGTCACGGGCATGTCCGTCGACACGGTGTCCCTGACCGGCTGGGGCCGCACCGCCCCGACCACCGCCGTACGGTTTCGCCCCCGTACGTACGAGGAAGCGGCCGCCGTGATCCGGGGTCGCGGGCCCCGGGGCGCCATCGCCCGGGGACTCGGGCGCGCGCCCGGCGACGCGGCGCAGAACGCGGGCGGCTCGGTGCTCGACATGACGGGGCTGGACCGCGTCCGCGCCCTGGACGAGGCCGCGGGGACCGTCCGCTGCGACGCGGGGGTGAGCCTGGACCGGCTGCTGCGCGTCCTGCTGCCGCACGGCTGGTGCCCGCCGGCCGTGCCGGGGACGGGCCGGGTCACCGTGGGCGGCGCGATCGCCTCCGACGTGCAGGGCCGCGACCACACCGCCGCGGGTTCGCTCGCCCGGCACGTCAGCGAGCTGGACCTCCTCACCGCGGACGGCGACGTCCGTACGGTGACACCCGGCACCGCCCTCTTCGACGCGACCACCGGCGGCCTGGGGCTGACCGGGGTGATCCTCGGCGCCACCCTCCGCCTGAAGCGCGTGAGCACCCCGCTGATCTCGGTCTCCACCGAGCGGGCCGCCGACCTGGACGATCTGCTGGCCCGTTTCACGGACGGCGGGGACCGGCTGCCGTACGCCTCCGCGTGGATCGACCTGCTGGCCGGGGGCCGGGCGACCGGGCGCGGCGTCCTGACCAGAGGGGAGCACGCGCCCCCTTCTGTGCTACCGGCGCACGCCCGGCGCACTATGCGCGCCGGGCGCACACCGCTCCCCGGGCAGCGGGACCGGTGGTCCGCCGCGCCGGCCCTCCCGGACGGGCTGCTGGGCCGGACCTCCGTCGCCCTCCTCAACGAGGTCCGCTACCGGAGTGCGTCCCGCGCCCGGACCGGGGAGCTCCGCACCGCCGCCGCCTTCTTCCACCCCCTGGACGCGCTCCCCGACGTCTCCCGGCTGTACGGCGGCCGCGCCGGTCTCGTGCGCTACCGGTTCACGGTCGGGTACGGGCAGGAGGAGGCCCTGCACCGCGTGGTGCGGCGGATCTCGGCGCGGCGGTGCCCGGCGTTCCGGGCCGAGCTCCAGCGGTTCGGCGCGCCGGACCCGGGCTGGCTGTCGCTCCCGGCGTCGCCCGGCTGGGCCCTCGCCCTCGATCTGCCCGCAGCCCTGCCCGGCCTCGGCCGCTTCCTGGACGGGCTCGACGAGGAGGTGGCGGCGGCCGGGGGGCGGGTCTGCCTCGCGAAGGACTCCCGGATGCGCCCGGAGACGGCGGCCGCGATGTACCCCCGGCTCGCGGAGTTCCGGGAGCTGCGGGCGGAGCTGGACCCGGCGGGCGCGTTCCGCTCGGACCTGGCCCGCCGCCTCGGCCTGTGACCGGGCCCCATCCCCGTAACCGCGCTTCCCCCTGAACAGGAGAGTTCCGTGAAGGACGCCTTCGGTGCCCCGCAGTCCCTGCTCGTCCTCGGCGGCACCTCCGAGATCGCCCTCGCCACCGCGCGCCGTCTGGTCGCCCTGCGCACCCGGCGGGTGTGGCTGGCCGGCCGCCCCTCCCCCGCCCTGGACGCGGCGGCGGCCGAGCTGCGCGACCGGGGCGCCGACGTGCGTACCGTCGCCTTCGACGCGCTGGACTCCGCCGCGCACGAGGAGGTGCTCGGGAAGGTCTTCGCGGAGGGCGACGTCGATGTGGTGCTGCTGGCGTTCGGGATCGCCGGCGACCAGGCGCGCGACGAGGAGGAGCCGCTGTCGGCGGTCCGGGTCGCGCAGACCAACTACACGGGGGCGGTCTCGGCGGGGCTGGTGTGCGCCGGCGCACTCCAGGCGCAGGGGCACGGTTCGCTGGTGGTGCTGTCGTCGGTGGCCGGGGAGCGCGCCCGGCGGGCCGACTTCATCTACGGCTCCAGCAAGGCGGGCCTGGACGTCTTCGCGCAGGGGCTCGGGGACGCGCTCCAGGGGACCGGCGTCCAGGTGATGGTCGTCCGCCCCGGGACCGTACGCACACGGGCCACGGCCGCCGGGCAGCCGGAGCAGCCGCTCACCACTACTCCGGAGGCGGTCGCCGGGGCGATCGTGACGGGGCTGCGGCGGCGCTCGGAGACGGTGTGGGTGCCCGGTTCGCTGCGGGTGGTGATGTCGGCGCTGCGGCACGTCCCGCGCCCGCTGTTCCGGCGGCTGCCGGTGTGATCGGCGGCCCCCCGGTTCAGGGCCGCAGCGACCGCGCCTCGACCGTGTAGCCGCCCTGGGCGGGGACGGCGGGCGGGTTGCCCCCGGCCCCGAACGGGAAGTCCCTGATCTTGCGCCAGACGGCGTCCGCGCCCTGTTCGTACAGCGCGAAGGAGCCGCAGGTCCAGGCCGCCTCGTAGTCGGCGAGCTCCGCGTACGCCCGGTCCATCGCCTCTTCGGAGATGCCGTGCGCCACGGTGACGTGCGGGTGGTACGGGAACTGGAGCTCGCGCACCAGCGGCCCGGAGGCGTCCCGGACCCGCTTCTGGAGCCAGGAGCAGGCCGACGCGCCCTCGACGACCTGGACGAAGACCACCGGCGACAGTGGCCGGAACGTGCCGGTGCCGGAGAGCCGCATCGGGAAGGGGCGGCCGGCCGTGGCGATCCTGTCGAGGTGCGCCTCGATCGCCGGCAGGTCGGCCGCCTCCGCCTCGGTCGGCGGCATGAGGGTGACGTGGGTGGGAATGCCGTACGCGGCGGGATCCCCGAAGCTCGCGCGCCGCTCCTGGAGCAGGCTGCCGTAGGGCTCCGGGACCGCGATCGAAACGCCGAGCGTTACGGTCCCCACGTCGTTCTCCTCAATCGTCGATGGTCGTGGTCGATGAGCGTCGATGGTCGATTTCCGGCCTGCGTCGCGACCCGCCGCCGTAAGTGTGGCCCCTGGGGGCGGGATCTCGCCAGAGTCCTTGGACTCAGTGCTTCGCGGGCAGGAAGCCCATCCGGTCGTACGTCTGCGCCAGGGTCTCGGCGGCGACGGCCCGCGCCTTCTCCGCGCCCTTGGCCAGGATGGAGTCCAGCGTCTCCGGGTCGTCCAGATATTCCTGGGTGCGGAGCTGGAAGGGGGTGACGAATTCCACCATGGCCTCGGCCAGGTCGGTCTTCAGCGCGCCGTAGCCCTTGCCCGCGTACTTCCCCTCCAGGTCCTCGACCGTGCTGCCGGAGAGGGTGGAGAGGATGGTGAGCAGGTTGCTGACGCCCGGCTTCTTCTCCTCGTCGAAGCGGATCACCGTGTCGGTATCGGTGACCGCGCTCTTCACCTTCTTCGCCGTGGCCTTCGGGTCGTCGAGGAGGTTGATGAGGCCCTTCGGCGTGGAGGCCGACTTGCTCATCTTGACCGCCGGGTCCTGGAGGTCGAGGATCTTCGCCGTCTCCTTGAGGATGTACGGCGCCGGGACGGTGAACGTCTGCCCGAACCGGCCGTTGAACCGCTCCGCGAGGTCGCGGGTCAGCTCGATGTGCTGGCGCTGGTCGCCGCCGACCGGGACCTGGTCGGCCTGGTAGAGCAGGATGTCGGCGACCTGGAGCACGGGGTAGGTGAAGAGGCCCACGGTGGCGCGGTCGGAGCCCTGCTTGGCGGACTTGTCCTTGAACTGCGTCATCCGGGACGCCTCGCCGAAGCCGGTGAGGCAGTTCATCACCCAGCCGAGCTGGGCGTGCTCGGGCACGTGGCTCTGCACGAAGAGCGTGCACCGCTCCGGGTCCAGACCGGCCGCGAGGAGCTGCGCCACGGCGAGCCGGGTGTTGGCCCGCAGCGCGGCGGGGTCCTGCGGAATCGTGATCGCGTGCAGGTCCACGACCATGTAGAAGGCGTCGTGGGTCTCCTGGAGCGCCACCCACTGGCGCACCGCGCCCAGGTAGTTGCCGAGGTGGAACGAGCCCGCGGTGGGCTGGATCCCGGAGAGCACACGGGGCCGGGCGGGCACGCCGGTGCGGCCCGTCTGCGGCTGGTCGGTGGAGAGCGCGGAGCGATCAGAGGCCATGGGCCCATTGTCTCAGGTGCGGAGGCGATCTCCGGCAGCCGGTGCGGGGCGCAGCGGGGGCGCACCCGCTCGGGTGCGGGGCCCTGGAGCGCCCCGGGAGCGCGGGCCTGAGACGAAGTGCACATTCCGGCCGCCGGAGCGCCACCGAGCGCCGCCGGAGCGCGCGCGGGCGGGCGCACGGGGAAGTGCCCGGCAGTGCGCGCGGGCGGGCGCGCCGGAGAGTGAAGGTTTCCCCGCGCCGGATGCGACCGACGATACAAAGTGGGCACCACCCCCGCCCACGCCGCACGACGAACGGAGATCCCGTGTCGAACACGGAAACTGCCATCGCCTCCGCCGAGGCGCACAGCGCGCACAACTACCACCCGTTGCCGGTCGTCGTGGCCTCGGCGGAGGGCGCGTGGATGACCGACGTCGAGGGGCGCCGCTACCTCGATCTGCTCGCCGGGTACTCGGCGCTCAACTTCGGCCACGGCAACCGCCGGCTGATCGACGCGGCCAAGGCGCAGCTGGAGCGGGTGACGCTGACCTCCCGGGCCTTCTACCACGACCGGTTCGCCGATTTCTGTACGCGGCTGGCCGAGCTCTGTTCCATGGAGATGGTGCTGCCGATGAACACGGGGGCGGAGGCCGTGGAGACGGCGGTGAAGACCGCCCGCAAGTGGGGCTACCGGGTCAAGGGCGTCCCGGACGGGATGGCGAAGATCATCGTGGCCTCGGACAACTTCCACGGCCGCACGACGACGATCGTCAGCTTCTCCACGGACCCGGAGGCGCGGGCCGACTACGGCCCGTACACCCCGGGGTTCGAGATCGTGCCGTACGGGGATCTCACCGCGATGCGGGAGGCGATGACGGAGAACACCGTCGCGGTGCTGATCGAGCCGATCCAGGGCGAGGCGGGCGTGCTGGTACCGCCGGCCGGCTATCTGCCCGGGGTGCGGGAGCTGACCCGGGAGCGGAACGTGCTCTTCATCGCGGACGAGATCCAGTCGGGTCTGGGACGTACCGGGAAGACGTTCGCGTGCGAGCACGAGGGCGTGGTCCCGGACATGTACGTGCTGGGCAAGGCGCTCGGCGGCGGGGTCGTGCCGGTGTCGGCCGTCGTCTCGTCGGCGGACGTCCTGGGCGTGTTCAAGCCGGGCGAGCACGGCTCCACCTTCGGCGGGAACCCGCTGGCGTGCGCGGTGGCGCTGGAGGTGATCGCGATGCTGCGGACCGGCGAGTACCAGGAGCGCGCCGCCGAGCTGGGCGACCATCTGCACCGGGAGCTGGGGCTGCTGGCCGGGGGCGGCGCGGTGGAGACCGTACGCGGCCGGGGGCTGTGGGCGGGCGTCGACATCGCGCCCGCCCTGGGCACCGGCCGGGAGATCTCCGAGAAGCTGATGGAGGAGCGGGTGCTGGTGAAGGACACCCACGGCTCGACGATCCGGATCGCGCCGCCGCTGGTGATCAGCAAGGAGGACCTGGACTGGGGTCTGGACCGGCTGCGTACGGTGCTCAGCGCCTGAGCCGTTCGCGTGTGGGCCGTTCGCAGGAAGGTCAGAGGATGACGTGGGGCAGGAAGCGGGCGTACTCGTCCGTGACCGGCCCCGCCGATTCCCGGATGCCGAGCCCCGCCGCCTCGTCCTCCACCACCCAGGCCCCGAGCACCACCCGGTTGCCGTCGACGTCGGGCAGCGGGGCTGACTCCTGGTAGCAGCACGGCTCGTCGCGCAGCACCGGCGGGGAGCCGGGGCCGTGCAGCTCGACCCCGGCGCCCTCGCGGCCCAGCAGCGGCTTCGACACGTAACCCGCCCCGCCGGGTCCGGCCAGCTCGCGGGGGCCGTCGAGGTGGGCGGGGAGCAGATTGGGGTGGCCCGGGTAGAGCTCCCACAGGATCGCGAGCAGCGCCTTGTTGGACAGCAGCATCTTCCAGGCGGGCTCGATCCAGCAGGTCGTGCCGGAGCCGCCGCCGTTGTCGAGGGTGTCCAGGACGTGCGGCCCGAAACGGTCGGTGACCAGCCACTCCCAGGGGTAGAGCTTGAAGCAGCTGCGGATGAAGCGGAGCCGGTCGTCGACGAACCGCCCGCTCAGCCGGTCCCAGCCGATCTCCTCGACGGACAGCGCCTGGGTGTCGATCCCGGCCTGCTGGGCGGTCTCGCGCAGATACGCGACCGTCATCAGGTCCTCGCCCGCCTCGTCGCCGTCCGAGTGGACGAAGTGCAGCGGGCCCGGCGGCAGCAGGGGCGCCTGCCGCTTCCAGGCGTCGACCAGCCGCTCGTGCAGGGAGTTCCACTGGTCCGCGCCGGGGAACCGGTCCTCCATCCAGAACCACTGGGCGCTGGCGGCCTCGACCAGCGAGGTCGGGGTGTCGGCGTTGTACTCCAGCATCTTCGCCGGGCCGCCGCCGTCATAGCGCAGGTCGAACCGCCCGTACAGGGAGGGCAGTTCGTCGCGCCGCCGCCAGGACTCCGCGACCAGCGCGGCGAGTCGCGGGTCGGTGATGGCGAGGTCGGCGAAACGGTCCTGCTCCACGATGTGCGCGGCGGCGGCCAGGCACATCGCGTGCAGTTCCTCGACGGTCTCCTCCAGCGCCTCGACCTCGGGCAGCGAGAAGACGTAGTAGGCGCTCTCGTCCCAGTAGGGGCGCAGCGAGCCGTCCGGGTAGCGGGTGAGCGGGTAGACCACTCCCTGCGACTCCACGGTCTCCTGCCAGCCGGGGCGGGGCGCGATGGTGCGGCGCTCCATCTTCCTCAGCCTCCGCCGGACTTGGTGCAGCCGAAGCCGCCGCGGTCGACCGCCGACTTGTCGAAGCTGCCGCCCTGCACCTTGCCGTCCGAGCTGTCGCCGCCGTAGTAGTACGAGCCACGGCCGCCGCCGGAACCGCCCGCGCCGCCGCCGCTGCCGCCCCGGCACTCGTAACTCGGCAGGGTCTCGCGGGTCGTACGGTCGGCGCACCGCCGGTCCGGTTCCGATCCGCAGGACGTGATGGCCAGGGCGAACAGCCCCATGCCGCCGAGCACGACCGTGCTCGACCTCAACCTCCGCCTGGACATGTCCTGTTCTCCCCCGTCGTACGCGCCCGGCACCTCTCGTCACCGGGCCTCTTGTCAGAATAAAGCCTCGCGCCGAGGCCGGACCGGGGGCCGGTGCCGGACGTCGCGCGGCAGACGGCAGACGGCAGGCGGCAGACGGCAGACGGCAGGCGGCAGGCGGCAGTGTGAACGACCGGCCCTACGGCAGCGCCCGGCAGAGGGCGTCCAGCGCGCCCGCCCAGCCGCTCTCCGAGGGCGAGCCGTAGCCGATCACCAGCGCGTCCCGGCCGGCCGGGGCGTCCGGGTGCCGGTAGCGGGACAGGCCGTCCAGTGCCAGGCCCTGGAAGGCCGCCGCCTGGATCACCGTGCCCTCGGTGCCTTCGGGGAGTTCGAGGACCGCGTGCAGCCCGGCCGCGATGCCGCTGACCTCGATGCCCGGCGCGCGTTCGGCGAGCGCGGCGACGAGCTGGTCGCGGCGGCGGCGGTAGCGCAGCCGCATGGAACGTACATGCCGGTCGTACGCTCCCGAGGCGATGAACTCCGCCAGCGTCAGCTGTTCGAGGGCGCCGGTCGACCAGCCCGACGCGTCCTTCGCCGCCGCCACCTCCGCCGTCAGGGCGCGGGGCAGCACCATCCAGCCCAGGCGCAGCCCGGGGGCCAGCGACTTGCTGGCGGTGCCGAGGTGGACGACCCGTTCGGGGTCCAGGCCCTGGAGCGCCCCGACCGGCTGCCGGTCGTAGCGGAACTCCCCGTCGTAGTCGTCCTCCAGGATCAGCCCTCCGCTCGACCGGGCCCAGTCGACGGCGGCGGCCCGCCGGTCCGGGTGGAGCGGGACGCCGGTGGGGAACTGGTGCGCCGGGGTCAGCAGGACCGCCCCCGTACCGCGCATCCCGGCCAGTTCCCCGGTGCGCGAGCCGAGTTCGTCGAGCCCGAGGCGGGGGGTGCGCAGCCCGGCGCCGGTGAGGAGGTCGCGGTGCAGGTCGAGGCCGTACGACTCGACGGCGAGGTCCCGCACCCGGCGTTGCCGCAGCACCCTGCCGAGCAGCGTCAGCCCGTGGGCGAAGCCGGAGCAGATCACGATGCGCTCCGGATCGGCGTACACCCCGCGCGCCCGCGCCAGGTACTCGGCCAGCACCGTGCGCAGTTCGGCGCGCCCGCGCGGATCGCCGTAGCCGAGGGCCTCGTCGGGCGCGGCGGTGAGCGCCTTGCGGGAGGCCCTCAGCCAGGCGGCGCGCGGGAACGCCGACAGGTCCGGCTGGCCCGGCTTCAGGCTGTGGGCGGGTCCGGGGCGCACCGGCCGGCTCCGGGACGCCGCCTGGGCCGCCCGCCGGGGCGCGGACCGCTGGGCGACCCGGGTCCCCGAGCCCTGCCGGGCGGTGAGCCAGCCCTCGGCGACCAGCTCGGCGTAGGCGTCGGCGACCGTGTTGCGGGCGATGCCCAGGTCGGCGGCGAGCGCCCGGGAGGACGGCAGCCGGGTGCCGGGAGTCAGCCGCCCGGTGCGCACGGCTTCGCGCAGCGCCTCCATCAGTCCGCTGCGCAGCCCGGTGCCGACCGGTTCCAGATGCAGGTCGGCACCGAAAGCGGCCCAGGAATCCGTCATGGAAATGGACCATACCGGGGAGCCATCCGGCACGTAACGTCGTTCCCATGACGACGCACGAGCACCACTCCCACCCCGCCGCCCCCTACGCCCCCGAGCACCCCGCCCGGCTGTCCTGGGCCGAGCTGGCCCCCGAGGTCTTCAAGGCGATGGTCCGCCTGGACGCCGCCTCCCGGAAGGGCCTGGACCCGCTGCTGCTGGAGCTGGTGAAGATCCGGGCCTCGCAGCTCAACCGGTGCGCGCTCTGCCTGGACATGCACTCCAAGGACGCTCTCGCGGCGGGTGAGAGCGTCGAGCGGATCGTCCAGCTCAGCGCCTGGGACGAGTCGCGGCACTTCTACACGGAGAAGGAGATCGCGGCGCTCGAACTGACCGAGGCCATCACCGTCCTGACCGACGGGTTCGTCCCGGACGAGGTGTACGCGCGGGCCGCCGAGCGCTTCGAGGAGGCCGAGCTGGCCCAGCTGATCGCCGCGATCACGGTGATCAACGCCTGGAACCGGTTCGGCGTCGCCACCCGGCAGGTTCCCGGCCACTACACGCCCGGCGACTTCAAGCACTGATGGCCCGTGCCGGGGAAGGCACTCGCGTGGACGCCGGACGCCCCCGGCAGCACCGGACGTGCTGCCGGGGGCGTCCGGCGTGATGCGGGGGGCGCCGATCTCAGATGAGGCCGAGCTCGCGGACCGCGTCGCGCTCCTCGGTGAGCTCCTTGACCGACGCGTCGATGCGCGCACGGGAGAACTCGTTGACGTCCAGGCCCTGGACGATCTCGTACGTGCCGTCCTTCGTGGTGACCGGGAAGGAGGAGATGATGCCCTCGGGGACGCCGTAGGAGCCGTCCGAGGGGATGCCCATCGAGGTCCAGTCGCCGGCGGCGGTGCCGTTGACCCAGGTGTGCACGTGGTCGATGGCGGCGTTGGCGGCCGAGGCGGCGGAGGACGCGCCACGGGCCTCGATGATCGCCGCGCCGCGCTTGGCGACGGTCGGGATGAAGGTGTCGGCGAGCCACACCTCGTCGTTGACGACCTCGGCGGCGTTCTTGCCGGCGATCTCCGCGTGGAAGATGTCCGGGTACTGGGTGGCCGAGTGGTTGCCCCAGATCGTCAGCTTCTTGATGTCGGAGACGGCGGCGCCGGTCTTGGCGGCCAGCTGCGAGATCGCCCGGTTGTGGTCCAGGCGGGTCATCGCGGTGAAGCGCTCCGCCGGTACGTCCGGGGCGGCGGCCTGCGCGATGAGCGCGTTGGTGTTGGCCGGGTTGCCGACGACGAGGACCTTGATGTCGTCCGCCGCGTTGTCGTTGATGGCCTTGCCCTGCGGCTTGAAGATGCCGCCGTTGGCGGCGAGCAGGTCGCCGCGCTCCATGCCCTTGGTGCGCGGGCGCGCGCCGACGAGGAGGGCGACGTTCGCGCCGGCGAAGCCGACGTTCGGGTCGTCGGTGATCTCGATGCCGCGCAGCAGCGGGAAGGCGCAGTCGTCGAGCTCCATCGCGGTGCCCTCGGCGGCCTTGAGGCCCTGCGGGATCTCCAGGAGGCGCAGGTTGACCGGCACGTCCGGGCCGAGCAGGTGGCCGGAGGCGATGCGGAAGAGCAGCGCGTAGCCGATCTGGCCGGCAGCGCCGGTCACGGTGACATTCACGGGAGTGCGGGTCATGGCGGTCTCCGTTAGACAGCTGGCGGTGGGGGTCCCGGCCCCTGGTGCCGGACCCTGGTGCGGGACACCTCCGCACGCCCTGACGAATCTTGACGTGAAGAGATATCCGGCGGCCAGGCTATCGGACCCGGGTGGGCCGGACCGCCCGCCCCCCTGTGGGACGGCGCACTCCTACGACGTGGTGCACCCCTTCGTGCCGGCGACGAGCGACGCGCATGCCTGGGCGTCGCCCGGCTTCCGTACCGCGACCATCGGGGTGTACGCGTCCGTGTCCCCCATGACCTCGCCGTTCTGCCCGTCCCCGGCCGCGCCCGCGGTGATCGTCACGGTGTCGCCGACCGCCGCCTCGGTGAGCCGGGCCCACGCGGCGGAGCAGACCTCGCTGTAGCGGACCTCGACGCGGGCGCCGCCGACGACGGCGCTCGACACCGTACGGGCGTACTCGCCGCCGCAGCCCATCGCCTCGGGGTCCTCCCCGGCGCAGTCGCCGCCGTTGCACTCGACGCCGGCCGGCAGCTCGGGGGCGGCCGTGGTGGGCGGGGCCGAGGGGGGCGGGGCGGCCTTGGCGGGGTCGCCGTCGTTCGGTGCGAGCAGCACCGCGCCGACCACGACGACGAGGGCGGCGGCCGCGCCGACGATGAGCATGACCGCCTTGGGGCGGCCTCCGGGGGCCGCCGCTCCGGGGTCGCTCCGCCGCCCGTCCACGCGTCCCGCGGGCTGCGGGTGCTGGTTCTGCTGCTGGTGCTGCTGCTGGTGCTGGTGTTGCGGGGCCGGGGGCGACGGGACGGTGCCGCGCTGCGGGGGCACGGAGGGGGCGTACCCGTTGTGGACGCCGTACGCGTCGGTCGGCTGCGCGCCCGGTCCGTACGACGTATCGCTTCCTTGCGCGCCCGGTCCGTACGACACGTCGCTTCCGTACGCGCCCGGTCCGTACGACGTATCACTCCCGCGCGCGCCCGGTCCGTACGACGCATCGCTCCCGCGCGCGCCCGGTCCGTACGCGTCGGTTCCGTGACCGCCCGGCCAGGGGGTGTCGGTCGGGTGCGCGCGCCGCCCGGGGGCGTCGGTTCCGGTCGTGGTGGGGACCCGGGCGGGGGAACCGGCGCCGCTGTGGCGGCCGCCCGTGGAGCGGCCGGTCCCGCCGCCCGGCCGGGCGTTCGCCGGGCCGGTCGTGCCGAGGTCGCCGAGGGCCGCGCGCGCCTGGGTGATGCGGATGGCCTCCATGGTCATGTCGTGGCGCATCTCGGCCCGGCTCCAGGCCCGCTCGGCCAGCTCCCACATGGTGGTGAGGTGGTGCTGCGGGGTGTCCGTCGCCTCGGCGAGGGCCACGACGGCACCGCGCGGGGGGAGGAGCCGGCCGTTGAGGTACCGCTCCCAGGACGTCTTGCTGTATCCCGTGCGGTCGGCGACCGCGTTGATGTTCAGTCCGCTGCGGTCGACGAGCCTGCGCAACTGGCTCGCGAACTCCCTGATCTGCGGGTCGAGCTCTTCGGGCAGTGCCTTCCAACGAGGCATTGCGTTCCCCCCTTGTGATCCCCCGGACGTCCTTGCTGTGCCCCGCTGCGGCCGGTCCCGCCGGCTCGGCCGTCCCCCCGGACCCGATCCGGCCGTACGTCCGTTCCGGACCGCTCAGCCGGCCTACCCAGGAGGATGCGCCGTGCCAGGGTGTCAGTTCCTGACGAGGGGGCGCACGGGAGCATTCGGACCGCGGTGCGCTCTTCGCGCGCCCCTGCCGCCGCGCTTCGTCCTGATCCGTGCGCCGTGCCAGTCTGCCATCGTTGCGCGGCGATCACACCGTGCCGGAATGGTCACTTCCGTGCCACAGGCCACAGGGGCCCCTTGTCGTGGCCTTTCATGTCCATGACGCTGGAATCAGGACGGGGCAAGGCCGCTCATTCCGCCGTATACCGGGGCTTGTCGACCTTGGCGGCCGCGATCCGGGGTGTCCGTCCCTCCACGGGGGAGGGGACGGACGCCTCAGCCCCCACCCCGGCGGCGGGACAAGCCCTAGCGGATCGCGAAGCGGACCGCTTTCTCCAGGACCGGGACGTCCAGCCACGGATACGGCTGGGCGACCAGCGCGAGCAGCACGATCAGCGTCCCCATCAGCCCGTACGTGACCAGGTCGGTGAAGCGGGACCGCACCGCGAGCATCCCCACGGACGGCACTGCCCAGCGCAGCGCCGCTCCGGCGATCAGGCCGGCTCCGATCAGGATGACGCCGATGCGGAACGCCTCGGCGAACGGGTCGAGGGCCACCACCAGCAGGCCGGCGCCCGCCGTGCAGAGGACGGTGAGCAGCGGCCACTGCCGGGCCGGGGCGGGCGCGTCGCCCGAAGCGGCCCGGCCGCCGCCCTCGGGGCGTGCGGTGTCCCGGGTGAACAGCGGAAAGCGCCGGGACCTGCGGCGCGCGCCGCTCCCGTCGTCCGGCTCCCCGGTCGCGGGGTCGGCCGCACTCGTACCAGCACCCATGGGGTTCCCTCCGGTTGTCCGGCCGTCAGCCGGCGGCAGCGGCGTCGGCGGCCTCGGCGGCGGTCCGTTCGGCCGCCTCCACCACGTTGACCAGGAGCTGGGCGCGGGTCATCGGGCCGACGCCGCCGGGGTTGGGCGCGACCCAGGCCGCCACCTCGCGGACCCCGGGGTGCACATCCCCGACGATCTTGCCGTTCTCGTCCCGGCTGACGCCGACGTCGAGCACGGCCGCGCCCGGCTTGACGTCCTCGGGCTTGATCAGGTGCCGCACCCCGGCGGCGGCCACGATGATGTCGGCCTGCCGCAGGTGCGAGGAGAGGTCCCGGGTGCCGGTGTGGCACTGGGTCACCGTGGCGTTCTCCGACTTACGGGTCAGCAGCAGCGGGATCGACCGGCCGATGGTGACACCGCGTCCGACGACCACCACATGCGCCCCGTTGATCTCCACGCCGTGCGCGCGCAGCAGCTGGACCACGCCCTGCGGGGTGCAGGGCAGCGGACCGGTCTCGTTGAGGACGAGGCGGCCGAGGCTCATCGGGTGCAGGCCGTCGGCGTCCTTGGCCGGATCCATCAGCTCCAGGACGCGGTTGGTGTCGATGCCCTTGGGCAGCGGCAGCTGCACGATGTAACCCGTGCACTCCGGGTCGGCGTTCAGCTCCCGTACGACGTCCTCGATCTCCTCCTGGGTGGCGGTGTCGGGGAGTTCGCGCTGGATGGAGCCGATGCCGACCTGGGCGCAGTCCCGGTGCTTGCCGTTCACGTACCACCGGCTGCCCGGGTCGTCCCCGACGAGGAGGGTTCCCAGGCCGGGGGTGATTCCCTGGGCCTTCAGGGCCGCGACGCGGACGGTCAGATCGGACTTGATCGCGGCAGCGGTGGCCTTGCCGTCGAGAATCTGGGCAGTCATGGCCCCATCTTCGCGGATGACCCCTCCCCCGTACCAATTCCGGGTCGACACATGGACGTGGGGTTGCACTTGCACAACGTCTTGGCAATCGGCTGGACAAAAAGGCGATGTCAAGACGACGATAAGGCGCGCACTACCGTGGACAGCGTCGGGGGACCAACCGTAGATCGCGCCGTTTTTCCTCCGTCCGGACCGCGTCGTCCCCAGCACTTTCGCAACGGAGGAACATCGCCATGAGCTTCGGCGACCCCAACAACCCCTACGGCCAGCAGCAGGGTGGCCAGCCGCAGCAGGGCGGCCAGCCGGGCTACGGCTACCCCCAGCAGCCGCAGCAGTCCCAGCAGGGCTACGGCTACCCCCAGGCCCCGGCCGCCCCGGGCGGCTACGGCTTCCCGGCCGGCCCCACGGAGATGCCCGGCGGGGTGAAGGCCGCGCGCGTCCTTCTCTACGTGATCGCCGGCCTCCAGGCCATCGGCGCGATCTTCGTCGTCCTCGCCGCGGCGGCCGTGAACGCGGCCAAGAACGACTCCACGATGCAGGAGGACGTCCAGTTCCAGCAGCTCGCCGACTACTCGGGCGGCGTGCTGTGGGCCATGGCCGCCTTCGCGGTGGCCTGGGGCGTCTTCGCCGTCGTCCTCGCCGCGAAGTTCGGCAAGGGCGGCAACGGACTGCGCATCACGACCATCGTCTTCGGTGTGGTCACCGCGATCCTCGGCATCTGGCCCTTCGTCGTAATAGGTCTCATCCACACGATCCTGGCCATTCTGGTGGTCGTGTTCGTCGCGAAGTCCGATGGCGACGCCTGGTTCAACCGTCAGCAGCAGCACTGACGTCCTCGCTCGCGTATGAAGGCCGTGACACCCGCTCAGCCGCGGGTGTAGCGGCCTTCAGCCGTTTCGGGCGTCAGCCTTTCCCGCCCTCAGCCGTTTCCGCCCTCAGCCGTTTCGGGCTCCGGCGTGGTGCGCTCCATCACCACGAAGCTGCCGCCCCGGTGCTTGAGCCGGTAGCGCGCCTCCGGGTGCAGCTGCTCCGCGTAGGCCACCGGGTCCTGGATCGGCCGTGCCCAGCCGAAGTCGAGGTTGAGGGCGACGATGTCGGGCGCGGTGCCCGGGGCGCCCCCGATCCAGTAGACGGTCCGGTCCGAGGTGAGGTGGGCCATCAGCGTGATGTCGGTCTCGACCCGCGACCCGGCGGGGATGGCGTCCAGGGCCGCCCGCGCCGCCTCCGTACGGGCGTCGGTGCGGTAGGACTCCGGGCGCAGCAGCTCGCGCAGCGGCAGGTGCTGGGCCAGGGCGACGGCGATCGCGGTGGCGACGGGCACGGCGACCTTCGCGTACGAGGCGAGCCAGGGGCGGTGTGACGACCGGCTGCGGCGGACGCCGTCCGCCATCGCCAGGAACAGCACCGGCATCAGGATCGCGCTGTAGTGCCAGACCATGCCCCAGTGGTTGCTGTCCTGGGAGAGCAGCCGCCAGCCGAGGGTGGGCACGATCAGCAGCGTCAGGGGCGAGCGCAGCGCCAGGAACGCGGTGATGCCGACGAGAAAGACCAGCATCTCGATCTTGGTGGAGGAGTTCAGGACGCCGAGGACGGAGTCCAGCATCGAGACGTCCTGCTCGCCGTTCTTGTCGATCTTCTTCCAGTAGTCGTACGTGCCCGCGCTGCTGGCCGCCGGGATGAGGACGAGGAGGGTGACGACGAAGGCCGCCACCCCGAACGCGGCGAGCAGCGCGCCCTGGAGGCGTCGCCCGTACACGAACAGCAGGAAGCCGACCACGGCGACGGTCGCGCCGAGGTCCTCCTTGACCAGGACCAGCGGCAGCGACCACAGGACGGCGGCCGTCCACCGCCGCAGGAGCAGCGCCCGGCAGACGAGCGCGAGGAGCGGGACGGCGAAGGCGATCTCGTGGAAGTCGGCCTTCACCGCTTCCTGGATGCCCCAGGACAGTCCGTACGCGACGGTGACGCAGAGCCCGGAGCGGCCGCCGAGGAGCTGCTGCGTGGTGCGGCCGACGATGACCGCGCCCAGCGCGAAGAACGCGGCCTGCGCGAAGAGCAGGGACTCGGCCGAGGGCCAGAGCCAGTACAGCGGGGCCAGCAGCGCGACGATCGGGGAGAAGTGGTCGCCCAGGATCAGATAGCCGGGGCCCTTGATGTCGACGATCGGGGCGCGGAGGCCGGCGTACGCCCGTACCTCCTGCTCGAAGATCCCGAGGTCCCAGGAGGGCGAGCCGAACCGGCTGTACTGGAGGTAGGAGTACAGGAAGTAGAGCGCGCACAGGATCGCGGCGGCGATGAGGTAGGGGCGCAGGGGCACGCGTTCGGCGGTGGCCGCGCCCGGGGAGCCGTCCGCCGGGCGGGCGTCCGGCCCGGCGCCCTGCGCGGGCAGCCGCCCCGGCTCCAGCTCCGGCTCCGGCTCCGGCTCCGGCTCCGGCTCCGACCGGTCCGTTCCACTCTTGTTCAGCTCAAGCACGGTGACTGCCCCCGCCAGGGATTCCTGCTGGTCTTCGGACACGGCCGCTCATGGACTCGGCCGTTCATGGCACACGGCTGTTCATGGACTCGGCCGTTCATGACGCACGGCCGTTCATTAGAACAGAGCGGCGAGCGGGTTCCGTACGACGGACACGGCCGTGGCCGCACCCCTGTGAGGGAGCGCGGCCACGGGTCGTGCGGGTGCCGGTCGGGGGATCGGCGGGAGATCAGTGGAAGAAGTGGCGCGTCCCGGTGAAGTACATCGTGACGCCCGCCTTCTTCGCGGCCTCGATCACCAGCTCGTCGCGGACGGAGCCGCCGGGCTGGGCGACCGCCTTGATGCCGGCGGCGGTGAGGATCTCCAGACCGTCCGGGAACGGGAAGAACGCGTCGGACGCGGCGTACGCGCCGGCCGCCCGCTCCTGCCCCGCCCGCTCGACGGCGAGCTTCGCGGAGTCGACCCGGTTGACCTGGCCCATGCCGACGCCGACCGAAGCGCCGTCCTTGGCGAGCAGGATCGCGTTGGACTTGACCGCGCGGCACGCCTTCCAGGCGAAGGCGAGCTCCTTGAGCTCGGCCTCGGAGAGGGCGTCGCCGGTGGCGAGCGTCCAGTTCGCCGGGTCGTCGCCCTCGGCCTGGAGCCGGTCGGCGACCTGGAGCAGCGCCCCGCCGTCGATGGGCTTGACCTCGACGTCGGCGGCCGGGGCCCCGGGGGTGCGCAGCACGCGGATGTTCTTCTTGCGGGCGAGCACCTCGACCGCGCCGTCCTCGTACGCCGGGGCGACGATGACCTCGGTGAAGATCTCCGCGACCTGCTCGGCCAGCGCGACCGTCACCGGGCGGTTGACGGCGATGACCCCGCCGAACGCCGAGAGCGGGTCGCAGGCGTGGGCCTTGCGGTGCGCCTCGGCGACGTCGTCACCGATCGCGATGCCGCACGGGTTGGCGTGCTTGATGATCGCGACGCACGGCTCGGCGTGGTCGTACGCGGCCCGGCGCGCGGCGTCGGTGTCCGTGTAGTTGTTGTACGACATCTCCTTGCCGTGCAGCTGCTCCGCCTCGGCCAGACCGCCGGTGCCCGAGGTGTAGAGGGCGGCGGGCTGGTGCGGGTTCTCGCCGTAGCGCAGGACGTCTCTACGGGTGAGGGCGTCGCCCACGAACTCCGGGAGTCCCGAATCGTCGGCAGGCGCGTAGCCGTCCACGAACCAGGAGGCCACGGCCACGTCGTACGCGGCGGTGTGCTGGAACGCCTCGGCGGCCAGCCGCTTGCGGGCGGTGAGGTCGAAGCCGCCGGCCTGCACCGCCGCGAGGACGTCCCCGTACCGCCCGGGGCTGGTCACCACGGCGACGGACGGGTGGTTCTTGGCGGCGGCGCGGACCATGGAGGGGCCGCCGATGTCGATCTGCTCCACGCACTCGTCGTCGGACGCGCCGGAGGCGACGGTCTCCTTGAACGGGTAGAGGTTGACCACGACCAGGTCGAAGGGCTCGACCCCGAGCTCGGCGAGCTGCTCGCGGTGGGCGTCCAGGCGCAGGTCGGCGAGGATGCCGGCGTGGACGCGGGGGTGCAGCGTCTTGACGCGGCCGTCCAGGCACTCGGGGAAGCCCGTGAGCTCCTCGACCTTGGTGACCGGCACTCCGGCGGCGGCGATCCTCCCGGCGGTCGAGCCGGTGGAGACGAGCTCGACGCCCGCCTCGTGCAGACCGCGGGCAAGGTCTTCGAGCCCCGTCTTGTCGTAGACGCTGACCAGGGCGCGGCGGATGGGCTTATTCACCGACATGACCGAGATGAACCTTTCGTCCCTCAATGCGATGGCCGTCGCGGGCGAGCCGCCCCACGGCCTCGACGAGCAGCGAGCGCTCGACTTCCTTGATGCGTTCGTGGAGGGCGGCTTCGCCCTCCGGGGTGTCCTCCTCGGTCACCTCGACCACGCCCTGCGCGATGATCGGACCGGTGTCGACGCCGTCGTCGACGAAGTGGACGGTGCAGCCCGTGACCTTGACGCCGTGCGCGAGTGCGTCGCGCACGCCGTGGGCGCCGGGAAAACTGGGCAGCAGGGCGGGGTGGGTGTTGATGAACCGGCCGCCGAAGGCGGCGAGGAACGCCGGGCCCACGATCTTCATGAAACCGGCGGAGACGATGAGGCCCGGGCGGTGATCGGCGATGGCGGCGGTGAGCGCCTCGTCCCACTCCGCACGCGTCGCGTGGTCCTTGAGCTTGCACACGAACGTGGGGATTCCCGCCCGCTCCGCGCGCTCCAGACCGCCGGCCTTGTCGCGGTCCGCGCCGACTGCGACGATCCGCGCCCCGTACGCCGCCGGGTCGTCCCCGATGGCGTCGATCAACGCCTGAAGGTTCGTACCGGATCCGGAGAGCAGCACGACCAGCCGGACGGGACCGGTCGAGGGGGGCGGGGAGGCCACGTCGGGGCCCTTTCTCGCATGAATGACACGGGCGGTGGGCGGGAAGCTCTTCGCAGGGCCGGAGGCTCTTCGCAGGATCGAAAGCTCTTTGTAGGGTCGAAGGCTCTTTGTAGGGTCGTACGAAAGAAGCGCTTCGCTCGATACGGGGAACCCTACGAAGGGGCCGACCGTCAGCAACGATACCGGCACACCCGGCGGCCCCCACGGGACGGGGGCGGGGCCGGGAGGTAGCGTCAGGGGACAGCGAGCCGTCCACCGGGCGGTCGAACCGTCCTTCGGGCGGACATGACGAGATGGGGAAGACGTTCACCACATGCCGGACCGACGCCGTCGCACCGCCTTCCGCCTCCCCCTGCCCGCGCGGGCCGCTCTGTTGATGCGGGAAAGCCGGCCCTCTTCGCCGGACTCCTCTTCGCAGCCGGCTTCGGGTTCCCCCTCGGGTTCCTCCTCGGGGTCGCCCTCCGGGCCGTCCTCGGGATCGCCTTCGGGTTCCTCGCCCGCTCCCGACTCCTCTTCCGGCTCCTCAGCCTCCTCTTCCGGCTCCTCCGGATCCTCGTCCTCCGGATCCTCGGGCTCGTCTCCCGACCGGCCGGCCGACGACAATCCGTTCGCCGCGCCGCCGGCCGGCCGGCCCGACCAGCCCTGGCAGCCCCGCCACCCCTCCGGCACGAACGGGGAGGGCGGCGACGAGGGCTCCCAGGACGGCTCCTCCTCCGGCGGCCGCCCGTCCTGGGGCAGCCAGTGGAGCAGCCGCCAGCCCGGCCGGGGCAACGGCGGCTTCGGCAGCCGCTCCGGCGGCAACGGCTCCGGCCCGAACGGCAAGGGCGGGCCGGACGGCGGTCCGGGCGGGCTGCGGTGGGACCCCACCGACCCCACGCAGCGGCGCGCCCGCTACGCGGTGCTCGGCGGCATGTGGGCCTTCTTCTTCGCGCTCTTCGAGTTCCCGGAGATCGCGATGCTGCTGGGCGCGCTCTCCGTGTACTGGGCGATCAGCTCGCTGCGCGGCCAGCCCAAGACCCCGGCCGCGACGGACCGTACGGCGGCCGGCGTCGGTACGGGCGCGGCCCCGGGCGGCGGCGCCGCGTCGGCGGGCGGCGCCTCGCCCGCCGCGAAGGGCAACAGCCGGCCGCACACCACCGCGGCGATCGGCGGGCTGGTGACCGCTCTGCTCGCCCTGCTGATCGTGATCACGACGTTCACCGTGCAGCTCGTCTACCGCGACTACTACACGTGCGTGAACGACGCCCTGACCAAGACCGGCGCGCAGGCGTGCAACGAGCACCTGCCGAAGCAGCTGGAACCGCTCTTCGGCGTCAAGGAGTAGCCCCCGGGGCGTCGGGGCCGGAACCGGAGTCGGATTCGGCGTCCGCCCTGCCGGGGTCGTCGCTGCGCAGGGCGGCCGGGACACGGGCCGGGAAGTCGGCCATCAGTCCGCCGGAGCCCTGCTTGAGGGAGGCCCACCGGGCCTCCCTCGCCTCCTTCTCGTGCCAGGGGTCGGTGGGCAGGAAGTCGTACGGCTCGAAGCCCGCGTCGTCCGTGGCCGGCCCGCCGGCCGGGGCCGCCCGGTCGCCCGCCGCCGACGCGTCCAGGCCCGCCTGGACGGCCGCGCCCTTCGTCTCCTCGCCCGCGCCCCGCCCCGACCTGCGCCACGGGGCCCACCAGCGACGCGCTCCACCGGCGGCCGTCGCCTCCGGCTTCGGGGGTGCCTCCTGCGGCTTCGCGGCTGCCTTCTCCGGCTTCGCGCCCGGCTTCGCGGCTGCCTTCTTCGCCGTCCCCGCGCCCGGCTTCGCGAACCCCGCGCCCGGCTTCGCGGGGGCCGACGCCGCGTCAGGCCCCTGCGGTACGTCCCTGCGCCAGGCCCAGCCCGGTGCGCGCAGCCGCCACACCCGTAGGAGCAGAGCCGCCGGTACGCCGATGGCGGCCGTCCACGCCAGTGCCGCCGGGCCCGTCAGCCACCACACGGGCCCGAACGCGCTGAGCGCCCCCGTCCCCAGCGGCCCGCCCGCCATCGCCGCGAGCAGCGCCGTGACGGCTCCGCAGACCAGCGCGGCGAGACCGGTGACCAGCGCCGTCTCGCGCACGCTCCACGCCTGCGCGCGCGGGGCGTCGGCGGGGGCCGCCCTGCGTACGGTGAACCAGGCGAGCGCCAGTGCGGCCGCGACCGGCACCGCGAGGGCCGTCCAGTTCAGCGGGGCGCCCGGCCCCTGGTCCGGCACCGCCGCGAGCAGCGGGAAATCGGGGACGGCCGGGGTCCCGGCGAGACCCAGCGGGGTGGCCGTGGACCCCGTACCGAGGGCGAAACCGGGGCCGAGCCCGTACGACGCGCCCCACAGCGCGGCGTTCGGCACCAGCGACACGGCGAGCAGGAGCACCGCGATCCGCCCGGACCAGTCCCCGGCGAGCGCCAGGAACGCGTCCTGGGTCCTCGCCGCGTCCCGCCCCAGGGCCACCGCCACCAGCAGTGCGCCCCCGCCGAGCAGCACCGCCGTCCCGGCCGCCGCCGACCGGCAGACGGCCTCGGCCCGGGTACGGAAGAGGGTGCGCGCGACGGCCTCCTGGAGTACCAGGGGCGACCAGGACGGCAGCGGCCCGAGCGGGCGGCCGGCCGCCGTCCAGATCCCGGCCGCCGCCGAAGCCGCCACCACCAGGGCCACCGGGAACGCCAGCGTGTCCGGGACCGCGCGCAGCGACCCGCCCCGCGCATGGGCCGCCGCCCCCGCCACGACCAGCAGGTAGCCCGCCGTCACCGCGCAGAACGCACCGGCCTGCGAAGGGACCGGCCGCCCCTCCTCCGGCTCCGCCGCATCGCGCGCCGCCCGGTGCGCCAGCCAGACCGGGCCCGCCATCAGCAGCAGCGGAACCAGGGCGACGGGGGCGGGAGCGCCGCTGACGGTGTCGCTCCGGACGAGTTCGGCACCGTGCGCGAGCAGCCACACGCCGGCCGCCGCGCGCAACGCGCCGCCGGGTCCGCTGTCGGGGTAGGGGGAGCTGATCCACAGCACCGTCACCAGCACGGCCAGGGACCCGAGACCGAGCCCGGCGGCAACGACGCCCCGCAGAAAGGCGGAGGCGAGAGCGAGGGTCCGGTTCCGCTCGGCCGGCAACATCGGGCCGCGTTCGGTCATTTGGGTCACGCCGCCCATGCTCCCAACGACACGCGCTTATGTCGCGTAACGAGCTAACGGCCGTTGTGTCGCTCAATATACGTTTATGTACTTTATTTCCCCGTGCAGCGCTGCCGGGGGTCACCCATGACCCGGAGCACCACCGATGAGGCCACCGCACCGCCGCTGCCCTCCCCCAAGGAGCGCCGCAGACTGCGCGAGGCGAAGTCGTTGAGCGAGGAGCAGGTGGCGGCGGCCGTAGGCGTCACACGCGCCACCGTGCGCTCCTGGGAGACGGGGCGCACGAGCCCGCGCGGACGCAAGCGCGCGCTGTACGCCAAGCTCATCGCACCCGATGGGGGCCCCGCCCAGGGAACACCGGACGCGCCGAGCGTGCTGGACGCGCCCGAACCGGCTCCCGAAGCGCGGCCCGTGAGCGCGCCCCCGTCCTCGCCGCTGCCCCCGCCTCCGTCTCCGCCGCCTGTCGCGAAGCCCGTCGTCCCCGGCCTCACCCCCGCCGAGGCGTTCGACGCGCTGTACGCCCACACCGCCCCCGGCCTCGTCCGGCAGACCTTTCTGCTCACCGGCCGCCGCAGCCTGGCCCGCGAGTCCGTGGAGCGGGCCTTCCAGCAGGCATGGCACCGCTGGCCCGAGGTGGCCGTCGACCGTGACCCGGCGGGCTGGGTGCGCGCGGCGGCGTACGAGTACGCGATGTCCCCCTGGCACCGGCTGCGCCGCGCGCACCGGCACCCCGACGCCCCGCCCACCGCGCCGGGCGGCCGGGCCCTGTTCGACGCGCTGCTCGAACTGCCCCCGGCCTACCGGCGCACCCTGCTCCTGTACGACGGGGTCGGCCTGGACCTCCCGGAGACCGCGGCCGAGACGGAGGCGTCCACTCCGGCGGCGGCGGGACGGCTGGAGACCGCCCGTGCGGTCATCGCCGCGCGGCTGCCGGAGCTGGCCGCCGCGGCCTCGCCCGCCGAGCAGTCGGAGCTGCTGCACGACCGGCTGGGCGGCCTCGCCCGGGCCGAGCACGTGCCCGTGCCGCCGCCCGCCCGGACCGTGCGCACCGGCAGCGAGAACAAGGCGAGGCTCTGGACCAGGGCCGCGATCGCCTTCGCCGCCCTGCTCATCGGCGCGACCGCCCTGACCCTGCACACGGCGCCCACGCACTACGAGGAGCCGCTGTCACCCGCCGAACGGGTCGGGGGCGTACCGCCGCGCGGTGGTCCGCAGAAGCTCACCGCGCAGGACCTGAAGCTCCAGAAGTCGCTGAAGGAGCAGTTGACGCACGGCCCGGAACGGCTGGTGCCCCGCATCCCCTGAGCCCGGAACCGCTGGTGACCCACACCCCTGAGCCCGGGGAACGGCCGGTGCCCCACACCCCTGAGCCCGGGGCGTCTGCCCCGCATCCCCTGAGCCCGGGGGCGTCCGCATCGGACCGTCCGAGCCCCGGCCACGGGAACGGCGTGGGCCCGCACCCCCTGTGTGCTCAGGGGTGCGGGCCCACGCCGTTCAAGCGTGCCGGGCTGCCCGACTCAGGCGCCGAGGATCTCGCGCGCCAGCTTGGCGGTCTCGGTCGGCGTCTTGCCGACCTTCACGCCGGCGGCCTCCAGGGCCTCCTTCTTCGCCTGGGCGGTGCCGGAGGAGCCGGAGACGATGGCGCCCGCGTGGCCCATGGTCTTGCCCTCGGGGGCGGTGAAGCCCGCGACGTAACCGACGACCGGCTTCGTGACGTTCTTCGCGATGAAGTCGGCGGCACGCTCCTCGGCGTCGCCGCCGATCTCGCCGATCATCACGATGAGGTCGGTCTCCGGGTCCGCCTCGAACGCCGCGAGGGCGTCGATGTGCGTCGTGCCGATGACCGGGTCGCCACCGATGCCGACCGCGGAGGAGAAGCCGATGTCGCGGAGCTCGTACATCATCTGGTAGGTCAGCGTGCCGGACTTGGACACGAGACCGATGCGGCCGGGCTTGGTGATGTCGCCCGGGATGATGCCGGCGTTGGACTGGCCGGGGGTGATGAGACCCGGGCAGTTCGGGCCGATGATCCGGGTCTTGTTGCCCTTCTCGTTCGCGTACGCCCAGAAGGCGGCGGAGTCGTGAACGGCGATGCCCTCGGTGATGACGACCGCGAGCGGGATCTCGGCGTCGATCGCCTCGACGACGGCGGCCTTGGAGAAGGCCGGCGGCACGAAGAGGACGGAGACGTTCGCGCCCGTCTTCTCG
Organism: Streptomyces sp. cmx-18-6; assembly: GCF_046548915.1. NCBI lineage: Bacteria > Bacillati > Actinomycetota > Actinomycetes > Kitasatosporales > Streptomycetaceae > Streptomyces > Streptomyces sp. cmx-18-6. Next base: position 200,549 of record NZ_JAEBEP010000007.1, on the reverse strand, counting down.
ATGGCCTCCTTGACGGAGCCGAAGACGGGGACCTCGGTGCCGTCGAAGTCGACGGACGTGCCGGCCTTGCGCGGGTTCACGCCGCCGACGATGTTGGTGCCGTCGGCCAGCATGAGCTTGGTGTGCTTCATGCCCGTGGCGCCGGTCATCCCCTGGACGATGACCTTGCTGTCCTTGGTGAGGAAGATAGCCATGGTGTTGGAGTCCCTCGTCCTTTACTTCGCAGCCGCGGCGAGCTCGGCGGCCTTGTCGGCCGCGCCGTCCATGGTGTCCACGCGCTGCACGAGCGGGTGGTTGGCGTCGGAGAGGATCTTGCGACCCAGCTCCGCGTTGTTGCCGTCGAGACGCACGACCAGCGGCTTCTCGACCTTCTCGCCCTTGGACTCGAGCAGCGCGAGCGCCTGCACGATGCCGTTGGCGACCTCGTCGCAGGCGGTGATGCCACCGAAGACGTTGACGAAGACGGACTTGACGTCCGAGTCGCCGAGGATGATCTCCAGGCCGTTCGCCATGACCTCTGCGGAGGCGCCGCCACCGATGTCGAGGAAGTTGGCGGGCTTCACGTCGCCGTGCTTCTCACCGGCGTACGCGACGACGTCCAGGGTCGACATGACCAGGCCCGCGCCGTTGCCGATGATGCCGACCTCGCCGTCGAGCTTGACGTAGTTGAGGTTCTTGGCCTTGGCGGCAGCCTCGAGCGGGTTGGCTGCGGCCTTGTCCTCGAGGGCCTCGTGGTCCGGCTGGCGGAAGTCGGCGTTCTCGTCGAGCGAGACCTTGCCGTCCAGCGCCAGGATGCGGCCGTCCTTGGTCTTCACCAGCGGGTTGACCTCGACGAGGAGCGCGTCCTCGGCGACGAAGGTGTCCCACAGCGTCACCAGGACCTCGGCGACCTTCTCGGCCACCTCGGCCGGGAACTTCGCCTGGGCCACGATCTCGCGGGCCTTGACGATGTCCACGCCGGAGTTGGAGTCGACCGGGACCTTCGCGAGGGCCTCGGGGGTCTTCTCCGCGACCTCCTCGATGTCCATGCCGCCCTGCACCGAGGCCATGGCCAGGAAGGTGCGGTTGGTGCGGTCGAGGAGGTACGAGACGTAGTACTCCGCCTCGATCTCCGGGGACAGCTCGGCGATCATCACCTTGTGGACCGTGTGGCCCTTGATGTCCATGCCGAGGATGTCGGTCGCCCGGGCGACCGCCTCGTCGGCGTCGGCGGCCAGCTTGACGCCGCCGGCCTTGCCGCGGCCGCCGACCTTCACCTGCGCCTTGACGACAGACTTGCCGCCCAGCTTCTCGGTCGCCTCGCGGGCCGCCTCAGGCGTGTCGATGACTTCACCGGCCAGCACCGGTACACCGTGCTTGGCGAAGAGGTCCCTCGCCTGGTACTCGAACAGGTCCACGCGCGTCCGTCCCTTTTAAGTGGTATCGCGGTTCGTTCTTCTGCGTGGGCGTGCCGCGATGGGCAACGTGACTGCGCTGTCACTAGGGAGGCGTACACGGTGTCCGAGTACGCGGCATGTCCATCCGGCAGGTTATCCCCGCGCCCCGTGTGACCCTAAATCGCAGATCACACCTGAGCGGTGATAACGGTCACAGAGGGTACCGAAGGCGGGTCCGGCCGGGTCGCCCCGTGACGGGTCTACGACGCGCTCTCCTGGTCCGGTATGGGCAGGGGCCGCTTCTCGATCGCGGCGGCCATGACGTCCGGGAAGAGGTCCGGCGTACAGGCGAACGCGGGTGCGCCCAGTGCGCCGAGCGCCGCCGCGTGCTCGTGGTCGTAGGCGGGGGCTCCCTCGTCGGAGAGGGCGAGCAGGGTCACGAACTGCACGCCGGACGCCTTCATCGCCGCGACCCGCTTGAGCATCTCGTCGCGGATGCCGCCCTCGTAGAGGTCGCTGATGAGGACGACGACGGTGTCCGCGGGCCGGGTGATCTGCGACTGGCAGTAGGCGAGCGCCCGGTTGATGTCCGTACCGCCGCCGAGCTGGGTGCCGAAGAGGACGTCGACCGGGTCGTCGAGCTGGTCGGTGAGGTCGACGACCGCCGTGTCGAAGACGACCAGGCGGGTCGCGAGGGTGCGCATGGAGGCGAGCACCGCGCCGAAGACCGAGGCGTAGACGACGGAGGCGGCCATGGAGCCCGACTGGTCGATGCAGAGGATGACGTCCTTCTTCACCGACTGTGACGCGCGGCCGTAGCCGATGAGGCGCTCCGGGACGACCGTGCCGGTGGCCTGCCCGCCGTCCGCTGCGGGGATGGTCAGGTAGTTCTTCAGGTTGGCGCGGATGGTGCGGTCCCAGTCGATGTCCCGGTGGCGCGGCCGGCTGATCCGCGCGGAGCGGTCCAGGGCCCCGGTGAGGGTGGCCCAGGTCCGGCTCTCCAGCCGCTTCTCCAGGTCCTCGACGACCTTGCGGACGACGGCCCGCGCGGTCTCCTTGGTCGTCTCGGGCATGGCCTTGTTGAGGGAGAGCAGGGTGCCGACGAGATGGACGTCCGCCTCGACGGCCTCCAGCATCTCGGGCTCCAGGAGCAGCGCGGAGAGGCCGAGGCGGTCGATCGCGTCGCGCTGCATGACCTGGACGACGGAGCTGGGGAAGTACGTGCGGATGTCGCCGAGCCAGCGGGCTACGGAGGGGGCCGACGCGCCGAGGCCCGCCGAACGCCCGCCGCCGTTCCGGCCGCCGGGCTTCTTCCCGCCGCCCCCGCCGTAGAGCGCGTTGAGCGCGCCGTCCATGGCGGCGTCCCGGCCGGTGAGGGTGCAGCCGGTGCTCTCCGCACTGTCCGCGCCGAGCACCATGCGCCAGCGCCGCAACCGCTCGGCGTCGCCGGGGTGCGCCCTCGCTGTCTCCCCGCCTGTCTCCCTCGCTGCCTCCCTCGCTGTCTCCGTCTGCACCGTCGCCCCCGTTCGGTCATCGTCCTGTGTGGTGTGTGGGTCTGTCGTGGCGTGTGCGGCTGTCGTGGTGTGTGGGCCTGTCACGGCCTGTGCGGCTGTCGCGGCGTGTGCGGTTTTCGTGGCGTGTGCGGTTGTCGTGGCCGTGGTCGCTCTCGTGGTGGTCATGCGGTGGCCTCCGCCGGTTCGGGTGTGCGGCCGAGGAGCAGGTGCAGCACCGGCTCCACGGCGGCGGCCCGGTCCGTGTCGAGGCCGGGTCCGAAGCCGGGGTACGCGTGTTCGGCGCGGTCGCTCCTGGCGCCCTCGGGGACGGGCCCGCGCCGGACCAGCTCGCCGAGGGTGCGCCGTACGCCCGGCTCGAAGGCCGAGAACGTACGCCGCAGGAGCGGCAGCACGTCGGTGAACGTGTCAGCGGATACGCCGGTGAGCCAGGCGTCGACCAGGGAGAGCAGCCGCTCGTCGTGGACCAGCAGCATGCCGCCGCCGGACGCTCCGCCGACGAACCCCTCGATCCAGGCGGCGGCGTCGCCGGGCGGGGTGCCGGGCGAGAGGGCCAGGCCCATCAGCCGGGCCGCCTCGTCCTCCGTGAGCCGCCCGTCGTCGAGCAGCAGCCGGGTGGCGCGGCCCCGGATGATCCCGGCGACCGTGTCCCGGCCGGCCAGCTTGCGCAGGACGGCGCACCAGCGGCCCCGCAGTCCTTCGGCGGGCGCGGCGAGTCCTTCGAGGAGCGCGGTGAGCCCCTCGGCGGGCGCGGCATCTCCCTCTGCGGGCGCGGGGAGCCCTTCGGCGGGGGCGGCCTCTCCCTCTGCGGGCGCGGCGGGTCCTTCCGCGGGCGCGGCGGGTCCTTCCGCGGGCGCGGCGGGTCCTTCCGCGGGCGCGGCGGGTCCTTCCGCGGGCGCGGTGCCGGCGGTGAGCAGCCCGATGGCGCTGTGCACCCCGTCCACCTGGCGGCGCAGCGCCTCCGCCCCGTCCGCGTCGAGGCCGGTGCAGGCCGGGGGCAGGCCGACGCAGATCCGCTCGGCGATCCCGGCCGCGACCTCGGAGAGCGCGGCCGTGTCCGTGGAGCGCACGTCGCCGTAGCGCAGGGAGCGGGCGAGGGCCGGGAGGGCGTCGGCGAGGTGGCCGACGTCCGCGTCGAGTGCGGCGCGGTCGGCGAGGGCCTTCATCACGACGGGCAGGGCCTCGGGCAGCCCGGCCAGGAGGCAGTGCTCGGCGAGTGCGGTGACCTCGAAGAGCGCGGTCGCCGCGAGGGCCCCGGACTCGGTCTTCGCGGTGGCGGCGGCCTCGACCGTGGTCCCCCACACGCCTGCCTCCGCGACCCGGACGTGCAGTTCCGGCTCCCAGCGCAGCCGCCAGCTCTCCCGGAAGGTGCCGGTGCTGCCCCGGCCCTCGGCCGGTTCGCCCCAGCCGACGCCGAGGAGGCGCAGCCGGTGCAGGAGGCGGCTGCGGGCGGCGTCGGTCTCCTTGCGCAGGTCGAGGTCGAGGTCTCGCTCCAGGGCCTCCGGCTTGAGCCGGAGGGTCCGCTGACTGCGGGTCAGGTCGCGTTGGAGCGGGACGGCGGGGGCGCTGTCGGGCACCTCGCCCAGGGTCTCGCCGACGACCAGGCGGTCCTGGACGAGCGCGAGCGGTACGTCGGAGCCCTCGCACATCACGGCGCGCACCGCGTCGGTGGTCTCGCTCAGTCCGGCCAGCGGGCGGCCCCGCATCGCCGCGAGCGTCTCGGCGAGCCGGACGGCCTCGATGACGTGGGCGGTGGAGACGAACCGGTCCTCCTCGCGCAGCAGTCCGGCGACCTTGGTCATCCACCGCTCGATCGGCCGGTCGGCCGCGCCGAAGAGGTGCCCGTACCAGCCGGGCGAGTCGATCCCGGCCCCGTAACCGCTGTGCCGGGCGAGCCGGCGGTGGGTCCACGGCACCCACGTCATCTCGGTCTTGACCTTCGGGAGCCCCTTGAGGAGGGCGCGGTCGGCGGCGAGGGTGGTCCGTGCGGCGAGCGCCGGAACGTGCCAGGCCCCGCAGACGACGGCCACGGAGTCTCCGTGCTCCTTGCGTGCGGTACGGAGCTGGATCCGCATGTACGCCTCGCGCACGGCGTCCCGGGGGTGCCCGCCGTCCCCGTACGCCTCACGCAGGGCCGTCATGGCGTCGGCGAGCGCGGCGAAGGGCGCGAGCGCGTCGGCGGTGGGTGAACCGTCCGGTGAGCGGTGCTCGACGACGTCCTCCCACCAGCGCTCGGGGTCGTCGTATCCGGCGGTCTCGGCGAGCGCCCGGATGGGGTCGACGGTGGGCGCGGCCTCCTCGGCCTCCGGGGCAGGTCCGGCCTCCTCGCCGGGCGGTTCGCCGTGGGGCTCCTTCAGCGCCAGCGAGTGGGTGGCGGGGAGGTCGATGAAGCGCACCGGGACGTCGTGGGCGAGGGCCCAGCGGATCGCCGCCCACTCGGGCGAGAACTCGGCCAGCGGCCAGAAGGCGGCCCGCCCCGGGTCGTCCACGGCATGGGCGAGCAGGGCGACGGGCGGACGCATCTGCGGGTCGGCCGCGAGCGGCAGCAGCGCGTCGCCCTCGGGCGGCCCCTCGACGAGGACGGCGGCCGGCCGGACGGCTTCGAGCGCGGCCAGGACCGCACGGGCCGAACCGGGACCGTGGTGCCGCACGCCCAGCAGCAACGGCCCGGCTACGGCGACGGACCGGGTGGTGGCGGGGCCGGTGGCGGAGGGGGCGGTGGTGGCCGCGAGGCCGGTGGTGGCCGCCGGGCTGGAAGTCAGGGGCCCGGCGGTGGTGGGGCCGGTGGTCGTAGGGCCGGTGGTGGCCGCCGGGCCGGTGGTCGCGGGGCCAGAGGGCACGGGGCCGGTCATGCGGAGACCTCGCGGCAGGCGCGGTAGAAGTCCTTCCAGCCGTCCCGCTCGCGGACCACGGTCTCCAGATACTCCTGCCAGACCACTCGGTCCGCCGCCGGATCCCGGACGACCGCGCCGAGGATGCCCGCGGCCACGTCGGCCGGGCGCAGGACGCCGTCGCCGAAGTGGGCGGCGAGTGCGAGGCCGTTGGTGACGACGGAGATCGCCTCGGCCGTGGAGAGCGTGCCCGAGGGGGACTTGAGCTTGGTGCGCCCGTCCGTGGTGACTCCGTCGCGCAGCTCCCGGAAGACGGTCACCACGCGGCGGATCTCCAGGAGTCCTTCCGGCGCGGCGGGCAGGTCCAGCGAGCGGCCGATCTGGTCGACGCGCCGGGACACGATGTCGACCTCGGCGTCGGGGGTCGCGGGCAGCGGCAGGACGACGGTGTTGAACCGGCGGCGCAGCGCGCTGGACAGCTCGTTGACGCCCCGGTCGCGGTCGTTGGCCGTGGCGATCAGGTTGAACCCGCGGACGGCCTGGACCTCCTGTCCCAGCTCGGGGACGGGGAGGGTCTTCTCCGACAGGATCGTGATGAGCGAGTCCTGCACATCGGCGGGGATGCGGGTCAGCTCCTCGACCCGGGCGGTCATGCCCTCCGACATGGCCCGCATCAGCGGGCTGGGCACCAGGGCGTCACGGCTGGGGCCGTGGGCGAGCAGCTGGGCGTAGTTCCACCCGTAGCGGACGGCTTCCTCCGGGGTGCCGGCGGTGCCCTGCACGAGCAGGGTCGAGTCGCCGCTCACGGCGGCGGCGAGGTGTTCGGACACCCAGGTCTTGGCGGTCCCGGGAACGCCGAGCAGGAGCAGCGCGCGATCGGTGGCCAGGGTGGTGACGGCCACTTCGATCAGGCGGCGCGGTCCCACGTACTTGGGTGTGATCACCGTGCCGTCCGGCAGTGTCCCGCCCTGGAGGTAGGTGGCGACGGCCCAGGGCGAGAGTCGCCAACGGGCGGGCCTCGGGCGGTCGTCGGCCGCGGCGAGCGCCTTCAGCTCGTCCGCGAACGCGTCCTCGGCGTGCGGGCGCAGAGCCTCGGCCCCGGTGGCCTCGTCGACGGCTGCGGCAGTGGTTTCGGGCACGGTCATGGATCCCCCTCCAGATCGTCGACAGATCGTCGACCTGATGTGGTTCCACCGTGCACCATGCCACTGACAATGGGTCCCGCATCCGGCCCGACCGCAGGTCAGAGCCCTTGCAGCGGCCGGGTGGGCAGGGCGGGCAGGCTGGTCGGGCGGCCGGGGTCAGATCCCGATCGGCGATTCTGCGACGCAGCCGCCTTCCGCGAGCATCCCCTCGCCCTGCCCCTCGTTGATGACCTTGCCCTTGTACGTGATGGTGCAGGTGATGTCGGTGCCGTCCGTCGACGCCGCCACCGGCATGACGGCGGACGGCATGATGCCGCGCAGCTTCACCGTCTTCTTCCACGGCAGGGTGGGCGAGGTGACGGTCTCCAGGTCGGTCGGGGTCCATGGCCTCGCCACCGCCGCCGTTGTACACGATCTCGTCGACGGCCTCCCCCGTCACTTCGTACGTGACCTCGTACTCCTGGTCCACGGCCTTGTCGACCGCCGTTTCGATCGCCGCGTCCACCGGTGAGGCCGAGCAGGCTCCGAGTCCGAACGTCAGGCCGGTGGCCGCGAGAACGCCGGCGGCGGCGCGCAGTCCGCGAGTGGCGCGTGCGGTGCGCGGGGCGTCTGTCATCTGGGTTCTCCTTTGGACCGGCCCGCGACCGGACCCGTTCCGTGCGCGGAGATCGCAGAGAATCGCAAAGGGAAGGCAAAGTCAAATTGGCCTCCGGATCATGAAACCGCAGGTCAGAGCAGATTGTCAGTGCCGCCCCCTACCGTCGTTCCCATGCTGCTATCTCACGGGGGAGAACCCTCGCCCGCCACGGAACAGGTGGCGCGCTGGACGGTGGAGCAGGTGCTGGCCCTGGCTCCTGACGACGCATCACGCAAGGCGGGGAACAAGCTGGCTTCGGCCGGGCAGTGGTCGGGGACCGGCTTCGACGGGACGGGGGCGGTCTGGGGGCTGTGCAAGGGGAGCGGGAGCAAGCCGTATCAGACGGTGGTCGACGTCACCGGCCCCGCGTACCGGTGCAGTTGCCCGAGCCGGAAGTTCCCCTGCAAGCACGCGCTGGGCCTGCTGCTGCTCCGGGCCTCCGGCGACGGGCCGCTCCAGCGGGGTGAGCCGGCCGACTGGGCGGCGCAGTGGCTCGAAGCCCGACGCGGACGGGCGGAGGCCAAGCAGGCCGCGCAACAGGCGGGCATGGAGGGGCAGTCCGCACCCGGCCCGGCCGACGCCACCGCCGCGGCCGCCGCCAGGAAGCGGGCGGAGCGCCGGGCGGAGCGCGTCACCTCGGGGGCCCAGGAGCTGGAGCAGCGCCTGACCGATCTGCTGCGGGGCGGCCTCGCCGTCGCCGACCGCGCGGGCCACAGCCTGTGGGAGGAGACCGCGGCCCGCATGGTCGACGCGCAGGCGCCCGGACTCGCGAACCGGGTGCGGGAGTTGGGCGCCATACCCGGCTCCGGTCCGGGCTGGCCGGTGCGGCTGCTGGAGGAGTGCGGCCTGCTCCATCTGCTGGGCACGGCGTGGCTGGGCCGGGAGCGGCTGCCGGATCCGCTGGCCGCGACGGTGCGCACGCGGGTGGGGCTGCCGGCGTCCGCCGAAGGCCCGCCGGTCCGCGACCACTGGCTGGTCCTCGCGCAGTACGACATCCCGGACGGGCGGCTCGTCACCCGGCGGATCTGGCTGTACGGGAGGGAGTCGGGCCGCACGGCACTGCTCCTCTCCTTCGGCGCGGCGGGCCGGTCCCCGGAGACGGCGCTGCCGGTGGGCGTCACGATCGACGCCGAGCTCACGCCGTACCCGGGCAGCGGGCTCCGGGCCGAGCTGGGCCGGCAGTTCTCCACGCCCGCACCGGGGCCGGAGCGGGAGCCGGGCACGCCGCCACCGCCGGGCGTGGTCACCGCCGCCGCTCTCGCCGCCTACGGAGCGGCCCTGCGGGACGATCCCTGGCTGGACGCCTGGCCGGTCGTCCTGCGCGACGTCATACCCGTGCCGTCGAAGGACGGCTGGCAACTGGCCGACGCGGAGGCCGGGTCCGCGCTGCCCCTCGCCCCGGCGGCGTTGTCCCGCCCGGGGCTGTGGAAGCTCGTCGCGCTCTCCGGCGGCGGGCCGGTCACGGTGTTCGGCGAGGTGGGCCACCGAGGCTTCGACCCGTTCGCGGCCTGGGACACCGGTGGCGGGGAGATGGGGAGCGGGAGCGCGGGGGCCGGAGGCACGGGAAGCGGAGGCACGGGGAGCGGAGACCCGAGGAGCAGGAGCACGGGGGCCGGGGGCGGGCCGCTCACGGGTGGGACCGTGCGGCTCATCTGACCCGCGCCGAGGGACCCGGGAGCCGCCCGATGCCGCCCCGCGCCTGTCCCCCGCTCCTCTCCGCCTCTCGCCCGCGCCTGCCACCCGCTCCGCCCCGTCGCTCACTCATCCCTGCCACTGATCTCCGCCGCCACCGACTGCTGCTGACCGCCACAGTCGGCCACCGACTGCCACCGACTGCTGCCAACTGCTGCTGACTGCCGTTGAAGGGGACCCGATGTCTCGCACGACCACCGATCCGTCCGGGCCCACGACAGCCCCCGCGCCGACCGCCGCCCACCCCCTCGCGTCCCTCCCCTGGGAGGAGCTGGTCACCTCGGCGCTCCTGGGCACCGACCGCCGCCCGCCGGTGGCTCCCGGCGGCGCGGCCCCGGCCGACGCCCCCGTGGCGCTGCTGGACGCCGCCGCGCTGCACACCGTGCGGCGGCGGGCCGGGCTGCTGCCCGCCGCGCCGGGGCCCCGGCCGGAGCCCGCGCCCCACGACCCGCGCCCGCCACTGCCCGAGGCCGCCCGGCAGCGGCTCGCCCAACTGCTCGCCGACCGGGCCGCGCCGACCGCCTCCGGGCGGCGCGGGGCGACGCCCGACCTCACCGAGCTCATCCCGCAGTGGCTGGCCATCGCCAACCTGCGGGGGTTCCGGGCCCCGGCCGCCCTGTTGCCGCCCCTGCTGGACGCCGCCCGGGCCCGCACGGACCTGCGTCCCCAGGCGCTCGCCTTCGCCGGTCCGCGCGGGCTGTGGCTGGCCGCGCTGAACCCCGAGTGGAAGTTCGCCCTGCGCGGCGCGGCGGGCGGCGCGCTCGTGCCCGACACCGCCGACCCGGACGCGGTGCGCCGGCTGTGGGAGGAGGGGCTGTTCGCCGAGCGGGTCGCGCTGCTCGACACCGTACGGGCGCAGGATCCCGCCGCCGCGCTCGCCCTGCTCGCCACCACCTGGTCCACCGAACGGGCGGAGGACCGGCTGATGTTCCTGGACTCCCTGCGGACCGGGCTCGGCGGCGGTGACGAGGAGTTCCTGGAGCAGGCGCTGTCCGACCGCAGCCGCAACGTCCGCGCCACGGCCGCCGAGCTCCTCTCCGCCCTCCCCGCGTCGGCCCTCGCCGGGCGGATGGCGGCCCGCGCTACGTCATGCGTCAATCCCGACCGTACGGGGGGTGGCGCATCCATCGCCGTGGAGGCGCCGCACGAGTGCGACGCCGGGATGCAGCGCGACGGGGTGGCGGCCGTGCCGCCGACCGGCCGGGGCGAGCGGTCCTGGTGGCTCGGGCAGTTGGTGGAGGCGACGCCGCTCGGGGTCTGGCAGGAACAGTTCGGCGGGCGCCCGGCCGAGGACATCGTGGCGCTGCCGGTCGCCGACGACTGGGCGGGCGAGCTGCACGCCGCCTGGTGCCGGGCCGCGGTGCGCCAACGCGACCCGCGATGGGCGCGGGCCCTGCTGGGCATACCGGCCGCGCCTCCGGCGAGCAGCCCCGGGACGGCGTCGATCGCCGAGCGGTCCAAGCTCCTGGCGGTCCTGCCCGAGGCCGAACGGGCCGAGTGGGTGGCCGGGTTCATCGCGGCGCACGGGCTGTCCGAGGCGTTCCAGCTGCTCGGGGTCTGCGCGGTGCCCTGGGCCGGTCCGCTCGGGCGCGCCGTGGTCGACGCGCTCGACATCGCGCGGGACGGCGGGAGTTACCCGTGGAGCTTCAGCGGGGTGATGGGCCTGGCCGAACGCTGCCTGGACCCCGCCGAGGCCGACCGCCTGGAGGTCCTCACGGCCACCCCCGACGAGCAGGAGGGGGCGTCGCCGGGGGCGGGCGGCTACTGGTCGGAGGCGTTCCAGCGCCTGGTCTCCACGCTGCGGCTGCGCGCCGCCATGGAGGCGGAGCTGGCCTGACGCCCGCCGCCAGAACCTGGCGCGCCCTTCCGGCCGTGCCCCGCCACCAGAACCCGGCGCGCGTCCCCGGCCGTGCCCCGCCACCAGAACCCGGCGCGCGTCTCCGGCCGTGCCCCGCCGACCAGAACCCGGCGCACCCCTCCGGCCGTGCCCCGCCACCAGAACCCCGGGCGCGCCTCCGGTCGTTGCCCCGGCCTCGGACCCGGACCCGGCCGCGCCTCACCCCGGACCCCGGCGCGCCTCCGGCCGTCGCCCCCGCCCCGGATCCGGCCGCGCCCCGGACCTGGACCCGGCCGTTGGCTCGACCCCGGACACCGCCCCGGCCCCGGCCGCGCCGCACCTCCGGACCGGCAGCCCATCCGGCCCCGGGCCCGGGCCCGGGCCCGGGCCCGACCGCGCGTCCGCCTCACTCACCGCTCCCCCTCCCGCCCCTCCCCGGAGGAGACGGCGGCCGGCGGGTCAGGTCTGCGCGGGCTGGCGGACGTTCGCGTTGACCCAGGAGACGATCTCGGTCGTCGTCGCGCCCGGGGTGAAGAGCTCCGCCACGCCCAGCTGCTTCAGCGGCGCGATGTCGTCCTCCGGGATGATCCCGCCGCCGAACACCTTGATGTCCTCCGCCTCCCGCTCCTTCAGCAGCTCGATCACCTTGGCGAACAGCGTGTTGTGCGCGCCCGAGAGGATCGAGAGGCCGATCGCGTCGGCGTCCTCCTGGATCGCCGTGTCGACGATCTGCTCGGGTGTCTGGTGGAGCCCCGTATAGATGACTTCCATACCGGCATCCCGCAACGCCCGCGCGATCACCTTGGCCCCGCGGTCATGGCCGTCGAGTCCCGGCTTGGCCACCACCACACGGATCGGACCGGTCACACCCATCACTGCCTCCACATGGTCTCCCGCGCCTGAAGGGCCGGGGATGTGAACGAACGTTATCCACAGCATCCCGCACGCCACAGTTTCGCGGCAGGCGGGGAGGGGGAAATCACATGTGGGACATGTTCGCCAGGCGTCGGACCCCGCACCACACGGCATACCGGCCGCGCGGGGACCGGCGCCGGGGGCTGTCTTGCCGGTCATGGCGCTCTCCGCCCCGACCTGCGAACCCCATCCCCCAGGGGAGCCGCTACGAGGTCGCCGTATCACCGCGCCGCCAGCCGCACGGCACGGTGGTACGGCCCGTCGCAGCCCAGCCTCCGGACCAGGGGCCCAGGTGCCCGCAGGTCCGCGACAGGGTGCGGTCCTCGCGCCGGCGCATCCCAGGAAGGCATCAGGAAGGCATACGGGGGCGTGAGCCGCCTCCTCCCGTGCGCCAGTGCAGGAGGTCGGCTGTGCAGGTCTTCCCTCTCCTCTCCCTACTGCCCCACCCGCCCCGCCCGCCGGGCCCCCGGTGGTCGACCGCACTGCTCGCCGCCGCCGCGCTGGAGTTCGTCGTCCTCACCGGCCATCTGGCCGCGTACCCCTTCGGCCTCACCCAGGAGCGCCCCTCCCCGGGCCCGCCGCCCGGGGAGCTGCCGGGCCCGGGCCGCTCCCCCGGATCCCCGCACGCCGGGCGGCCCGTCGTCCTGCTGCACGGGTTCATCGACAACCGCTCCGTCTTCCTCCTGCTGCGCCGCACCCTGGCCCGGCACGGCCGCAATCACCTGGCGTCCCTCAACTACTCGCCGCTCACCCGCGATCTGCGCGTCGCCGCCGAACTGCTCGGCCGCCATGTGGAGGAGATCTGCGCCCGCACCGGCCACCGCGAGGTCGACATCGTCGGGCACAGCCTCGGCGGCCTGATCGCCCGCTACTACGTACAGCGGCTGGGCGGCGACCACCGGGTGCGCACGCTCGTCACGCTCGGGACGCCGCACGGCGGCACCGCCGTCGCCCCCGGGGCCGGCATTCACCCCATCGTGCGGCAGATGCGCGGCGGGTCCACGGTGATCGAGGAGCTGCGCGGCCCCGCCCCCGGCTGCCGGACCCGGTTCGTCAGCTTCTGGAGCGAGTTGGACCAGGTGATGGTCCCGGTGGAGACGGCCCGCGTCGACCATCCCGACCTCGACGCGGTGAACGTACGCGTCACCGGCATCGGACATCTCGCGCTGCCGGTGCACCCCACGGTGGCCGCCGCGATCCTCGACGCCCTGGAGACGGATGAGGCGGAAGGGATGGAAGGGGCGGAAGGGGTGGAAGGGGCGCGGGAGGAGAGGGAGGGCCGGGAGGACGGAGAGAGCCGGGAGGCAACGGCGTCCTCAACCGGAACGGCCTCCGTCGCCTGACCCGTCGCCCATTACGCCACACCCGCCACTCGGAATAGAACAACCCTCGAACATAGAGCCAAGGCTGTGCCTGACGTCCGCCGAAAGGCGGCCGATTGCCCGTTTCCTGCGGACGTAAAACCTGGCGAAGATTGTCGTCCTCACATACTGCCGGGTACAGTCGCGGCCACTGCTTCCCCCTGGGACCCCCTCACCGGGATCCAGAACAGTCCTGCTGCCGAGGCGAGAGAGAAGTTGGTGAACGACCAGCACCCCCACGCCGGGCCCGTCGGGTATGACACCCGATCCACCGGCAGCTTCGACACCGACCCGCTTTTCGGTACCTTCTCCGGCGACTCGGGTACCCGCGACACCACGGATTACACAGCCTCCGGATACGACGGTTCCTACGTCGACCACAGTGGCCACAACAGCCACGGCGACCACACCCCCCACAGTGGCCAGTACGACTCCTCCGCCTGGGACACCGGAGCCCAGCAGACCGGCACGTACGACGCGTACGCCGCCCAGCCGCAGACCGCCGCCGACACCCACCAGCAGTGGGACACCGGCGCGACGGGAGCCTGGCAACAGCCCTCCGACCAGGACCTGACCGGCCCGTGGGCGACGACCGACACCGGCGCGTTCCACACCGCCGACGCCGGGTTCACCACAGCCGCCTTCGGCACCGCCCCGTACGAGACGGGGGCGTACGACACCGGCGCGTACGGCACCAGCGCCTACACCACCCCCACGTACGGCACCGGCACCGCCTACGTGACGGACGGCCCGTACGCGACGGACGGCTCCTACGGAACGGCCGCCTACGACACCGGGGCCTACGGGACGATCGCCGCCGACGACACGGGCGCCTACGCCACCACCTCCTTCACCACCGGGGTGCACGACACCGGGGTGCACGACACCGGGGTGCATGACACCGGCGCGTACGACACCGGGATGTACGACTCCGGCGCCTACGACGCGACCGCCTGGAACTCCGGCGCCACGCCCGGGGACGCCGCGTACGAGCCCGAACAGACGTCGCATCAGCTGTACGAACAGCAGGCGTCCGAAACGGCGGAACCCGAAGCGGCCGAGCAGGCGGCGGACCGGGCCGAGGAGACGGCGTCCACCACCGCCGAGTTCGCCGTCCTCGAACCGGACGCCGCCCCCGCGCCGGACGACGGCGACGCCCCCGACGCCGCCCCGCTCTCCATGGACCGCACCGTGGTCCGCACCGCCCCCGCCCCGCGCAACCGGGCCCGCCGCCGCAGCCCCGCCAAGCGGTCCGCCCTCCTGACCGTCGCGGTCCCCTCCGCCTGCGTGATGAGCGTCGCCGGCATCGCCGCCGCCTCCGTCAGCGGGATCAACGGCGGCGAGGAGAAGCAGGAGGACACCACCTCCCTGGCCGTCGCCGATCCGAGCACGGTCAAGGCGGTCACCGCCGCGAACAAGAAGCTCGACAGCCAGCTGGAGCAGCTCACCGAGGGCAGCGACGACTTCCGTGTGCGGGCGAGCCGCACCCAGGAGCGCATCGACCTCAAGCAGCGTCAGGTGGCGGAGAAGAAGAAGCGCGAGGAGGAGGCCGCCCGCCGCGAGGCGCTGCGCCCCAAGTTCGTCCTGCCGGTCAAGCAGCACGGACTCAGCGCGTACTACGGCCAGGCGGGCGTCAACTGGATGTCCGTGCACACGGGCATCGACTTCCCCGTGGGGTACGGCACTCCGGTGATGGCCGCGACCGATGGCACCGTGCGCACCCAGTTCAACAGCGCCTACGGCAACATGGCGATCGTGACCATGGCCGATGGCACGGAGACCTGGTACTGCCACCTCAGCAGCACCAGGATCCGGTCGGGCCCGGTGAAGGCCGGGGACGTCATCGCGTACGCCGGAAGCTCCGGCAACTCCACCGGTCCGCACCTGCACTTCGAGGTCCGGCCCGGCGGCGGCGCGTCGATCGACCCGCTGGCGTGGCTGCGCAGCCACGGCGTCAACGCGACCTGATACGCACAAGCGCATACGAGAGAGGGGTGCGGGACGGCCGAAGCCGTCCCGCACCCCTTCTTTCACGCTCCCCGCCGGCAGAGCCCCGTCCGCCGGAAGCCGCGTACACAGCTCCGGAACTCCGGCGGACAGCTCCGGAACTCCGCCGGAGCTCCGGAGCCCCGGCGGACAGCTCCGGAGCCCCGGCGGCAGCTCCGTCTACAGCTTCTCGACCGGCGCGTACCGCAGGAGCAGCTTCTTGGGGCGCTCGTCGCCGAAGTCCACCGTCGCCTTGGCCTGGTCGCCGAAGCCCTCGACGGCCGTCACCGTGCCCAGCCCGAACTGGTCGTGCGTGACCCGGTCCCCCACCACCAGCGTGACCGTGGGCTTCTCCACGCCGCGCCGGGTCGCGAAGCCCGAGGGTCCCGAGCGGGCGCGCGAGGAGGAGAGCGAGGACGTGATGCCCGAGGTGGGTCCGGCCGGGGCGGCCATCGGGCCCTTGCGCTTCCACTCCAGGTGCTGGTCCGGGATCTCCTCCAGGAACCGCGAGGGCGGGTTGTACGAGGGCTGGCCCCAGGCGCTGCGCATCGCGGCCCGGGTGAGGTAGAGGCGTTCGCGGGCGCGGGTGATGCCGACGTACGCGAGGCGGCGCTCCTCCTCCAGCTCCTTGGTCTGGCCGAGGGCCCGCATGTGCGGGAAGACGCCGTCCTCCATGCCGGTGAGGAAGACCACCGGGAACTCCAGGCCCTTCGCGGTGTGCAGGGTCATCAGCGTGATGACGCCGGAACCGTCCTCGTCCTCGTCGGGGATCTGGTCGGAGTCCGCGACCAGCGCGACCTTCTCCAGAAACTCCGCGAGCGTGCCGGCCTCCTCCTCGTCGCCGCGCTCCTGCTCGAACTCCAGGGCGACGGCGGCGAGTTCCTGGAGGTTCTCGATACGGGTCTCGTCCTGCGGGTCGGTCGACGCCTGGAGCTCCGCGAGATAGCCCGTGCGCTCCAGCACCGCTTCCAGCACGACGGCGGGTCCGGCCCCGGACTCGACGATGGTGCGCAGCTCCTCCATCAGCGTGTTGAAGCGCTTGACGGCGTTGGACGAGCGGGCCGCCATGCCGTACGCCTCGTCCACGCGGCGCAGCGCCTGCGGGAAGGAGATCTTCTCGCGCATCGACAGGGCGTCGATCATGGCCTCGGCGCGGTCGCCGATGCCGCGCTTGGGCACGTTGAGGATGCGGCGCAGCGGGACGGTGTCCTCGGGGTTGGCGAGGACCCGGAGGTAGGCCAGGACGTCCCGGACCTCCTTGCGCTCGTAGAAGCGCACGCCGCCGACGACCTTGTAGGGCAGGCCGACGCGGATGAAGATCTCTTCGAAGACGCGGGACTGGGCGTTGGTCCGGTAGAAGACGGCGACGTCGCCCGCCTTGGCGTCGCCCGCGTCGGTGAGGCGGTCGATCTCGTCCGCGACGAACTGAGCCTCGTCGTGCTCGGTGTCCGCGACGTATCCGGTGATGCGGGCGCCGGAGCCGGCGTTGGTCCACAGGTTCTTCGGGCGGCGGCTCTCGTTGCGCTCGATGACCGCGTTGGCGGCGGAGAGGATCGTCTGCGTGGAGCGGTAGTTCTGCTCCAGCAGGATCGTGGTCGCGCTCGGGTAGTCCTCCTCGAACTGGAGGATGTTGCGGATGGTCGCACCCCGGAAGGCGTAGATCGACTGGTCCGCGTCGCCCACCACGCACAGCTCGGCGGGGGCGTCGGCCTCTCCGGCCGGGCCGACCAGCTCGCGTACCAGCGTGTACTGGGCGTGGTTGGTGTCCTGGTACTCGTCGACCAGGACGTGGCGGAAGCGGCGGCGGTAGTGCTCGGCGACGTCCGGGAATGCCTGGAGGAGGTGGACCGTCGTCATGATGATGTCGTCGAAGTCCAGGGCGTTGGCCTCGCGGAGGCGGGCCTGGTACAGCGCGTACGCCTGGGCGAGGGTCTTCTCGAAGCCGTCCGCGGCCTGTCCGGCGAAGGTCTCCTCGTCGATCAGCTCGTTCTTGAGGTTGGAGACCTTCGCGGTGAAGGACTTCGGCGGGAAGCGCTTGGGGTCCAGGTCCAGATCGCGGCAGACCAGGGCCATCAGGCGCTTGGAGTCGGCGGCGTCGTAGATCGAGAACGACGACGTGAAGCCGAGCTTCTTGGACTCGCGGCGCAGGATGCGGACGCACGCGCTGTGGAAGGTCATGACCCACATGGCGTTGGCGCGCGGGCCCACGAGCTGCTCGACGCGCTCCTTCATCTCGCCCGCGGCCTTGTTGGTGAAGGTGATCGCGAGGATCTGCCCGGGGTGCGTCCCGCGCTCGGCCAGCAGGTGGGCGATGCGGTGGGTCAGGACCCGGGTCTTGCCGGAGCCGGCCCCGGCGACGATGAGCAGCGGGGACCCGGCGTGCACGACGGCGGCGCGCTGCTCGGTGTTCAGCCCGTCGAGCAGCGCCGCGGCGTCGATGACCGGGCGCGGGTGGCCGTCCCGGTAATACCCGTCCCTGGGCGGCGGGGGCGCGTCGAAGACGCCCTCGAAGAGTCCCTCCGGCACCGCTTCGGGTGCGTGGTCCTCGGGGGGCGGGGGCGGGCCGTCCTCCGTGGTCTGGAGGCCGGTCAGGAAGTTGTCGTCAAAGAGGCTGCTCATCGCCATCCGAGTCTAGGCGGCCGCACCGACAACCTTCCGCCGAAGCCGGGAAGAGAGCGGGAAGAGGCCGGGAAGAGGCCCGGAAGAGGCTGGCGAGAAGTCGGTGAAAAGCCGGCGAGAGGCCGGTGAGAGGCCAGAAGAAGCGCTCCGGTCGGCGGCCGCCACGCCGAGCCCCGCCACGCACGGAGACCGGACGAGCGCGTTCCGTTAAAGAACCCCCGGTGGGAGGGGGTGCGGCGGCCTCCGGCCACAAAGGTCACGAAAATGTATCGGGCATATCGCTCATCGACCTTCCCAGCGGTGGCGCCGGTTGGCTAGCGTGCTCGATCAGGTGGCCCGTACCCCCTGGACGCGATCCGCGCCGAACGGGCGACCCTGCCGAATCCGTCCTGCCTCGCGGCAGTTCGGAACCGGGGACCCACACGCAGCACCGGGGTGAATCGGTCCGTACCCCTCGTCCGGACCGTAGGACAGCCTTCCGTTCCGTCCGAACCCGACAGCTAACCCGGTAGGTGGTCCACGGAAGGAGATGCCGGTCTTGGCATCGCACCGCAAGCCGCGCACGAAGGTGCGCACCACCACCCCCGCCGTCGGGTTCACGACGGCCGCGCTGGCCTCTGTGACGTTGCTCTCCACGCAGAGCGCGACGGCCGCCCCCACAGAGCCGAAGCCGGCCATCGAGGAAGTCCAGAAGAAGGTCGACGAGCTCTACCGGCAGGCGGGCAGCGCGACCCAGCAGTACAACCACGCCAAGGCCGCCTCCACGGCCCAGCGGACGAAGGTCGACACGCTGCTCTCGGACGTGGCGAAGCGGACCGAGAAGATGAACGAGGCGCGCCGGGAACTGGGGGCCTACGCGGCCGCGCAGTACCGCTCCGGCGGCATCGCGCCCACCGCGACCTTCTTCCTGGCGGACGACCCGCAGTCGTACTTCGACCAGAGCCAGGTGATGAGCCGGTCGACGGCGCGGCAGCAGAAGGCCGTGGACGACTTCCGGACGCAGCAGGCGGACGCGGCGAAGAAGCGCGCGGAGGCCGTCCAGAGCCTGGAGACGCTGACCGAGACGCAGACGACGCTGCGCACCAGCAAGAAGAACGTGCAGGCCAAGCTCACCGAGGCCCGGTCCCTGCTCTCCCGGCTGACCGCCGAGGAGAAGGCGCGGCTGGCGGAGCTGGAGCGCAAGAAGGAGGCCGAGGCGCGGAAGAAGGCGGCGAAGCTGGCCGCCCGCCAGGCCGCCGAGGCCCAGCAGCGCGCCGACGCCGAGAAGAAGGCCCGCGAGGAGGCCGCGAAGGAGTCGGACGGCGACAGCGCGACCGGTTCCGGCGGTGGTGCGGGTTCCGGCGGCGGGACCGGTTCCGGCAGCGGTACGGGGACGGGCCCGGGAGCCGGTACGGGTACGGAGACGGGCCCAGGGGCGGGCACCGGAACGGGCAGCGGTTACGCGGCCAAGGCCGAGAAGGTGCTCGCCTTCGCGCGCGCCCAGATCGGCAAGCCGTACGTGTGGGGGGCCTCGGGCCCGTCCTCGTACGACTGCTCGGGGTTGACGCAGGCGGCCTGGCGGGCGGCGGGCGTCACGCTGCCCCGGACCACCTGGGACCAGGTCAAGGTCGGGACGCGGGTCGCCACCTCCGACCTGCAACCCGGCGACCTGGTCTTCTTCTACGACGACATCAGCCACGTCGGCGTCTACAAGGGCGGCGGGATGATGATCCACGCCCCGAAGCCGGGGGCGAACGTGCGCGAGGAGTCGATCTACTACATGCCGATCTACGGCAGCGTGCGCCCGGCGTAGCACGTCGAGGGGCGGCCTCCGGAGAGGCCGCCCCTCAGGTCCAGAGCGTGGCGATGAAGATGTTGGCGACCGTCAGAGCGCCGACCGCCGCGAACGCACCCTTCTCGACCCTCTCCTCGTCCCGCTTGACGTAGACCAGCGCGAGGATGGCGACGAGCAGCAGCAGCTTCACGCCGATCTTGACGTTGTTCACGCTCTGGTCGTCGGCCTGGTTGAGCCCGACCAGGGCCACGCCGGTGACCAGCATGGTCAGCGCGCCGTGCAGCATGGCGGGAACGAAGCGGGCGGCGCCCGCGCCCATGGCCTTCATCTGCGTGAGGAAGCCGCCCAGCAGGGAGGCGATGCCGATGATGTGCAGGGCGACGAAGACATTGATGAGTACGTCCATGGCTCGGGAGCCTAGCCATGGCCAAAGCATGGCCGGGCAGTGAGGCAAGCCTTTCCTGGAGCCTTCGCCGGAACTGAACGCCCTGCGCCCGAACCTGCCGGAATGATCAATTCCGGGTGCGTATCTCCGATCATCCGGCGGCGACGAAACGTCACATCCGGGCAATAACTGTCATGGCGACCCTTTTCCGTGCGCCGGGATTAGCGTCCCTCGCGGGCCCTACGGCATCCGCCGGAGGACAGCCGACAGCCCCTTCGGTATCCGCCGGAGGGGCCGTCGACAGCTCCTCCGGCACCCCCGGAGGGCAGCCCCGCAGATCCTCCGGCACCCGCCGGAGGGCCGCCGACAGGAAGGATGCCGCCCCCGTGGCCGCGCACCGGAGATCAGCCCACCGAAAACCCAAGCAGCGCCCGTTCACCGGCACTGCTGCCCGCACCGCCGCCACCCTGGCGCTCGCCGGGACCGCCACCGCGGCCTCGGCCACCGGGGCCGGGGCCGCACCCGCCGAGCCCGCTCCCACCGCCGCCCAGGTCCGGGCGAAGGTCGACCGGCTCTACCACGACGCCGAGGTCGCCACCGAGAAGTACAACGGGGCGAGGGAGAAGGCGGCCGCCGCCACGAAGACCGTCGACGCCCTGGCCGACGAGGCCGCCCGCCGCACCGACCGCCTCAACTCCTCCCGTAACGCGCTCGGTTCACTGGCCACCGCCCAGTACCGCACCGGCGCACTCGACCCGGCCGTGCAGCTGGCGCTCTCCTCGGACCCCGACTCCTATCTGGAGCGCGCCGCCCACCTCGACCGCGCGGCCGACCGGCAGTCGGGCATGCTCCAGGGCATCCGCCGCCAGCTCTCCGGCCTCGCCCAGATCAAGGCCCGCGCCGACCGGGAGACCGAGGCGCTCGCCGCCCGCCGGGCCGAGCTGCGCGAACACCGCACCGCGATCCGGACGAAGCTGTCCGACGCCCGCCGGCTCCTGGCCACCCTCACCGCCGACGAGCGCGCCGCGTACGAACGCTCGGCCGACGCCCGCCACGGCGGCGGCCCGGCCACCGCCAGTCGGTCCACCTCCACCGACCGCACCGCCGCCCACGCCGACCGCACCGCCGCACGCACCCCGGTCACGGCCCCCGACTCCCGGGCTGCGCAGGCGATCTCCTTCGCGCACGGGGCCATCGGCAAGCCGTACGTCTGGGGCGCGACCGGCCCGAACGCCTTCGACTGCTCGGGCCTGACCCAGGCGGCCTGGCGGGCGGCGGGCGTCAGCCTGCCCCGCACCACCTACACCCAGATCAACGCCGGGCAGCGGGTCTCCCGCTCCCAACTGGCCCCCGGCGACCTGGTGTTCTTCTACTCGGGCATCAGCCATGTCGGCCTCTACATCGGCGGCGGCCAGATGATCCACGCCCCGCGCGCGGGAGCGCCGGTGCGGATCGCGCCCATCGACCAGATGCCCTTCGCGGGAGCAACCCGGGTGGCGTAGTCTCCCCCGCGCCGACGCCCCTCCCGCCGAAGGAACTCCCGTATGACGATGGCGAACGCCGTCCAGGACTACGCCCGCACCCTCACACTGCGCTCCCCCGCCCACTACCGGGTGGGCCCGTTCACCGTCCGGCACAACCCGGGCTGGGAGCTGAAGTACGCCAACTACGCCATCCCCGACCGGGAAGCGGAACCCACGGCGGACGAGGTGGCGGCCTTGGTGGACGCGTTCCGGAAGCGGGCGCGGCTGCCCCGCCTGGAGTTCCTGCCCGCCTGGGCCCCGGCCGTCGAACCGGCCCTGCTGGCCGCCGGTTTCACCGTGGAGCACCGGGCCCCGCTGCTGGCCTGCGCCCCCGCCGACCTGACCCCGCCGAAGCCGGTCGACGGCCTCCGTATCGCCGTGCCCGGCACCGAAGCGGAGTTCACCGACGCCGCCCGCGTCCAGCACCACGGCTTCGGCGGCGCGGGCGAACCCGACGCGGGGACGACCGACTGGCTGCGCACGGCGGCCACCGGCGACGGGGTCGCCGCCCTGGCGGTCCTCGACGGCGCACCGGCCGGGGCGGGCGGCTGCTCCGTGGCCGTCGACGGCCTGAGCGAACTCGTCGGCCTCGCCGTCGCCGCCCCCTTCCGCCGCCGGGGCATCGGCGCGGCCCTCTCCGCCTGGCTGACGGAACGGGCCTTCGACCGGGGCTGCCGGACGGTGTGGCTGGAGCCGGGCGACGCCGACGTGGAACGGATCTACGCGGGCATCGGCTACCGCCGGATCGGCGAGAAGGTCAACATCTCGCTGGAGCCCGGAAGGCGCGCATTTGGAGAGCACGAACCCGGACAGCGGGAGCCGGGAGAGCGCGAGCCGGGAAAGAGCGAACCCGGACAGCGGGAGCCGGGAGAGCGCGAGCCGGGAAAGAGCGAACCCGGACAGCGGGGCCCCGGAAGCGGTTGAGCAACGGCCTCGGACCAGCCGTCGCTCAGACCGCCCGTGACTCCGGCCAACCCCCGCTCGGACCAACCGCGCTCAGACCAGCCGCCGAGCCGTCGCTCAGACCAACCGCGCTCAGACCAGCCGCCGAGCCGTCGCTCAGACCGACCGTGGCTCGGACCAACCCCCGCTCAGACCAGCCGCCGAGCCGTCGCCCACCGCGTCAGCTCATGCCGGTTGGACAGCTGGAGCTTGCGCAGCACCGCCGAGACGTGCGACTCCACCGTCTTCACCGAGATGAACAGCTGCTTGGCGATCTCCTTGTACGCGTAGCCGCGCGCGATCAGCCGCAGCACCTCGCGCTCGCGCTGGGTGAGGCGGTCCATGTCCTCGTCGACCGGCGGGGCGTCCGTGGAGGCGAAGGCGTCCAGGACGAAGCCGGCCAGGCGGGGCGAGAAGACCGCGTCGCCCTCCTGGACCCGGAAGACGGAGTCGACCAGGTCGGTGCCGGTGATCGTCTTGGTGACATAGCCGCGCGCGCCGCCCCGGATCACCCCGATGACGTCCTCGGCCGCGTCCGAGACGGAGAGCGCCAGGAAGCGGACCGGGTTGTCGGCCGTGCCCATCAGCGGGGCGCAGCGGCGCAGCACCTCGACGCCGCCGCCGCCGGGGAGGTGGACGTCGAGGAGGACGACCTCGGGGCGGGTCGCCGTGATGACGGTGACCGCCTGGTCGACGTCGGCGGCCTCGCCGACGACCTCGACGCCGGTCTCCTCGGTGCGGCCGATCTCGGCCTGCACCCCGGTGCGGAACATCCGGTGGTCGTCGACGAGCACGACCCGTACCCGTCGCTCCGGGCCCCCGGTGGCTTCGGTGTTCTCGGTCATTCGCTCGCCCTTTCCATCTCCAGCTCGACCTCGGTGCCCCCGCCGGGCGCGGGACGCAGCCGGGCGCTGCCGCCGTTGCGCCGCATCCGGCCGATGATTGATTCTCGTACGCCCATGCGGTCCGCGGGAACATCGTCCAGGTCGAAACCCGGACCCCGGTCCCGTACGGACACGAAGACCGTACGGCCCTCGACCTCCGCGAAGACCTGGACGGCGCCGCCCTCGCCACCGTACTTGGCGGCGTTGACCATCGCCTCGCGCGCGGCCTGCATCTGCGCCGCCAGCCTGTCGTCGAGGGGGCAGTCGCCGACGACCACGACCTCCAGGGGGACGCCGTGCTTGTCCTCGACCTCGGCGGCGGCCCGCTTCACCGCCTCGGCCAGGGTCTCCGGTTCGTCGTCCTCCTCCTTGCCGGTGCCCTCGGGGTTGTACAGCCAGTTCCGCAACTCGCGCTCCTGGGCCCGGGCCAGGCGTCTGACCTCGCCGCCGTCGTCCGCGTTGCGCTGGATCAGGGTGAGGGTGTGCAGCACGGAGTCGTGGACGTGGGCGGCGACCTCGGCGCGCTCCTGGGCGCGGATGCGCATGAGGCGCTCCTCGGACAGGTCCTGGGTCATCCGGACCAGGTAGGGGCCGGCGAGCAGGGCGATGCCGGTGAGGACGGCGATGGCCGCGGTCAGTACGTTGCCGAGCTGGGCGGCCGAGCCGCGCACCACGATGAACACGGCGAGGCCGAGTCCGACGAGCGCCACCCCGGCGAGGCCGCGCGCCAGGTGGAGCAGCTTGCGGTGGCGGCCGACCTCCATCCAGCGGGCCCGCCGGACGTTGTCCGCCTGCCGCCAGACCAGGACGGAGCCCGCGCCGATCAGGAGCGTCGGCCAGATGTAGCGGTCGGCGTCGCTGCCCATGTCGACGTTGGCGACGAACGTGACGGCCCCGACGAGCAGCGCGACCAGTGCGAAGACCTGGCCCTTGTCCGGTTTACGGAGTCGGCGCCGGCCGTCCGCCGCCGTGTCGAACACCGAGCGCGGGCCCTCGACGCCGCCGACGCCGAGCGGGACGACGATCCAGAACACCGCGTACAGCAGCGCGCCGAGGCCGTCCGTGAAGAAGAGCCCGAGGAACACGAACCGCACCCAGGCGACGGGCAGCCCGAGGTGCCCGGCGAGCCCGCGCGCGACGCCGCCGAGCAGTCGGCCGTCCGCGCTCCGGTACAGCTTGCGCGGCGGCTGCTCCTCCGGATCGGCGGCGAGGGAGCTGGCGGCTCGGGCGGTGGCGGCTGGCATACCCCGATCGTCACACGCGCGGGCGCGGAAGGTCATCAGGGTCGATCCCCCAGAGGACCCTGACGGCGGCGGGATCGTGTCCTGGGCGAGGACGCCCCCGCCGCGCGGTCGCGGAGCCGTTCACCGCCCCCTCCGGGCCCCCGCCCGGCAATATCAGGGACCGTCCAGGGTCGGCGCGGGTCCCGGCAGGCGGTCCGGGCCGTCACCATGGAGGCATGACCGCTCCTTCGGACGCCGCCCCCGGCGTCGCGCCCCCCGACGCGCCGAAGCCCCAGTTGCGGCGCACCCCCCGGCAGAAGGTCGTCGCCGGGGTGTGCGGCGGCCTCGGCCGGTACTGCGACGTGGACCCGGTGATCTTCCGGATCGTGCTCGGCGTCCTGTCGGCGACCGGGGGCGTCGGGCTGATCTTCTACGGCTTCGCGTGGCTGCTGCTGCCCGCGGACGGCGACGAGGAGAACGAGGCGCGCAAGCTGCTGTCGGGGCGGGTCGACGGGGCGTCCCTGGTGGCGCTGCTGCTGGCGCTGATCGGCTGCGGGCTGTTCCTGTCGATGCTGCACAACCGGAGCATGCTGTCGTTCGCCGCGCTGCTGACGCTGGCCGTCGTCGGCTTCTCCGTATGGACGCAGGCGCGCCGGACGGCGGACCCGAAGGACCCGGCGGCCCCGCCCGGGGCTCCGGCCGCCCCTCCCGGCCGGGCTCCCGGCCCCGCGCACACCGGCGGACTCGGCGTGCCGCCGCCGGAGGTGAAGGCTCCGCCCACGCCGGGCGGTCCGTCCTGGTGGCGGGACCCGATCGTCAAGGACGGGACCACCGGGCCGGTGGGCTCCGGGTATCTGTGGGGGCCGCCGGACACGGACGTCGGCACGGCGCGGGCCGGGCGGCCCAGCGCGGACGCCCCGTTCCGGGCCCCGCATCCGTCGCCCCGTCCGCGCGGGCCGCGCCCGGTCGGCGGGCTCGTCCTCCTGGCGGCGCTGGTGGCGGGCGGCCTGGGCGCCAGGCTGAACTGGGACCAGCCGCTGGGCACCGCCCTCCAGATCGGGCTGGCCGCCGCCCTCGCGGTGTTCGGCCTCGGGCTGCTCATCGCCTCGGTGCTGGGCCGGACCGGCTTCGGCACGGTCGTGATGGCGATGGTCACGGCGGGCCTGCTGGCGGGTGCGTCGGTGCTGCCGAAGGACATCACCACGACCTGGGTCCGCCAGGAGTGGCGGCCCGCGTCGACGGCCGCCGTCCAGCCGTCCTACGGACTGAGCACCGGCAACGCCCGGCTGGACCTGTCCGGCCTGACGGTCCCGGCGGGCGAGACCCTGAGCACCCGTCTCGACGTCGCGGCGGGGCGGGCGGCCGTGGTCGTCCCGAGGGACGTGACGGTGAACGTGCGCGCCGACACCGACCTCGGGGAGATCCGGCTGGAGGAAGGGCAGTCGGTCCAGGTCCGGATCAGCAGCGACAAGACGATCCGGCGCACCCTGCCGCCGCCCGGAGGCGGCAAACCGGCGGGCACGATCGAACTGCGAGTCGACATCGGCATCGGACAGGTGGAGGTCACCCGTGCTGCGTCATGAATTCCGGCCCGGCCGCGCGGTGGCGGGCCTGACGATGCTGGCCCTGGCCGCCGGGTACGCGGCCGACGCCGCCGGGAAGTGGGAGGCCCCGTGGACGTTCTTCCTCCCGCTGTTCTTCGGCGGGCTGTGGCTGTCCGCGGCGGCGACCTGGCTGGGCTACCTGGTCCGGCGGCGGCGCGCGGCGAAGAAGGCGTCGGCGGAGAACACGGCCGCGCCGGCGAGCACCAGCGGCAGCCACGCCATCAGATAGGGCAGGTCGTTGCCGTAGTAGTACGGGGTCATCTGCCAGCTCACCGTCAGCCACAGGCTCAGCGAGATCAGCGCGCCGCCGAGCGCGGCGAGCCGGGCCCAGAGGCCGACGAGGGTGCCGAGCCCGACGAGCAGTTCGCCGATGGCGATGGCGTAACCGAAGCCCTCGGGGCTCTTGAGCGCGAGGTCGACGAGGGCGGGGACCGCGGAGGAGTCGCGGATCCCGCGCATCGTCTCCCCGATGGAGCCGTCGCCGGTCGCGGAGAGGAACGCGCTGTCCGTCAGCTTGTCGAGCCCCGCGTAGACGAAGGTGACGCCGAGGAAGATGCGCAGCGGGAGCAGGGCGTACTCCCGCGCCCGGTCCCGCAGCCCTTTCGGCTCGCTCAGCCCGTACGAACCGCCGCCGTAACCGTTCATCAGCGCTGCCCCGCTTCCCGAAGTCCCGTCACCCGACCATACGTACGCCTGTCCGGCGTCGCTCACCAGGGCTGCGGGGCAATCAGCGGAAGGAAGGAAGGAAGGAAGGAAGGAAGGAAGGGGCCGTCAGTCCGTCACGTCGATGGAACAGCGGTTGGTCTCCACCCCGGCGGCGGTGACGACCTGGACGTCCACGGTCCCCGGCTCGACCTCGACCGGCACCGGCACGGTGAGCACGGTGTCGGTCGGGTTGGCGAAGCCCCCGGCGACCGGGATCAGCGGTACGTGGACGTGGACCGTGCCGATCCGTACGACGAGCCGGGCCAGCCGGTCGGGGCTGCCCGCGCCGGGCGGTACGAAGCCCGCGCCCCGGATCTCGATGTCGTCGCCGGTCCGGATCGGGGCGTCCAGGTCCCCGGCCTCCCGGGCCCGCACCACGGACAGCACGACGGGACGGCCGCCCTCCGCGTACTTCCCGGCGAAGTACGTCGCCGCCGACACCGCCACCAGCAGGGCGAGGCCCCACGGCAGGTCGGGCAGTTGCTCGGGGCGGCGGGCGAGCCGGACCCCGGCGAAGAGCACGGCGACGGCGCTGACCAGCACGTACTGCACATCCGTGAACGAACCGCGCCCGGAGTCGTCGGTGAGCAGGTCCGCCGCGCGCGGCCGGTCCGCGCGCAGCTTCTGGAGCCGCTGCCCCAGCACCCGTACGGTCACCACGCGGCGTACGACGACGGCGACCGCGCACACCAGCGCCAGCACGGCCAGCACCCCGGCGGACCGCACCAGGTCGAGCCCCTCGATCAGCGCGTCCCGGTCCTCGTGGTCGGACGCGCCCGCCAGCTGGAGGGCGAGCACGAGCACGGCGAAGACGGCGAACAGCACCCAGGCTGCGGCGACGGCCCGGGAGGTGGAGAGCCGGTTGTCCTCCCCGATCAGCGGGGCGAGGAGGCCGCCCCGGGCGCGGTGGAAGCGGGCGGCGACGGTCAGCAGGGAAGCGGTCACGAGCGCGGCGGCCAGACCGGCCGTGCGGGCGGTGGTCCAGCCGGGCCCGATCGCGGTGAGGCTCGCGCCGACGAGCAGCGCCACGACCGCGCCCCAGACGACGGACAGGGTGCCCCGCCACACCTGGTGGAGCCAGACGTCACCGGCCGCCCGGCCCCGTTCGGCGACGGTGCGGGCGGACTCGGTCAGCTCGTCGGAGACCCACTGCCGGGACGCGGAGGCGGACTGGGCGACCCCGGCGGGCAGACCGCTCCCCGCCGCCAGCTCGTCGCGCTTGGCGAGGAAGGCGGCGACCGCGCGCCGGTGTCCCTCGCGTGCTCCGTGCGGGCAGTCGCCGCACGTACAGCCCCCGCCGTGCGTACCGCTCGCCCTCGACTCGTCCAACGCCACGGGAGATTACGCCCTTTCCCACCCCGGTACAGCCAACCCAGCTGCGATCCCAGCGCATTGTGCCGTACGGGGACGCCGGGGCCCGCATCGGGGCGAACCAGGGGCGGGCCCCGTCAGAACGTTCGACTGATCCGCTGCCACAGGGGCTGGTAGTTGATCCAGGCCACCAGGTCGCTGCCGAGCTGGTCGCGGGTGGTGACGGCGTCCCGGTGGTCGATCAGGACGGGCTTCCCGGCGGCCCGCGCCAGCAACTGCACCTGGCAGGCGCGCTCCATCGTGAGGAACCACCAGGCCGCCGCGTCCACCGAGTCCCCCACGGTCAGCAGCCCGTGGTTGCGCAGGATGACCGCCTTGCGCGGCCCCAGCGCCTCGGCGATCCGCCGCCCCTCCTCCTCGTCCACGACGACCCCGGAGTACGCGTCGTACAGCGCGTGGTCCTCGTAGAAGGCACAGGATTCCTGGGTGATCGGCTCGATCAGCTCCCCGAGCGCGGCCAGCGCCCGCCCGTGCACGGAGTGGGTGTGCGCGACGGCCACGGCGTCCGGCCGGGCCCGGTGCACGGCCGCGTGCACCGCGAAGGCGGCCTGGTTGACGTGGAAGCGGCCCTGGACCACCTGCCCGTCGCCGTTGACGAGGATCAGGTCCTGCGGGGCGAGGTCGGCGAAGGGCGCGCCGAACGGGTTGACCCAGTAGTGGTCGGCCGACTCGGGGTCGCGCACGGTGATGTGCCCGGAGACCCCGTCCTCGTACCCGTACTGCCCGAACAGCCGCAACGCCCCCGCGAGCCGCTGCCTGCGGTACGCCCGCTCCTCGTCCGGCGACGCGTGCACGGGCGGCATCGCGAAGTGCAGCTGCTCGACGGGGACGGGGGCGGGCACGGCGGGCGGCTCGGACATGGCGGGCTCCTCGGGTTCCCAGGGCGTACGGGACCGGAAGTTACCGCCGGGTGGGGGCGATGAGAAGGGGTGGGGCTAGGGACGACGCTGATTGATCGCGGTGAGGTCGATGGAGAGAGGGAAGGGGACGTCGAGCTTCAGGGCGTTGCGGTGAATGCCCGTGGGCGTGTATGCCTTCAGTGCGGGGTCCAGCTCGTAGACGTACACGACGGGGAGACCGTCAGGGCCCTGTTCGACGCGCCAGAAGTGGACGATGCCGGCGGCGGCGTACTTGCGGGGCTTGGTCTCGCGGTCGCGGGCTTCGGAGTCGGGGGAGACGACCTCCACGGCGAGGATGACGTCCTCGGGCGCGTACCACGTCTGATCCGCGCCGGTGTCGGCGTCCGCCCGGTACACCAGCATGTCGGGTTCGGGACGGTTGTTGCGGTCCAGCTTGACCGTCATCTCCCGGTCCACGTCCAGATCCGCGGGCAAGTGCGCGAGCAGCCCGTGCTCAAGCAGCCACATGGCTCGCGTGTGGAACTTCCGCTGCGGACTCATGAAAACGAGACTCCCGTCGATCAGCTCGGTGTGGGGCGGGAGGCCCGGAATCCGGTCGAGATCGTCTGCCGTCCAGCCGCCCTCCGGCGGGACGGGCCACCGGTACGGCTGCTGCTCAAGCCTGGGCTCGGGTGCGGCGCTCATGATTGCTCCCATACGCCGAAAGTCTCGTCTCTTCACTCAGCGTACCCAGCCCATACGACAATGCCGCCACTCAAACGAATGAGCGACGGCATCGGCGTTGACCAGGAGGCCCTACGGGCTCACCGGGAGCGGGAGGTCACTCCCACTCGATCGTCCCCGGCGGCTTGCTCGTCACGTCGAGGACCACGCGGTTGACGTCGGCGACCTCGTTGGTGATGCGGGTGGAGATCTTCGCCAGCGTCTCGTACGGCAGGCGCGACCAGTCGGCCGTCATGGCGTCCTCGGAGGAGACCGGGCGCAGCACGATCGGGTGGCCGTAGGTGCGGCCGTCGCCCTGGACGCCGACCGAGCGGACGTCGGCGAGGAGGACCACCGGGCACTGCCAGATGTCGCGGTCCAGGCCGGCCGCCGTCAGCTCCTCGCGGGCGATGGCGTCGGCCTCGCGGAGGAGGTCCAGGCGGTCCTTGGTGACCTCGCCGACGATGCGGATGCCGAGGCCGGGGCCGGGGAACGGCTGGCGCTGGACGATCTCCTCGGGGAGGCCGAGCTCCTGGCCGACCATCCGGACCTCGTCTTTGAACAGCTGGCGCAGCGGCTCGACGAGCTGGAACTCGATGTCGTCGGGGAGGCCGCCCACGTTGTGGTGGGACTTGATGTTGGCGGTGCCGGTGCCGCCGCCGGACTCCACGACGTCCGGGTAGAGCGTGCCCTGGACCAGGAAGGCGACCTCGGGGCCGTCCTCCTGGAGGATCTCCAGCTGGGCCTGCTCGAAGACGCGGATGAACTCGCGGCCGATGATCTTCCGCTTCTGCTCGGGGTCGGAGACCCCGGCCAGCGCGTCCAGGAAGCGCTTCTCGGCGTCGACCACCTTCAGCTTCGCGCCGGTCGCGGCCACGAAGTCCTTCTCGACCTGCTCGGTCTCGCCCTTGCGCATCAGCCCGTGGTCGACGTACACACAGGTCAGCTGCGAGCCGATGGCCTTCTGGACGAGCGCCGCGGCGACGGCGGAGTCGACGCCGCCGGACAGGCCGCAGATCGCGCGCTTGGAGCCGACCTGCTCGCGGATGAGGGCGACCTGCTCCTCGACCACGTTGGTGGTGGTCCAGTTCGGCTCGATGCCCGCGCCCCGGTAGAGGAAGTGCTCCAGGACCTGCTGCCCGTGGGTCGAGTGCATGACCTCGGGGTGGTACTGGACGCCGTAGAGCTTCTTCTCGTCGTTCTCGAAGGCGGCGACCGGCACGACGTCGGTGGACGCGGTGACGGTGAAGCCCTCGGGGGCCGCCGAGCAGGCGTCGCCGTGCGACATCCACACCGGCTGCTCGGTGGGCGTGCCCTCGAAGAGCGTCGAGCCCGCCTTCGTGACGTGCAGCGGGGTGCGGCCGTACTCACGCGCCCCGTTGTCGTCGACCGTGCCGCCGAGGGCGGTCGCCATCAGCTGGAAGCCGTAGCACATGCCGAAGACGGGGACCCCGGCCTCGAACAGCGAGCGGTCCAGGGAGGGGGCGTCCTCCGCGTAGACCGACGACGGGCCGCCGGACAGGATGATCGCGCGGGGGTTCTTCGCCAGCATCTCGGCCACCGGCATGGTGGACGGGACGATCTCGCTGTAGACCCGGGCCTCACGGACGCGGCGGGCGATGAGCTGGGCGTACTGCGCGCCGAAGTCGACGACGAGGACCACGTCGGCCGTGGTGTCGGGGGCGGCGGGGGGTGCTGCTGGCACGGGGCGGCCTTCCGGCGGTGGTGAAGGGGGTCGGTCCTTCCGATTCTACCGGCCGTGCGCGAGCCCTCGGCCGGGCCGGGCGCGGGGCCCGCGTCTCACGATCCGGGCCCCGCCTTGGCCGGGCCGCCGGGCCGGGGCCATACTGTTCCCATGCTTCAGCACACGACCTTCGTCTTTACCTATGGCATCCGGCCCGCCGGCTGCCATGGTCGTGCTGCTTGAGTCACTGACGAGCAACGTTCCAGGCGCCCCGGGCCATCAGGCCCGGGGCGTCTCTCGTGTCCGGGTCTCTCGCCCCGGGGGGCCGCCACCCCACCGGGAGTCACCACCATGAGCAGCAGCACCACAGCCACCACGGCCACCGGCGCGCACACCGACGAGGCCGCCGCCCTGATCGGCGGCGCGCGGGAGCGCATCGACGCCCTCGACGACCGGATCATCGGCCTCATCCAGGAACGGATGGCCGTCTCGGCGGTGATCCAGAAGGCCCGCATCACCTCCGGCGGCCGCCGGGTCAACCTCTCCCGCGAGACGGCCGTCCTCAGCCACTACAGGGACGCGCTGGGCAAGCCGGGCACCGCGCTCGCGATGACGCTGCTGGAGCTGTGCCGCGGCCGGGTCTGAGGGCCCGGCAGAGGCCCAGCAGGACCGTATCTGCGTTCGGTCCCCGTCTCACCCGTACGGCGCGTGACCGGGGGCGCGGCGCCTTCGTTGGTCCCGATGTCCGTGCCAACCAGGGGCGGCATCGGTAGAAAACCACGCGTGGCTCCGCCGGGACGTGTGACGTACCGCAGGTGCGTCGTGGGACCACATCCCGGCGCATGTGACCGGTCCGCAGGGGACAGCGGCCCGGTCACCCCATGTGCGGCCGTACCCGGGGACGCCCGGGTCGGCCGCATCGGGATGTAGACGTCAGTCGGGACGGAGGCTGTTCCCCCTCCATCCCTCCCCCGCTCGCCCCTCCCTCCTGCCTTTCCCTCCTGTCCCTCCCTCCTGCCTTCCTTCCTCAGACCCGCCGCCGTCGCCCGGCCGCAGTGAACAGCGCCAGGCCCGCCGTCAACGCCGTGACCGCCGCCGCGCCCGAGGCGAGCACGGCGGTGGACGATCCGGTGGAGGCCAGGCTGCCGCCGTTCCCGGCGGCGCTGTCCGCGCCCGGGCCGCCGGAACCGCCTGAGCCGCCCCCGCCGTCCGTGTCGCCTCCGCCCGTCGCGGCCGTCGCGCCCTCCGCGCCCCGGGCGGCGGACCCGGACGTTCCGGGGGCGTCGTCGCCCGGGGCGTCCGTGGGAGCGCTCGACGGTTCGCCGGGGCCGTCGCCCGGGCCGCCCGACCACCCGCCGCCCGCCCCGTTGAGGACCACCCGGGCCGTGTCGTTGCCCGCCCTCGGGTCGAACGGCAGCCCCGGCCGCCGGAGCTCCGGGCCCCTCACCGTGACCCGGCCGACCGCGCCGGTGCGCACCTCGTCGATCCGCAGCCCGAAGGTCAGGTCCAGCCCGCCGCCGTCGCGCACGGTCGTCGAGGTCGGGCAGACGTAACGCGGCGCGGGGCCCGTCCCGTCCTCGCGGTACGCGCCATCGGCCCTCGCCGCCCGGCACCCCGCCGGCGCGGAGACGACGGTCGCGCCCGGCGGCACGGTGAAGTCGACGGCGGCGACGCTCCCGCCGGACCGGAGGCGGCCGATCCAGGCCGGGCCGTCGTTGCGGAACCCGATGTCCGCCGTGACCGTGTCGCCCACGGCCCCGGACGCGGTGTCCCCGTACGCGACGAAGTCGGCCGTGTTCTCCGTACGGAAGTCGGCCCGGCGCTCGTTGTCGCCCGGTTCGAGGTCCACGGCCCGGGCCGCCCCGGGCTGCTTCAGCTGTACGGCCCTGAGCACGGCGTCCGCCCCGTGCGCGAGGGAGCGGGCGGCGGGCGCGCGCCGGTCCGCGCCGCTCTCGTGGATGCCGTACACGAAGGTGTCGCGGTAGGCCCGGGTGGTGGCCTCCAGCGTCAGCGGGGCGGCCAGCGTGTACGTCCCGCCCGCCTCGAAGGAGCCCTCGACGGAGCAGCGGGCCGTGGTCCAGCCGCCGCCGGGGAGGTCCGGGGCGTCGGTCGCGTACGCGCAGTTGGAATAGCGCTGCGGGATGTCGAGGCCGCGCGAGTACCGCAGGGTGAGGACGACGCCCTCGGCCGCGCGGCTGCCCCGGTTGGTGAACGTGATCGGGGCCGGCTGCCTGTGGCCGGGGGTGAGCTCGTGCTCGAAGGGGAGTTCCCGCATCACCAGGTCGGGGCCGCCGACCGTGAGCCGGGCGGTGAACGGGGTGAAGGCCGCGCCCCCGGCCTCGCCGGTCACCCGGATCGTGCCGGAGTCGCCCGGCTCGCTGCCCTCGGCCGCGCCGAGGAGGAGGTCGGCGAGGGGGGTGAGGCCGGGTGGCAGGCCGTGGCCGGTGCAGACGGCGGTGCGGGGCCCGGTGGTCCCGCAGGTGATGCCGGGGCCGGCGTCGAGGGCGAGGGTGTCGAGGTCCGCGACGCCCCCGGCGCCGGTCAGGTCGAAGGTGACGGCGAAGTCGCCCTCGTAACCCTTCCCGCCCCCGGCCGGGTTGGCGACCGTGATCGCCACCGCGGTCCGCCGCGGCTCGCCGCCGCCCTCCGCGTACGGGTGCAGGGCCGTCCCGGCCGGGCCGCCCAGGGCGAACACCGGGGCCTCGGCCCGGGGCGGAGCGGTGGTGGCGGCCACGGTGAGCGAACCGGCGGCGAGCAGCAGGGCGGTGGCGGCGAGCCCGCCCGCCCGGCTGCGCGACGCGGTTCGCGGGGAGAAGCGTGTCATCGCGGGACCTCGGGGACTCGGCAGGAGCTGTGCGACTGCCCCCGTCACCGGGCAGTCAGGCGTTCGACCCCGCAGCGTACGGGGTCGGGCGCACCGTTCTCCGAAGAGCGGCCCAAGAGATGATCACGGATTGGGTACGGGGGTGTTCCCGACGCCCTTCACGTCCGCACCGGCCTCCACGGTGTCCCTCGGCGGCACCACGGGGATGCCGAGGAACGGCAGCTTCAGCGCCGCGAACGCGTCCTTGGGCACGGTCGGGGCCAACGGCTCGACGGGCGTGAGGCGTTCGTAGCCCGCGCCCTGCTCCGGGCGCGGGTCCGCCTCGCCCTTGTTGGGCCACAGCGACATCGCGCGCTCGGCCTGGGCCGTGATGGTCAGCGACGGGTTGACGCCGAGGTTGGCGGAGATCGCGGAGCCGTCGACGACGCTGATGCCGGGGTGGCCGTAGAGGCGGTGGTACGGGTCGATGACGCCCTCCTCCGCACTCGCGCCGATCGGGCAGCCGCCGAGGAAGTGGGCGGTGAGCGGGGTGCCCATCAGCTCGCCGACGTTGGAGCCGGCGAAGCCGTTGATCTCCTCGGCGAGGAGGGTGGCGCTGCGGGTCGCCTCGGGGATCTGGGTCGGGTTGGGCGCGCCGTGGCCCTGGCGGGCGGTGAGCAGGCCCTTGCCGATGCCGCCCGTCTTGCGGTACGTCGTCAGGGAGTTGTCGAGCGACTGCATGACGAGCCCGATGATGGTGCGCTCGGACCAGTGGTGGTTGGAGAGCGAACGGGCGGCGAGGGTGGGGTGCTTGACCATGTTGGCGAGCCAGCCGCGCACCCGGTGGGCCCCGTAGGGCACCTGGAGGATCGACATCGCGCCCATGGCGTTGGAGCCCTTGCCGTAACGGACGGGCTCGATGTGGGTGTTGTCGTCCGGGTGGATCGAGGAGGTGATCGCGACGCCCTGCGAGAAGTCGGCCTTGGCGATGCCGTGCTTCTTGCGGTAGCGCCGGTCGCTGGTCTGGGAGCCCACCAGCGCCTCGGAGTTGGTACGGGTCAGCTCACCGAGCCTCGTGGAGAGCCGGGGCAGCAGGCCCCGGTCCCTCATGGTGTGCAGCAGGGTCTGGGTGCCGTACGTGCCCGCCGCGACGACCACCTTGCGGGCGCGCAGCCGGGTGGGCTTCGCCTTGCGGCGGCGGTCGGTGGGGACGGTGAGGACCCGGTAGCCGCCCTCGGGGTCGTCGGTGACCGCGACGACGGAGGTCATCGGGTGGATGACCGCTCCGGCCTTCTCCGCGAGATGGAGGTAGTTCTCGTTGAGGGTGTTCTTGGCTCCGTGGCGGCAGCCCGTCATGCACTCGCCGCACTCGGTGCACGCCTTGCGGGCGGGTCCCGCGCCGCCGAAGTACGGGTCGGGGACGGTGTCGCCCGGCTTGGCCCTCGCGGTGCCGTCCGCGTCCTTGCCGTCGCCGAAGAACACGCCGACCGGGGCCAGGTGGAAGGTGTCGCCGACGCCCATCGCCTCGGCGGCGTTCTTGAGGTGGACGTCGGAGGGGGTCATGGTCGGGTTGAGGCGGACCCCGAGCATCCGGCGGGCCTGGTCGTAGTACGGCTTCAGCTCGTCCTGCCAGTCGGTGATCGAGGCCCACTGGCGGTCCTCGAAGAACGGCGCGGGCGGCACGTACAGCGTGTTGGCGTAGTTGAGCGAGCCGCCGCCGACGCCCGCCCCGGCGAGCACCATGACGTTGCCGAGCAGATGGACGCGCTGGATGCCGAAGAGGCCGAGGGCGGGGGCCCAGAGGTAGTTCTTGAGGTCCCAGGACGTCTTGGGGAGCGTGCCGGGGGTGAAGCGGCGGCCCGCCTCCAGGATTCCGACGCGGTATCCCTTCTCCGTCAGCCGCAGGGCGGACACCGCCCCGCCGAAGCCGGAGCCGACGACCAGGACGTCGTAGTCGTACGCGGCGTCGTCCTCGGCCGGCACATGGCTCACGGCCTGTTTCTGGGCAGGGCTGTCCTGGGACATGGCGCTCCTCACTACGGAATCGGAACGAAAAGGGCGTACTGCGGCGGCTTCCGGCGGGGCGCTCAGCGCAGCCGGAACGCCTTCATCGCCTTGAGGCTGCGGGTCATGAACGCGGCGTACTTCTCGTCGTCCATCCCGAAGGACGGCGCGAGCGGGATCAGCCGCTGCTGGGCGACGGTCTGGGCCTCGGTGAACTTGAGGATGCCCTCGGAACCGTGCCGCCGGCCGAGACCGGAGTCCTTCATGCCGCCCATCGGGGACTGGACGCTGCCGTAGGCGGGGGCGTACCCCTCGTTGATGTTGACGGTGCCGGTCCGCAGCCGGGCGGCGATCCGGTGGCCGCGTCGCGAGTCGGTGGTCCAGACGCTGGAGTTGAGACCGTACGGGGTGGCGTTGGCCAGCGCGATCACCTCGTCCTCGTCGCTGAACCGGTAGATGGCGACGACCGGGCCGAAGGTCTCCTCGGTGCAGACGGCCATCGGCGCCTCCACTCCGTCGAGGATGGTCGGCTCGTAGAACAGCGGGCCGATGTCGGGGCGGGCGACCCCGCCCGCGATGAGCGTCGCGCCCTTCTCGACGGCCTCGGCGACATGCCGGCTGACGGTCTCCAGCTGGCGTTCCCCGACGAGGGAGCCCATGTCGGCCCCGTACGCGAGGGAGTTGCCGAGCCGCATGGCCTTCGTACGGGTGGCGAAGCGCTCCACGAAGTCGTCGGCGACGGACTCGTGGACGTACAGCCGCTCGATGGAGATGCAGAGCTGCCCGGCGGAGGAGAAGCAGGCGCGGACCGCGCCCTGGGCGGCCTTCTCGACGTCGGCGTCCTTCAGGACGAGCATGGCGTTCTTGCCGCCGAGCTCCAGCGACACGCCGACCAGGCGGGAGGCCGCGCCGATGGCGACCTCGCGGCCGGTGCGGGTGGAGCCGGTGAAGGAGACGTAGTCGGCGCGGCTGACGACCTCGGGGCCGACGACGGGTCCCTCGCCCAGGACGACCTGGAAGACCTCGGCGGGCAGTCCGGCCTCGATGAGCAGGTCACGGGCCCACAGGGCGGTCAGCGCGGTCTCCGTGTCGGGCTTCATCACGACGGCGTTGCCGGAGACGAACGCGGGCAGGGCGTCGCCCACGGACAGCTCGAAGGGGTAGTTCCACGGGGCGATCTGGCCGATCACCCCGCGCGGCTGGCGCAGTTCGGTGACCTTGGTGAGGGTGGGGACGACGCCGGTGTGCCGCTTCGGCCTGAGGTAGGAGGCGGCCCTGCGCCCGTAGTGGCGGGCGGCGACGGCGACGGACAGCACCTCCTCATGGGCGTGCAGCCGGGCCTTGCCGGTCTCCAGCTGGATGAGGTCGAGGACCTCGGACTGGCGGCTGAGCACGAGGTCGTGGAAGCGGAGCAGGACGGCGGCCCGCTGCCGGACGGGGGTGTCGGCCCAGGCCGGCTGGGCGGCGCGGGCCCGGTCGAAGGCGGCGGCGACGTCCTCGGGGGTGGACTCGGGCAGATCGGCCAGCTTCTCGCCGGTGAACGGCGCGTGGTTGGCCGTGCGGCCCGACCCGACGACGCCGCGGGTCAGCTGGGCGATCACCTCGGGGGTGACCACGTCGGCGGCCGTGCGCACGCCGGCGGGGGCGACCGCCACGGGGTTCGTACCGAGAGGGGCGTCAGGGGCCTGCGAGTCCGTCATGAGGCCGAGAGTATGTCCAGACGCACCCTTTGGGTACCCGTGGGTAACAGATTTTCACCGGACCCGCCGGCCATCCAGGGCCATCACCTCGAACGAGCCAGCGATCACTGGCGACATAACCGCTGATCAGTGGCTATGCGGCGGTGCGGGCGGACGCGATCCGCCCGCAGCCGTCAGGAATCGTGAATCTTCAGCCCCTCGACGACCTCGGCGAAGATCCGCTCCCCGTCCTCGGCCGCCTGTCCCTGCGCCGGCATCCGCACCCGGGCGTTCCAGTGCGGCTCCTCCGGCTTCTCGCCGGGGATCAGCAGCTCGTGGAGCCGGTAGCGCACGGGGTCGTCGTCGGAGGCGTCGGCGTACGGGATGTAGTCGGTGACCATGTCGACGGCGTCGCGCCCCTGGTGCTTGACCTTCTTGTGGGTCGGGGAGGCGTCCGCCATCTGCGTGGCGTTCTCCCCGCCCTTCTCGTAGTACGCCTTACGGGCCGCCGGGTCGGGTCCCGGGTCTTCCCTGTCCTCGCTCTGGCCCCGCCGCCAGAAGGTGATCTCGAAGACGCCGCTGGGGTCCACGTACCAGACCAGCTCGCCGCCGTCCTGCTCAACCCGCTTGTAGTCCTCGGGCACCGCCACGTCCGCCGACAGCACCTCGTTCTCCGGCCTGACCTGCCACCCCTCGGGCGGCCCGTCGCCCGCGAACGGGTTGACCAGGACCAGGACCAGCGCCAGCACCACCGCCAGCGCCCCGCCCGCCAGGCCGAACTGCGCGGCCCGGTTGCGGTGCAGCACCGGCGGCACCCACTTGCTGCCACCGCCCGTCGAGGCGGCGAACAGCTCGGTGGGCCGGGCCGGGGCGGCGATCTCCTGGAGCACCCGGCGGACCTCGGCGGTGGGCGGGCGGGCCGCCGGGTCCTTGCGGAGCAGCCGCATCACGAGCAGCCCGAAGGCGTCCGTGGCGCGCGCGGGCATCTGCGGTTCGGCGGTGAGCACGGCCTGGAGGGTGGCCGGGGTGTTCGAGCGGCGGTACGGGGACATCCCCTCCACCGCCGCGTACAGCACGACCCCCAGCGACCAGAGGTCGGAGGCCGGTCCCGGGTGCTGGCCGAGCACCCGCTCCGGCGAGATGTACTCGGGCGAGCCGATGAACGCCCCCGTCTCCGTGAGCCGCTGCTCGCCCTCCACCTGGGCGATCCCGAAGTCGGTGAGGACGACCCGGTCGGCGGTGCCGAGCAGCACGTTGTCCGGCTTGACGTCCCGGTGCAGGATGCCCGCGGCGTGGGCGGCGGTCAGGGCGTCGAGGACAGCGAGGCCGATCCTGGCGGCCTCGCGGGTGTCGAGGATGCCTTCCTGGAGGCGGTCGCCGAGCGACTGGCCGCGCACCAGCTCCATGACGATCCACGGCCGGCCGTCCTCCATGACGACGTCGTGGATGGTGACGACCGAGGGGTGGTCGATCCGGGCGGCGGACCGCGCCTCCACCTGCATGCGCCGGTGGGCGGTGGCGTGTTCGCGCTCGCCCAGGTGCTCCGGTACGCGGGGCTCCTTGACGGCCACCTCACGGTCGACGACCTGGTCGTGCGCCCGCCACACCGTGCCCATCCCGCCGTGCCCGAGCCGGGCCAGCAGCCGGTAGCGCCCTCCGACGACCCGGTCCACCGCGCCGTCCGGGGCCGGCGGGGCCTGGGAGGCGGTGGGGGCGTGCGGGGCCTGAGGGGCTTGCGGGCCTTGCGGGGCGGGGATGTGCGCGGAGGGCGTCGGGGGCGCGGGATCGGGTGCGCCGGCGGGCGGCGTGGGGCGCGGCGGCTGGAGTCCGTAACTGGTGGGCTCGTTGGCCCGTCCCCCGTGGTTGCTCATGGCCCCATCCTGGGTCACGCCCGGGGGCGGACACCACAGGGGCCGGTCACCGGATGCAGAGCCGTGACGTACGGGACCGGGACCGTGACGTACGGAACCGTGACGTACGGAGACGGGCTCACGGGACCGATGCGTACCCGGGGACGGGCCCCGGGGGGGGCGGCGCTGGGCGTACGGGACCGGGGGCACGGCCTACAGGACCGGCGTTCACGGCGTACGGGACCGGCGGCACGGCGTACGGGGCCGGCCTCCGGTCAGTTCTGCGCGGCGGGGGCCCGCCAGCTGCGCAGCATGATGTCGAAGCGCTCGCGGCTGGTCTTCCAGCCCTCTTCCGGGGCCGTCAGATAGAGGGCGTACTCGGGGCCGCCCGGGCCGCCGTAGTACATCTGGTCGATCCCGTGCCGGGGGCCGGCGTGGTCCTTGGTCTCGTTCCAGGTGAACTCCCAGAGCGAGCCCGGCCGATCGCGGAAGGTGTTCTTCTCCAGCGCGATCCGCCGGTAGCCCGGCAGCCGCTCGGAGAGCTGCTGCTCCATGTTCTCCATATGGAGGTACGGATGGTCGAAGTCCGGGTCCGGGTCGACGCTGATCCGGATCCGGTGGGCCCCGTCGTCCGGCGTGTAGTCGATCTGCCCGTCCTGCACCCGGCGCTTCCAGTCCTTCGGCACGACCAGGCTGAAGCCCGCCGGATCGTCGACCCGGCGCCAGCCCTCGGGTATCTCCGGCGCCCCCTGCTCGGTGATGGGGGCGGGGGTGGTGGGGGCGGCCGTCCGCTCGTCGGCCACGGCGGAACGGCCCGCGCCTCCGCCGTAGTTCAGCGCGACCAGCCCGGCCACGCCCCCGAGAACCGCTGTGGCGGCGACCGTGACGAGCACCGTGCGCCGCCGGTACCCACCGCGCCGGGTGACGGGGGTGGAGGTGCGGCCGGCGACGGGAGCGGTGGGCGGGGGCGTCGAAAGCGCCGGTGCGGGGGGCCGGCCGGGGAGCCGGGCCGTGGAGCCGTCGGAGCCGGAACCGCCGGAGCCCGGGGCGTCCGTGGCCGGGAACCCGTACCGGGCCTCCTCCGGCACCCGCTGCGTCGGCACATGCGCCTGGGCCGAGCGCGGCTCCCGGCCCTCCATGGCCTCCAGGAACATCTGCTCGGCCTCGGCGGGGGCGGGCCGGTGGGCCGGGTCCTTGCGGAGGAGCGCGATGATGACGGGGCCCAGCGGACCGGCGTTGACGGGCGGCGGCGGTTCCTCGGTGACGACGGCCTGCATGGTGGAGATCGGGGACGTACGGCGGAAGGGGGAACGGCCCTCGACCGCCGTGTACAGGGTCGCGCCCAGCGACCAGAGGTCGGAGGCGGGCCCGGGGTCGCCGCCGCGTACCCGCTCGGGGGCCAGGTAGTCGATGGAGCCCACCAGTTCACCGGTCCGGGTGATGGTGGAGTCGCCCTCGATGGCGGCGATCCCGAAGTCGGTCAGGAGCACCTGCCCGTCGCGGGCCAGCAGGACGTTGCCGGGCTTCACGTCGCGGTGCAGCACCCCGGCCCCGTGCGCGGCGCGCAGCGCGCCCAGCACATGGAAGCCGATCCGGGCGGCCTCGCGCGGGGCGATCTCGCCGCTCTCCTTGGCGGCGTCGGCGAGCGAGGGCCCGTCGACGTACTGCATGACGATCCAGGGGCGTTTGTCGTACTCGATCACATCGTGGACGGTGACGACGCCGGGGTGCGTGATACGGGCCGCCGCACGCGCCTCCTTCTGCGTGCGGGCGTGCAGGACGAGCCGGTCGGCCTCGGCGACGTACAGCCCGGCGGTCAACTCCTTGACCGCGACCGTGCGGTGCAACACCTCGTCATGGGCGCGCCAGACCTTGCCCATGCCCCCGCGCCCGAGGACCTCGCCCAGCCGGTAACGCCCCGCCAGCACCAGTCCCGCAGCCGCGCCTTGTGTTCCGTCCACGTGTGTCCCCGCCCCGTTCCTCGGCTGCCAGATTACGGAGCGGGGGCGGCGGCGGGGAACCGGGGATCGCCCACGAGACCGCACTGTGATGGTTGTCGACTCCGGCCAAGTGGCGGTGGATCGGACGCCGGTGGGCAACCGAGCCGCACGTGATTTCGGTCCGGGCCGGGGGACTCGCCGACTCGGCCTGATCACCGGCCCCGTTGGCGAGGGCTTGACGGCGCGCCTTCCGGGCCGGGCTCAGAGCAGGTCTTCACCCGTGTCCGCGTAGTCCGCCTCTTCCCCCTCGGGGTTCAGGGGATCCGCGCCGATCCGGGCGTGGAGGAGATACGCCCCGTGCGGCGCGTCGTCGCTGACGACCGGCCCGTCCTTGGCGCCCAGCACGCCGCCGGCGCCCTCCTCGTCGGCCTCGAACGCCCCCGGGTCCAGGCCCAGCCGCCTCGCGAGCGGCGACACCGAGGCGGACAGCCGACCCCGCGCACTCTTGCCGTCAACGGCCTCGCTCCCCGTGCTCCCGGCCCCTGCCAGGGGGGCCGCCACAAGGAGGCCGGCCAGAAATCCGCGGCGCAGGCCATCGGGGTGGGCGGCCTTGAACGTCACTGCGGACGGCTGGAGTTCGGCCACCAGCGGCAGCCAGACCCGCATCGCCTCGTCGGCGGTGCTCACCTGCTCCAGGTTGAGCTGGACACGAAAAACGACATCGTGCGGGGAGAACCGCATGGGTGGGTCACCTTTCCCTTCCGAGAGACGTCCACGGGGGAAGGGTGTCAGGGGCGCCAGGGCCACAAGCAGCGGGGCGGGGGCGTTCCTCATCCCTGCCCAGGGTGCCGGGCGCTCAGGCGCTCACCCGGTACGAGTTGACGGCCTGCCGATAGATCTCGCT
The DNA here is from genome assembly GCF_046548915.1 of Streptomyces sp. cmx-18-6. NCBI lineage: Bacteria > Bacillati > Actinomycetota > Actinomycetes > Kitasatosporales > Streptomycetaceae > Streptomyces > Streptomyces sp. cmx-18-6. The sequence continues at coordinate 157,802 of NZ_JAEBEP010000007.1, read as the reverse complement.
GACCCTGTCGCGGTCGTTCTCCGGGCCGATGACCTGGATGATGTGGTAGCGGCCGTCGACGATCATGGCGAGGTTGCGGACGTACACCTCGCGCCCCCCGCTGTCCTGCCAGGTGAACTGCCCCTCGGCCATGGCCTGCCGGCCCACGTCGACCCGGCGCAGCCCGGACGAGGTGGACCAGCTGGAGTCCCGGAACGGCTGGAGTTCGGGCTGCTTGTCGCGCTGGTAGTCCAGCGGGTCGCCGCCGACCGCCTTCACGGTGTCCCGGCCGGGCACCACGAGCAGGGTGAACCCGTCGCTGCCGTAACGGATCTGACGGTCCGCGTTGGCGGGGCTGCGCTGCCAGTCCTTCGGTACGCCGATCGCGAAGCCCTCCGCGTCCTTGCGAAGCTCGTAGCCGGAGGCGAGCGCGGCGGCGGAGCGGCTGGTCTGCGGCTGCTGGGAGCCGGGGTCGGCGGGCGGCTCGGCGGCGGGGGCCGACGACTCCGGGGAGGGAGCGGGCGACCCGGTGCCGGGCGGTGCGGAGGCCGCCGGGCCCGTGGGCTGTCCGGACGCGCCGGTCCGCCCCTCCGGCTCCTGCTTCGGCAGGAAGAGGAAGGCGTACGCGACGGCGGCGGCCATCAGCAGCAGGATCAGGATCAGCAGCAGCCGGCCGAGGTGGCGCGGCGAACGCCCCTGGGACGGCCGGGCCGGTTCGCGCAGCACCCGGGGGCCCTTGGGCTCGCGCGGTGCCCGGGACGGGCGGGACTCCCAGGCGTCGACGGGGTGGCCGGACGGCTCGGGGACCCGTGCCGATTCGCGTCGCTGCGGCGGGGGCCGGCGGCGCGGGTCCGGGCGGTCGGCCGCACGCCGCTTCTCCATCTGCTGCCGCTGCCCCTTGCCCTGCCGGTGGCGGCCGTGCGCCGCTCCCCCGCCGAACCGGCCCCGCCGCCTGCGGACCAGCTCGCCCCGGCGGCGTACGACGGGAAGCCGGGTGGCGTCGGGCGCCGGCAGCGGGACCACGTCCGCGCCCGCCTCCGGCTCGGGGGCGGAGCGCACCAGCGAACGCAGCCAGCCGCGCAGCTCCTCGAAGTCCGGCCGCTCCGTGGGGTCCTGGCGCAGCAGCGACTCCACGACGGGCCGCAGCGCCCCGCACTCCTCCGCGAAGGCGGGCGGCTCGGCGCACACCATCTGGACGAGCTCGGCCGCGTTCTCCTCGGGGTAGGGGGCGTGGCCCTGGACGGCGCGGTAGAGCAGCGCGCCGAGCGCCCACAGGTCGGTGGAGGGGCCGATGGGGGGCGCGAGCCGCCAGTTCTCGTGGACGGGGCCCGCCTGTTCGGGGGCCCAGCGTTCGGTGACGGGTCCGACGACGGCGATCCGCGCCTGCCGGGCCCGCTCGGCCGCGAGGGGCGTCTCGGGGCCCCGGTAGGCGGCGGCCCTGCTGCCGCCCGCGACGGCTTCCTCCCAGGCGCTGGAGGCGGCCCGGTCGGCGACCGGGGCCCGCGAGGCGGGGGCGAGGGCGGAGGACGGCGGGCCGGGGCGGCGGGAGTCGGCGCGCAGCGCGTCCTGGCCGGAGCCGCCCGCCGGGACGGACCGCCCGGAGCCGGGCCCGTCGTCCCAGGTGCCCGCGAGGTGGACGCGGCGGCCGGGCGGGCGGGGGCCCTCTTCGTCGTCCTCGTCATCCTCGTCGTCGTACGGGTCCTCGCCCGGGCCGCCCCAGGGGCCGGTCATACGGGGGGCGGGCAGGCCGGGGGAGAAGGGGGCGGGGGGGTGCTGCGCCTCGCCCTCGGGGGTGGCGGTGTCCGCCTCGCCCCCCGGGGCGTCCTTCGCGAGGTTCGTGGGGGCCGCCGGGGTGTTCCCGGCCGCCTGCTGCCGGTCCTCGGTGACCCGGGCGGCGGCGCGCGCGCCCGCGCGGTAGGCGGCGATCGCCCCGGCGCGGGCGGCCCGCAACTGCGCGGCGCTCCCGGCCCCCGGCTCGGCGGGGGGCCGCGGTGCGCCGACGTAGGGCACGGCGGGCGCGGCGGGACGCGGGACGAGCTCCTGGCCGCCGTCCGTACCGTGCGCGCCGTCCGGCCCGGAGGCGGGGGCCTCGGGCTCCTGCCCCTGCGGCCCGCCGCCCTGGGGCGGCTGCTGCGCGTACGGCCGGTTCTGCTGCACATAGGGCGGCGGTACGGCGGGCAGCTCCCCGCTGTCATAGCGGTCATAGGTCTCGGCCGGCGGAAGCGAGTGCGGGAGGGAGTAGGGACCTCGACCGCCCGGCGACTCACCCGTCTCGGCCGCTCCAACGGCGCCGGGAGACGCGGAAGACCCATCCGCGCCTACGGCCCCGACGTCGTCGCCCTCGTCACCCTCGACGAATTCACCGACCGCGTCGAACTCATCGGCCTCGTCGACCTCATCGGCCTCGTCAAGCGCGTCAACGGCGTCAGCGCCATCAACCGCGTCGAACGCCTCGACGACCGGTATCCCCTGCGTCTCGTAGGCCGCGCCGACCTCGGCGGCCGCATAGCCCCCGTACTCACCGTGCTCCCCGTACCCCCCATGCCCGCCGTGCTCCCCGTACGTCTCCGAAGCGCCCACCGGCTCGTCGTCCGGCAGCGGCTCGGGGGCGTACCCGCAGAGGGCTTCCTCGGCCGCGCCCGCCGCCAGGCCGGTCAGCATGACGCGGCCGTCGTCGCAGACCAGGACCGTGCGGACGGTGATGTTGCGGTGGGTCCAGCCGTGCGCGTGGAGCACCCGCAGGGCGGTGAGCACGTCGGAGGCGATCTCGGCGGCCCGGTACGGGTTGAGGGGGCGCTCGGCGAGGAGGGCGGCGAGCGGGCGGGCCGCGACGAGCTCGCTGACTATCCAGAGCGAACCGGCCTCGGCGAACACGTCGAAGACCTGGTCGAGCCGGGGATGGTCGGGGACCTGGGCGGCGGCCTGCGCGGCCTCGATCGCCCGCCGGACCGCGGGGTCCGTACTGCGGCGCACCGCCCGCCCGGCGGCGCGCCCGGCCCCCGACGCCCGGCCGTCCGCGTCGAGCATCTCGGCGTCCACGATCTCCGGCAACGGCACCTGGCGGACCAGGACTTCCTGGCCGCTGTAGGTGTCGAACGCCCGGGTCTCGGCCAGTTCGAAGCCATCGGACGGAGGCAGCGGAAGGCGATAGCGGTCGGCAAGCACCCGACCCGCGTAGTCGTCCACGACGCCTCCCCAGAGCGCGCTGTTCCCCGGCCTTCAGGTCCGTACGAATCAGTCAGTTACGGTCATTCGGCGGGCAATTGACCCACTGTTCCGGCTGCGTACGGTCTGCCTCGTCTTACGATACGTGGCAACGCGGGCGGACGGGCCGGGTCGTACCAACCCGGCCCGTCCAATACCCGATGCGCGGCCCGCCCAATAACCGATGCGCGGGGCCCGCCCCGTGCCCGACGCGCGGCCGGGCGATCAGCCCGTGGGCTTGAAGGTGGCGAACGCCGTCTCGCGCAGCGTGCGGCACTCGTCCCCGTCCCACTCGTCCACCTTGCAGCTGGTCATGATCGAGTACCCGCGGTTGGCGTCGACCTTGAAGCCGCGGTTCAGGACCCGGACCCGGACGCCGTCGTGGCTGCGCTCGAACGTCCAGTCCGCGACGGTCGGATAGCCGTTGTACTCGACCTTCTTTATGCTCACGTGCTCATAGCCCTCGCTGCGGAGCCTGGTGCTCGCGACCAGCCCGCGCCAAGCGGCGACCGCGTCGTCCTTGGGCGAGCTGTTGAAGTCGACCTGGACCCGGGGGAAGCTGCCGCGCTCGGCGTTGTAGACGCCGCCGGAGTTCGAGCCCGCTATGGCCGTGCGCTTGAAGTTCCCCGGCATCGCCATGGTGAAGCGGAAGCGGTCGTCGGTGACCGGCTTGTACCCGGCGGGCAGAGCGTCGCCCGGCTCGTCGGTCTTCGGGTCGTCGGTCTTCGGATCGTCGGCGGGGTCGTCCGCGCCGGGCTCGTCCGTCTTCGGGTCGTCTCCCGTCGGTTCGCCGGACGCCTTGCCGTCCTCGCCGCCCTGCCCTTCCTTCTGCCCGCCCTCCTTGTCGCCCTTCTCGCCGGAACCGCCGCCCGTCGCGGCTCCGGCGGAGGCGGCGGTGTCGCCCTTGCCGCCACCGGAGTCGGACTTGTCGCCGTCGCCGAGGTTGAGCGCGAGAACGGTGCCGAGGATCGCGAGAACGATGACGCCCGCGATGATCGCGAGCGTGCGGCGCGGCACGACGTCGGTGATCGAGGCGCGGGTGGTGGCAGGCGACGTCGGAGGCCGCTGCGGCGGTACGGCGGCGGTGCCTGCGGCAGCCCCGGAAACCGGCGGCTTCGCCGGGGACTTCGGGCCGGTGGCCGTGGTCGTGGCCGCCGGACCGGACGGTGAGGCCGTCGTGACCTTGCCGCCCGGGGCGGAGGCCGCGCCCGGCGCGCGGGGCGGGCCGGCGGGCTTGGGCGGCGCGACGGGCGACCCGGCGGCCGCGGAGGCGGAGCCCTGGGAGGCGGAAGCCGACGAAGCGGCAGCCGGGGAAGCGGCAGCCGGGGAAGCGGCAGCCGGGGAAGCGGACGCAACGGCTCCCGCCGCCCCCGCCGCGGCGGCCGGCGCCGCCTTCGCGCTCCGCACGGAACGCAGCGCTCCGCGCAGCCGGTCGCGCGCGCCCTCGCCGGACTCGCCCGAACCGCCCGACTGCTTCGGCGGCTTGGCGGTCTTCGCCGCCTTGCCGGAACCGGGTTCGGCCTCGGACACCACCGGCAGGGCCATGACCTGGGTGGCGTCGGCGGGCGGCGGGACAGGGGCGTCGGGAGCGTTGATCACACCCTTGAGCAACGCCCGCGCACCGGCGTCGTCGAGCCGCTGGTCGGGGTCCCGGGCGAGCAGCCCGTAGATCACCTCGGTCAGCGGGCCGGCGTTCTTCGGCGGGTCGAGCGGTTCGGTCATCACGGCCGTCAGGGTGGCGATGGCCGAGCCCTTGTCGTACGGCGGGCAGCCCTCGACGCTCGCGTACAGCAGGCCGCCGAGCGACCACAGGTCGGCGGGCGGTCCCGGCTTGTGGCCGCGGGCCCGCTCCGGCGAGATGTACGAGGGGGCGCCGACGAGCATGCCGGTGGAGGTGACCGAGGGGTCGCCCTCGACCTGGGCGATGCCAAAGTCGGTGAGCACGACCCGGCCGTCCTCGGCGATCAGCACGTTGGACGGCTTCACGTCGCGGTGCAGGATGCCCTCACGGTGCGCCGAACGCAGCACGTCGAGAATGGCGAGCCCGACCTCGGCGGCCCGCTTCGGCGTCAGCGTGCCGTCCTCGCGGATCGCTTCGGCCAGCGACTTGCCCTCGATCAGCTCCATGACAATCCACGGCCGGTCGTCCTCGTCGACCACGTCGTAGACGGTGACCGCGCTGTTGTTGCGGATCCTCGCGATCGCCTTCGCCTCACGCAGGGTGCGCGTGATCAGCCGGCGCTTCTCGTCGTCGTCGATGGCCGACGGGAACCGCAGTTCCTTGACCGCGACCGTACGGCCGAGCGTCTCGTCGGCGGCGCGCCAGACCGTGCCCATGCCGCCGCGGCCGAGCACCTCCCCGAGCCGGTAGCGCCCCGCGAGGAGACGACCGTTCTTGTCCCGTTGGGGCTCCCGTGCCTGCTCCGCCTCCGACATGCGTCCCCTCTGCGATCAACCCGCCCTGGCAGAGCGTTCATTGTCCCTCACCCCGGGACCGGTCCTGGTGCCGGGTCCGGGGTCCGCCGCGACAAGGCGCGGCGGGGGGAGCTTCCCACAGCCTGCTACCAACCGGGCCTCCCCGTCCAGCGCCGACCGGGCGGCCACCGCCGCGAGGACAGGCCCCCAGGGGCTGTCCGAACGCCCAACCGGCCTGGAGGTGAAGGGCGGTGGCCGCCGGGGTGAACGGCGTCGCGACCTCGGTCGTGATCCGCCGGACACCGCCTAAATCGGCACGATGTCCGGAGCGCCGAGCCGGGCAGCGTCCGCCGTCAGGTCGTCCGGCTGCCGCTGCGACTCGCGTTCGGCCTCCACCCTCTTCTCGTAGTGCTCGACCTCCCGGTCGATCCGGTCCGCGTCCCAGCCCAGCACCGGCGCCATCAGCTCGGCGCAGAGCCGGGCGCTGCGGGTGCCCCGGTCGAACGTCTCGATGGAGATCCGGGTCCGCCGGGTCAGCACGTCGTCCAGGTGCCGGGCCCCCTCGTGGGAGGCCGCGTAGATGATCTCGGCGCGGAGGTAGTCGTCGGCGGCGGGCAGCGGTTCGCCCAGGGAGGGGTCGTCCAGGACCAGTTCCAGAATTTCCTCCGTCATTGAGCCGTACCGGTTGAGCAGATGCTCCACCCGGACGACATGGAGGCCGGTCCGGGCCGCGATCCTGGCGCGCGCGTTCCACAGGGCCTTGTATCCCTCGGCGCCCAGCAGCGGGGTGTCCTCGGTGACGCAGGCGGCGACCCGCTGGTCGAGCCCGTGCACCGCCTCGTCCACCGCGTCCTTGGCCATGACCCGGTACGTCGTGTACTTGCCGCCCGCCACGACCACGAGCCCGGGAGCGGGGTGGGCCACCGTGTGCTCGCGCGACAGCTTGCTCGTCGCGTCCGACTCACCGGCCAGCAGGGGCCGCAGTCCGGCGTAGACGCCCTGGACGTCGTCCCTGGTCAGCGGGGTGTTCAGGACGGTGTTCACATGCTGGAGGAGGTAGTCGATATCGGCGCTGGAGGCGGCCGGGTGGGCCTTGTCCAGGTCCCAGTCGGTGTCCGTGGTGCCGATGATCCAGTGCCGGCCCCAGGGGATCACGAACAGCACGGACTTCTCGGTGCGCAGGATGAGCCCGGTGGAGGAGTGGATGCGGTCCTTGGGGACCACCAGGTGGATGCCCTTGGAGGCCCGGACGTGGAACTGTCCGCGCTCCCCGATGAGCCCCTGGGTGTCGTCCGTCCACACGCCGGTCGCGTTGACCACCTGCTTGGCCCGGACCTCGTACTCCCTGCCGCCCTCCACGTCCTGGACCAGCGCGCCCACGACCCGCTCGCCCTCGCGGAGGAAGCCGATCACCCGGGCCCGGTTGGCGACGTGGGCCCCGTAGGAGGCGGCGGTGCGCACCAGCTCGGTGACGAAGCGGGCGTCGTCCATCTGGGCGTCGTAATACTGGAGTGCGCCGACCAGGGCGTCCTTCTTCAGCGCCGGGGCGACCCGCAGGGCGCGGCGGCGGGAGAGGTGCCGGTGCACGGGCAGGCCCCTGCCATGGCCGGATGAGACCGACATCGCGTCGTACAGCGCGACGCCGGAGCCCGCGTAGAGCCGCTCCCAGCCCTTGTGCTGCAAGGGGTAGAGGAAGGGCACCGGCTTCACCAGGTGCGGGGCGAGCCGCTCCAGGAGGAGCCCGCGCTCCTTCAGCGCCTCCCGTACGAGGGCGAAGTCGAGCATCTCCAGATAGCGCAGCCCGCCGTGGATCAGCTTGCTCGACCTGCTCGATGTGCCGGACGCCCAGTCGCGCGCCTCGACCAGACCGGTGGAGAGTCCTCTGGTCGCGGCGTCCAGCACCGTCCCGGCGCCGACGACGCCCGCCCCCACGACCAGCACGTCCAGCTCGCGTTCGGCCATGGCGGCGAGCGCGGCGGTGCGCTCGGCGGGTCCCAGTGTCGCTGTCCTCACTGCTGCCTCCCGGTGGATCGGGGTGGTCGGACACGGGAGTGCCACCCGGCCGAGGGGCCGGCCGCCCGTGTCCACTCCTCGATTCTGTCCGCGCTCCCCGACTTCAGCCACCGCCTGTGGACAACACTCGGACGACAGGCGTCACAGAATGCGACATATAGGTCATATTTACGCCTAGTCTGACATTGCACTGTCCACAGCACGTTGCGCTTTTCGTTCTCCGCCTTTATGGAAGGACGGCCCCTCGACATGCCCGCAGACCTCGCCGTCATCGGACTCGGCCACCTCGGCCTGCCCCTCGTCCAGGCCGCCGTGGCGGCCGGGATCGACACCGTCGGCTACGACACCGACCCCCGTCCCTGCGCGGAGCTCCGTGCGGGCCGCACTCCCGTCGAGGGCTCCCTCACCGCGTCCGAGATCCGCCGCATGCTCTCCGGCGGCTTCCGGCCCACCACCAGCGCCGCCGAGCTGGGCCGGGTCCGTACCGCCGTGATCTGCTCCCCCACCCCCCTCGGCCCCGACCGCGCCATCGACCTCACCGCCCTCGGCGACGCCGCCCGCGCCCTGGCCGCCCGGCTGCGCCCGCACACCACCGTGGTGCTGGAGTCCGCCGTGCCGCCCGGCACCACCGAGACCTTCCTGCGCCCCCTGCTCGAAGAGGGCTCCGGGCTCGTCGCCGGACGGGACTTCCACCTCGCCTGCTCCCCCAGCCGGCTCGACCCCGGCAACCGCACCCACCTCTACGCCAACACCCCCAAGGTCATCGGCGGCCTCACCCCCGCCTGCACCGAGTCGGCCGCCGCCTTCTACGGGCGGCTCACCGACAAGGTCGTACGGGCCCGGGGGCCGCGCGAGGCGGAGATGACGAAGGTGCTGGAGACCAACTTCCGGCACGTCAACATCGCGCTGGTCAACGAGATGGCGGTGGCCTGCCACGACCTCGGCGTCGACCTGTGGGACGTCATCCGGTGCGCGGAGACCAAGCCCTTCGGCTTCCAGACCTTCCGGCCGGGCCCCGGCGTCGGCGGCCACGGCGTCCCGGTGAACCCGGGCTGCCTCCCGTACAGCAGCCGCACCCCCGGCCACCCGCTGCGGATGGTCTCGCTGGCGCAGGAGATCAACGACCGGATGCCCAGTTACGTCATCCAGCGCTGCGCCACCCTGCTGAACGAGCACGGCAAGTCCGTCCGGGGCGCGCGTGTGCTGCTGCTCGGCGTCACCTACAAGCCGGACAGCGCCGACCAGGAGGCCGCGCCCGCCCGCGAGATCGCCACCCGGCTGATGGACATGGGCGCCCAGATCGGCTACCACGACCCGCACGTCCTGGACTGGCGGGTACGCGAACGCCCCGTCCCGCGCGCCGACTCGCTGTACGAGGCGGCCGCCGCGGCCGACCTGACCGTACTGCTCCAGCAGCACCGCACCTACGACCTCCAGGGCCTCGCGGTGAAGGCGCAGCTTCTTCTGGACACCCGGGGCGCGACCCCGGCGGGCGCGGCACACCGGCTCTGAGACCCGAAGCGGCGCGCCGCAACGACGGCTTCGCCGCGATACGGGAGCGGTGGTGTCCGGCCCTCAAACATTTCGGTGACCAAACGGGAACGGACTGCTAGCCTGCGGCCTCACAGCTCGCACAATCGTGCGCATTCGTTCCTGGGGGAGACCCACCGTGAGCCAGCCCGTGCAGCCGCCGAACCAGCCCCAGCAGCCGTACGGCTCCCCGCCCGCCGAGGGCAACCCCTACGCGGGCGGCCCGGGTCAGCCCGCCCCCGCCGCCTCGACGGGCAACCCCTACGGCCAGGCCCCGGCCCCCACCGGCAACCCCTGCGGGCAGCAGCCCCCCGCCCCGACCGGCAACCCCTTCGCCGACCAGCAGGGACAGCCGGGGCAGTACGGCCAGCAGCCCGGCGCGTTCGGCGGCTCTCCCTTCGCCCCGGCTCCCCCGGCCCGGAACAACCTCGCGCTCGGCGTGCTGATCGCCCTCGGCGCGGCGATCGTCGCGGGCATTCTGTACGGCGTGCTCCTGGGCTCGATCGAGCGCGAGATCGGCTGGGCCGCGATCGGCGTCGGCTTCCTCGTCGGCTTCGCGGCCGCCAAGCTCGGCGGCTCCAACCCGGTGGTCATCGCCGCGGCAGCCGTCTTCGCGGCCGCCGCCGTCTACCTCGGCCAGCTCATCGGCATCTCGATGCTGCTGTCGGACCGGGCGCACGTCTCCTTCTCCGAGGTGGTCTTCGACCACTTCGAGACCGTGACGGCGGCCTGGAAGGTGGAGGCCAAGTTCACGACGTACCTCTTCTTCGCCTTCGGCGCGCTCGGCGCGATCGGCGGCGCCAGGAAGGGAAGCTGACCCCGCCGCGCACATCCGAAGGAAGGGCCCGGCGCCATCACACAGGTGATGGCGCCGGGCCCTTCCTTCGGAACGTACGAGCAGATCAGCGGCGGTGCTGCGAGTCCGCCACCGTCACCTCGACGCGCTGGAACTCCTTCAGGTCGCTGTAGCCGGTGGTGGCCATCGCGCGGCGCAGGGCCCCGAAGATGTTCATCGAGCCGTCCGGGGTGTGGGAGGGGCCGGTGAGGACCTCCTCCGTCGTCCCGACCGAGCCGAGGTCGACCAGCTTGCCGCGCGGCACGTCCTCGTGGACGGCCTCCATGCCCCAGTGGCGGCCACGGCCCGGCGCGTCCGTCGCGCGGGCCAGCGGGGAGCCCATCATCACGGCGTCCGCACCGCAGGCGATGGCCTTCGGCAGGTCGCCGGACCAGCCGACGCCGCCGTCCGCGATGACGTGCACATACCGGCCGCCGGACTCGTCCATGTAGTCGCGGCGGGCCCCGGCCACGTCCGCGACGGCGGTGGCCATCGGGACCTGGATGCCGAACACGTTGCGCGTGGTGTGCGCGGCCCCGCCGCCGAAGCCGACGAGGACGCCGGCCGCACCGGTGCGCATCAGGTGCAGGGCGGCGGTGTACGTGGCGCAGCCGCCGACGATGACCGGGACGTCCAGCTCGTAGATGAACTGCTTCAGGTTGAGCGGCTCGGCCGCGCCCGAGACGTGCTCGGCGGAGACCGTCGTACCCCGGATGACGAAGATGTCCACCCCGGCGTCGACGACGGCCTTGGAGAACTGGGCGGTGCGCTGCGGGGAGAGCGCGGCGGCGGTGACGACTCCGGAGTCGCGGACCTCCTTGATGCGCTGCCCGATCAGCTCCTCCTGGATGGGGGCGGAGTAGATCTCCTGGAGCCGGCGGGTCGCGGCCTCGACCGGCATCTCGGCGATCTCGTCCAGCAGCGGCTGCGGGTCGGCGTGCCGGGTCCACAGCCCTTCCAGGTTGAGGACGCCCAGGCCGCCGAGCTCACCGATGCGGATGGCGTGCTGCGGGGAGACCACGGAGTCCATGGGAGCGGCCAGGAACGGCAGCTCGAAGCGGTAGGCGTCGATCTGCCAGGCGATCGAGACCTCCTTCGGGTCCCGGGTGCGGCGGCTCGGTACGACAGCGATGTCGTCGAATGCGTAAGCCCGGCGGCCGCGCTTGCCGCGCCCGATCTCGATCTCAGTCACGATGTGTGGCCTTTCCCTCTACGTCTGCGCTGACCAGTATCCCCGACACGCGTCTGAGGGGCGGTACCGGGAACTCCGGTCCGCCCCTCAGCCCGCGCTGATGCGTTACTTCCTGCTGTAGTTCGGCGCCTCCACCGTCATCTGGATGTCGTGCGGGTGGCTCTCCTTGAGACCCGCCGAGGTGATCCGGACGAAGCGGCCCTTGCTCTCCATCTGGTCGACGGACTCCGCGCCGACGTAGCCCATGGTCTGGCGCAGGCCCCCGACGAGCTGGTGGAGGACGTTGGCCAGCGGGCCCCGGTAGGGCACCTGGCCCTCGATGCCCTCGGGGACGAGCTTGTCGTCCGAGGACACCTCGGCCTGGAAGTAGCGGTCCTTGGAGTACGAGCGGCCCTGGCCGCGCGACTGCATGGCGCCCAGCGAGCCCATGCCCCGGTACGACTTGAACTGCTTGCCGTTGATGAACATCAGCTCGCCCGGGGACTCCTCGCAGCCCGCGAGGAGGCTGCCCAGCATCACGCTGTCCGCGCCGGCGGCGAGCGCCTTGCCGATGTCGCCGCTGTACTGGAGGCCGCCGTCGCCGATGACCGGGACGCCGGCGGCACGGGCGGCGAGCGCGGCCTCGTAGATCGCGGTGACCTGCGGGACGCCGATGCCGGCGACCACCCGGGTCGTACAGATCGAGCCGGGGCCCACGCCGACCTTCACCCCGTCGACACCGGCGTCGATCAGCGCCTGGGCGCCGTCGCGGGTGGCGACGTTGCCGCCGATGACGTCGACGCCGACGCTCGACTTGATCTTCGCCATCCAGTCGAGGGCGTTGCTGTTGTGGCCGTGCGAGGTGTCCACGATCAGGAAGTCGACCCCGGCGGAGGCGAGCGCCTGGGCGCGGTCCAGCGCCTCGGGGCTGGCTCCCACGGCCGCGCCGACCAGCAGACGGCCTTCGGCGTCCTTGGCGGCGTTCGGGTACTGCTCGGCCTTCTTGAAGTCCTTGACCGTGATGAGGCCCTTGAGGAGGCCCGCCTCGTCGACCAGCGGCAGCTTCTCGATCTTGTGGCGGCGCAGCAGCTCCATGGCCTCCACGCCGGAGATCCCGACCTTGCCGGTGACGAGCGGCATCGGCGTCATGACCTCGCGCACCTGGCGCGAGCGGTCCGACTCGAAGGCCATGTCGCGGTTGGTCACGATGCCGAGGAGCTTGCCCGAGGCGTCGGTGACCGGCACGCCGCTGATGCGGAACTTCGCGCAGAGCGCGTCCGCCTCGCCGAGCGTGGCGTCGGGGTTCACGGTGATCGGGTCGGTGACCATCCCGGACTCGGACCGCTTGACCAGGTCGACCTGGTTGACCTGGTCCTCGATCGAGAGGTTGCGGTGCAGCACGCCGACGCCGCCCTGACGGGCCATGGCGATGGCCATCCGGGCCTCGGTCACCTTGTCCATGGCGGCCGACAGCAGGGGGATGTTCACCCGTACGTTGCGCGAGATGAGAGTCGAGGTGTCGACCGCGTTGGGCAGGACCTCGGACGCGCCCGGCAGCAGCAGCACGTCGTCGTATGTCAGCCCGAGCGTCGCGAACTTCTCAGGCACTCCGTCGACGTTTGCAGTCATGACACCTTCCCCAAATGGCCTTGATCGGTGCGGATGTCCATGCTAACGGCCTCTACGGGTGTCTCATTCCACGATCAAGATCACTTGAGCGTTCTGTAGCTTCCTACGGGATGGCTCAGCCTCCCGCGGGATGCCTCGCGGGCGGGCCCTACTGCTCGGCCAGCGCCCGGAGCCTGCTGAGCGCGCGGTGCTGGGCGACCCGGACCGCGCCCGGGGACATCCCGAGCATCCGCCCGGTCTCCTCGGCGGTCAGTCCGACCGCGACCCGCAGGACCAGCAGCTCGCGCTGGCTCTCGGGGAGGTTGGCGAGGAGCTTCTTGGCCCAGGCGGCGTCGCTGCTGAGCAGGGCGCGCTCCTCCGGGCCGAGCGAGTCGTCGGGGCGCTCCGGCATCTCGTCGGAGGGGACGGCGGTCGAGCCCGGGTGGCGCATCGCGGCGCGCTGGAGGTCGGCGACCTTGTGGCCGGCGATGGCGAAGACGAAGGCTTCGAAGGGCCTGCCGGTGTCCTTGTAGCGCGGCAGGGCCATCAGCACCGCGACGCAGACCTCCTGTGCGAGGTCCTCCACGAAGTGGCGAGCATCACCGGGGAGGCGGTTGAGCCGGGAGCGGCAGTAGCGCAGGGCGAGGGGGTGGACGTGGGCCAGCAGATCGTGGGTGGCCTGCGCGTCGCCGTCGACGGCACGGTGCACGAGGGCACCGATCACCGTGGTCTCGTCATCGCGCATCGGACCATGGTGCCCTGATGCCGCACGGTCCGCTCCACCGCGTCCCGAGTTGTGCACCGAAGCGTTATGAGCGGGTGCGCCGGATGTCATGTCCTGCGCCCTCCCCTTCCGCTCGACCGAATCGTTCCTATCGTTCCTGAGGAACTTCACGACTCAAGGATGCGTCATCGGCCGGGAAGCGTCACATGGCGCCGCCGCAGGGCGCCCGGATACGGGGTGCGTCGCTGGTGACCCGTCCCGTCGCCCCGTCCGCCGGTCTGCGGACGGGAGCGGTCCGGGCCGGGCGTCAGCGGACCAGCCCCCAGCGGAATCCCAGGGCCACCGCATGGGCGCGGTCCGAGGCCCCGAGCTTCTTGAACAGCCGCCGGGCGTGGGTCTTGACCGTGTCCTCGGAGAGGAACAGCTCACGGCCGATCTCCGCGTTGGAACGGCCGTGGCTCATGCCTTCGAGCACCTGGATCTCCCGCGCGGTGAGCGTCGGGGCCGCCCCCATCTCGGCGGACCGGAGCCGGCGCGGGGCGAGCCGCCACGTCGGGTCGGCCAGCGCCTGGGTGACGGTGGCCCGCAGCTCGGCGCGCGAGGCGTCCTTGTGCAGATACCCGCGGGCCCCGGCGGCGACCGCGAGCGCGACCCCGTCCAGGTCCTCGGCGACGGTCAGCATGATGATCCGGGCCCCGGGGTCGGCGGAGAGCAGCCGCCGGACCGTCTCCACACCCCCCAGACCGGGCATGCGCACGTCCATCAGAATCAGATCCGAACGGTCGGCCCCCCAGCGGCGGAGGACTTCCTCGCCGTTGGCCGCCGTGGTCACGCGCTCGACACCGGGCACGGTGGCCACCGCGCGGCGGAGCGCTTCTCGGGCGAGCGGGGAGTCGTCGCAGACGAGCACGGATGTCATGACCGGCCTCCGCAGCTGATGCGCGTCACCTTGAGCCTCCAGGCTGATACAAGTCGTCACCTGTGCGGTTGACCCCCTCGGACATGTGCCCGAGCTCGATCTCCGTCAACCGCATCCGTTCTCTTAACGATGGTCACTCGAAAGAGTTACGGGGCGGACCTTCGGGTTCGGCACTCTACGTGAGGGCCCACACACGGAGGAGAGCGACGCGGGTGATTCACCCGTCAACCGAATCTTCACTCCCCGGCTTGCCCTATTTGGCGAGATTTCTTCCCTTTTAAGGGTGTCTGTGGCTAGATTCGCAAACAGTCATATTTACATCTACTAGCACCGCAGATGTACGGTCGAGACTCAGGTCACCGAAGAGACGATCGCCGATCACGGACTGCCGGTTCGCCGGCGGTCGAGGATGCCGCTTCCGACGCAGCACGGCTTCGAGGGGACAAGCAATGGCAGATTTCTCCCGCCTTCCCGGACCCAACGCAGACCTGTGGGACTGGCAGCTGCTCGCCGCCTGCCGAGGTGTCGACAGCTCCCTGTTCTTCCACCCCGAAGGAGAGCGCGGCGCCGCCCGGAGCGCTCGCGAGACCTCCGCCAAGGAGGTGTGCATGCGGTGCCCGGTACGGGCCGAGTGCGCGGCGCACGCCCTGGCCGTACGAGAGCCCTACGGGGTGTGGGGCGGCCTGACCGAGGACGAGCGCGAAGAGCTCATGGGCCGGGCCAGAACCAGACTGATCACCGCCGCGCCCTCGGGCGTCACCACCGCCACCACGGGCTCCGGCCCCACCTGACACCCGCCGGGCCGAGTCGAACGCAGAAACGTTTCCGCAATAGGGCCCGAAGGTGCATTAGGGCCCGAAGGTGCATTAGGGCCCGAAGGCACGGCCCCGAAGGTACGGCCCCGAAGCCGTCGCCCGTACGGCCCGGAAGCCCCACCGCCGTCCGGGCCCCGGCAGCCGCGCGGCCGCTCAGCGGGCGGCCGCCCGGGACAGCTGGTCCAGCGTGGCCGCCACCGCCGGGACCCTGGCCAGGTCCGGCAGGGTGAGGGCCACGATCTCCCGCTCGATCGCGGGCTCCACCGCGACGGTCCTCGCACCCTTGGGCCGTACGGACTCGACGGCGAGCTCCGGCAGCACCGCCACGCCGAGACCGGCCCCGACCAGGCCCATCACCGCCGGGTAGTCGTCGGTGGCGAAGTCGATCCGGGGCGTGAAACCGGCCGCCTCGCAGACCTCCACGAGCTGGCGGCGGCAGCGCGGGCAGCCCGCGATCCACGACTCGTCCGCCAGCTCGCCGATGGACACCTCCGACGCGTCGGCCAGCCGGTGCCCGTCCGGGACCAGGCCGATCAGCCGGTCGGTGAGCAGCGGTCGCACGACCAGGTCGTCCCATTCGGCGTCGCCGCCCGCACTCCCGTAACGGAAGGCCAGGGCGATGTCGCAGTCGCCCTCGCGCAGCAGGTCCACCGAGCGCGGCGGCTCGGCCTCGACGAGCGAGACGCGGGTGCCGGGGTGTTCGGCCCGCAGGGCCGCCAGCGCGCCGGGGACCAGGGTGGAACTGCCGCTGGGGAAGGAGACGAGCCGGACCCGGCCCGCCCGCAGCCCGGCGATGGCGGCGACCTCCTCCTCGGCCGCGGTCAGCCCGGCGAGGATGCCGGAGGCGTGCCGCACCAGTGCCTCACCCGCCTGGGTGAGGCGCATCTCGCGACCGGTGCGGATGAGCAGGGTGGTGCCCGCGGAGGACTCCAGCGCCTTCATCTGCTGACTGACCGCCGGCTGGGTGCAGCCCAGCTCGCGGGCGGCGGCGGAGAACGAGCCGGTGGCGGCGACGGCGCGCAGGACACGGAGATGGCGGGCTTCGATCACCCGTCCACCATAAGAGCTTCTTGGGTGAGAGGCGAATTAATGGCGTACCTCTTTGAGAGTTGAGCCATTAGCGTGACCCCATGAAATTGCTGAGCGTGAATGTCGGCCGGCCCACCCCCTCCCCGTCCGCCGGCGGCCCCGGCGGTCTGACCGGGATCGACAAGCGGCCGTTCGAGGGGGCCGTACGGGTCACCGATCCCGGCCCCAAGGGCGCGGGCGGCAGCGGGCTCGCCGGGGACGCCGTCTGCGACCTGCGGCACCACGGGGGCAGCGACCAGGCGGTCTACGCGTTCGCGCGCGAGGAGCTCGACGCCTGGGAACGGGAGCTGGACGGCCGGGAGCTGAGGGACGGGTCGTTCGGGGAGAACCTCACCACCCTCGGCGTCGACGTGAGCGGGGCGCTGATCGGTGAGCGCTGGCGGGTGGGGGCCGGACTGCTGCTGGAGGTGACCTCCGGACGCATCCCGTGCCGGACGTTCGCCGACCACATCGGGGAGAAGGGGTGGGTCCGGCGGTTCACCCGGGAGGCCGCCACCGGCGCGTATCTGCGGGTGATCGAGCCGGGCACGATCCGGGCCGGGGACCCCGTCGAGATCGTGCACCGCCCGGACCACGAGGTCACGGCGGCCCTCCAGTTCCGGGCCGTGACGACCGAGCGCACCCTGCTGCCGTCCCTGCTGGCGGCCGCGTCGGCGCTGCACCCGGAGGCGCTGCGCCAGGCCCGGGACTACGTGGCGGCGGGCGGTGGCCCCGGGGCGCGCGCGGGGCACTAACGTGCCGCGTATGACGACTGCACTGATCACGGGCGCGACGGCGGGTATCGGGGCCGCCTTCGCGCGGCGGCTCGCGGCCCAGGGGCACAACCTGGTGCTGGTGGCCCGGGACACCGGCCGACTGCGCGAGCAGGCCACCGAACTGCACGACCGGCACGGCATCGAGGCCGAGGTGCTGAGCGCCGACCTGTCCACGGACGCCGGGATCGAGGCGGTCGAGAAGCGGCTCGGCGACCGCACGCACCCGGTCGATCTGCTGGTCAACAACGCCGGGTTCGGCAACAAGGGGCGCTACCTGGAAGTGTCCATGGCCGATGAGCTGACGATGCTGAAGGTGCACTGCGAGGCGGTGCTGCGGCTGACCTCGGCCGCCGCCGCGGGCATGAAGGAGCGCGGCCGGGGCGCGGTGATCAACGTGGCGTCCGTCGCGGCGTTCGTGCCGCGCGGTACGTACGGGGCGTCCAAGGCGTGGGTCGTGCAGTTCACCCAGGGAGCGGCGAAGGACCTGGCGGGGTCGGGGGTGCGGCTGATGGCGCTGTGCCCCGGTTTCGTCCGGACGGAGTTCCATGAGCGGGCCGGGATGGGCACCGGCAACATCCCGGGGTGGATGTGGCTGGACGCGGACAAGCTGGTGGCGGCGGCGCTGACGGATCTGGCGCGGGGCAGGTCGGTGTCGATCCCGGACCCGCGCTACAAGGCGCTGATGGGGCTGGTGAAGGTGACGCCGCGCGGTCTGCTGGGCGGGGTCACCTCGCGTACGGGGCGGAAGTACGGGCCGCAGTAGACGCGTCGGGGACGCCCGCCGTACGGGCTCGGAACGGCACGAGGCCCGATACCCCCGCGACGGGGATACCGGGCCTCAGTGGTACCGGGAGGCACGGGCGTACCGGAGGGTACGGGATGTGCCGAGGGTACGGGCGTACCGGAAGGTACTAGTGGGAGTGGCCGTGACCGTGGCCGTGACCGGCGTCGCCCTCTTCCTCGGCCGGCTTCTCGACGACCAGGGTCTCGGTCGTGAGCAGCAGCGACGCGATGGAGGCGGCGTTCTCCAGGGCGGAGCGGGTGACCTTGACCGGGTCGATGACGCCGGCCTTGACCAGGTCGCCGTACTCGCCGGTGGCGGCGTTGAAGCCCTGGCCCTTGTCGAGCTCGGAGACCTTGGAGGTGATGACGTAACCCTCCAGGCCGGCGTTCTCGGCGATCCAGCGCAGCGGCTCGACGGCGGCGCGGCGGACGACCGCGACACCGGTGGCCTCGTCGCCGGTCTTGCCGAGGTTGCCCTCCAGGACCTTCACCGCGTGGACGAGGGCGGAGCCACCGCCGGAGACGATGCCCTCCTCGACCGCGGCGCGGGTGGCGGAGATGGCGTCCTCAAGGCGGTGCTTCTTCTCCTTGAGCTCCACCTCGGTGGCGGCGCCGACGCGGATGACGCACACGCCGCCGGCCAGCTTCGCCAGGCGCTCCTGGAGCTTCTCGCGGTCCCAGTCGGAGTCCGTGGACTCGATCTCGGCCTTGATCTGGTTGACGCGGCCCTTGACGTCGTCGGAGTTGCCCCCGCCGTCGACGATGGTCGTGTCGTCCTTGGAGACGGTGACGCGGCGGGCGGTGCCCAGCACGTCGAGACCGGCGCCGTCGAGCTTGAGGCCGACCTCCTCGGCGATGACGGTCGCACCGGTGAGGGTGGCGATGTCGCCGAGCATGGCCTTGCGGCGGTCGCCGAAGCCCGGGGCCTTCACCGCGACGGCGTTGAAGGTGCCGCGGATCTTGTTGACGACGAGGGTGGAGAGCGCCTCGCCCTCGACGTCCTCGGCGATGATCAGGAGCGGCTTGGAGCCGCCGCCCTGGATGACCTTCTCCAGGAGCGGGAGCAGCTCCTGGATGGAGCCGATCTTGCCCTGGTGGATCAGGATGTACGGGTCGTCGAGGACGGCCTCCATACGCTCCTGGTCGGTCACCATGTACGGGGACAGGTAGCCCTTGTCGAAGGCCATGCCCTCGGTGAACTCCAGGTCCAGACCGAAGGTGTTGGACTCCTCGACGGTGATGACACCGTCCTTGCCGACCTTGTCCATCGCGTCCGCGATGAGCTCGCCGACCTGGGCGTCCTGGGCGGAGAGCCCGGCCACGGCGGCGATGTCGGACTTGTCGTCGATCGGCCGGGCGGTCGCGAGGAGCTCCTCGGACACGGCCTTGACCGCGGCGTCGATGCCCTTCTTCAGGGCGGCCGGGGAGGCGCCGGCGGCGACGTTGCGCAGACCCTCGCGGACGAGCGCCTGGGCCAGGACGGTCGCGGTGGTGGTGCCGTCACCCGCTACGTCGTTGGTCTTGGTCGCCACCTCCTTGACGAGCTGGGCGCCCAGGTTCTCGTACGGGTCGTCGAGCTCGACCTCGCGGGCGATGGTGACGCCGTCGTTGGTGATGGTGGGTGCGCCGAACTTCTTGTCGATGACGACGTTGCGGCCCTTGGGGCCGATCGTCACCTTGACCGTGTCGGCAAGCTTGTTGACGCCGCGCTCAAGGGCGCGACGGGCGTCCTCGTCGAACTTCAGAATCTTCGCCATGGGCTGTACTTCCCTCTCGGACGAACTGCGCCCCTCGCCGCCCGGCTAGTTATTTCGCAGGGGGCCAGGGGCGCAGAACACAAGCAAACGTGGGTGAATTACTTCTCGACGATCGCGAGGACGTCGCGGGCCGAGAGGACGAGGTACTCCTCGCCGTTGTACTTCACCTCGGTGCCGCCGTACTTGCTGTACAGGACGACGTCGCCGGTCTTGACGTCGAGCGGAAGACGCTCGCCGTTCTCGAAGCGGCCCGGGCCAACGGCGAGGACGACGCCCTCCTGGGGCTTCTCCTTCGCGGTGTCCGGAATGACCAGGCCGGAAGCCGTGGTCTGCTCGGCGTCGAGCGGCTGGACCACAATGCGGTCCTCAAGCGGCTTGATCGCAACCTTGGAGCTGGTGGTCGACACGATCCGGTCTCCCCCTTCGGAGATCTCACGGGGTTTAGCAGTCAGTGGGCGGCGACCAGACCGATCCGTCGTCGCGGGTGCCGGACCTGCCCTGTCGCACAGTGTGGTGCTGGCACTCTCCAGGGGGGAGTGCCAGACCTGAGACTATGACCGCGATTAGCACTCGGTCAAGCGGAGTGCCAATTCACCACCCTCGCGCCTTCCCGATCCGGGGTGCGGCGGCCCCACGCCGTACCGGTCGGCATGGGGCCGTACGCAGTTCGCAGGGCAGGCGGAAGGGGTCAGACGTAGTCCTCCAGCTTCGCCACCGCGTACCCCTTGTCCGTGATGGTCTTCATGACGAGCCGGATCATGTCGGGCATCGTGCCCTTCCAGTCGCCCTTGCCCCGGAAGTGGGTGAGGACGATGTCGCCGGGGTGCAGGTCCCGGTCCCACTCGCGCCACTCCATGTGGTCGGCGAACGCCTCGGCGGACCACAGCGGTACGGCGGTGATCCCGCAGGTCCTGGCGGCGACGAGGGTGTCGCGGTTGTAGTTGCCGTAGGGCGGGCGGAAGAGGGTGGGCCGCTTCCCGTAGTTCTTGACGATCTTGTCCTGCTGGCCGCAGATCTCCCGCTTCTGCTGGGCGTAGGAGAGGCCGGGCAGATAGCGGTGGTTGAGCGTGTGGTTGCTGATGGTCACCCCGCGCTTCTGCATCCGCTTGAAGTAGCCGTAGTCGTCGTTGATGACGTAGTCGCTCAGGAAGGCGCTGTAGGGGATGTCCAGTTCGGTCATCATCCGCAGCAGTTCGGGGTCCTTCTCCGCCCCGTCGTCCATGGTGAGGAAGACGATCTTCTCCTTGGTGGGGACGGTGGTGAAGACGGGCGGCAGCCCCTCGTCGTCCCGCACCTCGAAGCCCTTGCGGGTGGTGATGCGCGGCTTCACCCTGGGCGGCTCGGGGGCGGCGAGCGGTGTCCTGGCCAGCCCCCACTTCTTCGCGGCGACGGCCCGTGCGGCCTGTTTCCGCTTGATCTCCTCGGCGTACGCGTCCAGGGCGCGCGCGGGGCCGCCCTGCTGGGCCGCTTCGCCCCGCTGGACGGCTTCGCCCTGCTGCCCGGCCGCGGGCTTCGCCGGACCGGCCGGGGCTCCCGCCGCGCCGCCGCCCGCCTCCGCCGCGCATCCGGAGGCGACGGCGGCGGCCAGCAGGGCCGCCAGCACGACGACGCCCGACCTGTGCCGCTTCATGGCTGATTTTTCGTTTTGTCGTACTAGCTGCATGGCGCCGCATCCTGCCAGCCGCCCGCCCGCCTCCGGCCCCGACACCGCGGGCAGCCGGGCGCCGTCCCTCGGCCGGCCCACTGGGACCCGGGCCGCCTCAGGACTCCGGCACCCCAGCACCCGGGGCGCCGCCAGGGCCGGCGGAACCCGCGCACCGGCGCACCGGCGGGCCGACGCACCGGCCACAATGGACCGGGTGAACGCAACGACCCCCGCCACCCCGGCCGGCGACCCCGGCGACCCCGCCCGCGCCGCCTTCGCCGCCCTGCGCACCCCCGAGGGCGAGCGCCTGCTGGACGAGCTGCGCGACCACGACCCCGCCGACGAGCTGGCCACCGCGACCCGGCTGCGCCGTGCGCACCCGGCGGAGCTGGTGTCGGCGGCCCTGGGGCAGGCGCGGCTGCGGCAGCGGGCGGCGGCGAAGTTCGGGGCGGCGGACGCGTACCGGATGTACTTCACGCCCAACGGCGTCGAGCAGGCCACCCGCACCTCGGTCGCCACCCACCGCGCGGCCCGCCTCGCCGGGCTCGGGGTGCGGAGCGTGGCGGACCTGTGCTGCGGCATCGGCGGCGACGCGATCGCGCTGGCCCGCGCCGGGATCGCCGTGCTCGCCGTGGACCGCGACCCGCTCACCGCCGAGGTGGCCCGCGCCAACGCCGAGGCGCTCGGGCTCGGCGCGCTGATCGAGGTGCGGTGCGCCGACGTCACGGAGGTCGACGCGTCTCCGTACGACGCGGTCTTCGTGGATCCGGCACGGCGTGGCGGACGCGGCAGGATTTTCGACCCGGAGGCGTACTCGCCGCCGCTGTCCTGGGCCACGGCCGCCGCCCTCAAGGCCCCCCGGGCCGCGCTGAAGATCGCCCCGGGCGTCCCGCACGAGGCGATCGGGCCCGAGGCGGAGGCGGAGTGGATCTCGGACGGTGGGGACGTCAAGGAGGCGGTGCTCTGGTACGGGGAGGGCTTCGCCCCCGGCTCGTTCCGGGCCACGCTGCTGCCGTCCGGGGCGACCCTGAGCGCCCCGGCCCCGCTGTCCCCGCCGCCGGTGGGCCCGGTCGGGCGCTATCTGTACGAGCCGGACGGCGCGGTGATCCGGGCGCACCTGGTCGCCGACATCGTGGAGCGGTGCGGGGGGCGGCTGGTGGACGAGACGATCGCGTACGTCACGAGTGATGTGCCGTACTCCTCCCCGTACGTCTCCGGGTACGAGATCACCGACCGGCTGCCGTTCAACATGAAGAAGCTGAAGGCGCTGCTGCGGGAGCGGGGCGTCGGCGTACTGACCGTCAAGAAGCGCGGCTCGGCGGTCGAACCGGAGGAGCTGCGCCGCCGGATGAAGCTCAGCGGCCCGAACGCGGCGACGGTGTTCCTGACCCGGGTGGCCGGAGCCCCGACGATGCTGCTCGGCCACCCGCTGGGCTGAGCCCGCTCGGCCACCCACGGGGCTGAGCAGAGGCGTCCGGTCCGGGCGTCAGCGGTGGCCGGGGCCGACCGGGGCCCGGACCGGGGCGCCCGGCGCCGGCACGGCGGCGGGCGCGGCCAGGACGCGCAGCACCCAGCGGCGGTGGGCCGACGCCTTGACCATGCCGATGAGTCCGGTCAGCCAGGCGACCATGCCGAGGCCCATCGTCATCGCGACCAGGCCGTAGGTGTCGTCGCCGGGCCGGGCGCTCGCCGGCCCGATCACGCAGAGCGCCAGCCCCGACGCGGCCAGGGCGAACGACAGCAGCAGCCACAGCAGGCTCACCCCGGGCAGCCGCAGTTCCCGGTCGCGCGGCGGGTCGCGGTCCAGCGCGCCCCACTCCACGAGCAGTCGGCGGACCTCGCGGTCGCGGACCAGGCCCAGGCAGACGAAGACGACGGCCGGGACCAGCAGGCCCAGGCCGGCGATCAGGATGGGAATCCCGACGATCACGCCGAGGATGTCGTACGTCCCCTCGACCATCATGATCGCGCTCCCGATCAGCAGCCAGGCGAACCCGGCCATCGCGGCCCACAGCGCCAGCATGCCGAGCCGTCCCGGCCCCATATGCATCCGGACCAGCTCGCGCAGGACCACCGCCCGGTCGGCGAGCATGGCCTCGCGGTCGGGCCAGGACCGTATCTCCACGGGCGGCGGGGGCGGGGGCAGCGGGGCACGAGGTGGCATGCACCAGACACTATCGGCCCCGGCTCGGCACCCCGCCGACGCGTCCCTCGCCGCCCGCGAACGGCGGGCCCCGACCCGGCCGTCCTCACGGAAGCGACCCTCGGCAGCCCGTGACGACCCCTCAGGAAGCCTGCGGGCTCAGGCGTCCCGCAGCGCCTGGATGTCCAGCTTGCGCATCCCGAGCATCGCCCGCATGGTCCGTTCGGCCTTCGCCGGGTCCGGATCGGCCAGCAGCTTCGGCAGCTCGTTCGGGACGATCTGCCAGGAGACGCCGTACCTGTCCTTGACCCAGCCGCACTGGCTCTCCTCGCCGCCCTCGGAGAGCGCGTCCCAGAACCGGTCCACCTCCGCCTGGTCCGCGCAGTCCACGGAGAGCGAGATCGCCTCGGTGAAGGGGAACTGCGGTCCGCCGTTGAGCGCGATGTAGTCCTGGCCCGCGAGCCGGAAGTCGACGGTCAGCACGGAGCCCGTCTCACCGGGGCCCGCCTCGCCGTAGTGGGTGACGTCCAGGACGCGGGAGTCCCCTCCGAAGATCGCGATGTAGTGCTCGGCCGCCTCCTGGGCCTTGCCGTCGTACCAGAGACAGGGGGTGATCTTCTGCATGGTCTTCGTCTCCTCGTCGAGCTCGTCCCACGTACGGCCCGGGGGCCGGGCGCCCCGTACGGGCCATGGGGCCGCGTGGGCCTCATGGAAGGTAGACCGGGCCCGGCGTCCGGACTCATCGGCCCGCGGCGTCGTCTTCGCGTTCATACTCCGCCGCGACGCCCTCGGCGGCCACCGGGCCGGCGGCGGACCCGCGCTCCCCCGGCAGCAGGACGTACGCCGTCAGCGCTGCCGCCGCCAGGAGCCCGGCCGAGACCCAGAAGGCGGCCGCGTACCCGGCGGACAGGTCGGCGCGGCCCGTGGAGCCGCCCGTGACCCGGGCGGCGACGGTGACCAGGACCGCGAGGCCGAGCGAACCGCCGACCTGGCGCGAGCTGTTGAGCAGCCCCGACGCCATGCCGGTCTCGCCGGGCGTCACGTCGGTGGTGGCCGCCGTGCCGAGCGGGACGAAGCACAGCCCGATGCCCAGCGAGCAGAGCAGCGACGGGCCGAGGATCGAGACGAGGAAGCCGCCGTCCGCGGTGGCGGTGGCCGCGAACCACGCCATCCCGAGCGCCGCCAGCGTGCCGCCCGCCGTCATCAGCCGCCGGATGCCGAGCACCGCGACGGCACGGGTGGCCAGGATCGCGCCCGCGACGACGCCCACGCAGAACGGCAGGAACGCGAACCCGGCGGCGGTCGGCCCGAAGCCGAGGACGAGCTGCATGTAGAGCGAGACGAAGTAGAACGCGCCGAACTGGGCCGAGGCCAGCAGCAGACAGAACAGGTTGGCGGTGAGCACCGGCCGTCCCCGCAGGATGCCGGGGCGCAGCAGGGGCGATGCCGTACGGAGTTCGACGGCGACGAAGGCGGCCAGCAGGAGCACCGCCGCGCCCAGGGCGCCCAGGGTGGTGGCCGAGCCCCACCCGTCGTCCGAGGCCCGGACCAGGCCGAGCACCAGGAGGGTCGTCCCGGCGGTCGCGAGGAGCGCCCCGGCGAGGTCCAGCCGCACGCCGGTCCGCCGCCGCCCCGCGAGGTCTCCGACCGGCCCGGTGCGCGCGGCGGCGGCCAGGGCGAAGACCACGATCGGCACGTTGACCAGCATCACGGCCCGCCAGCCCGCCGCGTCGGTGAGCACCCCGCCCGCCAGCACCCCGACCGCGCCGCCCGCCGCGCCCGCCATGCCCCAGAGCCCGAGCGCGCGGGAGCGGGCGGGCCCGGCCGGGAAGGCGAGGGTGATCAGGGCGAACGCCACCGGGGCGAGGGCCGCGGCCCCGACGCCCTGGACGGCCCGCGCCGCCACCAGCGACCCGGGCGACCAGGCGAGGCCCCCGGCCAGGCTGGCGAGCCCGAAGAGGGCCAGGCCCGCCGTCAGGACGCGGCGGGGGCCGGCCAGGTCGGCGAGCCGGCCGCCGAGCATGAGGAGCCCGCCGAAGGCGAGGGC
Source organism: Streptomyces sp. cmx-18-6 (assembly GCF_046548915.1). Lineage (NCBI taxonomy): Bacteria > Bacillati > Actinomycetota > Actinomycetes > Kitasatosporales > Streptomycetaceae > Streptomyces > Streptomyces sp. cmx-18-6. The sequence goes on along the minus strand of NZ_JAEBEP010000007.1, from coordinate 132,370 downwards.
GTACGCGTTGACGACCCAGAGCAGGCCGTCCCGCCCGAAGCCGAGGTCGCTGCGGATGTCGGGCAGGGCGACGTTCACCACGGACATGTCCAGCGACACCAGGAACTGCACGGTGAGCGCCACCACCAGCAGCCACCGCGCGTGCCGCGCCCCCGCCGTACCGCGCTCCGCCTCCGGTCCGTCCCCCGCCGAGCTGTCCACCGTGCCGCCCATGACGTGCCCTCCCCTTCGCCACCCTCGGTCGAGGATTACCATACACGTATAGAAAATAAACGCGGGCGGGCGAGAAGGAACCCGAAGGAGAGAATGCCCAGGTGCCAGGCAGCGAGAAGACCGAGAAGTCCGAGCAGACCGAGAAGAAGAAACCCGTGGGCCGCCCCCGCAGGCTGGACCCCGACGTGATGGTCGCCACCGCGCGCCGGATCGTCGAGGAGGAGGGCGTGGCGGCCCTGTCCATGCGGCGGGTGGCGAAGGAGCTGGGCAGCACGCCGATGGCGCTGTACCACTACGTGCAGGACAAGGACGAGCTGCTGATGCTCACCCTGTCCGGCACGGCGGCGGCGTTCCCGCGCCCGGAACTGCCCGAGGACCCGCGCGAGCGGCTGGTGGCGGTCGCCGCGCACATGCACGACATCATCGGGCGGATCCCCTGGGTGCTGGACATCCTGGCGCTGGGCGAGCTGACCGACCGCAACGCGCTGTGGATGGTGGAGGAGATCGTCGACTGCGCGCTCGCCTGCGGCCTCTCCCCCGCCCGCTCGGTGCGCGCGTACCGGACGATCTGGAGTTACGTCTACGGCGACCTGGTCGTCCGCAGGGCGGCGGCCCGCCGGGCGGAGCAGCCCTCCCGCCGGGAGTTCTTCCCCGAGATGATCGGCGAGGAGGACGCGGCGGAGCTGCCCCGGCTCACCGAGGTGAAGGAGCACTGGCGCGAGTACGCCGCCGACTACGAGACCGTCGAGGAGCTGGACGCGATCGTGGAGGGGCTGATCCGGCGGGGCACGCGGGAGTGACCGGCCGGAACGCAGAGGCGAGCGGCCGGCACACGGGGGTGACCCGGCCCGCGCCGGCTGGTCCGGCGGGGCACACGGGAGCGACCGGCTAGGACGCAGAACCGAGCGGCCGGCACGCGGGGGTGACCCGGCCCGCGCGCGTGCGGCTCAGCCCACCGTCTCGAACCGCCATCGGTGCACCGGCCGGGTGATCAGGGCGGCGTCGGGCTCGGGGAGTTCGGGGAGGTCGTCGGCGTACGACGCCTGCTCCCACCACGTCATGACCAGCACCCGGTCCTGCGGGGCGCGCAGCAGTTCGCGGCGGGCCGGCTCGTGCGCCAGCTCGGCGGCCCGGGCCCGGGCCCACTCCAGCAGTTCGCCGCCACGGCCCTCGGCGGCGCGGGCCTCCCACATGAGGACGATGGTCGCGGCGCTCATGAGTACAGGTTGTCCTTGCTGATCTCGTGCACATGGTCGTGATCACGAACATGGGAGTGGCCGTGCCCGTGGCCGTGATCCTCGGCCCCCGGCACATGCGGCTCCGTCACCGGCAGCGAGGAGTCCGCCGACAGGGACAGGTCGGAGGGGCGCCGGTTGCGGGCGACCATCTCCGCGCCGAGCGCCGCGACCATCGCCCCGTTGTCCGTGCAGAGCCCGGGGCGCGGCACCCGCAGCCGGATGCCGGCCCGCTCGCACCGCTCCTGCGCCAGCGCGCGGAGCCGGGAGTTGGCCGCCACCCCGCCGCCGATCATCAGGTGGTCGACGCCCTCGTCCTTGCAGGCCCGGACGGCCTTCCGGGTGAGCACGTCCACCACGGCCTCCTGGAAGGACGCCGCCACATCCCGTACCGGCACCTCCTCGCCCGCCGCCCGCTTCGCCTCGATCCAGCGGGCGACCGAGGTCTTCAGGCCGGAGAAGGAGAAGTCGTACGGGGCGTCGCGCGGGCCGGTCAGCCCGCGCGGGAACGCGATGGACTTCGGGTCGCCCTCCTTGGCGAGGCGGTCGATGACCGGGCCGCCGGGGAAGCCGAGGTTCAGCACGCGGGCGATCTTGTCGAACGCCTCGCCCGCCGCGTCGTCGATGGTCGCGCCGAGCGGGCGGACGTCGGCGGTGATGTCGGGGGCCAGCAGGAGGGAGGAGTGGCCGCCGCTGACCAGCAGCGCCATGGTCGGCTCGGGCAGCGGGCCGTGCTCCAGCTGGTCGACGCAGATGTGCGAGGCGAGGTGGTTGACGCCGTAGAGCGGCTTGTTCAGGGCGTACGCGTACGCCTTCGCGGCCGAGACGCCGACCAGCAGCGCGCCCGCGAGCCCGGGACCGGAGGTGACCGCGATCCCGTCGAGGTCGCGGGCGCTGATCCCGGCCTCCTTGAGGGCGCGCTCGATGGTGGGGACCATCGCCTCCAGGTGGGCGCGGGAGGCGATCTCCGGGACGACGCCGCCGAAGCGGGCGTGGGCGTCGACGCTGGAGGCGACGGCGTCCGCGAGCAGGGTCGTCCCGCGCACGATGCCGACGCCGGTCTCGTCGCAGGAGGTCTCGATGCCGAGTACGAGGGGTTCGTCGGCAGCCATCATTCAGTCCCGGTCTCTGGTGCGTGCGCTGGTGCTTGCTCTGCTGCTCGTTCTGCCGCTCGCTCCGCTGTCCGCTCCGCCGTGTGCTCCTGCGCCTGTTCCTGCATGGTGAGGCGCATGACCAGGGCGTCGATGTTCCCCGGCTGGTAGTAGCCGCGCCGGAAGCCGATCGGCTCGAAGCCGAAGCGCTCGTACAGCTTCTGCGCCCGGGTGTTGTCGACCCGGACCTCCAGGAGCACGGTGGCGCACTCGAAGTCCGTGGCGGCCTTCAGCAGGTCGGCGAGGAGTTCGGAGCCGAGGCCGGCGCCCCACGCCTCGCGGCTGACCGCGATCGTCTGGACGTCGGAGAGGTCGCCGAGGGCGGCGAGCCCCGCGTAGCCGGCGATCCGCCCGGTGGCCGGGTCCTCGGCGACGACGTAGTGGCGGGTGGCGCCGGGGCCGCGGGCGTGGGCCAGCTCGGACCAGAACATGCCGGGCGACCAGGCGTCGTCGGGGAACAGCGCGTGCTCCAGCTCCAGCACCGGTTCGATGTCCCACCAGCGCATCTCGCGCAGAACGGCCGCGCCGGCCGGGCGCGCCGTGTTCACAGCGCTCACGTCGGGGTGACCACCTTGTAGTTCTTCGGGACCTGCGCGTCGGGCCGGCGCAGATAGAGCGGCCGCGGCTCCAGGAGCTCCTGCCCGGCGGCGAGCCGTTCGGCGGCGAGCGCGGCGAGCGCCCCGGCGGCGACGTGCTCGGGGCCGCGCGCGTCCAAGAAGGCGTCCGGGTAGAGCACCGCGCCCGCGCCGACCACGGGCAGCCCCGCCAGCTCGGCGGCGATGTCGGCGGGCCGGTCGACGGCGGGTTCACCGGTACGGGTGCGGGCGTCCTCGTACCGCGCCCAGTAGACCTCCTTGCGGCGCGCGTCCGTCGCCACCGCGAAGGGCCCCTCGATGCCGCCGTCCCGCCCGGCGGCGTACGCGAGGCCGTCCAGGGTGCAGAGGCCGTGCACCGGTACGGAGAGGGCGGAGCCGAAGGTCGCCGCGGTGACCAGGCCGACCCGCAGCCCGGTGTACGGGCCGGGGCCGACGCCCACGACCACGCCGGTCACGGCGTCGAGTCCCACCCCGGCCTCGGCGAGGACCCGGTCGACGGCGGGCAGCAGCAGTTCACCGTGCCTGCGGGCGTCGACCTGACCGGAGGAGGCGATGACGGACGCGCCGTCGTGCAGGGCGACGGTGACGGCGGGCGTTGCGGTATCCATGGCGAGCAAGAGCACGCAAACAGCCTACGGCTCCGCCGACGGCGGTACGGCGTCCGTACGGCGTCCCGGCCTGCCCGCCCCCTGCTGCTACCGTCACCGGATATCCGCGGATACGACGTAAACGCTTGTACGACAACGCTTGCAGGACACTGTTCGTACAACAGGATTCGCCATTCGTACGACAGTGTTCGTCACTACGGCGTTCGTCACTACGGCGTTCGTACGGTCCGCGGCGGACGTGCACGGCAGACGGCATACGGCAGACAGCAGCCGAAAGGGGAGTTCACGGTGTCAAGGGGAAGCTCGGGAATGGTGGCCGGGCTCACTGCGGCGGCGGTCCTCGCGGTCGGCGTCCTCGCCTACCAGGCGTCCGCGAACGCACCCGATTCGGTGGCTTCCTCCTCATCGGCCACCCCGAAGGTCTCGGCGTCCGCCACGGCCCAGCCCTCCGCGAAGCCGAAGGCCCCGAAGGACCCGCACGCGGTCCCGGCCGCCTCGGGCACCGGTGAGCGCGTCGTGTACGCGCTCAAGGACCGGCGGGTGTGGCTGGTCGAGGAGAACGGGAAGGCGCGCCGCACCTTCACCGTGATGCCGAGCCCCGTCAGCCCGCCGCCCGGCGTCTACCAGGTCTCCACGCGCGCGGGCACGATCCAGGGTTCGGACGGCGTGCCGATCGAGCACGTGGTGCGCTTCGCCAACGTGGGCGAAGTGGTGATCGGCTTCAGCGCCGCGCAGGACGGGTCGATGGAAGCGCCGGACCCGACGTCGAAGACCGGCGGCGTACGGATGAAGCGGGCGGACGGCAACGCGATGTGGACGTTCGCGACGGTCGGCGCCAAGGTCGTCGTGGTCCCGTAGGGCCGCCTGCCTCCGTCCCGTGAGCCCGTGAGCCCGCCTGCCCGGGACAACACACCTAGGCCGCTCGGCGTCGGACCGTGCTCTCCGCTTCTCCGTCCGCTCCCTCGTCGTCCGCCGCGTGCGGTTCGCTCGGCGGGGTGGAGATCGCGGTGGCCGCCGCGTACGAAGCCAGCAGGTCCTTCATCGACAGGGCGGACGGCGTCGGCTGCTGCCGCGGCTGCTCCGCGCGCTCGGGTGTCGGCATGGATGCCTCCTGGGGGCTCCGGTGGAGGTCGTGGTTAGGTATACCTAACCAGGTCTCGTACCCATGTGACCACGACCACCGTCCCGTGCGCAACAATTTACCGACAGCCCGTCGGGAAAGCGACCTTCCCGCGACGTCCCGGTCCACGCCGGCGGCTCTCCGCGCGAGACCCCGGCCTACGCCAGCTCCTCCCGCAGCCCCGCCCAGCGCGCCCCGATGCCCACCAGGGTCACCTTGCGCCGCTCGTCGTCCGTGTGGCCGGTCGCGCGGTCGATGAGCACCCGGAGCCGGTCCTCGGAGAGCTCCTCCACCTTCCCGTCGCCCCACTCCACGACCACCACCGACTCCGGCAGCGACACGTCCAGGTCCAGGTCCTCCATCTCGTCGAGCCCGCCGCCCAGGCGGTACGCGTCGACGTGGACCAGCGCCGGGCCCCCGACCAGCGAGGGGTGAACGCGGGCGATGACGAAGGTGGGCGAGGTGACCGCGCCGCGCACGCCCAGGCCCTCGCCGAGGCCCCGGGTCAGCGTCGTCTTCCCCGCGCCCAGCTCGCCCGTGAGCATGACCAGGTCGCTGGGGCCCAGGACGCGGGCGAGGCGGCGGCCCAGGTCCCGCATCTGTTCGGGTGACTCGACGGCGAGCGTCACGGTGACGGCCCCGGGCACGCCCGCGGCTTCGGGTACGGCCTCGCGGACGGCCGTCTCGGGGCTATCGGCGGCCGGGCCGCTCTGCGGTGCTTCCATGCTCGCCAACGTTAGCGGCCGGCACCGCACCGCTGCGTACGAGCAGGTCGGCCAGCCGGTCGGTGACCGTCTCCGGGTGCTCCAGCATCACCAGGTGCCCGGCGTCCGGTACGAGGATCAGCTCGGCCTCCGGCAGCACGTCCGCGATGGCCTCGCTGTGCGAGCTGGGGGTGACCAGGTCCTTCTCCCCGGCCAGGATCAGCACCGGCACGTCCCGGAACGCGGGCAGCGCCCCGCTCTTGTCGTGCTCGGTGAAGGCCGGGTAGAACTCGGCGACCACGTCGATCGGGGTCGACTCGATCAGCCGCTCCGCGAACCGGGCGACCGCCGGGTCCACGTCCCGCGAGCTGAACGAGTACCGCTTGATCAGCCCGGCGAACAGGTCGGCGGTGGCCCTGCGCCCCTTCTCCACCAGCTCCGCCTGCGTCCCCAGCGCCCGCAGCACCCCCGGCAGCACCCGGCGCACCGCCCGCACGCCCGCCACCGGCAGCCCGAAGTTCACCTCGCCGAGCTTGCCGCTGGAGGTGCCGACGAACGCGACGGCGGCGACCCGGTCGCGGATGAGAGCCGGGTACTGGTCGGCCAGCGCCATCATCGTCATGCCGCCCATGGAGTGGCCGACGAGCACGATCGGCCCCTCGGGGGCCGCCGCGTCGACGACGGCCTTCAGGTCCCGGCCCAGCTGGTCGATGCCGAGGGCCACCCCGTCCCGCTGGGACCGGCCGCGCTCGGAGCGGCCGTGGCTGCGCTGGTCCCAGTAGACGGCCCGTACGAGGCCGCGCAGGGCCGCGCGCTGGAAGTGCCAGGAGTCCTGGCCGAGGCAGTAGCCGTGGCTGAAGACGACGGTCACGGGGGCGGGGGCCTTGCGCCCGAACAGCCGGCGGCGGCGGTTGCCGTCCGATGCGGCCCCCTCCGACGGCTGTACGGGCTCCACCTCGTCGACCTCGTAGTACAGCTCGGTCCCGTCGTCGGCGACCGCGCGCCCCGGCGTCCCGCGCAGCGAGCCGTAGGGCCCGGTCGCGTCCAGCGCCAGACGGGCCTTCTTGCGCATGCCGCGCCCCACGGTGAGCCGCTCGACGGCGACCCCGGCCGCCGCACCGGCGGCGAGCACTCCTATCGCGGCCCCGGCCACGCCCGCCCGCCGCCAGCCGGCCGCCGTCGTGGCGGCTGCCGCCATGACGTCCCCCGCCGCCGCCCCCGCGCTGCTCTCGCTCACCGTGCCGCGCCCCCGCTCGGATCGGCCGGGCCCGCCGGACCCGCCGTCTCGTTCACGTACACCCTCGGTACCCGGGTTCCGATCCGGGTGACGATCTCGTACCCGATCGTGCCGGCGGCCACCGCCCAGTCCTCCACGGTCGGCTCGCCCCGGTCGCCGGGACCGAAGAGCACGGCCTCCGCGCCCGGTTCGGGCCGGTCGCCGCCGAGGTCGACGACGAACTGGTCCATGGCGACGCGGCCCGCCACCGTCCGCACCTTGCCGCCGACCAGCACCGGGCCCCGGCCCGACGCGTGGCGCGGGACGCCGTCCGCGTAGCCGACCGGGATCAGGCCGAGGGTCGTCCCGGCGGGGGTGGCGTAGTGGTGGCCGTAGCTGACGCCGTGGCCGGCGGGGACGTCCTTGACCAGGGCGACGGAGGCGGTGAGCGTCATCACCGGGCGGAGCCCCAGCTCGGCGGGGGCGCCCAGTTCCGGGGCGGGCGAGACGCCGTACATCGCGATGCCGGTCCGTACGAGGTCGAAGTGCGCCTCCGGGATGGTCAGCGTGGCCGGGGAGTTGGCCAGGTGGCGCACCTCGGGCTCGACGCCCTCCTTCTCGGCGTACGCGACCATGTCCCGGAACGCGGCCAGTTGGGGGGCGATCGAGGGGTGGCCGGGCTCGTCGGCGCAGGCGAAGTGGGACCAGAGGCCGGTGATCCGGATGTGGCCGGCCTGTTCGGCGGCGCGGGCCTCGGAGACGAGTTCGGGCCAGTCGGCGGGCTGGCAGCCGCCCCGGCCGAGGCCGGTGTCGGCCTTGAGCTGGACGCGGGCCGGGCGGTCGGCTCCGGCGGCGACGATCTCGCGCAGGGCCCACAGGGCGCTGACCGACACGTCGATGCCGGCCTCGATCGCCTCGCGCCAGGGGCCGCCCGGCGTCCAGAGCCAGCACATGATCCGGCCCTCCAGCCCGGCGGCCCGCAGGGCCAGGGCCTCCTGCGGGGTGGCGGTGCCGAGCCAGGTCGCCCCGGCCTCGCGCGCGGCCCGGGCGCAGGGCACGGCCCCGTGCCCGTACCCGTCCGACTTCACCACGGCCATGAGCTGTGCCCCGGCCGCACGCCCGCGCAGGGCGCGCACATTGGCGCGCAGCGCGGCGAGGTCGATCTCGGCACGGGCTCTCAGGGACGCTGTCTCGTTCATCGCGTTCAGTGTCTCAGAGGCATCCGCCGCCTCTGAGGTACCGCACGCCGTTATCCATGCCTATGTACGTTTCATCACATGCGCGAGGTGGTCGACCAGGACCGGCACATGACTGTCGGCCACGTCCTTGACGGCGGTGATCAGCGTGACGGGGCCGTCCTCGCGCGCCAGCCCCACGAGCCGGTCGACGGCCTCGGTGTGGGCCGGGTCCTCCAGCTCGGTGCGGTAGCGCTCGACGAACGCGTCGTGCCGGGTCCCGGAGCGGTCCTGGTGGTACCAGGAGCGCAGCTCGTCGGAGGGAGTGACCTCCTTCAGCCACACGTCGATCGCGGCGCGCTCCTTGGAGACGCCCCGGGGCCAGAGCCGGTCGACCAGGACGCGAGTGCCGTCGCCGTCCTCGGGCGGGTCGTAGACCCTGCGTACGCGTACGGGTTCGCTGCCGCTCACCGTGGGGCCGCCCTTCTGCCGGGGCTTCCACCATGGCCCCGCGTCAGCCGGCCCGCACGTCCCGCCACGCCGCCGGGATGCCGTCCGCGACGTCCTGCGCGGAGAGCGGGGCCCCGCCCGCGCCGTGCCGGGCGGCGAGCCCGTGCAGGTACGCGCCCACGGACGCGGCGTCGCGGGGGGCGAGCCCGGCCGCGAGCAGCGAGCCGGTCAGCCCGGACAGCACGTCGCCGCTGCCCGCCGTGGCGAGCCATCCGGTCCCGGTCGGGTTGACCCGTACGGGGGTGTCCCGGGCCTCCGCCACCAGGGTCGTGGAGCCCTTGAGGAGCACGGTGGCGCGGTAGCGGGCGGCCAGTTCCCGGACGGCGGCGAGCCGCCCGGCCTCCACCTCCTCGCGCGCCACGCCCAGCAGGGCCGCGGCCTCCCCGGCGTGCGGGGTCAGGACGGTGGCGCAGCTCCGGGTCCGTACGGTCTCCGCGTCCAGCAGCCGCAGCCCGTCCGCGTCGACCAGTACGGGGACGTCGGCGGCCAGCACGTCCGCGACCGCCTCCTCCGCCTCCCGCCCGTCCCCGATGCCCGGCCCGACCACCCACGCCTGCACGCGCCCGGCCTTCGACGGCGGCCCGGCGTGCACCAGCGCCTCCGGGAAGCGGGCGATCACCGCGTCCGCGCCGGACCCGGTGTACCGCACGGCCCCGGCCCCGCCGCGCAGCGCGCCCGCGACCGCGAGGACCGCCGCGCCCGGGTAGCGGTCGGACCCGGCGACGACGCCGACGACCCCGCGCCGGTACTTGTCGCTCGCCGCCCCCGGCACCGGCAGCAGCGCCGCCACGTCCGCGTACTGGAGCGCCTCCAGGTCCGGCGGCTCCGGCAGCTCCGGGCCGAGGCCGATGTCCACCAGCCGCAGGGCGCCCGCGTGTTCGGCGGCCGGGTCGATCAGGAGGCCCGGCTTGTACGTGCCGAAGGTGACCGTCGCGTCCGCCCGGACCGCCTCGCCGTGCACCTCCCCGCTGTCGGCCTCGACCCCGCTGGGCAGGTCGACGGCGATGACGGGGGTACGGTCCCGGGTCACCGCCCGCACCAGCGCGGTGGCGTCCTCGCGCAGCCCGCCGCGCCCGCCGATGCCGGTGATGCCGTCGACGACGAGGTCGAGCGCGCCGAGCCCCTCGGGTCCTTCGGCCACCTGTCCCCCGGCGGCCAGGAACGCGGCGAGCCCGCCCTCGTGGGCCCGGTCCGGCGAGATGAGGAGGGCCCGTACGCCCGCGCCCCGGCGGGCCAGGCGTGCGCCGGCGTACAGGGCGTCGCCGCCGTTGTCGCCGCTGCCGACCAGGAGCAGGACCCGGGACCCGTACACCCGGCCGTTGCGCCGCAGCAGATCGCCGCAGGCCACGGCGAGGCCGGCGGCGGCGCGCCGCATCAGGGCGCCCTCCGGCAGCCGCTTCTGGAGGGCGGCCTCCGCGGCCCGTACGGTCTCCACGCTGTAGGCACGTCGCATGGGTTCAACCCTCCGCGATCAGTCGCATGGGTTCAACCCTCCGCGATCACGGGGGCGAACGCCACCCCCGCATCCGCACCCAGACGCCCCCGGCCGTCACCCCGCCGCGATCACCACCAGGCCCGGGCGGCTCGCCCTTTCCGCGATCAGCGCGGCCGAACCCACCCCCGTACCAGCGCCGATGGCCTGGGCGGCTCACCCCTCCGCGATCACCACGGCCGAAGCCACCCCGGCGTCATGGCTGAGCGAGACGTGCCAGCCGCGCACGCCCAGTTCCGCCGCCCGGGCGGCGACCGTGCCGCGCACCCTCAGCCGGGGCTGTCCGCTCTCCTCGACCCAGACCTCCGCGTCGCTCCAGAGCAGCCCGCCCGGCGCTCCGAGCGCCTTCGCCAGGGCCTCCTTCGCGGCGAACCGGGCGGCGAGCGAGGCGACCCCGCGCCGCTCGCCGCCGGGCAGCGTCAGCTCACTCGCCACGAAGAGCCGTTCGGCCAACTGGGGCGTACGCTCCAGCGCCGCGCCGAACCGCTCGATCTCGGCCACATCGATCCCGACCCCAATGATCACGAACCCACCCTCGTCGACCCGGGCGTTCCCCGGGTCACTCCACTCACTCCACGGTCACGGACTTCGCCAGGTTGCGCGGCTGGTCCACTTCGTTGCCGCGGGCCGTCGCCAGCTCGCAGGCGAACACCTGGAGCGGCACGGTGGCGACCAGCGGCTGAAGCAGCGTAGGCGTTGCGGGGACGGTGATGAGGTGGTCGGCGTACGGGACGACGGCCTCGTCGCCCTCCTCGGCGACGACGACGGTGAGCGCGCCTCGGGCCCGGATCTCCTGGATGTTCGACACGATCTTGTCGTGCAGCACGGAACGCCCGCGCGGTGACGGCACGATGACGACGACCGGGAGCCCTTCCTCGATGAGCGCGATCGGCCCGTGCTTGAGCTCCCCGGCGGCGAACCCCTCCGCGTGCATATAGGCGAGTTCCTTGAGCTTGAGCGCGCCTTCGAGGGCGACCGGGTAGCCGACGTGCCGCCCGAGGAAGAGCACGGTGTCGTGGTGGGCGAGGGAGCGGGCCAGTGCGCGGACGGGCTCCATGGTCGCCAGGACGCGGTCGACCTCGCCGGAGATCGCGGAGAGCTGGCGCACCACCGTACGGATCTCGTCGCCCCACTTGGTGCCCCGCAACTGGCCGAGGTACAGGGCCACGAGGTAGCAGGCGACGAGCTGGGTGAGGAACGCCTTGGTGGAGGCGACGGCGACCTCGGGCCCGGCGTGCGTGTAGAGGACGGCGTCGGACTCGCGCGGGATCGTCGAACCGTTCGTGTTGCAGATGGCCAGCACCTTCGCGCCCTGCTCGCGGGCGTGCCGGAGCGCCATCAGGGTGTCCATGGTCTCGCCGGACTGGGAGATGGCGACGACCAGGGTGCGCTGGTCCAGGATCGGGTCGCGGTAGCGGAACTCGCTGGCGAGCTCGGTCTCACAGGGCAGCCGGGTCCAGTGCTCGATGGCGTACTTGGCGATCATCCCGGCGTGGAACGCGGTCCCGCAGGCGACGATGACGACCTTGTCGACCTCGCGGAGCTCGGCGTCCTGGAGGCGCACCTCGTCGAGGCGGAGCGCGCCCTCGCCGTCGATCCGGCCGAGGAGGGTGTCGGCGACGGCCTGCGGCTGGTCGGCGATCTCCTTGAGCATGAAGGAGGCGTAGCCGCCCTTCTCGGCGGCGGAGGCGTCCCAGTCGACGTGGTACTCGCGCACCTCGGCGGCCTCCCCGTCGAACCCGGTGACGGTGACGCCCTCGCGGCTCAGCTCGACGACCTGGTCCTGGCCCAGCTCGACGGCGGAGCGGGTGTGCGCGATGAAGGCGGCGACGTCGGAGGCGAGGAACCACTCGTCGTCCCCCACCCCCACCACGAGCGGCGAGTTGCGCCGGGCCCCGACCACCACGTCCGGCTGGTCCGCGTGCACGGCGACCAGGGTGAACGCCCCCTCCAGCCGCCGGCACACCTGCCGCATGGCGTCCGCGAGGTCCCCGCCCGCCGAGAACGCCTCGGCCAGCAGATGCGCGACGACCTCGGTGTCCGTCTCCGACCCCAGGGCGTGCCCGCGCCCGGTCAGCTCGCGCCGCAGGGCCGCGAAGTTCTCGATGATCCCGTTGTGCACGACGGCGACCCGGCCCGCGTTGTCCAGGTGGGGGTGGGCGTTCGCATCGGTGGGCGCGCCGTGCGTCGCCCACCGCGTGTGCCCGATCCCGGTCCGTCCGACCGGCAGCGGCCGGTCCCCGAGCTCCTTCTCCAGATTGACGAGCTTGCCCGCCTTCTTCGCGGCGGCGAGCCCGCCGTCCGCGAGAACGGCGACGCCCGCCGAGTCGTAGCCCCGGTATTCGAGGCGCTTGAGTCCTGCGACGACGACGTCCTGCGCCGACTGCCGACCGACATAACCCACGATTCCGCACATAGCGGCACCATAAGGCCGGAAGCGCCTCGCGGCAGGAAGGCCGACGACACACGATCCCTCGCGGATGCCCACCTGCGACGGGAGGCCGGCCGAACATGTCGGAGCAGCGGATCGACCACGCCGAGCACCCACCCACGCGCAGGGGGTGGGTGGGTGGGTGCTCGGCGTGCCGTCACCGGTCGCCCGTCACTAGCAGTACTGCGCCTCCTTGCCGATCGACCGGTACATGCAGTCCGCGTTCTCGATCAGTTGCAGCACCGCGTCACGGTTGCGGGAGGTCTCGCGCTCGATGACCTCGTCGGGCGGGTAGAAGCCGCCGCCCGAGGCCGAACGCGGGTACATCTCGAAGGTGTAGCCGAAGATCCTCTGCGAGCCCCACAGCCAGTCGTCGATGGACCCGTCCGTGATGTAGAGGTCACTGGACTGCTCGGCGGTGTACCCGTTGCTCGCCGCCATCTTGCGGCCCACCGCGGCGAACGCGTTGCGGTCGTCGGCCGTCATGCCGGGGGCGGTGTCGTTGTACGTGTAGCCGAACGGCCAGAGCACCAGCTCGCTGTACGTGTGGAAGTCGATGGCCGCCGTGATCTGCTGCTTCCCGCCGACCACCCGGCTGCGCACGAAGTCCGCCACGACCTTCGTCTCGGGTGCGGACTCGGCGGCCCTGCCGCGGTACGTCTCCGAGGACGTGCTGGAGGAGGAACCGCCGCAGCAGCCCCACTTGTAGGCCCAGTTGCGGTTGAGGTCGGTGCCCACGGCGGTGGAGCCGGAGTTGGGCTGGCGGTTCTTGCGCCAGCTGCGGTACGAGCCGGTGGCGATGTCGTACTCGCCGCCGTCCGGGTTCATGTCCGGCACGATCCACAGCTCGCGGCTGTTGACCGCCTGGGTGATCCGGGAGTCGCTCCCGTAACCGGCGGCGAGCTCGCGGAGCAGGTAGAGCGACATCTCGACGGTCAGGTGCTCGCGGGCGTGCTGGTGGGCGGTGAACAGGACCTCGGGCTCGGCCTCGTCGGTTCCCACGTTGTCGCTGACCTTGATCGCGACGATGTCCCGGCCCTGGTAGGTCTTGCCGATGACGCGCTTGCTCATGATCGAGGGGTTGGCGGCGATGCGGGCGTCGATCGCCGCGGTCATCTCGGCGTAGTTGTGGTAGCGGGAGTCGGCCGGCGGGAAGTCGAGGGCGGCCACGCCGTCCGCCCCGTGGGCATGGGCGTCGGGCGCGGGCAGCGCCTCCAGGACATGGCCCTTGGCCCGGAGCTTCCTGGCCTGGGCGGCGTCCGCGGTGATCACGATGCCGTGGTCGTGCACCTCGTCGATCGAGACGCCCGTGCGGGCGATCTCGGTGCGGGCGGCGGGGGTGGTGCGCCCGGTGATCTCGTACTGGAGGGTCCGCTCGTCCGCGGCGACGGCCGCGTTCGGGGCGGAGGGCTCGGCGGTGGCGACGGCGGTCGCCGGGGCGGCGAGGCCGAGGGCGAGCAGGATGGCGATGGCGGCGTTCCGCCTCGTCCTGGCCGGCCGGGTTCTCGGCCGGGATGTCCGTGCGTTGACGAGTCGCATGCTGGCAGTCTCCTGAGTCCGTCGGGGTGGGGGGTGGAGCTGTGCGACGGGCACAGGATCGTGCTATGTCATGACCGGGTCAAGGTGAAGATTTCGGCCAGGGAGCCGATGGCCGAAACTGACAGGTACTCAGAAGCACTACTCAGCAAGGGGGATGAGTACTGCTACTCACGTCACAGGAGTACCTGCTGTCCCACCATGAACACAGCGCCACGATCACCCGTTCGAATGGTCACGGCGTACCGACCCAACAGTTGATTTGACCCATCACTGAGGAGTTCCCATGTCCAAGCGTGCCGTCGTCGTCTCAGCACTCACCGGTGTCGCTCTGCTGGGAGGAACCGGCGCCTACGCCGCCGACGCCGCGAAGGTTCCGAACCCCGCCCCGAGGGTGACGAAGACCTCCAACGCCTACATCGCCCCGACCGCGAGCAAGTCCGGTTCGCTGACCTTCACCGCCCGCGTGACGGACGACTCGGGCATCCGGGGCCTGAGGGTCCTCGCCTACCCCGACAGCCGGAAGCCGCGCCCGACCATCAAGGAACTGATCAAGGCGGACGCGGCCGGCTGCAAGGTGAAGAGCGCCAAGGTATCCGACTGCAAGTACAAGCGCACGATCACCCGCGCGCAGGCCGTGAAGGCCCCCGGGACGTGGCGCATAGCGGTTCTGGTCGTCGCGAAGGACGGCGGCAAGACGTTCCTGCCGAGCGTGTCCACGTTCAAGGTCAAGTGAAGCGGTAGGCACGGCGAGCGCTGAGCCGGTTTGAGGAGGGGCATCGGGCCGGTCCGATGCCCCTTCTCCGCGCTCGCGGCCCTCGCGCCTCTCCTCTGCGCTCGCGGGCCCCGCGCCCCTTCTCCACACTCGCGGGCCCCGCGCCTCTCCTCCGCGCTCGCGGCCCCCGAGCCTCGCACTCCCGGCTTCCCTTTCCCGTACGTACGTCAGTTCCGCCGGCTCCCCTCCCCGCGCCCCGGCTTCCCTTACCCCCGCCCCAGCTTCCGGCGCAGCGCGGCCCGCTCCGGCTCGCTGCCCGCCAGCTCCAGCGCCTCCCGGTACGCCGCGTCGGCCTCCCCGCCGCGCCCCAGCCGGCTCAGCAGATCCCCCCGCGCCACCGCGTACGGCTGGTACGCCCGCAGCCGGGGCTCCCCGCCCAACGCGTCGAGCAGCGCGAGCCCCGCCCCGGGCCCGTCGCGCATGGCCACCGCCACGGCGCGGTTCACCGCCACCACGGGGGACGGCGTCAGGGTGAGGAGCACGTCGTACAGGGCCACGATCTGCGCCCAGTCCGTCCCCTCCACGTCCGCCGCCTCGTCGTGCAGGGCGGCGATGGCGGCCTGCACCCCGTAGGGCCCGGCCGGTCCGCCGGTCAGCGCCCGGACCACCAGGCCGCGCCCCTCCTCGATCATCACCCGGTCCCAGAGCCCCCGGTCCTGGTCCTCCAGGAGCACCGGCTCCCCCTCAGGACCGGTCCGCGCCCCGCGCCGGGCGTGGACGAGGAGCAGCAGGGCGAGGAGCCCGGCGCTCTCGCGCTCGGCGGGCAGCAGGCGGCGCAGGATCCGGGCCAGGCGGATCGCCTCCTCGGCCAGGGCCGGCCGCTGGAGACGGGGGCCGGCGCTGGCCGCGTACCCCTCGGTGAAGACCGAGTAGAGGACCTGGAGCACCCCGGGCAGCCGCTCGGGCAGCTCGTCGGGGCCGGGCACCCGGAACGGGATCCGGGCCTCGCGGATCTTCCTCTTGGCCCGCACGATGCGCTGGGCCATCGTCGCGGTCGGCACGAGGAAGGCCCGCGCCACCTCGGGGGTGGTGAGCCCGGCGAGGCAGCGCAGAGTCAGCGCCGTACGGTCCTCGGCGGCGAGGGCGGGATGGGCGCAGGTGAAGAACAACCGCAACCGATCGTCGGGCAGTTCACCCCCGCCGGACGCCTCCGCGGCCGGTGCCGCCTCGGCCCGTTCCGCGTCGGCCTGAAGGACCGCGAGCCGGGCCGCGTACGCCTGGTCCCGCCGCAGCCGGTCCACGGCCTTGCGCCGCGCGGTCGTCAGCAGCCAGGCCCCGGGCCGGGCGGGAACGCCCTCGGCGGGCCAGTGCAGGAGGGCCGCCTCGATCGCCTCGGACGTCACCTCCTCGGCCAGGTCGAGATCCCCGAACCGGCGTACGAGGGAGGCCAGCAACAACCCGCGCTCCTCCCGGAACACGGCCTCGACGGCCTCGACGGCGGCCTGGCCCTCCTCCGGCCCCTCCCCCGCCACCGGTCTCAGCCCCCGAAGTCCGCGACGGGCCGGACGACGACCGAGCCGCCGTCCCGCGCGCCCGGACAGCGGGCGGCCCAGTCGAGGGCGGTGTCGAGATCCGGCACGTCGATGACCAGGAACCCGCCCAACAGCTCCCGCGTCTCCGCGAACGGCCCGTCCGTCACGGTCCGCTCCCCGGCCGGCGAGACCCGCACGGTGGTGGCGGTCACCAGATCGGCCAGCGACTCCCCGGAGACGAGGATCCCGGCGTCGCGCACGTCCTTGTCGTAGGCCATCCAGTCCTCGACGGTGCACTGGGGCGCACCGCCCTGCTCGTCGACGGCCCCGCTGTGGATCAGCAGCATGTACTTCATGGTCCGACTCCTGTCGCCGTGTGTCCGGTCGTGTCGTGTCCTGTCGTGCCCGCCGTGCGGGACGCCTTACACGATGACGACGAACGGGACCGGGCCCGATCGACACGCCGCCCGAAGTTTTCTTCCGCGCCGGTCCAGAAGTCTTCCTCCGCGCCGGTCCATCAGACAGGCCCTACCGCAGTCGTCGCCGGAGCGTCTCGAAGGCGGTGGGGCGCGGCAGGTGCGGCAGCGTCTCGCGTATCCGCAGGGCGCACTCCCTCGGGCTGTCGGTACTCGTGTCCACGTCGACATCGTGCAGCCCGTGGGAGTGCACGTGGTCGTACTGCAGGGCGGCCAGGCCGCGCTGACGGTCCCCGCGCTCGATCTCACGGCGCTCCAGCTCCGGGAGCGGACAACGCACCCCGACCAGGACGGTGTCCTCGGGGACCAGTTGGTCGAGGAGGTCGAGCAGCCGCCACCGTCGACTGAGCGGGTAGTCGACGACGAGGTTGTTTCCGGCGGCGGCCATGCCCGCGACGGCGCGGTGGAAGCCCTTGGCGGTGCGGTCGATCTCGGCCTGGAGGTCCTCTTCGGCTATCTCGCCCTTGCAGCGCATCGCGTGGAAGGCGTCCACCGGCATGTGGAACCAGGTGCCGTCCAGGAGGTCGAGGAGTTCGCCCGCGATGCTGCTCTTGCCGGAACTGGAGGTGCCGTTGAGCAGGATGACCGTGCCGTTGGATCCGGTGTCGGGGATGTCCGCGTGAGCCGGGTCCGCCGTGTCCGGGATTTGCGTGTCCGCCATGGTGTCCTTCCGCCCGATGCCCGATGCCCGCCGCCTTGAGCCGGGCGTCGCTCCCATGATCGTAAACTCGTTGACCAGTCGACCCGTTGACCCGTCAGGCGGCCGGGGCGGGTTCAGGGACCACTGCCCCTGAACCCTCCGGCCGCCGGCCCCGGCCCCACGGGTCAGTCCACCGTCTTCACCGGCCGCTGCTGCGTCTCCGTCACCGAGACCCACGCCCCCCAGGACTCCACGGTGACGGCCAACCGGGCCGACGTGTGCCGGGACACCCCGGCGTACGCACCGTCCGCCTTCCCCTTGGCCCTCTTCACCCCGCAGTTGACGATCGTCGCGTCCAGTTCGCCCATGGCCTTGACGGCCGCGGCCCGGGTTGTGTACTCAGCGATGCGGTGCCGGGCGCGTGCGCCGTCCTTGCCCGTGTACACGCGGGTGAACAGCTGCTCGGGATCTTCGGCGCCGTCGAACCACCCCTCGCACGCACCGTCCAGCCCCACCTGGTGCAGGGCGTCCTCATCCAGCTCGTCCGTCGTCGAGTCGACGCTCCTCCAGCGCAGGGCCTCGTACCCGGGCAGCTCCGAGGGCTCCAGGATCTGCACCACGCCGCCGGAGAGGTACGGGTTCGGGCCCTGGGGGGCCGCCTCCGTACGGTCCACCCGCGGGCTCGGGCTCTGGGTGGCCACGTCCGTACGGCCCGTCCCCTTCTCCTGCAGCGGGACCTGGTCCGTCCACACGCCGAAGCCGAGCGCCCCGACTGCCACGACCGCCACCGCGGCCACGGTCGTCCGCCGGCGGGCCCCGCGGCGCTCGCCGCGTGCGCGGATCGCCGCGGCCGGGGCGAGCCGCACGGGGGCGTCGGTGAGCAGTTCCTCGATGTCAGCCATACCGGACCATCTCCTCGTCGTACGTGTCTATGTGCGCGAGCCGCTCGCCCAGCAGCTTCCGGGCGCGGCTGAGCCGGGTCCGTACCGCGCCACTGGTGCAGCCCGTCTCGCGGGCCACCTCCTCCACCGGCAGGTCGAGCAGGTGGTGCAGCACCACGGCCTGCCGCTGGTCCGGGCTCAGCTCGCGCAGGGCCGCCACCAGTGCGGCCCGGTCGCCCGAGCGTCCGGACGGGCCCGGGTCGTCCGGGGAGGGCCCGTGGCGCAGTTGGGCGCGGAGCCGGTTGCGGGTGCGGCGCCAGGCGCTCACCGCCAGCCGGGACGCGACGGTCCGCACCCACGGGAGCGGGTTGCCCTCGCGGGTCAGCCGGTCCCAGCGCTGCCAGGCACGTGCGTACGCCTCCTGGACCGCGTCCTCGGCCTCCGCCAGGTCGCCGGTCATCGCGTACACCGTGGCGACCAGGCGTCTGGCCGTCGCGGTGTAGAAGGCGTCGAAGTCAGCTTCCGTCGTCATCCGTTCTCCCCCGTTCCGGATTCCCGTGATGCCCCCTCCGGGGGCCCGGGTCGTGGCCGTGCCGGCCGGTGCCCGGTTCGTGTGTTGGTGCTCTCCACCGCTTCATGTCAAAGACACGCCTGAACGGCCCGCGATGTTACAAGCGCGGTCCCGCCCCGCACCCGAACGCTCCGCCCGCCTCGCCCCGCCGGGCGGGCCCCGTTCGCCCACGTGACCGACCCCACCCCCCACTCCGTTAAAACTCCCGCAACAATGAACGGGTGATCACCTCGCCCGCACGGAGCCCCCAGCGTCGCACCGAGCCTGCGGCGACCCCTTACGTCGACCTCTCACGCGACGAGTGGAGCGCCCTGCGGGACAAGACCCCGTTGCCGCTGACCGCCGAGGAGGTGGAGCGGCTGCGCGGGCTCGGGGACGTGATCGACCTCGACGAGGTGCGGGACGTCTATCTGCCGCTCTCCCGGCTGCTCAACCTGTACGTCCAGGCCACCTCGAGCCTGCGCGGCGCGCTGAACACCTTCCTCGGGGACGCCGGGAACGGGCACGGGGAACAGCGCGGCACCCCGTTCGTCATAGGGGTCGCGGGCAGTGTCGCGGTCGGGAAGTCCACCAGCGCCCGTATCCTCCAGGCGCTGCTGGCCCGCTGGCCCGAGCACCCGCGCGTCGAGCTGGTGACGACGGACGGGTTCCTGCTGCCGATGAAGGAGCTCCGGGCGCGCGGGCTGACGTCCCGCAAGGGATTCCCGGAGTCGTACGACCGGCGCGCCCTGACCCGGTTCGTCGCGGACATCAAGGCGGGCAAGGACGAGGTGACCGCCCCCGTCTACTCGCACCTGATCTACGACATCGTCCCCGGCGAGCGGCTCACCGTGCGCCGCCCCGACATCCTGATCGTCGAGGGGCTCAACGTCCTCCAGCCCGCGCTGCCCGGCAAGGACGGCCGTACGCGGGTCGGGCTCGCCGACTACTTCGACTTCAGCGTGTACGTGGACGCGCGCGCCGAGGACATCGAGACCTGGTACCTCAGCCGCTTCCGCAAGCTGCGCGACACGGCGTTCCAGGACCCGTCCTCGTACTTCCGCAAGTACACCCAGGTCTCCGAGGAGGAGGCGCTGGACTACGCGCGCACCATGTGGCGGACCATCAACAAGCCGAATCTGCTGGAGAACGTGGCTCCGACGCGCGGCCGTGCCACTCTGGTCCTCCGCAAGGGACCGGACCACAAGGTCCAGAGGCTGTCCCTGCGCAAGCTCTGACCGCTCAGCCCCGGGAGGGCCGGCCGCGTGCTGCACCTGCGTCTGATCGTGCCCGCCGACGTCACCGACGAGGTCGTCGCCCTTCTGGAGTCGACCATCGGCACCGCCCACCTGGTCGTCCTGCCCGGCGCCGCCCGCTCCCCGGCCGGGGACGTGGTGATGTGCGACGTGGCGCGGGAGGCCGGTGACCAGCTGATCGAGGAGCTGCGGCGGCTCGGCATCGACAGGTCGGGGGCGATCAGCATCGAGCACCTGGACCTCACGCTCTCCTCCCGCGCCGACACGGCCGAGCGCGAGGCCCCGGGCGACGGCGCGGACGCCGTGCTGTGGGAGGAGCTGAAGGAGACCACGCACGAGGACTCGACGTTCTCCATCACCTACGTCTCCTTCCTCGCCCTCGCCACCATGCTCGCCGCCTGCGGGGTGATGCTCGACAACGCGGTGCTGATCGTGGGCGCGATGGCGCTCGGTCCGGAGTTCGGCCCGCTCGCCGGGATCTCCACGGCCTTCGTGCAGCGCGCGCCCCGGCTGGTGGCGCGCTCGCTGTGGGCGCTGATCGGCGGCTTCGTGCTGGCGATGGTCATCACGGCGGGGTTCGCCTGGCTGATGGACGCCCTCGGGCTCTTCCAGCGGTCGATGATCGAGGCGGAGCGGCCGATCACCGGGTTCATCTGGCAGCCGGACTGGATGTCGTTCGTCGTGGCGTTCCTGGCGGGCGTCGCCGGGACGCTCTCCCTCACCTCGGCCAAGTCCGGGGCCCTGATCGGGGTGGCGATCTCCGTGACCACGGTCCCGGCCGCCGCCAACGCGGCCGTCGCGTTCAGCTACCGCGACTACCAGCAGACCATCGGCTCCGGACAGCAGCTGCTCGCCAACCTCGGCGGGATCGTCCTCGCCGGCACGCTGACGCTGCTGGTCCAGAAGGCCCTGTGGAAGTTCCGGCACGCCCGAAAGCCCCCGGCGAGCACGCCGGGGGCATCGGTGGGGGTGTGACCGCCCCCGCACGGCCGTATCCGTCCGCGCGGGTCGTCCGTGCGAGTCGTCTGCGCGGGTCGTCCGTGCGGGTCGTCTGCGCGGGTCGTCCGTGCGGGTCGTCTGCGCGAGTGTGTGAGTCATCCGTGCGAGTCATCCGCGCGAGTCATCCGTCAGCGGGACGAGCCCCGGGGCGAGAGCCGGGACGGGCGGGTACGGCACGTGCCGGGCGGGGGCGGCGCGTACCCGCCGGACCGGTGCGGCAACCGGTGGTCCGTACGAGCAGACCGGCGGCAACGGCTGCGAGCGCGCCCAGAGCGGCCAGCCCGAGCAGGGCGACGCGCCAGGCATCGGTGAGGTGGCCGGCGAGGTGGCCGGCGAGCGTGTCCGCGCCGGTCGTGGGGATGTTTCCGGTGGCCACGCGCCCGGCCAGGTCCGGCTCACCGAGGGAGAGGGTGAGCAGGCCGATCAGGGCCGCGCCGAAGAGGGCGAGGACGAGGGCATTGGCTCCGCTGCGGACGGTGTTGAGCATGCCGGCGGCCATGCCCGCCCGGTCGGTGTCGACCTGGTTCATGGCCTGGGCGTCGATGACGCCCGCGGCCAGGCCCACGCCGATGCCGACGGTCAGCAGCGGCCCGACGAGCGTCGCGATGCCGACGTCGGGATGGAGCACGCTCAGCCATCCGTTGCCGGCGGAGAGCACCAGCAGGGCCGTGGCGATGAGGACGGCGGGGCCGACGCCGCGGTTGACCAGCCGGGCGGCGAGGGTGGGCAGAAGCATCATGGGCACGGTGGGCAGCAGCATGATCAATCCGGTGGTGCTCGCGGTGTGGCCGACCGGCGATTGCAGATAGCTGGGCAGGAAGGCGAGCACCCCGCCGTAGCCGAAGGCCGTGGCGGTCGCGGCCAGCAGCCACCCCATGAACCTGCGATGCCGCAGCAGCGCGAGGTCCAGGACCGGGTTGACCGCACGGTGCTCCACCGGGACCAGTGCGACCAGTCCCACGACACCCGCGCCCCCGGCAGCCAGCACGAGTGGATCGGTCCAGCCCCGGGAGGGCCCCTGGGAGACGGCGAGCATGAGACCGGCCAGGCCCACCGCCAGCAGCGAGGCCCCGGCGACGTCGACGCGCGGCCGGGTGGTGGCGCGGGACTCGCGCATCGTGAGGGTGCCGGTCAACAGGACCAGTCCGGCGACGGTGAAGATCCCGAAGCCCGTCCGCCACCCGAGGGCGTCGACCATCCAGCCCGCCGCCGATGGCCCCAGCGCCAGGCCGAGGCCCGCGGTGGCTCCCATGGCGGCGAAGGCCCGGGTGCGGGCGGGTCCGGTGAAGGTCGCGGCCACGAGCGCTCCACCGGAGGCCATGACTCCGGCCGCGCCGAGGCCGGTGAGCACCCGGGCCGCCAGCAGGACCTCGACGGTCGGCGCGAGGGCCGCGGCGAGGCTGCCCGCGGCGTACACGAGTGCGCCGATACGGTAGACGCGGCGTCGCCCGAGCACGTCGGCCAGGGACCCCGCCACGAGCATGAGCGCCGAGGCGGTCAGGAAGTACCCGGTGACCACCCACTGGGCGGCCGCGCCGCCGGCGCCCAGGTCGGCGCCGATGCGCGGAACGGCCACACCGGCACCGGACATGGACATCGGCAGCGCGAGGAACCCGGCGAGGATCACCAGCAGGGTGCCCCGCGTCGACGGGGAGGGTCTGCCCGCCGGACCGGGATCGCCCGTGCCTCGGCTCCGAGGATCGCCCGGTGTCACGTGCATGGGAGTCAGCCCCTCTCGTGGTGGCGTCAGTTCTCCGGCCGTCGTCAGCCCTGGGCCGCCGTCAGTTCTTCGGCCGCCCGGGCGCGGACCGGAGCCAGCGCGCGGCTCCATACCGTGACCTGGTCCAGCAGCGCCGCCAGGTCGTCGAGGTGGCGCTCGTCCGGTGCGAAGACTCCGGTGACCGTGGGGTCGGTCATGTCGATGTCGGTGTAGTCGAAGTCGGTGAAGCTGTTCAGGGCCACCTGGGCGGCCACATCGGCGAGCTTGAGCTCGGCGGCGATCTGGCGGAGCTGCTCGACGGCGCGCACACCCCCGTTGACCCCGTAGCTGACGAACCCGACCGCCTTGTGATTCCACTCGGAGTACAGGTAGTCGATGGCGTTCTTCAACGGGCCGGGGACGCCGTGGTTGTACTCCGGCGTCACGAATACGTAGCCGTCGAAGCCGGCGATCGCCTGCGACCAGCGCTTGGTGTGCTCGTGGGCGTAGATGCCCCAGGCGGCCGGGGCCGGTTCGTCGAGGACCGGCAGCGCGAAGTCGGCCAGGTCGACCAGCTCGACCTCCACTCCCTCCGGGGCGGCCTTCCGGGCGCTGGTCAGGACCCAGTCGGCCACGGCCTCGGCCCTGCGGTGGGTGCGGGTACTGCCGGTGACGATCGCGAGACGCGTCATGACGTTCTCCTCGTGCGAGATGTAAAGTACAACGCAGACTTTACCTGTTATCGTCGAGAGTGCAACACATTCGTTCGAGAGGTAAGGAGTCATCGTGAGCCCAGAGGCAGAGACGCCCGGGCGGTCGGCCGGGGGCGGTGGGCCGGCCCGGCGACTGCGACCGGCCAAGCACGAGGCGATCATGACCGGCGGCCGTGAGGTCTTCGCCCGCGACGGATACGCGCGCGCCAGCATCGACGCCATCGCCACGGCCTCGGAAACCTCTACGCGCACGATCTACAAGCACTTCGCGGACAAGCGCGCGCTGTTCACCACCGTGATCGTCGACTCCGCCACGCAAGTCGCCGAGGCGGAGATCGCCCTGATCGGACGTCACCTCTCAACCGCTGCGAACGCGGGAGAAGTCGAGCCCCTCCTGCGTGCGTTCGCCACCGACTGGCTCGACGACTCGGGAGACTGGCTGGCCGGCATGGCGCACTCGGCGGCGCACCGGGCGCTGATCGGTCAGGTCCAGGCCGAGGCCGCCCATCTCGGCACCGAGGTCATCACCCAGTGGTGGCAGGCCGGCCCGGGACGGGTCCGTGCGGAGCTGGCCGCCGTCTTTCGCCGGTGGGCCGATACGGGGCTGCTGCTCATTCCCGACGCCGACCGCGCCGCGGTCCACTTCTCCCGCCTCGCCTCGGCCACCCCCGGCCCGCCGGCTTCGGCCGTCGGCGCGGACGAGCGCGCCGCCTGGATCGCCGAGGGGGTCGCGGTGTTCGTCCGCGGACACCGGCCCTGACCGGCAGGCCCGCACCGGACGACGCCCGGGGGGAGGACCTGGCCCGACCGGAGACAGGCCGTACCGGCCCGGAAACCGAAGCGCTCCCAGGTCATCGCCGATGACCTGGGAGCACGCCGTACGCGTACGGCTCGGGTGCCCTCGTCCGCGTACGCGTCAGGCACCCTCGTACGCGTACGACTCAGACACTCCCGTACGCGTACGGCTCAGGCGCCCTCATCCACATACGGCTCAGGCACTCCCCTACGCGTACGGCTCCGCGGCTCAGCCCAGCGCGGACTTCACCACATCGGCCAGCCGGCCCGCGACCGCTCGCGCCTGCTCGATGTCGGCGGCCTCGACCATGACCCGTACCAGCGGCTCCGTACCCGACTGGCGCAGCAGTACGCGACCGGTCGAGCCGAGTTCGCGCTCCGCCTCGGACACGGCGGTGGCCAGCTCGGAGGAGGTGTCGACCCGGGACTTGTCGACATCGCGGACGTTGATGAGGACCTGCGGCAGCCGCCGCATCACCCCGGCCAGCTCCGCGAGGCCCCGGCCGGTGGCGGCGACCCGGGCCGCCAGCATCAGACCGGTCAGCGTGCCGTCGCCGGTCGTGGCGTGGTCCAGGACGATGACGTGGCCGGACTGCTCGCCGCCGAGCGCGAAACCCTCGGCCTTCATCGACTCCAGGACGTAACGGTCGCCGACCGCCGTCTGGACGAGCTGAATGCCCTCGCGCTCCATGGCGATCTTGAAGCCGAGGTTCGACATCACCGTGCCGACGACGGTGTCCTTGCGCAGCTGCCCGGCCTCCTTCATGGCGAGGGCCAGTACGGCGAGGATCTGGTCGCCGTCGACCTCCTCGCCCGCCGCGTCCACGGCGAGGCAGCGGTCGGCGTCGCCGTCGTGGGCGATGCCGAGGTCCGCGCCGTGCTCGACGACGGCGGCGCGCAGCAGCTCCAGGTGGGTGGAGCCGCAGCCGTCGTTGATGTTCAGGCCGTCCGGGTCGGCCCCGATGGTGACCACCTCGGCGCCCGCCCGCGCGAACGCCTCGGGCGAGACCCGGGCGGCCGCGCCGTGCGCCTCGTCCAGGACGACCTTCAGCCCGTCGAGCCGGTTGGGGAGGACGCCGATGAGGTGGGCGACGTACCGGTCGAAGCCCTCCGTGTAGTCGGTGACCCGCCCGACGCCCGCGCCGGTCGGCCGGCTCCAGGGCTCGCCGCTGCGGTGCTGCTCGTAGACCGTCTCGATCCGGTCCTCCAGCTCGTCGGCGAGCTTGTGGCCGCCGCGCGCGAAGAACTTGATGCCGTTGTCCGGCATGGCGTTGTGGCTGGCGGAGAGCATCACGCCGATGTCCGCGCCGAGCGCGCCGGTGAGGTACGCCACCGCGGGCGTCGGCAGCACGCCGACCCGCAGGACGTTCACGCCCGCGCTGGCCAGACCGGCCACGACGGCGGCCTCCAGGAACTCTCCGGACGCCCGGGGGTCGCGGCCGACCAGGGCGGTCGGGCGATGGCCCTCGAAGGTGCCCGCCTCGGCGAGTACGTGCGCCGCCGCGACCGAGAGCCCGAGCGCCAGCTCAGCCGTCAGATCCGCGTTGGCGACACCGCGCACTCCGTCCGTGCCGAAGAGTCGTCCCACTGGTGTCCTCCGAGGTGCTCCGAAACCACAAAAAACCAAATCAAAGCGAAACTAAACAACCACAACTACGAAAATAGCGAAACGACTGAGGGGTGCGGCAGCAACGCCGACCGTCGACCCGTGCGTCCCGTGCGGGCCGATGAACGTCTCATGCCGTTATACGCCTGCGGGGCCCGATAAACGAACGCCCCAGCAGCACGGAGTGTGCCGCCGGGGCGTTCGTGTAATGCGGACGAGCAGGCGATTTAGCGCTTGCTGTACTGCGGGGCCTTACGGGCCTTCTTCAGACCGGCCTTCTTGCGCTCGACCGCACGGTCGTCGCGGGAGAGGAAGCCGGCCTTCTTCAGCGTGGCGCGGTTGTTGTCCACGTCCGCCTCGTTCAGCGCGCGGGCCACGCCGAGGCGCAGGGCGCCGGCCTGACCGGAGACGCCGCCACCCGAGATACGGGCGACCACGTCGTAGCGGCCGTCGAGCTCGAGCACCTTGAAGGGCTCGTTGACTTCCTGCTGGTGCACCTTGTTGGGGAAGTAGTCCTCAAGGGTGCGACCGTTGATCTTCCACTTGCCGGTGCCCGGAACGATCCGGACGCGGGCGATGGCGTTCTTGCGCCGGCCGAGGCCGGCCGCGGGCTGCGGGTCGCCGAAGCGGCCCGCGAGCGACTCGGAGGTGTACTCACCCTCGACGGGGACCTCCGACTCGAAGGTGGTCACCTCGGCGAAGGTCTCTTCGCCCTCGGTGCCCGCCGTGTCGTCGGCGGTCGTCTCAACAGTGGTCTCGGCCACGATTCTCCTCAGATCTTTCTGTATGTCTTAGGGGGTGGCCGGAACTACTGCGCGACCTGGGTGATCTCGAACGGGACCGGCTGCTGAGCAGCGTGCGGGTGCTGGTCGCCCGCGTAGACCTTGAGCTTCGAGAGCATCTGACGGCCCAGGGTGTTCTTGGGGATCATGCCCTTGATGGCCTTCTCGACGGCCTTCTCGGGGTTCTTCGAGAGCAGCTCGTCGTAGCGCACCGAACGGAGACCGCCCGGGAAGCCCGAGTGGCGGTACGCCATCTTCTGGGTCTTCTTGTTGCCGGAAAGGTGAACCTTCTCGGCGTTGATGATGATGACGAAGTCGCCCATGTCCATGTGGGGGGCGTAGATCGCCTTGTGCTTGCCTCGGAGGAGGTTCGCAGCCGTGGTGGCCAGACGGCCGAGAACGATGTCCTCGGCGTCGATGATGTGCCACTGGCGAGTGACATCGCCGGGCTTGGGGCTGTACGTACGCACTTCGTAGCCTTCGCTTCTTAGTGGATGAGGTCCAGACAACACATGGCACCCCTGAAGCGATCATGCAGCTGGGGCTCACACTGCCGGGGACGATGCCCGTATGCGAGCCACTGGTAACTGCTCCAGAGAACCTACGCAGGGGCTTCTCGTACGAAAACGACGAAGCCGATACGCATAACAAACCTCGACACTACCCGCCCCGCCCCGGACGGGTCAAAACAACCAGATCCAGCCCCGCCAACACCCGGGGGGCCACCTTCCCAGCCCCGCCGCACCCCCCAGCCCCGCCGGCGCTTGAGGCGCGGGGGCCCGGGGGCAGCGCCCCCGCAACGGCGCCGCACGGCACCCCGCACCCCCACCACCCGCCAGGCCACCACCCACCGGACCACCACCGCCGACCGCCGACCGCCGACCGCCGACCGCCGACCGCCAAGGTCACCGAGCCCGCTGAACCCTCCGCTCATCCCACACCGGCTCCGTCGTCTCCCGGACCACCCCGTCCGACCCGAACACCAGATACCGGTCGAAGGACTTCGCGAACCACCGGTCGTGCGTGACGGCCATCACCGTGCCGTCGTACACCTCCAGCCCGTCCTGCAACGCCTCCGCCGACTCCAGGTCCAGGTTGTCGGTCGGCTCGTCCAGCAGCAGCGCCGTCGTGCCCGCCAGCTCCAGCAGCAGGATCTGGAACCGCGCCTGCTGCCCGCCGGACAGCCGCTCGAACGCCTGGTCCCCCTGCCGCTCCAGCTCGTACCGCCGCAGCACCCCCATGGCCCCGCCCCGGTCCTTGGCGTGCTCGGACCAGAGGATCTCCACCAGGGTCTTGCCGAGCAGCTCCGGATGCGCGTGCGTCTGGGCGAAGCGCCCCGGCACCACCCGCGCCCCGAGCTTCCACTCCCCCGTGTGCGCCACCGGCTCCCCCGCCAGCAGCCGCAGGAAGTGCGACTTGCCCGACCCGTTGGAACCGAGGACGGCGACCCGCTCCCCGTAGTAGATCTCCAGGTCGAAGGGCTTCATCAGGCCGGTCAGCTCCAGGCCCTTGCAGGTGATCGCCCGCACCCCGGTCCGCCCGCCGCGCAGCCGCATCCGGATGTCCTGCTCGCGCGGCGGCTCCGGCGGCGGGCCCGCCTCCTCGAACTTCTTGAAGCGCGTCTGCATCGCGTGGTAGCGGTTGGCCATGTCGGGGCTGTTCGCCGCCTGCTGCCGCATCCGCAGGACGAGCGCCTTCAGCCGGGCGTGCTCCTCCTGCCAGCGCCGCAGCAGCTCCTCGAACCGCGCGAACCGCTCCTTGCGCGCGTCGTGGTACGTGGCGAAGCCGCCGCCGTGCACCCATACGTCGCTGCCCGCCGCGCTCGGCTCGACGCTGACGATCTTCTCGGCGGCCCGGGACAGCAGCTCCCGGTCGTGGGAGACGAAGAGGACCGTCTTACGGGTCTCCTTGAGCTTCTCCTCCAGCCACCGCTTTCCCGGCACGTCCAGGTAGTTGTCCGGCTCGTCCAGGAGCAGCACCTCGTCGGGGCCGCGCAGCAGCGCCTCCAGGACCAGCCGCTTCTGCTCGCCGCCGCTGAGCGTGCGCACCTCGCGCCACTGCGCCTTCTCGTACGGGACGCCGAGCGCGGCCATGGTGCACATGTCCCAGACCGTCTCGGCCTCGTACCCGCGCGCCTCGGCCCAGTCGCTGAGCGCCTGCGCGTACGCCATCTGCGCGGCCTCGTCGTCGACGGTGAGGATCTTCTCCTCGGCCGCGTCGACCGCCTTCGCCGCGTCCCGGATGCGCGGCTGGGAGACGGACACCAGCAGATCCCGTACGGTCCGCTCGTCCCGCACCGAGCCCACGAACTGCGGCATCACCCCGAGCCCGCCGCTCACCGAGACCGTGCCGCCGTGCGGCTGGAGCTCCCCGGCGAGGAGGCGCAGCAGGGTCGTCTTGCCCGCCCCGTTGGCCCCGACGAGGGCGACGACGGCTCCGTCGGCCACCCGGAACGAGGCGTCGCCCAGCAGCACCCGCCCGTCCGGTAGGTAGTACTCCAGGTGGCCCGCTTCAAGATGTCCCATACACAGCATTGTCACGGCCCGCGAAGCCCTGGCCCAATCGGTTTTCCAAAGCCCTGGGGCCTGCGGTCAGACTGCCGTCTGCCACCCTTCGGCCGACGACGCCAGTTTGACGACAGGCCCTAGGATTCGCGCATGAGTTCATGGCAAGGGGGGCCCTCCTGGGGGCCAGAGAACAGAGGGACTCCGGACTGGGCCGCGCTCGCCGACGAGTCTGCGGCGCGCGCCCGTCGCAGGCGGTGGCTGATGATCGGCGGCGGGGTGCTGGCCACCGGCCTGGTCGGCGCGATCGTGGCGACGGCCGTGGTGACCACGAACGGCGGCGGCAAGGGCGACCCGAGCGGCAGCGCGAGCAAGCTGCCCGCGCCGGTCGACCTCCCCGAGGACACCTCCGCGCCCGCGCCCTCCTTCTCCCCGGTGGCGCCGCCGCCCCCGCCGGACCCGAAGGAGTACATATCGAGCGCCGACAAGGACAAGGCACCGGTCACCGTCGACGGCTTCTTCCCCGGCAAGAAGCTCGCCATGGGCGACCGCGTCCACCTCAAGGGCGCCGCCACCAGCACGACGAACTGCGCGAGCGGCACGCAGGGCGCCCTGGGCGCGGTCCTCACCGGCAACGGCTGCAAGCAGCTCATCCGCGCGACCTACCGCAAGGACGGGGTCGCCGTCACCGTGGGCATAGCGGTCTTCGACACCGAGGACCGCGCGCGCAAGACGGTCGACCAGGCTTCGGGCGGCATCGCCTCCCTCTCCGGCGAGGGCGTGCCCACCTTCTGCCGTGCCGGTACGGTCTGCCGGCGCACGACCAACTCCTACGGCCGTTACGCCTACTTCACGGTCGGCGGCTTCATCAACGGCACACGCGTCACCACCGGGGACAAGAACGTGTACGCGGTCGGCGACGACCTGACGAACTTCACCTTCCGCCAGATCCGCCACCGCGGCCAGGTCCAGGCGTCGCAGGCAGCGGCGGACCCCGCCCGGTAGAGCCCGGCGGGCAGCGAAGCGCGCGACGCCTGTACGGGGGGGCCGCGCGCGTCACGTAAAACTGAACGTGTTCAATAAGGGGCGGGAGAGGGCCCATCCTCCCCCGCCCCGGGGTGCCCACGCCCTCCGCGGCCCCGGACCACCGCGCGAAGGACGGCCCTGATGAGCACCCCCAGCCCCCGTGGCACGGCCCGCCTCCTCGCCGCCGGCTACCTCGGCCTGGTCACGCTCGCCGCCCTCGTCCACGAGATCGCCGGCCGTCCGGAGACCGGCCAGACAGTGATGACCCTCGCCGCCTACCCCGGCGGCGTCATTCTGCTGGTCACCGTGCTCTACCCCCTGGCCCTGCTGACCGGCGACGACGCGGTCACCGAGGAGGCCGGGTTCAGCCTCCTCAACCCCCTGCTCGACGGCGCGGGGGCACTGGTCAACGTCCTGATCCTGTGGGGCGTCATCGCCTTTGCCCGCCACTTCAAGGCCGAGTGCGTCCGCAGCCGTTGAGCACCCGGGGCCTCAGCAGCACCCCGTGGCCCCCGGCAACGTCCTGACGTTACGGGCCTCTTCGGCGCGCGCGGCGAGCAACTCGTCGGCCGGGTACGCCACTTCCTCCAGCGTCAGCCCATGCGGCCGCACCACGTGCACGGCGGGGTCGCGCACCTTCGCGGCCAGCACCTCGGCGGGCCAGGCGGCCGGGCGGCGGCCGTCACCGACGAACAGGGCGGCCCCGATCAGCGCCCGCACCATGTTGTGGCAGAAGGCGTCGGCCTGCACGGTCGCGGTGAGGACGCCCGAGGACTCCTCCCGTACCCAACTCAGCTTCTGGAGCGTACGGATGGTGGTCGCGCCCTCGCGCTTCTTGCAGTACGCGGCGAAGTCGTGCTCACCCACCATCAGCGCGGCCGCCTCGTTCATCGCGTCCACGTCCAACGGCCGGTCGTGCCACAGCACATGACCGCGCGTCAGCGGGTCCACCCCGCCGGGCCGGTCGCCCACCCGGTAGGCGTAACGCCTCCAGAGCGCGGAGAAGCGGGCGTTGAACCCGGCCGGGGCGGGGGCCGCCCGCCAGATCCGTACGTCCAGCGGCAGCCTGCCCGCCAGCCGCCGCAGCAGCTTCTCCTCATGCTCGGCCCACACCGCCCGAGGCAGGTCCACATGCGCCACCTGGCCCCGCGCGTGCACCCCGGCGTCCGTGCGGCCCGCCACCGTCAGGTCGTACGTCACCGGGGACCGGGTCACGGTCCGCAGCGCGTCCTCGATCTCGCCCTGCACCGTGCGCCGGCTGGTCTGCTTCGCCCAGCCGGAGAAGTCCTTGCCGTCGTACGACAGGTCCAGCCGCACCCGTACGAAACCGGGCTCCGCGTCGTCACTCACCCGTATCTCCTCATCCACCCCTGCTCAGCAGAACGGGCCCGCACCGCCCCGAAGGGTGATGCGAGCCCGTCCCGTGGTCTCGGAACGCCTCAGGCGTCCTTGGACTCCGCGTCGTCGGCCTTCTCGACCGGCTTGGCGTCCTCGACGGCCTCGTCGGACTCGGCCGCGGGGGCCTCGTCCTTCTTGGCGGCGTCTTCCTTGACCGCGCGCTTCGTGGCGGCCTCGGCCTCACCGGTGGCCTGCTGGGCCACGGTCAGCGCCTCGACCAGCTCGATGACCGCCATCGGGGCGTTGTCGCCACGACGGTTACCGATCTTGGTGATACGCGTGTAACCACCGGGGCGGTTCTCGTAACGGGGGGCGATCTCGGTGAAGAGCGTGTGCACGATGCTCTTGTCCGTGATCGTCTGGAGCACCAGGCGACGGTTGTGGATGTCGCCCTTCTTCGCCTTGGTGACGAGGCGCTCGGCGACCGGACGCAGGCGGCGGGCCTTGGCCTCGGTCGTCGTGATGCGGCCGTGCTCGAACAGCGACTTCGCGAGGTTCGCGAGGAGCAGACGCTCGTGCGCGGCGCTGCCGCCCAGACGGGCACCCTTTGCGGGACGCGGCATGGTGATTCTCCTTGTGTGCTGCACCGGCCGTATCAGGTACCGGTGTCAGTTCCCGTGAAGCGGACGCCTCACGGAAGTCATAGCTGCCGGACATCAGCCAAAATCAAGCCCGTCCGGCGATTGAGGACAAAGCCTCAGCCCCGGCCCGGGGCGCCCTCGAAACCGGGCGCCCCCAGCCGGGAGGCACCTCAGTACTGCTCGGTCTCCACGAAACCGGCGTCCACGTCGTCGTCGGCGCCGAAGGCGTCGGCGGCGGCGGTCGGGTCGAAGCCGGGAGGCGAGTCCTTGAGCGCGAGGCCCATACCGGCCAGCTTCGCCTTGACCTCGTCGATCGACTTGGCGCCGAAGTTGCGGATGTCGAGGAGGTCGGCCTCGGAACGCGCCACGAGCTCACCCACGGAGTGGATGCCCTCGCGCTTGAGGCAGTTGTACGAGCGGACCGTGAGCTCCAGCTCCTCGATCGGCAGCGCCAGATCGGCGGCGAGCGCGGCGTCCGTGGGGGACGGGCCCATGTCGATGCCCTCGGCGTCGATGTTGAGCTCGCGCGCCAGACCGAACAGCTCGACCAGGGTCTTGCCGGCCGACGCCATGGCGTCACGGGGACGCATGGCCTGCTTGGTCTCGACGTCGACGATCAGCTTGTCGAAGTCGGTGCGCTGCTCGACACGGGTCGCCTCGACCTTGTACGTGACCTTGAGCACCGGCGAGTAGATGGAGTCGACCGGGATCCGGCCGATCTCCTGGCCCACCTGCTTGTTCTGGACGGCGGAGACGTAGCCGCGACCGCGCTCGACGGTCAGCTCCATCTCCAGCTTGCCCTTGCCGTTGAGCGTGGCGAGGACCAGGTCGGGGTTGTGCACCTCGACACCGGCCGGGGGCGCGATGTCGGCGGCGGTGACCAGACCCGGGCCCTGCTTGCGCAGGTACATCACGACGGGCTCGTCGTGCTCCGAGGAGACGACCAGCTGCTTGATGTTGAGGATGAGGTCGGTGACGTCCTCCTTGACGCCCGGCACGGTGGTGAACTCGTGCAGGACGCCGTCGATCCGGATGCTGGTGACAGCGGCGCCGGGGATCGAGGAGAGGAGGGTACGGCGCAGGGAGTTGCCGAGGGTGTAGCCGAAGCCCGGCTCCAGCGGCTCGATCACGAACCGGGAGCGGAATTCGTCGACGACCTCTTCGGTCAGCGACGGACGCTGAGCGATAAGCATGGGGAGAGTCCTTCAGTCGTGGGCGCCCACTATTTGACGCCCGACAGATGTGACAAGGGTACGGGCGGTACGCCCCGAATGAGGCGTACCGCCCGGACCCGGACGCTACTGACGCACGGCCGTCACCGGCCGCGACGGATCAGACGCGGCGACGCTTCGGCGGACGGCAGCCGTTGTGCGGCGTCGGGGTGACGTCCTGGATCGAACCGACCTCGAGGCCCGTGGCCTGGAGGGAGCGGATCGCGGTCTCACGGCCGGAGCCGGGACCCTTGACGAAGACGTCGACCTTGCGCATGCCGTGCTCCTGCGCGCGGCGGGCGGCCGACTCGGCGGCCATCTGCGCGGCGAAGGGGGTGGACTTGCGCGAGCCCTTGAAGCCGACGTGGCCGGCGGAGGCCCAGGAGATCACGTTGCCCGAGGGGTCCGTGATCGAGACGATGGTGTTGTTGAACGTGCTCTTGATGTGCGCGTGGCCGTGAGCGACGTTCTTCTTTTCCTTGCGACGCACCTTCTTGGCTGCGCCCTGACGACCCTTGGGGGGCATGTCTTGACTCCAGATGGAGAGGGGAGGTGATCGGTCCTACAGCGAAGACCGCTGGTTGCTGCGCTGCTCCGGAGATCCGGACCCGCGCAGTGCGTCCGCTGAGGACTACTTCTTGCCCGGCTTCTTCTTACCGGCGATGGCGCGACGCGGGCCCTTGCGGGTACGCGCGTTCGTGCTGGTGCGCTGACCGTGCACCGGCAGACCACGGCGGTGACGAATGCCCTGGTAGCAGCCGATCTCGATCTTGCGGCGGATGTCGCCCTGGACCTCACGGCGGAGGTCACCCTCGGTGCGGAGGTTGGCGTCCACGTACTCGCGGATCTTGACCAGGTCCTCTTCGGCCAGGTCACGAACGCGGGAGTTCGGGTTCACGCCGGTGGAGGCGAGGATCTCCTTGGACCGGGTGCGCCCGATACCGAAGACGTAGGTGAGGGCAACCTCCACGCGCTTTTCGCGCGGGATGTCAACACCTGAAACGCGTGCCATTCAATGGCTCCAGTTGTTAGATCGGGGGTCTTCCGCAGTACCGCTCCCGACCGCCGATCTCTCGCTGGGAGAGGTGGTACGCCCGGGTCTCCGGCCCCCGCCGGAGGTGTCGTCAGCCGTGGCTTGGACGGGTTCTGCGTATGTACGTGCTTACGTGCGTCGCGCGAAGAACTGCGAGATGCAGGCGGTCGTGCGTCAGCCCTGGCGCTGCTTGTGGCGCAGGTTGTCGCAGATGACCATGACCCGACCGTGACGGCGGATCACCTTGCACTTGTCGCAGATCTTCTTGACGCTCGGCTTGACCTTCATGGGATGTCAGGTTCTCCGGGTCAGTGCCATCACCGCGCCGAAACGGGGTGCGGGCAAGATCTACTTGTAGCGGTAGACGATCCGGCCACGCGTCAGGTCGTACGGAGAGAGCTCCACCACGACCCGGTCATCCGGGAGGATACGGATGTAGTGCATCCGCATCTTGCCGCTGATGTGCGCCAGGACCTTGTGACCGTTCTGGAGCTCCACCTTGAACATTGCGTTCGGGAGGGACTCGATCACGGTGCCCTCAATCTCGATGGCACCTTGCTTCTTGGCCACGCTTCGCCTTTCGAATCGGCTACCTTGATCGGCTCTCGCGATCCCATGCCTTACATGCGGGCACACGGATGCACCAGAGCCGACGAGTCAGTCTACGTCAGCGGACTCCAAAAGACGAATCCGTCAAGTTTGCCCACTACCGGTGATCCTTAGACCTGCCGAAGGGGTTGCATCGGGCGGTGGGGTCTCCCCCCTGGCCCTCACGACCTCGGGGAAGGGTCCGGGGCTGCCTCGATGCCGTACTCCGCGAGCTTCGCCCTGCCGCAGTCCGGAGCGGTCAGGACCAGCGGTCCCTGCTCCGTCAGGGCGACGGAGTGCTCCCAGTGCGAGGACCAGGTGCCGTCCGTCGTCAGGACCGTCCAGTCGTCGCTGAGGGTCTCCGTCCGCGCCGTGCCGAGCGACACCATGGGCTCGATCGCCAGGCAGACGCCCGGGACCAGCTTGATGCCCTTGCCGCGCTTGCGGGAGACGTAGTTCAGCAGGTGCGGGTCCATGTGCATCTCGGTGCCGATGCCGTGGCCGCCGAAGTCCTCGATGATCCCGTACTTGCCGGTGGCCGGGCGGGGCTGGCGGCGGATGTAGGACTCGATCGCGCGGGAGACGTCGACCAGGCGGTTGTTCACCTTCATCGCGGCGATCCCGGCCCACATCGACTCCTCGGTCACCCGGGAGAGCTCGATCAGCTCCGGAGCGTGACCGGTGCCCACGAAGGCGGTGTACGCGGCGTCGCCGTGCCAGCCGTCCACGATCGCGCCGGCGTCGATCGAGATGATGTCGCCGTCCTTGAGCACCGTCCTGTCGTCCGGGATGCCGTGGACGACGACCTCGTTGACCGAGGTGCAGATGGTCGCGGGGAACCCGCCGTAACCGAGGAAGTTCGACGTCGCGCCGTGGTCGGCGATCACCTTGCGGGCGACCTGGTCCAGGTCCTTCGTGGTGGCGCCGGGCACGGCCGCCTCACGGGTGGCCGCGTGAATGGCAGCGACCACCAGCCCCGCCTCGCGCATCTTCGCGATCTGCTCGGGGGTCTTGATCTGCACCATTGCTCGGCGCCTCTCTGCGTTGTCGGTGACGGTCACGGGTCCACCGCGACCGCACTCAACGATACGGGCGCAAGCAGTCGGCCGCGGCGCCCTGGGGCGTCGCGGCCGACTGCACAGCGGTGGTACGGGGTGGGGCTCAGCCCTTGGCGGACTGCTTCAGCGCCTCCATGGCACGCGCGGTCACGTCGGTGACCTTGCCGAGCGCGGAGATGGTCACCACCAGGCCCTGGACCCGGTAGTAGTCGATGATCGGCTCGGTCTGCGTGTGGTAGACCTCCAGCCGGGTGCGGACCGTCTCCTCGCTGTCGTCGTGCCGCTGGTAGAGCTCGCCGCCGCAGACGTCGCAGACGCCCTCGGTCCTCGGCGGGCTGTACGTCACGTGGAAGACGTGCGCACTGTCCTTGCGGCAGACGCGGCGACCCGCGATCCGCTTCACGACCTCGTCCTCGGGGACCTCCAGATCGAGGACCGCGTCCAGCTTCACGCCCTCGTCCTTGAGCATCACGTCAAGGGCTTCGGCCTGGCCCACGTTCCGCGGAAAGCCGTCCAGCAGGAAGCCGTTCACGGCGTCCTCCTGGGCCATGCGGTCCTTGGCCATCCCGATGGTGACCTCGTCCGGCACCAGCTGTCCCGCGTCGATGTAGGCGCGGGCCTGCTTGCCAAGGTCGGTGCCCTGGCTCATGTTGGCGCGGAAGAGGTCGCCCGTGGAGATGTGCGGAATCGACAGGTTCTCGGCAAGGTACGCAGCCTGCGTTCCCTTGCCGGCACCCGGAGGCCCGACGAGGACGATTCGCATCAGCGGAGGAACCCTTCGTAATTGCGCTGCTGGAGCTGACTCTCGATCTGCTTCACGGTTTCCAGACCGACACCCACGATGATGAGGATGCTCGTCCCGCCGAACGGGAAGTTCTGGTTCGCACCGCCGAATGCTGCCAACGCCATCGTCGGCACCAGAGCGATCAGGCCCAGGTACAGCGAGCCCGGCCAAGTGATCCTGTTGAGCACGTAGCTCAGGTACTCGGCAGTAGGGCGACCTGCCCGGATGCCCGGGATGAAGCCACCATACTTCTTCATGTTGTCGGCGACCTCGTCGGGGTTGAACGAGATGGCCACGTAGAAGAAGGCGAAGAACACGATCAGGACGAAGTACGTCGCGATGTAGTACGGGTGGTTGCCGGACTCGAAGTGCTTCCGGATCCAGTTGGCCCAGCCCGCGTTGGAGGCCGAGAACTGGACGATCAGCGCCGGGATGTAGAGCAGCGAAGAAGCGAAGATGACGGGAATCACACCCGCCTGGTTCACCTTGAGCGGGATGTACGTCGACGTGCCGCCGTAGGACCTGCGTCCGATCATGCGCTTCGCGTACTGCACCGGGACCCGGCGCTGGGCCTGCTCGACGAAGACGACGAGGCCGACCATCACGAAGCCGATGAGGATGACGGTGCCGAACTCGATCCATCCGTCGGCCAGCTTGCCGCTGACCCTGATCGCCCACAGGGCGCCGGGGAACGTCGCGGCGATCGAGATGAACATGAGGATCGACATGCCGTTGCCGATGCCGCGGTCGGTGATGAGCTCACCGAGCCACATCACGGCGGCCGTGCCGGCGGTCATCGTGAGGACCATGATGACCGTCGTGAAGACCGACTTGTCGGCGACGATCTGGTCGCCCACGGAGCAGTTCTGGAACAGCGCCCCGCTCCGGGCAGTCGCGACGAGGCCGGTGCCCTGGAGGACGGCCAGCGCGACCGTCAGGTAACGCGTGTACTGCGTGATCTTGGCGGTACCGGACTGCCCCTCCTTCTTGAGGGCCTCCAGTCGCGGGATCACGACGGTCAACAGCTGGAGAATGATGCTTGCCGTGATGTACGGCATGATGCCGAGCGCGAAGATGGTGATCTGCAACAGGGCGCCACCGCTGAACATCTGCATCAGACCGAGCAGGCCGCCCGAGTCGGCCTGGTCGATGCACTGCTGGACCTTCACGTAGTCGACGCCGGGGGCCGGGACGTGGGCCCCGAGCCGGTAGATCACGATGATGCCGAGCGTGAAGAGCAGCTTCTTGCGCAGGTCGGGCGTCTTGAACGCCTGGGCGAACGCGGTGAGCACGGTGCCTCCTGCGACCCCCGCGTTACGCGCGTGAGGGTGACGGTTCGGTAAGTGAGCAGTACAGAGCACGGCAGCGGCACGCCTGTGCACACACTGCCGGGATACTAACAGCGGATACCCTACCCGCCCTCTGTGGCCTGCGGGAGACATGGCCGAGACCCGTCAACGCCCGGGCGGTGCACGGCGACCCGCCCTGGACGGTGACCGACTTTGGTCGGCCCCGGTGACCGACCAAGGGAAGCGATGACAGTTTACCGGTCCTCGGAAAGACTCGGCCCGCAACCTCCTGATCCACGAGGTCCGCCCAAGAGCACCGATCACTGGGGAACATGTGAAGAAGTCCATGACTTTGGCCGGCGTCGCCTGCGCGGCCGTCCTCCTGACCACGGGAACGGCTACCGCGGCGGGGCAGACCGTGCCGACAGCCGGCACCGCCGCGAGCGAAACCCGCACCGCGTCCGCGTCCACCGCCTCCAGCACCGCCGGCACGGCGGTGCAGAACGACGTCGCGGCGTCGGGGGTGGTAGCGGCCGCGAAGTGCAACCTTGCCCTGGGCAAGCCCTGGAAGGAGAACATCGCCAAGAAGGGGCGGAGCGACCACTCCCGCGCGAAGTACAGGACGGTGAACAGCTGCGCGGGGTACGGACTGGTCGCGACGCTCCAGTACCACCGCTGGCACGGATGGTCCGGGCTGGTCGGCGCCCACTGGACGGGCAACCGCTCGAAGGATCGCATCCTTCAGTGGAAGTGCCAGGGCAAGGGCACGTTCACCTACCGCGTGGCGGGCACCGTGCGCGGTGGCCTCTCCGGCGGCGGCCCGGAGGTCCGCCGGGGCCACGGCGCGGAGCGTCGCTTCGCCTGCTGACGCCCACGCGTCCCCCGCACACAGCACCCGGGCCGAGCGCGTCCCCGCGCCCGGCCCGGGCCTGCCCGCACCGTATGAACCGGAGCCGATGACCATGAAACCGCGCACAGGCGCGGCACTCCTCGCAGGTGTCGTACTGGCCGCCGGAGCCACCGCGTTCGCCACCGGGCTCGTCGGCGCGGACCCCCGGAAGCCGGAGGACCGACGCGGAACCACCGCGGAGGTGACCCGCATCGCCTTCACCGAGCAGGCGCACGCGCCGAAGGGGTCCCCCGCTGATCCGCCCGTGCGGATCGCGATGTACGCGCGCCACGCGGGCGACGTGGTCGACGAACTCCACTTCCGCATCACCAGCGCCGGAAAGCTCGTCGAGGAGCGCCGGTGGGTGGCCGGCAGTCCCGACGCGATCGCCGTACGGAACTGGGTTTCCTGCGGTACGTCGCAGGAGGAGACCCCGCCGCCGAGGCCCGACAGCCTGAAGGTGGTGGTCCGCGAGCTCTTCGGTCCCCCGACAGTGCCCGAGGAGGCGCGGGAGGCCGCGAACGGCACGAAGCGCTGGGAGACCTCCGCCGGCATGATCACCACGGATTACACCGACCTCGGCGGAGCGTTCCCCGACCGGCGGATTCAGATCAAGGGGCCGGACGGGACCGTGGGTTCCACGATCGGCGACACCGAGGTGGCGCCGGCCGACGCACTGCCGGGCTGGCGTCCGGGGTGGGAGAAGTGCGCCCCGGTCGAACAGGGCTGACCCCGCCGAACCCCGTGTTAAAGACCTGTGCCGCAGACAGTTTCCCTGAATAGACTCGCAACCGCTTCCGAGGCGGCGACGGACCACTCGCAATCCGGCCTCGTGACGTGGAGCGAAGGGGGAAGAATGAGTGCGGCTCGGCGTGCCCGAATTCTTATCGTCGACGACGACCCGATCCGGACCCGGGGAATCCGCCAGCTGATCGAGGGATTTCTTTACGTCGACGCGGTCATCGCTTGTACCAGCACCGACGTCTACGTGGCGACCGGACGGACCGCTCCGGACATCGCCCTGCTGGGACCCGCCCCCCTGCCCGACGAGGACCGGACCGCGTTCACACGCCTCCAGACCTTGACGGCAGGGGGGCGCTTCGTCACATTCGACAGTTCCACCCGCTCCCGGATAACGCCGCACAGCATGTCTGCGGGGCTGTCCGGGTTTCTTCCTTCGGGGGCCACCCCCGGCGACTTCGACCGCGCCCTCGCGTCGGTCCTGGCCGGCTTCACCTACTTCCCCCGCGACGTCACCACCGAACTGGCGGACTACCGCCGGCGGTTCCCCGAACTGTCGCTGCGGGAACAGGAAGTACTCGACGAGCTGGCCGGCGGGCTGAGCAACCACCAGATCGGGAAGTCCTTAGGGATCAAGGAGACCACCGTGAAGATGTACGTCACCCGCATCCTGGCCAAACTGGGCGTGGAGAGCCGCCTCCAGGCCGGTCTCAAGGCACGCGGTCTCTGTCCCCTCACCTGAAACGCAGCGCGGAGGGCGTTCGGCGTCGACGCGTGCGTCTCCAACGGAAGTCGACGCGTGCGTCTTCCGACGAAAGAGGGCCGGCCGGTACCCCAAGAGGGTACCGGCCGGCCTTCGTTCAGCGGGTCGCTCGGGCTCAGACGAGCTCGGTGACCGTACCGCCCGCGGCGGTGATCTTCTCCTTGGCGGAGCCGGAGACGGCGTCAACCGAAACCTGGATCGCCACGGAGATCTCGCCCTGTCCGAGGACCTTGACGAGGTGGTTGTTGCGCACAGCGCCCTTGGCGACCAGGTCGGCCACCGTGACCTCTCCACCCTCGGGGTAGAGCGTCGCGAGCTTGTCCAGGTTCACGACCTGGTACTCCGTGCGGAACGGGTTCTTGAAGCCCTTGAGCTTCGGGAGACGCATGTGGAGGGGCATCTGGCCACCCTCGAAGCGCTCCGGAACCTGGTAACGAGCCTTCGTACCCTTGGTACCACGGCCTGCGGTCTTACCCTTGGACGCCTCACCACGACCCACACGGGTCTTGGCGGTCTTGGCGCCCGGGGCAGGCCGGAGGTTGTGGGCCTTCAGCGGGCTGTTCTCCGCCATGTCAGTCAACCTCCTCAACCGTCACGAGGTGGCGGACGGTGTTGGCCATTCCGCGGAACTCGGGGCGGTCCTCCTTGACAACCGAGTCGTTCAGGCGCTTGAGCCCGAGCGAACGCAGGGTGTCGCGGTGGTTCTGCTTGCTGCCGATGTACGACTTCGTCTGCGTGATCTTGAGGCGAGCCATTACGCACCCGCTCCCGCACGTGCACGGAGCAGAGCCGCGGGGGCGACGTCCTCGAGGGGCAGACCGCGGCGGGCCGCGATCTCCTCGGGACGCTGCAGGCCCTTGAGGGCCGCCACGGTCGCGTGCACGATGTTGATCGCGTTGGACGAGCCAAGCGACTTCGACAGGATGTCGTGAACGCCGGCGCACTCGAGCACGGCGCGCACCGGGCCACCGGCGATGACACCGGTACCGGGGGAAGCCGGCTTGAGCAGGACGACGCCCGCAGCCTTCTCGCCCGTGATCGGGTGAGGGATGGTGCCCTGGATGCGGGGGACCTTGAAGAAGTTCTTCTTGGCCTCTTCGACACCCTTGGCGATGGCCGCGGGAACTTCCTTGGCCTTGCCGTATCCGACACCGACGGTGCCGTCACCATCGCCCACCACGACCAGCGCGGTGAAGCTGAAGCGACGACCACCCTTCACAACCTTGGCGACGCGGTTGATCGCGACGACGCGCTCGACGTACGCGGTCTTCTCGGCGGCGCTGGCGCCACCGTCACGGCCCTTCCGGTCCCGCCGCTCGCCGCCACCGGCACCGCTTCCGCGGCGCTGGGGTCCAGCCATTGGATTTACCTCTCTCTGTTACGTCCGCTGTGCGTAGGAACCGGGGCTTAGAACTTCAGCCCGGCTTCACGGGCGGCGTCAGCCAGAGCGGCAATCCGCCCGGCGTACTGGTTGCCACCGCGGTCAAACACGACGGCCTCGACGCCTGCGGCCTTGGCACGCTCGGCGACCAGGGCGCCGACCTGCTGGGCCTGAGCGCTCTTGTCACCCTCGCCACCACGGATCGAGGTGTCCAGGGTCGACGCCGACGCGAGCGTGTGGCCCGCGATGTCGTCGATGACCTGGGCCACGATGTGGCGGTTGGAACGCGTCACGACCAAGCGGGGACGCTCCGGCGAACCGGAGATGTGCTTGCGGACGCGGATGTGGCGGCGCTTGAGAGCGGCACGCTTGTACGCGTCGCCCTTGGCGATCTTCACACCGTATGCCATGGCTACTTACCAGCCTTTCCGACCTTGCGGCGGATGACCT
Source organism: Streptomyces sp. cmx-18-6 (assembly GCF_046548915.1). NCBI lineage: Bacteria > Bacillati > Actinomycetota > Actinomycetes > Kitasatosporales > Streptomycetaceae > Streptomyces > Streptomyces sp. cmx-18-6. The sequence continues at coordinate 90,043 of NZ_JAEBEP010000007.1, read as the reverse complement.
CGCCCGCGTACTTGACGCCCTTGGCCTTGTACGGGTCGGGCTTCCGCAGCTTGCGGATGTTGGCGGCTACCTCGCCGACCTTCTGCTTGTCGATGCCCTCGACGCTGAGCTTCGTGGGCGACTCGACCTTGAAGGTGATGCCTTCCGGAGCCTCGATGAGGATCGGGTGGCTGTAGCCCAGGGCGAACTCCAGGTTGGAGCCCTTCGCCTGGACGCGGTAACCGACACCGCTGATCTCGAGCGCCTTGCTGTAACCCGCGGTCACGCCGGTGATCATGTTCGCCACCAGCGTGCGGGACAGGCCGTGGAGGGCCTTGTTCTGACGCTCGTCGTTCGGGCGGGAGACGTTGAGCACGCCGTCCTCACCCTTGGAGACCTCGATCGGCGCGGCGACGGTGTGCGAGAGGGAACCCTTGGGGCCCTTCACGGCGACCGTACGGCCATCGATGGTGACGTCCACACCGGCGGGAACCTGGATGGGGAGCTTGCCGATTCGCGACATGAGCTTTCCTTCCTTTCCCGACTACCAGACGTAGGCGAGGACTTCCCCACCTACGCCCTTCTTGCCTGCCTGCTGGCCGGTCAGGAGGCCGTGGGACGTGGAGATGATCGCCACGCCCAGACCGCCGAGGACCTTCGGCAGGTTGGTGGACTTTGCGTACACACGCAGACCCGGCTTCGAAATCCGCTTGATGCCGGCGATCGAGCGCTCGCGGTTCGGGCCGAACTTCAGCTCGAGGACGAGGTTCTTGCCGACCTCGGCGTCCTCGACCTTCCAGCCGGTGATGAAGCCCTCCTGCTGGAGGATCTCCGCGATGTGCGACTTGATCTTGCTGTGCGGCATCGAGACATCGTCGTGATATGCCGAGTTCGCGTTACGCAGACGCGTGAGCATGTCTGCGATGGGATCAGTCATGGTCATGAGTTGGCCTTCGGCCTCTCTCGCCGGGGTTTCCTGTATGCGCCATCCCTCTCCCCACTCAGTGGCGGGACGGGTGCGGTGCGGGGACCTACGGCGTAGTAAGTCGGTCGTGGGCGGCAGGCGCCCAACCCTTCAAGCCTACGGCATGAAAAGCGGGACTCCTGCCGACCCAGATGCTTACCGAGAGTCTCCAGAACTTCCCTTCGCCCTAGGGCGGAGGAGAGTTACCAGGAGCTCTTGGTCACGCCCGGCAGCTCGCCACGGTGAGCCATCTCACGAAGGCACACGCGGCACAGGCCGAACTTGCGGTAGACGGAGTGGGGCCGGCCGCAGCGCTGGCAGCGGGTGTACCCGCGAACGCCGAACTTCGGCTTACGGGCGGCCTTAGCGATCAGAGCCTTCTTCGCCACGGTCAGTTCTCCTTGAACGGGAAGCCGAGGTGACGAAGGAGGGCACGACCCTCGTCGTCGTTGGTCGCCGTGGTGACCACGGTGATGTCCATGCCCCGGACCCGGTCGATCTTGTCCTGGTCGATCTCGTGGAACATGACCTGCTCCGTGAGACCGAAGGTGTAGTTGCCACGGCCGTCGAACTGCTTCGGCGACAGGCCACGGAAGTCACGGATACGCGGCAGCGCGAGCGACAGCGTACGGTCCAGGAACTCCCACATCCGGTCACCGCGGAGGGTGACGTGGCAGCCGATGGGCTGGCCCTCGCGCAGCTTGAACTGCGCGATGGACTTGCGGGCCTTGGTGACGGCCGGCTTCTGGCCGGTGATCGTGGTGAGGTCCTTGACGGCCCCGTCGATCAGCTTGGAGTCGCGGGCGGCGTCGCCCACACCCATGTTGACCACGATCTTGACCAGACCGGGAACCTGCATGACGTTCTCGTACGAGAACTCCTCACGCAGCTTGCCGGCGATTTCCTCGCGGTAGCGCGTCTTGAGACGCGGCGCAGTGGTGGCAGTCATCAGATGTCCTCACCGGTCCGCTTGGCAACGCGGATCTTGTTGCCCTCGTCGTCAAAGCGGTAGCCGACGCGGGTGACAACCTTGTTGCCGTCCTTCTCCACGACCAGCTGTACGTTGCTGACGTGGATCGGGGCCTCGGTGGTGACAATGCCACCCGTCTGCGAACCGCGAGCCGTCTGACCGGCCTTGGTGTGCTTCTTGACCCGGTTGACACCCTCGACGAGGACGCGGTCCTGAGCGGGGTAGGCCACGATGACCTTGCCCTGCTTGCCCTTGTCCTTACCGGTGATGACCTGAACCAGGTCGCCCTTCTTGATCTTCATGCTTACAGCACCTCCGGCGCGAGCGAGATGATCTTCATGAACTTCTTCTCGCGCAGCTCCCGGCCCACCGGGCCGAAGATGCGGGTGCCGCGGGGGTCGCCGTCGTTCTTCAGAATGACGGCGGCGTTCTCGTCGAAGCGGATGTACGAGCCATCCTGACGACGACGCTCCTTGACGGTGCGAACGATGACGGCCTTGACGACGTCACCCTTCTTCACGTTGCCACCGGGGATCGCGTCCTTGACGGTGGCGACGATGACGTCACCGATACCCGCGTAGCGGCGACCCGAGCCACCGAGAACACGAATGGTGAGAATTTCCTTCGCACCCGTGTTGTCGGCGACGCGCAGTCGCGACTCCTGCTGGATCACGTCTATCTCCTGATCGTCTGCCGGTTCCCGGCGGGTGCCTCTCCGTTACCGGAGAGGCACCTCACCGAGCCTGGCGGAACTGACCTGAGGGGAATGCCCCTCAGGAATTACTTGGCCTTCTCGAGGATCTCGACGATGCGCCAGCGCTTCGAGGCGGACAGCGGACGCGTCTCCATGATGAGGACGCGGTCGCCGACGCCGGCGGAGTTCTGCTCGTCGTGGGCCTTGAGCTTGTTCGTACGGCGGATGACCTTGCCGTACAGCGCGTGCTTGACGCGGTCCTCGACGGCGACGACGACGGTCTTGTCCATCTTGTCGCTGACGACCAGACCCTCACGGGTCTTGCGGAATCCGCGCTCGGTCTTGCTGGTCTCAGTCACAGTCTTCTCGCTCATCAGGCGCTCTCCACCGTCTCGATGCCCAGCTCGCGCTCACGCATCAGGGTGTAGATCCGGGCGATGTCCTTACGGACGGACTTGAGCCGGCCGTGGTTCTCGAGCTGGCCCGTCGCCGCCTGGAAGCGGAGGTTGAACAGCTCTTCCTTGGCTTCGCGGAGCTTGTTGAGGAGCTCCTCGTCGCCCAGCTCGCGCAGCTCGGACGCCTTGGTACCGGCCGACATCACGACTCACCTGCCTCGCGCCGAACGATCCGGCACTTCATCGGAAGCTTGTGAGCAGCGCGGGTGAGCGCCTCACGAGCAATCTTCTCGTTCGGGTAGGACAGCTCGAACATGACCCGACCCGGCTTCACGTTCGCGATCCACCACTCGGGAGAACCCTTACCGGAACCCATGCGGGTCTCGGCCGGCTTCTTCGTCAGGGGACGGTCCGGGTAGATGTTGATCCAGACCTTGCCGCCACGCTTGATGTGACGGGTCATCGCGATACGAGCGGACTCGATCTGACGGTTCGTCACATACGCCGGGGTCAGCGCCTGGATGCCGTACTCGCCGAACGCAACCTGCGTGCCACCCTTGGACATACCGCTGCGCTTCGGGTGGTGCTGCTTGCGGTGCTTGACCCTACGGGGGATCAGCATTTCGGTCAGGCCTCCGTTCCGGTGCTCTCAGCAGCCGGAGCAGCGGCGGCGGGAGCGTCGGCCTTGGGGGCCTCGGCTGCCGGCGACTGCTGCGGCTTACGACCGCGACCGCCACGCTCGCCACCACGGCCGCCACCACGGCCGGCCGGGCGGTCGGTGCCGCCACGAGCCGGACGGTTGCCGGCGCGGGCCGCGGCGTTCTCGGCGCGAACCTCGGCGATGTTCTTGACGTCGCCCTTGTAGATCCAGACCTTCACGCCGATGCGGCCGAAGGTCGTCTTGGCCTCGAAGAAGCCGTAGTCGACGTTCGCACGGAGGGTGTGCAGGGGCACGCGGCCCTCGCGGTAGAACTCCGAGCGGGACATCTCGGCGCCGCCGAGGCGACCGCCGCACTGGATCTTGATGCCCTTGGCGCCGGCCTTCATCGAGCTCTGCATGCTCTTGCGCATCGCACGACGGAAGGAGACGCGGGAGGAGAGCTGCTCGGCGACGGCCTGGGCCACCAGCTGAGCGTCCACCTCGGGGTTCTTGACCTCGAGGATGTTCAGCTGGACCTGCTTGCCGGTCAGCTTCTCCAGCTCGCCGCGGATGCGATCGGCCTCGGCGCCGCGGCGACCGATGACGATGCCCGGGCGGGCGGTGTGGATGTCAACGCGGACGCGGTCGCGGGTGCGCTCGATCTCGACCTTCGAGATGCCGGCCCGCTCCATACCCTTCGTCATCATGCGACGAATGGCGACGTCTTCCTTGACGTAGTCCTTGTACAGCTTGTCGGCGTACCAGCGGGACTTGAAGTCCGTGGTGATGCCGAGCCGGAACCCGTGCGGGTTTACCTTCTGGCCCATTACCGGGTTCCTTCCTTGCTGCTGACGACCACGGTGATGTGGCTGGTCCGCTTACGGATCCGGTAGGCACGGCCCTGAGCACGCGGACGGAACCGCTTCAGGGTCGGGCCCTCGTCCACGTACGCCTCGCTGATGACCAGCGAAGAGGCGTCGGTGTGGTCGTAGTTGTGTGCAGCGTTGGCGATGGCGCTGTCCAGCACCTTGCCAACCGGCACGCTCGCGGCCTGCGGGGCGAAACGCAGGACCGCCTGAGCCTCCGTGGCATCCATGCCACGGATGAGGTCCACCACTCGGCGGGCCTTCATGGGCGTGACGCGGATGTACCGCGCCTGGGCCCTGGCTTCCATGGTTGTCCCTTCGGTGTAAGTCATAGTCGTTTCCACCCCGCGCTAGCGGCGCTTCGACTTCCGGTCGTCCTTGACGTGGCCGCGGAAGGTGCGAGTCGGCGAGAACTCGCCGAGCTTGTGGCCGACCATCGACTCGGTGACGAACACCGGGACGTGGATCTTGCCGTTGTGCACCGCGATGGTGTGACCCAGCATGGCCGGGACGATCATCGAGCGACGGGACCAGGTCTTGATGACGTTCTTGGTGCCTGCCTCGTTCTGTACGTCCACCTTCTTGATGAGGTGGCCGTCGACGAAGGGCCCCTTCTTGAGACTGCGCGGCATCTAAACCCGCTCCTAGCGCTTCTTGTTCGTCTTGCGGCGGCGGACGATGTACTTGTTGCTCGCCTTCTTGGGAGAACGAGTACGACCCTCCTTCTGACCCCACGGCGAGACCGGGTGACGACCACCGGAGGTCTTGCCTTCACCACCACCGTGCGGGTGGTCAACCGGGTTCATCGCGACACCGCGGACGGTCGGGCGAACGCCCTTCCAGCGCATGCGGCCGGCCTTGCCCCAGTTGATGTTCGACTGCTCGGCGTTGCCGACCTCACCGATCGTCGCGCGGCAGCGCGCGTCGACCAGGCGGATCTCACCGGACGGCATACGAAGGTGGGCCATGGTGCCCTCCTTCGCCAGCAGCTGCACGGAGGCGCCCGCGGAACGGGCGAACTTCGCGCCGCCGCCGGGCCGCAGCTCGATGGCGTGGATGGTCGTACCGACCGGGATGTTGCGCAGCGCCAGGTTGTTGCCGGGCTTGATGTCTGCGCCCGGACCGTTCTCGACACGGTCACCCTGCGACAGGCCACGGGGAGCGACGATGTAACGCTTCTCGCCGTCCGCGTAGTGCAGCAGCGCGATGCGCGCGGTGCGGTTCGGGTCGTACTCGATGTGCGCGACCTTGGCCGGCACGCCGTCCTTGTCGTGACGACGGAAGTCGATCACTCGGTAGGCGCGCTTGTGGCCACCGCCCTGGTGGCGAACGGTCACACGACCGGCGTTGTTACGGCCGCCCTTGCTGTGCAGGGGGCGGACCAGCGACTTCTCCGGCGTGGACCGCGTGATCTCGACAAAGTCGGCGACGCTGGAGCCACGACGGCCCGGGGTCGTCGGCTTGTACTTGCGGATACCCATTTCTCAGTCCTCGTCCGATTCCGGACGACTCGGCCTCCGTTAGGAGGTCGGGCCGCCGAAGATGTCGATACGGTCGCCCTCGGCGAGGGTCACGATGGCGCGCTTCGTGTCGGAGCGCTTGCCGAAGCCGGTCTTGGTGCGCTTGCGCTTACCCTGCCGGTTGATCGTGTTGACCCCGGTGACCTTGACCGGCCAGACCGCTTCCACGGCCTGCTTGATCTGGGTCTTGTTGGAGCCCGGCGCGACGATGAACGTGTACTTGTTCTCGTCGAGCAGTGCGTAGCTCTTCTCGGAGACCACGGGCTTGACGAGAACGTCGCGCGGGTCCGAGAACGTCTTGCTGGTAACGGTCGCCTCGCTCATCAGGCGTCGCTCCCTTCGGTCTCAGCGGTCTGGGGGCCAGACACGAAGGACTCGAAAGCGGCCTGGGTGAAGACCACGTCGTCAGAGACGATCACGTCGTACGTGTTGAGCTGGCCCGGCTCCAGGATGTGCACCTGGGGCAGGTTGCGCGCGGACAGCCACGCGGCCTCGTCGGCGCGGTCGACGACCAGGAGCAGGTTGGCGCGCTCCGAGATCTTGCCGAACAGCGTCTTGGCGGCCTTCGTGGAGGCGGCACCCTCGACCACGCCGGTGACGACGTGGATACGGGAGTGACGGGCCCGGTCCGAGAGGGCGCCACGCAGGGCGGCGGCCTTCATCTTCTTCGGGGTCCGCTGCGAGTAGTCACGCGGCTGCGGGCCGTGGACGACGCCACCACCGGCGAACTGCGGGGCGCGGGTCGAACCCTGACGGGCGCGGCCGGTGCCCTTCTGGCGGTAAGGCTTCTTGCCACCACCGCGGACTTCGCCGCGGCGCTTGGTCTTGTGCGTGCCCTGACGGGCAGCCGCCAGCTGAGCGACAACGACCTGGTGGATCAGCGGAACGCTGGTCTTCGCGTCGAAGATCTCCGCGGGGAGGTCGACGGTACCGGCCTTGTCGCCTGCCGGCGAAAGGATGTCAATGGTGCTCATTACCTCAAGCCCCCTTGGCCGCGGTACGGACCAGGACGAGGCCGCCGTTCGGACCGGGGACCGCGCCCTTGATGAGCAGCAGACCCTTCTCCGCGTCAACCGCGTGGATGGTCAGGTTCTGGGTGGTGACGCGCTCGTTACCCATACGGCCCGCCATGCGCATGCCCTTGAAGACACGCCCAGGGGTGGCGCAGCCACCGATGGAACCGGGGGAACGGTGCTTGCGCTGGGTGCCGTGCCCGGCGCCGAGGCCCTTGAAGTTGTGACGCTTCATGACACCGGCGAAGCCCTTGCCCTTGCTCTTGCCCGTGACGTCGACCTTGACGCCGGACTCGAACACCTCGGCAGTGACCTCCTGGCCCAGCGTGTACTCGCTGGCGTCAGGGGTGCGGAGCTCCACCAGGTGGCGGCGCGGGGTGACGTCGGCCTTGGCGAAGTGACCCTTGAGGGGCTTGTTCACCTTGCGCGGGTCGATCTCGCCGAAGGCGATCTGGACCGCTTCGTAGCCGTCGCTGTCGTTGGTGCGAACCTGCGTCACGACGCACGGCCCGGCCTTGACGACGGTCACCGGGACGACCCGGTTGTTCTCGTCCCAGACCTGGGTCATGCCGAGCTTCTCGCCCAGGACGCCCTTGATGTTCTTGCTCATCTCGGCCCGTCCCCTCAGAGCTTGATCTCGATGTCGACGCCCGCCGGGAGGTCGAGGCGCATCAGCGAGTCAACCGTCTTCGGCGTGGGGTCGAGGATGTCGATGAGGCGCTTGTGCGTGCGCATCTCGAAGTGCTCGCGAGAGTCCTTGTACTTGTGCGGCGACTTGATGACGCAGTACACGTTCTTCTCAGTGGGCAGCGGCACCGGGCCCGCGACCGACGCACCAGTGCGGGTCACCGTCTCGACGATCTTCTTCGCCGAGGAGTCGATGACCTCGTGGTCGTAGGCCTTGAGCCGGATGCGGATCTTCTGTCCCGCCATGGCTACTAGTAGTCCTGTCTCTCGTAACGCTCTGGAACCCGGGGGTTCTCTGGACTCCTCCTCCGACCCACGCGGTCGGGCGTGTCGCATCCCCTCTACGAAAATCTCCCGAAGGAGATCCCAACCAAGGGGGTGCGGCCCTGGACCGCGGAACCGGGGGCGGAACACCCACCGGGTGCCTGGTCGGCGCCCTGCATTACTTCCCGGAAGATTCCCGTACGTCCGGCCCATACAGGGCCGACGAGTACTGTGGGACTCGCTTCCGGTCCTCCCGGCGGGAGGCGCGCAGCATTGACACTCAACCGAGCAACCTGGTCAGTGTGCCATACGGGGCGCGGGCCTGGCCAATCGAGCCCAGGATCCTACCCCGGGCGAGGGATCGGTCAAACGCGGGCGCGCATCCGGCGGAGCGGGGTCGCCGGGCGGGGGCGGGGCGGGCTCTCCCGTACGGTTCGCGGCCGCCGCGGTGCGTCGGCCCCCGGCGACTGTACGAGCGGCACGGGTTCACGCTGGAGCGGGAGGATCCGATCGACGCGTTCCTGGTGCGCGGCCCCGCTGTGTGACAGGGGGCCGTGCCCGGTGGCGTACGGCAGAAGCGGCACGGCCGGACTTCGGATAATCCGGTCGACAGGGGAGCCCTCGACGCAGTGGGATGGCCGCGGCCGTCCGCCGCACGGAGCGGGCCGATCCGCAGGAGTCGACTTGGCGACAAACGAGAGTGGCGCGGACACCCGCCCGACGATCGACGCCCCCCTGGTCAGACGCCTGGTCGACGCGCAGTTCCCGCAGTGGGCCGGGCTGCCCCTCCGACTGCTCGACCCGGCGGGCCTCGACCATGTGATCTACCGCCTCGGCGAGCACCTCTCCGTCCGGCTGCCCCGTCGCCCCGGGGTCATCGGGCAGGCCAGGAAGGAGGCCGAGTGGCTTCCCCGGCTCGCCCCGCACCTGCCCCTGGCCATCCCCGTGCCGGTAGGAGTGGGCGAGCCGGACCTCGGCTACCCGTGGCCGTGGTCGGTGGCCCGCTGGCTGGAGGGGGAGGCGGCGAACGCCGAGGCCCTGGCCGACTCGTCCGAGGCCGCCACCCGGCTGGCGCGGTTCCTCACCGCCCTCCAGGGCTTCGCGCCCGAGGACCTCCCGGCCGGGGACGCCCGCGCGGGCCTCGCCACCCAGGTGCTGGCCGTCCGGGATCACGAGACGCGGGCCGCCGTCATGAAGCTCGACGGCGTGTTCGACGGGGCGGCCATGACCGAGCTGTGGGACGCGGCGCTGAGCGCTCCGGGATGGGATCGCCCGCCGGTCTGGTTCCACGGCGACCTCCACACCGGCAACCTGCTGACCGTCGACGGCCGCGTCAGCGCGGTCATCGACTTCGGCGGGCTCGGCATCGGCGACCCGGCCTGCGACCTGACCATCGCCTACACCCTGATGTCGGCCGGGAGCCGGGCCGTCTTCCGCGCGGAGCTCGGCGTGGACGACGCCACCTGGCTACGGGGCCGCGGCTGGGCCCTGGCCACCGGCCTGAACGCCTACACCCACCACGCCGCCGCCAACCCCTGGGTCGCCGCGCAGACCACCCGGCAGATCAACGAGGCCCTGATCGGCTGACGGCCCGTGCGGGCGGCCTGAAATGACCACGACATCGCCGTCCGCCGACTGCATATTCTTACGGGCATGACCTCCCAGACTCCGGAGTCCTCTCCGGTCCCCGCCCCGTCGAAAGAGCTCCGCGCCTCGCACGACGACCGCGAGGCGGTGGTGGAGCGGCTGCGTGACGCGGCAGCCGAGGGGCGCATCGATCTCGACGAGCTGGATGCGCGTCTGGAGCGGGCGCTGAAGTCCAGGACGCACGGCGAGTTGGCCGTCGTGACCGCCGACCTGCCGAGCCCGCAGCCCCCCACGAGCGGGCCGCCGCTGGTGCTCAAGGGCGGCACGTTCGGCGCTTCCCGAGGCCCCGGACGGTGGGAGGTTCCCGGGCATGTGATCGCCCACGGAGGCGTGGGGGGCGTGAAGGTCGACTTCACGCGGGTCGAGTGCCGGCTCACGGAGGTCGCGGTGGAGGCGTACGGGGACACGTCCGGCGTCACGATCGTCATCCCCGACGCCTGGGCCGCGGACACCAGCGGCATGGACCCCGGCTTCGGCGGCCTCAAGGACGAGACCACCCCCGACCGGCTCCCGGGCACCCCGCTGATCCGGCTCACCGGGTCCGGCGGCTCGGGAGGAGTAGTCATCCGCCACCCCAACAACCGGGAACGCCGCAAGCTGCACAGCAACCCGGCGGGGACCCGCTAGGGAGTATCAGCGCCCGGCGGCATACGGGACGAAGCCGGCCCAGGCGGCGGGCGTGAGGGCGAGGCGGGGGCCCTGGGGGTGCTTGGAGTCGCGTACGTGGACGGTGTCCGGGGCAGCCGCGACCTCTACGCAGTCGTTGGGGTTGCTGCTGTCGCTGAAGCTGCTCTTGAACCACCGCAGCTCAGACGCTTCCCCGGCAGAGGGCCTATAGGTCATGTCTCTCCCCGCACTTGCTCGATGAAGGTCACGGACTCCTCCGGCGTGAGCGCCCGAGCCCGGATGGCTCCAAACCCTAGCTCAAGAATACGGAGCTGCTTCGGGTGGGAAATGGGCCTACCGGCGAACTCGTCATCGGCCCGTCCGACGGCTGTGCCATCTGCGAACTTCAGCACTTGGATCCGCCCACCCGTTCCTGGGTGATCCCACCGGGAGGTCGGCATCACCTGGATGTCCACGAAGGGCAACTCCCCTAGGCGAAGCAGGTTTTCGAGCTGCCTGCGCCACACCTCGACACCGCCGATCGGACGGCGCAGTGACGCCTCTTCCTGGACAAAGCTCAGCTCGGGGGCGGGCGCTCGGTCGAAGATGGATTGCCTGGCCATCCGCCCGGCCAGAGCGCGCTCCAGGTCGTCCGGCGACAGGACGGGGCGGCGTGTGCCGAGCAGCGCCCTGGCGTACTCCTCCGTCTGCAACAGACCGTGCAGGTTGTGGCTGCCGTACGCAGCGAGCTCTACAGCCTTGGCCTCAAGCTTCGCCAAGTCCCGGATCTTCTTCGGATACCGCACCTCCGCGATGTCCGCCTTCATCGCCGCGAGCTTGCCGGCCGCCCCCAGGACCGCGTCGGCCCCGTCCATGAACTCCGGGCGGGGGATGCGGCTGCCGCCCTCCACCTTGTAGATGAGATCCTCGCCGTACCCCAGCGCCGCTCCGAACTCGGCCGCCCTCATGCCCGCCGCCTCGCGCCACGTCTTGATCTGGCGGCCCACCGCGGTGACCACCGCGACGCCCGACTCGTCGTCCGGATCGACGTCCCAACCGGGCTCGTCCGCACCGCCGTCCGCTCGCTCCGTACCGTCGCCAACAGCGCTCATGCGAGCCCCCCACTTCCGACGTGCGTGCCGTTCCCGTGTCAACGGCGTCCGTTCCCCGTGCGTCACCCCGGACAGCCCGGACAAGGCCGGACAAGGCTCGGACAGTCACCGTACGCAAGGGCTCAATCACTGTGCAGCGTACGCGGAGGCGGCCACGCTGAGTGACATGAATCAAGAAATCGTCCGCACCCAACGCCCCGCCGACAGCCGGGCGTTCAGCGTGCTGCTCTCCCCCACTCGCCGGGGCGCCCGGCTCGCCCGGCTGCTCACCGTGGCCCATCTCGGCGCGTGGGGGCTCCCCTCGGAGTCAGCGGGGCACATCGTCGCCGAGCTGGCCGCGAACGCCATGGTCCACGGCCGCGTACCGGGCCGGGACTTCCAGTTGAGCCTGACGTTCGACGGAGGCACGCTGCGGATCGAGGTCACCGACACCCGGGGTGACAGCGCTCCGCCCGGGCCAGGGGCCGTCAAAGTGCCCGAGGACGACGCGGAAGGCGGGCGGGGCCTGCTCATCGTCGAGGCTCTGGCCGACCACTGGGGCGTCGCTCCCGGGCCCGTCCCGCGTAAGACGGTCTGGGCCGAACTCGCCCTCGTACGGGGATGAACTCCACCGGGTCGTGCGTCGGCGCGATCCGGTGTACCGCCACCGGATCGCGCTCGGCCACGACGTGGTGGCGCGCGACGTAAACAACTCAAAGAACCAAGAGAAAGAACCCCACCCGACCCCACCCGGCCGCTACCTGACGCACCCCGGGGGGCGTTCCGGGGGCTCGTCACCCACACGGGTGAGGTTTGGCAACTGGGCTGGATTTTGGGTCGGTTGGCAGGCATATGCTCACGCCAACAGACAGCCAGACATACGTCGGCCCCCGGCCGGGACTGCAATCCCGAGCGAGGGCCTGACCACCAAGGAAGAAGACGCTTCCCGATGGATACCCAGCAGAATACTGCGCTCCTGCGCGCGCTTACAGAGGTTCCCGGACCTCTCCCGCCTTCCGGCGTGATCCACGTCGTCATCCCGCACACCAGCCGCTTCACCGTGGTCGGCAACCACCTCGCCCAGCACCCCGGCCTCAGCTCCACCGCCGTGGGCATCGCGGTACGCATCCAGTCGCTGCCCCGAGGGACCGAAGTCGGCGTCAAGGCCCTCGCCGCCCGCTTCCCCGAAGGCGAGAAGCGCATCGCCGCCGCCCTGCGCGAGCTGGAGGCCCACGGGTATCTGCAACGGGCCCGTACGCGCCTGCCGAGCGGCCGGATCGTCACCCGCACGGTGTTCTGCAACCAGCCCATAGCGCTGCTGCGGCCCCCGCCCCAGCCCCGGCCTCGACCGGTGGCGGCCCCCCAGCCGCCTCTTTCCGCCCTGCCGACATCGGCCTCGGCATCGACAGCGGCATCGACAGCGACAGCGGCATCGACAGCGGACCTGGAGCCGGAGCCGGTAGTCCCGGGGTCGGAGCCTGTGCCCGTGCCGCCGGTCCCGGAGCCGGAAGCCCCCGCGCCCGCCGCACCCGCACCCCTCCCCGTACCGGAAACGCCCGGCCCCGCGCCCGTACCCCAGGCGGCTCGCCCAGCCCCCGTCCCCGTCCTCGTACCGCCGCCGACCGCGCCCAAGCCGCCGCCCCCGCCGCTCCCCCAGCCCCGCGAGCTCACCCCGGAGCTGGAGCGTGTCGCCGCCGCGCTCCTGGGTGATCTGCGCCGCCACGCACCCCAGTTCGTGCTGTCCGAGAGCGACGTACGTCAGCTGGTTCCCGGCGTCGCCGTCTGGCTGGAACGCGAGGCCAAGCCCGACGCCATCCGGCACGCCCTCACCAACGACCCTCCCCAGCCCCTCAAGCACCCCGCGAAGCTGCTCAAGCACCGGCTGATCGCCCTGCTGCCGCCGCCGCTCCCCGGCAGCCACGAGCTCATCGCCGTCCGTCGCGCCCCCGCCGTCCCCTTCCAGACCTGCGAGGGCTGCGACCGGGCCTTCCGCTCCCCCGCCCCCGGCCGCTGCCGCGACTGCCGGACCGAACACCAGCACCACCAGCACCACCAGCAGCAGCAAGCCGCTGCTTGAGCGTGGGGCACGGGCTCAGCGCTCCGGGTCGGCCTCACGGAACCCACAGCGGCGCCCAGCGGTGCGGCGAGTCCTGCGTCCATGGGGCCCGGTCTGCCGCTCCAGCCCCCACGGCCGCCCAAAGGTGCGCCACCCCACTCCCCGCCCAGGCAACCCAGCCGCCCCGATCCTCGTCTATCCCCCACAGGTACCGGCTCGACCAGCCGCTGACCTGCACGAAGTAACGAAGTATCGAAGTAACGAAGTAGCGAAGTACGAGAAGTACCCAGGGGTACGCAGCACCGGGCGACCGTTCGTCCGCTGCGGGGGAAGCGGGAGCGGACGGAGTGCGCGGCGTGGTGGATCGATCTGTGCTGTCCCGCATACGCGTGCCCCGGCGCACCGCCCTCCTCGCGGCCGCCGCCGCCGCGCTCAGCGGGTGTGCCGTACCGGCTCCCCGGCGTCGGGGGCCCGTGCCGGACCCGGCTCCCGGGCTGGCCATAGCGCGCACGCGGCGGGCGCAGATCGTGCAGTTCCTGGCACACCCCGACGACGACCTGTACTTCATGAACCCGGACACCCGGCAGGCGCTGGACGCCGGGACCCCGCTGGTCTGCGTGTACCTGACGGCGGGCGACGCGGACGGCGTCAACAAGATCCCCGGGGCGCCCCGCCCGGCCCCCGACCCCGCCGCGTACTCCTCCTCCCGGCACCAAGGTCTGCGCCAGGCGTACGCGGTTCTGCTCGGGCTCGACCGCTTCACGCCCTGGGAGCGGTCCGTGCTCCCCCTGCACGGCGGCCACCGGGCCGAGGTCGACGTGCTGGTCCACGGGGCGCGGCGGGTCGAGCTGGTCTTCCTCAACACCGCGATGCACACCGGGCGCGGCCGCCTCGGGCTGCCCAGCCTCTGGCAGGACCGGCAGCTCGTGCTGCGTACTGTCGTGGCCGACAACTCCCCTGCGGACAGGGCCGGTTCGTATACGTACGACGGTCTCATCGACGTCCTCGTCGGGCTGCTGGAGCGCTACCGGCCCACGCTTGTGCACACCCTCGACCCCGACCCGGACCTCCGGTTCAGCAGCGAGGCCCAGCGCCGCCGGGACAGCGAGCAGCGCGGGTACTCCGACCACGCCGACCACACCGCGGCCGGCTGCTTCGCCTGGGCGGCTCTGATCCGCTGGGCGGCGCGGGCGACGGCGGCCGGGGAGCCCGTGCCCGGGTTCGTCGTCACGTCCTTCCGGGGCTACTACAACCGGCACTGGCCCAAGAACCTGCCGCCCGCCGTGCTGGAGCGGAAGGCCGCCCACCTCGTCCCGTACGGCGGCTCGCCCGACTGGGAGTGCGGCAACCCGTCCGGCTGCGGCGACTACAACGTGGGCGGCGGCAGGCCCCTGACCAGCCGGAACGACTGGGTCCGCGCCACCCACCACCGCTACCCCGGGCCGCGTGCCGCCGTCGCCTCCGGGGCGGACGGCCGGCTCACCGCGTACGGGGTGCTGGGGCTGCGCGCCGTGCGGTGGCGCGAGAGCGCGCCCGGCAGCGGGGTGTGGGACGCGCCGGACGACCTCGGCGGCGGGCCGCTCGCCCCGGTGCTGGGCGCGGCGGTCACGTCGGACGGGCGGCAACTGCTGTTCGGGCTGCGGTTCGCGGCGCTCGGCGGGCACGGCTCGGCCAACGAGCGCGAGATCGTGCTCCTGGAGCAGCGCGCCCCGGACGGGCCCTTCCGCGCCTGGCGGGGGCTCGGCAACCCCGCGACCGGCCGCGACCACGGCCGCCGCATCGGCATACCGGTGGCCGTCGCCACCCCGGACGGGCGCGTCCACCTCTTCGTACGGAACGCGGAGAAGGGCCTGAGCACCCGCATACGCGAGGCGGGGAGCGGTCGTTGGAGCGCGTGGCGTGACATGGGCGGCGGCGAGGTGCAGGACGGGCTGAGCGCGGTGGTGGACGCGGCGGGGCGCGTGCACGTGTACGCGGCCGGGCACCACGCCGTGCACCACTGGACCCAGGACGCCCCGGGCCTGGACGTCACCGCCCGCACCCAGCTCACCGAGGCCCCCACTCCCTCCCACGCACCGGCCGCCGTGGCCGCGCCGGACGGATCGGTGGAGCTGTACTACCGGGCCGCCGCCGCTGCCGAGCTCACCGTGGCGAGGGGCGGGGCCGCCGAACTGACCCCGGTGGGCGGCGAGATGGCCCCCGGCCTCCGCTTCGACGGTTACGGGCCGGTGGCCGCCGCGCGCTCGCCCCGGGGGCCGGTCCTGCTCGGCCGGGACGCGGAGGGCGCGCTCTGCCTCCGCACCGCCGGATCCACCGCCGTACGGTCGCGGGGGCCGGTCGCCCTGGACGGTGCCGCGCTCCACCTCGACGCGGACGGGACGCCCACCGTGGTGGGGCTCGGACCGGACGCGGAGCCGTGGGCCTATCGTGTGGGTGACGCTACCTAGAGTTCGCCGGGGCATAACGCCGTGTTATGGGAAAGCGTTAGTACCCGGCCGGATGGTTCTTCGACACCCTGGGGCCGTCAACCCCCACAAACACGCCCCTCAGCGTGATCCCCGAAATGAGGAACCATGCGAATAGCAAGGCTAGTTCCCGCTGCCCTCGCGGCGGCGGCCACCGTCCTCGCTCTTCTCGCCCCCACCGCCACCGCCGCCCCCGCGCCCCCGCTGACGGACGCCCCGCCTCCCACCACGCAGATCATCGGCGGCGGTTACGCCCAGAACGCGCCGTGGGCCGCGCGCCTCTTCTCCAACGGCAGGGAGACCTGTTCGGCGACGATCATCGCGCCGACGTGGATCCTCACCGCCAGACACTGCGTCAGCGGCGGCGGCCTGTCGTTCCGCATCGGCAGCCTCGACCAGCACAGCGGCGGCGTGGTGGCCAACGGCGTCCAGACGTACAACCACAGCGCGGACATCTCCCTGGTCCGCCTGGACCGGTCCGTGCAGACGACGTACTCCCGTCTCGGCAACCCCGGTTCGGTGAGCGTCGGCCAGAGCGTCCAGGTCTGGGGCTGGGGCGCGACCTCGCAGTGCGGCTCCGAGGCCAACTGCCAGTCCCGCTACCTGAAGGTCGCCAACGTGACCGTCTCCGGCGGCTGCGGTGACGCGTACGGCGGGTCGGCGATCTGCGCCCGGCGCGGCAACGGCATCACGGCCGGCGGCGACTCCGGCGGCCCGATGACGGCCAACGGCATCCAGGTCGGCGTGGCCTCCACCAGCGACCGGCAGACCACGACCGCGTACACGAACGTCACCGCGTACCGGTCCTGGATCCAGTCCATCGCGGGCGTCTGACCTGACGTCCCCCCGTGGGTTGGCGGGCACCTGACCGACCCGCCGCCCCCGTAGAACCGTAGGGCCCCCTTACCTCTCCGCCCTGAGGTACCGGGGCCCTACATCCATGTACGGCCCTACCGGCCCGTGGTGCGCCACAGCCACCCCTGGCGCGTCACAGCCACCCCTGGTGCGTCACAACCATCCCTCGTACGTCACAACCATCCCTGGTGCGTCGCGATCCGCACGGCGTCGACGAGGGTGCGGGCGTGGAGCTTGCCGACCGCCGAGGAGAGCCGGTTGCGTACGGTTCCCACGCTGAGGAACAGGTCGGCGGCGATCTCCCGGGAGTGCGCGCCGGTGGCCGCCAGCCGGAGGGTCTCGGTCTCCTTGTCGGTGAGCGGACTGGCTACGGACCGCTCCTCCCCGCGCATACGGGGGTCGATGACCCGGCCTCCCGCGGCGATCCGCCGGACGGCGTCGGCGGTCTGGGCCGGGGTGGCGCTCTTGAGCAGGTAACCGGCGGCTCCGGCGTCGAGCGCCCGGCGCAGATGGCCCGGCCGGTCGAGCGCGGTGAGCATCAGCACCCGGCAGGACGGCAGCCGGTGCGCGAGCTCCGCCGCGACCGTGATCCCGTCCAGCACCGGCAGGTCGATGTCGAGCAGCGCCACATCCGGGCGCAGCCGCTGTGCCTCGACGAGCGCGGCCGGTCCGTCCGCCGCCTGACCGGCCACCTCTATGCCGAGTTCGGCCGAGAGGAGCGCCGTCAGCCCGGACCGCACCACGTCATGGTCGTCGACCACCAGCACCCTGATCACATGCCCGATTATCGCCGGGGGCCGGGGCGGACGTGTCCGTGCGGGCGGCGGCCCGGGCGGACGTGTCCGTGCGGCAAGCGGCCCGGGCGGGCAGGTCGGTGCGGGCGGAGGCCCGGGCGGGCATGTCCGTGCGGGCGGAGGCCCGGGAGCGTACGGCGACGAGGACCCCCCGGCGTACGCACCACACCGCGAGGAGCGACCCGAGCAGCGCGGGCAGGAACCAGAGGAGCGCTCCCGGCCCCCGCAGCGCCGCGCAGAGGACGGCGAGAGCGTGCACCGCCCCGGCCACCGCCCACACCGCGGCGATCTCCGATTTCTCGCGCCTCGTTCGCCTTGTCATGGCCCCCGTGCTCCCCGTTGCGTCACGCGCCGCGAACGCCTTGTGGGCGGAGGGCGCAGATCGGTCAGGGTCGATCCGACCACGCGGGGCCGGCCGGAGGAAGTGAGATCTTCACGCCCGCCCGGACCATGGGATCAAGGACGGGGAACGTCGCTCGTCTCCGCGTCATCGACCTTCGGGGGCTCGGCCTTACGCGGCTCCCGGAGGACCGGCAGCACGAACGGGGAGAACAGGCAGAACAGCGCCGACGCCCCGAGAGCGGCCAGGCCGCCGACCGAACCGGGGTATGCCCGCCACGGCGAACCGGTTGGCGGGTCTGTTCCCTTTAGTCACCCAGCGTTCTCTGTTTGCCGGGAGTACGCCGGGCGGGGCGGCGGGCCGGGTACGCGAGGACGCGGCCCCGGGTGGTCGCCACCCCTGCGGGACAATGGCCAGGACCAGGACCAGGACCAGGACCAGGGCACACGGCATGAGGGAAGAGACCCGGGGGGCGGACACATGCGGCGTGCGGCACGCCTCGGAGGGGGCTCACCCTGGGCGACACGCCTCGGAGGGGCCACGCCCCAGGGCTCCGGCGTGGCCTTCGGGGCGCTCGTCGTGCTGGTGGTCGGGTCGCTCGCGCTCGTCGCCCTGGACGTGGCGGCCTCGCCGCTCGGCCGACGTACGGTGGTCGCCGGGCTGACCGTGCTGGTGCTGATGCCCGCGGTCATGCTGGGCCAGTACGCGCCGCCGCCGTACCGGCTGCCCTACCGCTGGCGGTGGGGACTGCTGCTCGTGCAGGCGGTGCTCACCTATATCCCGCTGCTGCTCTTCCACTACCGGTGGCTGAGCCTGCTGGGCTTCCTCGCCGGGGCCGTCCTGCTGACGCTGCCGCCGAACACCTCCGTACCGCTCGCGCTGGCGGTCGGGGCCAGCGGCCCCCTGCTGGCCACCACCGGGCTGATCGACACCGACCGCAACCCGCTGAACGTCCTGCTGGGCACGGCGATCACCGCCAGCACCGTGTTCGCGGTGGCCCACCTGGCCCTGCTCACGGCCCGGCTGCACGGCAGCAGGGAACACGCGGCGCACCTCGCGGAGCAGCGGGAGCGGGCGCGGATGCAACAGGACCTGCACGACCTGGTCGGGTCGTCGCTGACGGCGATCGTGCTCCAGGGCGAGGCCGCGCTGCGCGACAGCGATACGCCGGCGGGCGGGTCCGCCGAGGTAGCGGCGAGGCCCGCCGGTGGCGCTGAGCCCGCCAGGGCCGCAGAGCCGACCGGGTCCGCAGAGCCCGCCGCGCCCGCCGAGTCCGCAGAGCCCGCCGGGTCCGAAGGGCCCGCCGGGTCCGTCCGCCCCGGGCAGGAGCGCGACGCGCTGAGGGAGATCATCGGGCTGGCCCGGCGGCTGCACGACGACGTGCGGTCGATCAGCCGGCCGGACGGCTGCGGCCTCTCCCTCGCCGATGAGCTGGCCCATGCGCAGAGGGTGCTCACCGCCTCCGGCGTGGAGGTGCGTACGGTGCTGCCGCCGCGCGTCGAGCCCGACCCGGCGGCCGTGGGCTGCCTGCGCTTCGTCCTGCGCGAGGCCGTGGGCAACGTCCTCCAGCACAGCCGGGCCACGCACTGCGCGATCACCCTGCGGGCGGAGGGTACGGCGATCCGGCTGACGGTCCGCAACGACGGCGCCGAGGAGGGTACGGGGATGGGGGCGAAGGCGGAAGCCGAGCCCCCGGCACCGGCATCGGGGCGGCAGCCCCCGGCACCGGCATCGGGGCGGCAGCCCCCGGCACCGGCATCGTGGCGGCAGCCCCCGGCCCTGCCGTCCGGGCGGCAGCCTACGGCCCCGGCCTCCGGACGGCAGGGCACGGGTCTGGCGGGGCTCAGCAGCCGGGTCCTCGCGCTGGGCGGGGAGTTCACCGCCGGGGCGGAGGGCGGGACCTTCACCCTGACGGCCACCGTGCCGTCGTCGCCGGGAGCCCTCGCACCCCGCCCATGACGCACGGGCCGCGCGCCCGGCCCCGTACCCCTGAGGCATTCGGATACGACGAAGGGCCCCGCACCTCTTGCGAGGTGCGGGGCCCTTCTCGGTGCTCTGTGCGAGCGACCAGGTCAGACGACCAAGCAGAAACTACTTGATGATCTTGGTGACCTGGCCGGCGCCCACGGTCCGGCCACCCTCACGGATGGCGAACTTCAGGCCCTCTTCCATGGCGACCGGCTGGATCAGCGCGACGTCCATGAGGGTGTTGTCACCCGGCATGACCATCTCGGTGCCCTCGGGAAGGGTCACAACGCCCGTCACGTCCGTGGTACGGAAGTAGAACTGCGGGCGGTAGTTGTTGAAGAACGGGGTGTGACGGCCACCCTCGTCCTTCGACAGGATGTAGGACTGCGCCTGGAACTCGGTGTGCGGCGTGACCGAACCCGGCTTGATGATGACCTGGCCGCGCTCGACGTCCTCGCGCTTGATGCCACGGAGGAGCAGACCGACGTTCTCACCGGCCTGGCCCTCGTCGAGCAGCTTGCGGAACATCTCGATGCCGGTGACCGTGGTGGTGGTCTTCTCGGTCTTGATGCCGACGATGTCGACGGTCTCGTTGACCTTGAGGACACCACGCTCGATGCGGCCGGTGACGACCGTACCGCGACCGGTGATCGTGAAGACGTCCTCGATGGGCATCAGGAACGGCTTCTCGACGTCACGCTCGGGCTGCGGGATGGACTCGTCGACGGCGGCCATCAGGTTCAGGACCGACTGGCCCCACTCCTTGTCGCCCTCAAGAGCCTTGAGCGCCGAGACGCGCACGACCGGGAGGTCGTCGCCCGGGAACTCGTACTCGGAGAGGAGCTCACGGACCTCGAGCTCGACGAGCTCCATGATCTCCTCGTCGTCCACCATGTCGGCCTTGTTCAGGGCGACGACGATGTACGGAACGCCGACCTGGCGGGCCAGGAGCACGTGCTCCTTGGTCTGCGGCATCGGGCCGTCGGTGGCGGCGACGACGAGGATGGCGCCGTCCATCTGCGCCGCACCCGTGATCATGTTCTTGATGTAGTCGGCGTGACCCGGGCAGTCGACGTGCGCGTAGTGACGCGACTCCGTCTGGTACTCGACGTGCGCGATGGAGATGGTGATACCGCGCTGGCGCTCTTCGGGAGCCTTGTCGATCTGGTCGAAGGCCGAAGCCTCGTTCAGGTCCGGGTACGCGTCGTGCAGCACCTTGGTAATGGCGGCCGTGAGGGTCGTCTTACCGTGGTCGATGTGACCGATGGTGCCGATGTTGACGTGCGGCTTAGTCCGCTCGAACTTTGCCTTCGCCACTGGGGTCCTCCTGAGTGGTTCTGTACGCCTTGCTTCATCGGCGCCAGGTGATCTTTGCTGGGGTGCCGGGGCCGGGGGCATGCGCCGCACAGCTTCCGCTGCGCGGTGCATGCCCTACCAGGCTCCGGTGACAAGCCTAAAGCGTGAGCTCGGGAGAGTTACTCGCCCTTGGCCTTCGCGATGATCTCCTCGGCGACGTTCCGCGGAACCTCGGCGTAGGAGTCGAACTGCATCGAGTAGCTTGCGCGACCCGAGGTCTTGCTGCGGAGGTCTCCGACGTAGCCGAACATCTCCGAGAGGGGCACGAGGCCCTTCACGACGCGAGCGCCGCTGCGCTCCTCCATGGCCTGGATCTGGCCACGGCGGGAGTTGAGGTCGCCGATGACATCGCCCATGTAGTCCTCGGGCGTGGTGACCTCGACGGCCATCATCGGCTCCAGGAGCACGGGGGACGCCTTGCGGGCACCCTCCTTGAACGCCTGCGAACCGGCGATCTTGAAGGCGAGCTCCGAGGAGTCGACCTCGTGGTAACCACCGTCGAGAAGGGTGACGCGGACGCCGACCATCTCGTAACCGGCCAGGATGCCGAACTGCATGGCTTCCTGGGCGCCCGCGTCCACCGAGGGAATGTACTCACGGGGGATGCGGCCACCGGTGACCTTGTTGACGAACTCGTACGAGGCGTCGCCACCCTCGATGGGCTCAAGGGCGATCTGCACCTTCGCGAACTGGCCGGTACCACCAGTCTGCTTCTTGTGCGTGTAGTCGATGCGCTCGACGGCCTTGCGGATCGTCTCGCGGTACGCGACCTGGGGCTTGCCGACGTTCGCCTCGACGCGGAACTCGCGCTTCATGCGGTCGACGAGCACCTCGAGGTGGAGCTCGCCCATACCACCGATGATGGTCTGGCCGGTCTCCTCGTCCGAGTGCACCTGGAAGGAGGGGTCCTCCTCCGAGAGGCGCTGGATGGCGACACCCAGCTTCTCCTGGTCACCCTTGGACTTGGGCTCGATGGCGACCTGGATGACCGGCGCCGGGAAGTCCATGGACTCCAGGATCACCGGGTTCTTGTCGTCGCACAGCGTCTCACCGGTGGTGGTCTGCTTCAGGCCCATGACGGCGATGATGTCGCCGGCGCCCACCGACGCGATCTCCTCACGCTTGTTCGCGTGCATGCGGTAGATCTTGCCGATGCGCTCCTTCTTGCCCTTGACGGAGTTCAGCACCGCGGTGCCGGCCTCCAGGCGACCGGAGTAGATCCGGACGAAGGTGAGCTTGCCCAGGTGCGGGTCGCTCGCGATCTTGAACGCCAGGCCGGAGAACGGCTCGTCGTCCGAGGGGCGCCGCTGGATGACCTTCTCCGGGTCCTTGACGTCGTGGCCCTCGATGGCCTCGACGTCCAGGGGGGAAGGCAGGTAGCGGACGACCGCGTCGAGCAGGGGCTGGACGCCCTTGTTCTTGAACGCGGTGCCACAGAACACCGGGGTGACGGTGACGGAGTCGGCACTGCCCTTCGACGCCAGGGTGATGCGGCGGATCGCCTCGTGCAGCTGGTCCTCGGTGGGCTCGTCGCCCTCGAGGTACAGCTCCATCATGGCGTCGTCGTTCTCGGCCACGGCCTCAAGGAGCTTGCCGCGCCATTCCTCGGCGGCCTCCTTGTGGGTGTCCGGGATCTCGACGGTGTCGTACATCTCGCCCTTGGCGGCCTCTTCGGGCCACACGAAAGCCTTCATCGACACGAGGTCGACGACGCCCTTGAAGTCGGCCTCGGCGCCGATGGGGAGCTGCATGACGAGCGGGACCGCGCCCAGGCGGTCGACGATCATGTCGACACAGCGGTGGAACTCGGCGCCGGTGCGGTCGAGCTTGTTGACGAAGCAGATACGCGGAACGCCGTAGCGGTCCGCCTGACGCCAGACGGTCTCGGACTGCGGCTCGACGCCGGCCACACCGTCGAACACGGTGACGGCGCCGTCGAGGACGCGGAGCGAACGCTCCACCTCGACGGTGAAGTCGACGTGACCCGGGGTGTCGATGATGTTGATGGTGTGGTCAACATCATTGAGCGGCCAGTGACAGGTCGTCGCGGCAGACGTGATCGTGATGCCGCGCTCCTGCTCCTGCTCCATCCAGTCCATCGTGGCAGCGCCGTCGTGGACTTCACCGATCTTGTAGCTCACACCGGTGTAGAAGAGGATCCGCTCAGTGGTGGTCGTCTTGCCCGCGTCGATGTGGGCCATGATCCCGATGTTGCGGACCTTGGCCAGGTCAAGCGAAGTGGTGGCCATAAGGCTCAATCTTCTCTCGGTCTCGATGTGGGTAGCGACTACCAGCGGTAGTGCGCGAAGGCCTTGTTGGACTCGGCCATCTTGTGGGTGTCCTCGCGCTTCTTGACCGAAGCGCCGAGGCCGTTGGAGGCGTCGAGCAGTTCGTTCATGAGGCGCTCGGTCATGGTCTTCTCGCGGCGGGCGCGGGAGTAACCGACGAGCCAGCGCAGAGCGAGGGTGGAGGCGCGACCGGGCTTGACCTCGATCGGCACCTGGTAGGTGGCGCCACCGACACGGCGGGACTTGACCTCGAGCGAGGGCTTGACGTTCTCAAGCGCGCGCTTCAGCGTGATGACCGGGTCGTTGCCGGTCTTCTCGCGGAGGCCCTCCATGGCGCCGTACACGATCCGCTCGGCGGTGGAACGCTTGCCGTCGAGGAGGATCTTGTTGATCAGCGAGGTGACAAGAGGAGAGCTGTAGACCGGGTCGATGATGACCGGGCGCTTCGGGGCGGGGCCCTTACGAGGCATTCTTACTTCTCCTTCTTGGCGCCGTAGCGGCTGCGGGCCTGCTTGCGGTTCTTGACACCCTGGGTGTCAAGGGAGCCGCGGATGATCTTGTAACGAACACCCGGCAGGTCCTTCACACGGCCACCACGCACGAGCACGATGGAGTGCTCCTGCAGGTTGTGTCCCTCACCCGGGATGTAGGCCGTGACCTCGATACCGGAGGTCAGACGCACACGCGCGACCTTACGGAGTGCCGAGTTCGGCTTCTTCGGGGTGGTCGTGAACACACGCGTGCAGACACCGCGACGCTGGGGCGAACCCTCGAGCGCGGGCGTCTTGTTCTTCTCGACCTTGTCCTGCCGGCCCTTCCGGACCAGCTGCTGGATCGTAGGCACTACTTCTCCGGTTTCTGTGTGCCGTTCGTGAAACTAACCTGGAACATCACCGACCCACGCGGTCGGGTGTGTCGAATACTGCAGGCTCCCGCCCTAGGGGCAGAAGGGGCGCAGATTGCGGTGGCCACTGACAGGCTCGCGATGCGGTTGAGGACACGCACCGGAGCCCAGGCACACCCCAGGCACAAGGCTTGAGCGTACCTACCTCACGGACCTGGGTCAAAACAAATGCTGTCCACCCCCGGCCCGCCCGGGCCGCCGACCTCCGAGTACGCCTCCCCGGCACCGGCAGGCGACCTCCGAGTACGCCTCCCCGGCACCGGCGGGCGGCTCTCCGGCCGACTCCCGGAACCGGTGCGTCAGGGGTCTCCCGCGCCGCGGTGTCACGTGGCGGCTCCCGGGCCGTGACGCGCCGCCGCGGCTCTCACGCCGTGACGCACGTCGCACGTCGCACCTCGGGCGGACGCCGGGCGGACGCGTCGCTCCGGACTGTCGGGCCCGGCCGACTCCGGAGCGGCGTTTCCCTGACTCCAGACTCGCCGCCCGGCCAGAAGGTGGAGATCAGATGATGCGCAGCCCGTTGAAGAGAAGAATCGCCGACACTACGAGACATCCCGCGGCGACCCCGTACGAGCCTGTCCCCTGGGCGGCGCCATTGACCAGAGGGGCCGCTTTCCCCTCGGGGTCGTACGTCACCTGCGCGGTCTTCCCCACCTGAACGGGGATCGTGCTGGCGGCCGGTGTCCAGGCCACCTGCTGGCGTCCTTCCGTGTCGGTATAGCGAAGGGCACTCGCCACCAATCGACCACTGGTGAACCTCAAGTTGACGCATACGCCCTTGACGTCCACCCCTCGCCCACTCCGGACGAATTCATCGTGTCGCCTACGGAGATGGGCGAGGTATCCACCGTAGACGCCCACCGCAAGCGCCGTGAGACAGAAGAGAAGCACCAGGATAATCACAGGAGGTCCTGCGTCATCAAATTCAGCAAGCCGACGAGAGCCGCCAGGCCGATACTGACAAAGAGTGCCCCGAACGCGTATGAACCGACCTTCACCTCGTCGTCGCCGACAACCGGTTGAGCTTTGTGTTCGACATCATAAAGGACATGTGCAGACTTTCCGATCAGTACGGGGATCGTGCGCCGGTACCGGGTCCACGCCATAGGTGAAACTCCCGATGTGTCCACGAATCTGATACCACTCGAAACCAATCCCTGACCGGTCCACTGCAAGTTGACGCAGACCCCGGAAGTTCTCCTTCCCTTTCCTCCGGACAGAAGGCGGGACTGCCAAAACCTCAGACGCATCGCTCTGCATCCAAAAAACAGGAACGTGGCAGGGACGGAAAAGGCCAGGAGAGCAAAAATCACTTGCACCAACAACGCCATGCGAAGTATCAACGCCCCCCATAATCGATCCACACCTGAAGGAGAGCCCCTCGGCCTCCCTCACGAACAGCAACTCACAAACGGCAACTCACGAACGGCAACTCACGATACATGCACAATGAAAAACACTGCGGCGAGCACTCCGCCGACCAATGCCACGCACGACTCGACCATGAACAGCGCCCAGTGCACCTTCTCCTTGCGTGTCTCCGGCTCCAGTCGACCGTATGCGGCACGCCGCCTCTCAACACCCCTCGAACGCAGCAGCTGCCGCCGCCTCCGCTTCGACTGCGGCAGGCGCTCCAGCAACCAGAAATGTTCCCTGGCCCACTTCTTCGGGCCGTCTTTCCAGAAGCCCTTGAAGAACCCGTGAACCAGGAGGCCGAATATCCAGAGCGGGAGAACCGCGATCGCGCCGGAAACCACCGACCAGATCACACTGTCCGAATCGACCACGTTCCACGCGAAGGCGAGCCCGATTCCGCCGGTTCCGTAGAGGAAGGAGATAGACGCGAAAACGCCGGCGGGTTCCGACCATCCGGGCCGCATTCCCAGGTGATCGAGCACGAGAACGCCGGCTATGAAGGCGAAAGCTCCGAGGCCGAGAAGCACCGTGCCCTCCTGGCAGGGTACGCCCGCCCGATGGCCGCAACTCCCCTGGTCTCCCGCCCGGCTGAACAGCTCCACGAGGAGCGTGACTCCCCCGTACATCAGGAATATGCCGACAACGGCCAGACCGTGGCGCAACGCCAGAGGACTGCCGGGCGTCTTTCGGCTATCGCCCAAGGCCACTGACTCGCTCATGCGACCGAAACTACCGGACATCAACCCGTCAGGGAAGGCGCCCGGAAGCCATCCGAGGCCGGCCGTGTCATTGCCGGAATCCGATCCTCTGGAAGCGCCAATTCCGGTCCTCCGGCCGGCGTCGCCCCCCCTGCGGTAGACGCACCGCCGAACGGCCCGGCCCGGCCCCGCACACGCCGGAGGTCTTCGCCATGATCCAGCCCGATCGGCGTTGACGACGCTTCTGATCAATACACCTAGCAGCGCCGCGCCAGCCGGACCATCCGGGCCCGGGCCGAGTCGAGCCGGTCCTGGTCCGCGGCGGGCAGGGTGGACCAGAGGGCGATCAGGTCACGGCCCATCCGGAGCCCCTCGCGGGGGTCGGCGACCTTGAGCCAGGCCGCCGCCGCGTTCAGCACGCTCTGCAGCGCCTG
Source organism: Streptomyces sp. cmx-18-6 (assembly GCF_046548915.1). Taxonomy (NCBI): domain Bacteria; kingdom Bacillati; phylum Actinomycetota; class Actinomycetes; order Kitasatosporales; family Streptomycetaceae; genus Streptomyces; species Streptomyces sp. cmx-18-6. The sequence continues at coordinate 63,133 of NZ_JAEBEP010000007.1, read as the reverse complement.
CGGGTCCTTGTGCGCGGCGCGTATCCGGGCGATCTCCAGGGAGCCTTCGAAGGCCCGGCCGGCGTCGCCCGCGACGAAGGCGACGTACGCGTTGAGCTCGCGCAGCCGCAGCGTCTCCGGCGCCTCGGGGCCGAGGCGCCCGGCGGCCTCGGCCACGCTCTGAAGGGCGAGCGTGGCGGCCCACTCGATGCGTCCGGACTGGAGCGCCTCGTGAATCCGGGCGACGGGCCCGGCGAACGGGTCGTCGACGGGGGGCCGGGGGGCCGGGGGCGGTGCCTGCGCGGGGGCCGGTGTCTGCGCGGGGGCCGATGCCTGCGCGAGGGCCGCCGTAGGGGCCGGTACGGGTGCGGGCGCCGGGGCCACCGGTGCGGGGGACGGAGCCGGTACGAGGGACGGAGCCGGTACGGGTGCGAATGCCGGAGCCGGGTCGGGTTCCGGGGCTGGGGCTGTCGCAGAGGACGGTACCGCTGCGCGTGCGGGGGCCGGAGCCGGTGCCGGGAACGGAGCCGGCGGCTGGGTGGGCGTGCCCCCGTCCCCCGCGTCCCGCAGCGGGGCCGGCTGCCCCGAGAAGGCGCTCGACCCGTCCTCCAGCACCCACAGCGGCACGACGGACCCGATCCGCTCGTCGTACACCGTGGCCGGCACGGGCTGCCCGGACGTCAGGGCGAGGCGGTACAGGTAGTCGAGCACGGCGTCCTGGGGGGTCTCGCCCACTCCCGCCACCACGGGTCGGCCGTCGACCTCGGCGAACCCGTCGGCGCGCACCCGCACCTCGACCGCCGTCGGCCCGGAAGCCGACAGCGGAGTCTCTTCCTTCCGCTTTCGGCGGCTGAACACGGACATGGATGCCTCACTCAGTTCTTTCGTGGGGGCGGAGTGGCGGAGGGGGAGGTCGGGGCGGAGGGGCGTACGGCGGGCGGCAGGACCTCTTCGACCACCCGGACGTCGGCCACGCGCCACGGGCCGCCGAGCGCGCGGGTCAGCTTCACCGAGGCCATGAGCCGGGGTCCGGGGCCGGTCCAGCCGTCCCGGCCGTGCGCCGTGCCCTCGACGAAGACCTCGCGGTAGGCGAGGGTCGGGGTGTCGGGCGGGAGGTCGTCGTCGCCGTCTTCGAACGCGAGCCGCACCGTCGTCCACGCCCGGTGCCCCGCCCAGACGTTCCAGTCCCCGCCGGTGCCGCCCGCCGAGACGTGCTCGCGCTCGGCGGCGGCGCGTGCGGGGGTGAGGTAGGGGAGGGTCCGGAGCACCGCGTCCTGGCGCCCCGCGTCGTAGGCGGTGTCGTAGCCGTAGGCGACGGTCGCCCAGGCCCGGGCGACGGAGGTCGGGTCCCCGTCGTCCGCCTTCGGCGGGGCGGGAAGCCTGCTCCGCCCGTCCAGTGGCTTCCCCCGGGGGACGGGGGCCTTGGGCGTGAAGGTGTCGGAGGCCACCGGGTCGGGGTCCGTCCCCCCGCCCGCGCCGTCGGACTCCTCCCGGAGGTCCTTCAGGCCGCAGCCGACCAGCACGGCCGCCCCCACCACGGTCACGAGCACGGTGGCGATGCTCTTCCGCATGGTCGTTCTCCTTCCGTCCCCGTCCCCGTCCCCGTTCCCGTCCACGTCCGCTGTCCGACGCCTGCTCATTTGCCGATCCAGGGCGCGGGGTTGACGTACTGGCCGTTCTCCTGCACCTCGAAGTGGAGGTGGGCGCCGGTCGAGTAGCCCGTGCTGCCGACGAGTCCGACCACCGTTCCCACGCCGACGCTCTGCCCCTTGGAGACGTTGATGGCGGACATGTGGTTGTAGGTCGTCGCGATCTGCTTGCCGCCGATCGATCCGTGGGAGACGATCACGCGGTTCCCGTAGCCGGGCGTCAGGCCGGCGAAGGTGACGACGCCTTCCTTGGCGGCGAGGATGGGCACGCCCTGCGCCACGCCGAAGTCCATTCCGGAGTGCAGCTTGTGGACCCCGGTGATGGGGTGCACGCGCATGCCGAAGGGCGAGGTGACGGGCGGGTTGCCGGAGAGCGGCATGGCCAGCCGCTGCCCGGCGGGGATCGTGCCCGTGCCGGGGCCGGAGCTGATCGCCGTGTACTTCGCCATGGCGGCCTTGATCTTGACGACGTAGCCCTGGGTCTCCTGGTACGGGGGTATGCCACCGTACTTGAGCACCGCGCCCGGACCCGCGTTGTAGGAGGCGAGGGTGAGGTCGAGCGTCGGTCCGCTCGCCTTGCCCCGGGCCTTGTACCCCTCGACCTGCTTGGCCAGGGCGCAGTCGTAACGCCCCTGGGCCATGATCGCGTCCCCCGGGTCGAAGGGGTTGATCCGGCCGTTGCCGTCGTCGTCCCGGCCCCAGGTGACCCAGGTGCCGGGCATGAACTGGGAGAGCCCCTGGGCCCCGACGGGCGAGGTCAGCCCGTTCACCCAGCCGGATTCGGCCTCGATCTGCGCGGCGATGACCGGCGCGGTGATCTGGGGGCACATGGAGCCCGCCTTCAGCACCCACGGCAGGTACTCCGGCGGTACGTGCTTCGGGTCCAGCGTACCGCCGTTGACGCCCGACATGTCGGGCCCGACGTCCCCCGCCCCCACCCCCGCGAACAGGAAGACCGGCATGACGACCAGCGCCATCGTGCCCCCCGCGAGCCACGCGACGGCGCTTCCCCCTTTTTCCGACATCGCTCCCCCGTCAGCACATTCCTGATTCCTTCCACCGAGCCGCGTTCCCGCGCGCCCGGTGGCCATCTCACGCGACTGCTGCGTCCAACGCCCAGAGATTCGCCGTACGTTATTACTGCCGGACGCTACGTGAGAGAGTTGCCGGGCGTCGACACGGGGGGCGAGGACGTATGCGACTGGAAGCGATCGGCGGGCCGGAGATCTGGCTCCGCGGACCGGCAGCCCCGCCGACCGCGGGCTCACCCGCTCCAAGTCCCGTACCGCAGTCCGGCCTTGGTGCGCCCGGTGGCTCCGCGCCGCCGGATACGGGGGGCGGGTTCTCGTGGATGAACGCCCATGGCGGGGCGGGCGCGTCCACTCTGGCGCAGCTGTGCGGGGGGCATGACGCCGGTCTCGCCTGGCCGGACGTGGCAGCCGGACAGCCGGGCGACGTCCTGCTGGTGGCACGCACCCACTCCTCGGGCCTCCAGGCGGTGTCCCGGATTCTCGACGCGGGCCGCCAGAACGGGATTCCGCCGGGCGTGACGCTCTCCGGGGTCGTCCTGGTCGCGGACGCGCCCGGTCGCCTGCCGAAGGAACTGGGCCGGCGGATCAAGGTGATCGGTTCGGTGGTGGACGTCCACCGGGTCCCCTGGGTGCCGTCCTGGCGGACCGGTAACCTCTCCGGGCCCCTGCCGCGCGAGGTCACCGCACTCCGCCGACTCGCTGCCGGCAACTGAACCGGTTTCTAGGGAAGTACGCGATGGAACTGATACTGGCCGCTCCCAGCACGAACGTCACCGGACCCCTCAACCAGATCCTCGGCTACCTCGCCTGGCTGGTCAGCGCCGCGGGCGTCCTGGGCGTCCTGATCGTCGGATCGCGGATGGCGATCGCACTACGGTCAGGGGGCGGTGACGAACACCTGACACAGTTCGCGGTCGTGATGGGGGCCTGCATCATCGGGGCGACGGCCGGGCCACTGGTCGAATTCCTGTTGTTCTAGAAGGCTTTCGTCCGCTTCTCTGTCCCGAGTAGGTCACCGTTGCGACCGGAAACGGGCGCAGCCCGAAGAAGTGCTGTCATGATGCGGCGGCGGCAGTGACGCCGAAGCGCCCTGATACACCACACATTTGAGCCCGAAACGCTCACTTCCACGGGGGGAAGATTCTCCATGTTGAGCAAGATCCGCGACGTCGTACTCGCGGCCAATGTGCCCAATCCGGGCATGGATGCGCCGCCGGCACTCACCAACAAAGTCAACGACGTGCTCGGCATCGTCGCCTGGGCGGGCACCGCGGCGGGTGTCGCGGGCGTGCTGATCACCGGAGCGATGATGGCGATCTCCATGCGTCGGGGCGAAGGCTCGGAGCACATGGGCCGGCTCGGCATGGTGCTGGGCGGCTGCGTCCTGGTCGCGACCGCGGGGCCACTCGTCACCTTCGTCTTCAACTGACCCGGGGAGGGGCGACCCATGAGTCCGCGAAGTCAGCGAAGCAGCAGTGGTGAGTGGGAGAAGCCGTTCTGGCAGCAGCCGGGCTGGCTGCTGTCCGCCGGGTTCTTCCTGGTGTTGGCGTTGCTCGGCGCCTTCGTCGTGTTCGCCGACGACGACGGGGACACGAACGCCGGTCCGGGGTCGGGGGCGACGACGGCTCCTTCCACCGACCCCACACAGGACGCCCCTTCGGGCGAGCCGTCGAACGGGACGGAGGACCCCCGGCCGGCCGGCTGCCGCACGGACGACAGCGACCAGGCGGTTCCGCCGAAGAGCCCGGCGGACCTGAAGTGGAAGGTCTATCAGGCGGACCTCGTCCCGGTGTCCGCGACCGCGGGCCCCCTCCAGTACAACGGCGTCGTCTGGTCCTGCTTCGCACGCACCCCGCTGGGCGCGGTGCTGGCGCTGCACTCCATCACCTCCAAGATGAGCGGGAGCGAGTGGAGGACGGTCGCCGACAAGCAGATCGCCAGTGGTCCCGGCAAGGACGCGTTCGTGGCGACGCGGTCCAAGGACACCGACGAGAGCGCGGCGGGGGCTCCGGGCAGCGACGGGACCTATATCGGGTTCTCCATGCTCACGTACACCAAGGACCAGGCCACGGCGATGCTCCTCATACGCATCGCCGACGGGAAGTACGGCGCCGCCACCGCGTCCGTGGTCTGGGAGGACGGGGACTGGAAGCTGCGCCCCACCTTGAAGGGCTCGCTGACGGAGAACATCACCTTCGTCGGAGGGTCGGAGGGGTTCGTCCTGTGGGGAGGCGGAGATGGCGACTAACCTGCCCAGCCCCGGGGACCTCGTCGAATGCGGGAAGAACCTGAAGGACTGCATCAAGAAGGGTGCCGAGGGCGCTGTCGACAGCGTGGTCGGAAGCGCCGTGGAATCCTTCGCGAACGCCATCGGCGCGGCCGCCTCCGAAGTCCTCAAGGCGCTCAACGGCGTCTGGATGAAGGTCGGCACCGGCAACAGCCTCAACCCCGAAGGGGGCACGGGGCTCGACATGATCATCGGCGAGACGAGGTGGCTCGTCGGCTACGTGGCCGTCGCCTCCCTCCTCGTCGCCGCGATCAGGATGGCCTACGAGCGCAAGGGCCAGTCCATGCAGCAGGCGTTCATGGGCATGTGGAAGGTCATCCTCGTCTCCACCCTCACCCCCGTGCTGGCCACCCTGCTGTACCAGGCGTCGGACGCGTACGCCCAAGAGGTGTACAGAAAAGCGAACCTGGGGGACAACGCCGAGACCATCCTCGGGGTCACCGCGCTGACCAGCCCCGGCCTGATCCTGATCTTCGGCCTGCTGGTCATGCTGGCCAGCTTCGTCCAGATCATCCTGATGTACATCCGGCTCGGCGTGCTCATCATGCTGATCGGCACCCTCCCCATCGCCGCCGCCGCCTCCATGACGGGCTGGGGTGACGGCTGGTGGAAGAAGCACATCGGCTGGCTGATCGCCTGGCTGCTCTACAAGCCGGCCGCGGCACTGATCATCTACTCGGCCACGTCCATGACCCAGAGCAGGAATGACCCGGGCCTGGAGAACACCATCGCGGGCATGGGCATGCTCATCCTCTCGGTCTTCGCCCTGCCCGCCCTGCTCAAGCTGGTCGTCCCGGCGACCGCCGCGCTCGGCGGCACCTCGGGCGGCACCGTGGCCCTCAACTTCGCCAACAGCATCGCGAGCGGTGCGGTCAGCATCGCCAGTGGCGGGGGCGGAGGCGGCGGTGGCGGAGGCGGCGGAGGCGGCGGAGGCGGCGGAGGCGGCTCGAAGAGCCCCGCGGGCTCCCCGTCCGCCGGCGCGGGCGCGGCCCCGTCGTCCGGCGCGGGCGGTGCCGGAGGCGCGGGTGCCGGCGGTGCGGCGGCCGGTGGCGCCGCGGCGGCCGCGGGCCCCGCGATGGTCGCGGTCCAAGCCGCCGCGGTGGTCGCCCAGGCGGGCATGAACGCGGCCAACGAAGTCGCGGGCTCGCTGGACGACAACGACGGTATGAAGGGCCACAACCAGTAACTCCTGCGGCGGGTGGGGCTGCGCGGCGCCCGTGCCGCCCCACCCGCCGCCGGCGGCACCACACGGAAGGACCGACCCATGACCGAGAAGCCCTCACTGCGCGAGTACCTCAGGCGTTACGCCAAGGGCGGCATCCCGCGCGAGGAGATGATCGAGACCATCGCCGCCTGGGACTTCGAAGAAGAGATCTACGACCCGCTACTCATCGAGCCCACAGGTCAGGACAACGTCTTGTCCCTGCTCAACGGTGCTGTCGTGCTCGGCAACATCACCTACGAGGACGCGGAAGAGATCCTGCGCCGCAAGAACGCGCGCGGCTGACCCGGGCAGGCCCGAAGCAAGGGAAAGGAGCGTCCATGCTGACGGGGGAATACGCTCAGCTCTACGCCGAGCTGCAACAGCGCATGGCGCGAGGCGGAGACCTCTCACCCGGCGCGGGGGACACCGCGGCGCAGTTCACCACCCAAGGCGTCTACCACAGCGACCGCCTTGCCCTGCACGCCTCCATCGTCGAACGCTTCAAAGCCGAGTACGCCAACCTGCCCCAGGGCGGACACGCCGTCCTGCTCACCGCGGGCGCGCCCGGTGCCGGGAAGAGCAGCGTGCAACAAGAACTCGGCTCCTGGCAGAACGAGGACTCCGAGCTGGGGCGACTGCTCACCTCCGCCCACGGCCTGAAGCTGGAGGACTACGTCGTCCTCGACCCGGACGAGTTCAAGCGCGCCCTCTTCGAGGCCGGAGGCATGCCCCAGCTCTCCCCCGAGCAGATGGCCCTGTCCTTCGGACGCGAGCTCACCCCGGCCGAGATGTCCGGCCTGCTCCACCGCGAAGCGTCGGAACTCCGTAACGATGTCGAGGAATGGGCTCGCAACGAGGGCTACAACCTCCTCTTCGACGCAACCCTCGCCAACGAGAACGCCAACCTCGAACTCCTCGGCAGCCTCGCCCGGGACGGATACGACCAGCGCGTCATCCTCTCCGTCGAAGTCCCCCTGGAAACCTCCCTCGCGCAGAACGCCGGACGCTGGCAGACCGGCCGCATCGCCCACGAACAGGGCACCGACCCCTACGGCGGCCGCATGGCCCCCCAGGAAATGATCCACGCCCTCTACGCCAAGAACACCACCGGCCTCGGCCACTCCATCAGCCGCCAGAACGCCGAAAAACTCGTCGAACAGGGCCTGGCCACAGGGCTGATCACCACCGAGCGCGGCGCGTTCACGCCCACCGGCACCAACACAACCGCTCCCGCGCAACAGACAACCCCCGCCTTCGCCAGGGGCGAGTTCTCCATCGGCATCGCCGCCGCCGGCAAACTGCGCTCCCCCCGGAACACCACCCCCCAGACCACGCCGAACCAGACCCAGACCCAGAACCAAGGCGCGCGCACCACCGTCGCCCCGCGACACACCCCGCCCTCCTCCGGCGGCCCCACCCGCTGACCCGACACGGAGACCTCCCCCGTACTCGTACACCCCTCCCCTGAAAGGAATCCCGTGGCCACCGAATCCATGGTGCGGCCCACCTACGGGAACTGGCGGCGCCCCCGTCGGCCCGGGCTCGGGCCTCTCGGCCTGCTGGGGACCGTCGTCGCGTTCGGCGGTCTCGTGGTCGTCCTGCTCGCCTCGCTCGTATCGATCTCCGTCGCCCTCACCGTCCTCGTCCCGCTCGCCCTGTTCCTCGGTCCGCTCGCCCTGCGGACCGCGGACGGAAGGAACGTCTACCAGATGGCCGCTATCCGGATCGGCTGGCTGAGGCGCAAGGCCAACGGCTCGCACACCTACGTCTCCGGGCCGCTCTCGCGGCGTCCCGGCGGCAGCTTCTCCCCACCCGGGCTGCTCGCCCGCGTGAAGATGCTGCACGGCACCGACGCGTACGGCCGCTCCTTCGGCGTCCTGCACCACCCGGGCCGGAACCTCTACACCGTCGTGCTCGCCTGCGAGCCGGACGGCGGCTCGCTCGTCGACCCCGAGCAGGTCGACATCTGGGTCGCCTCCTGGGGCGACTGGCTGTCCCGGCTGTCGCATGAGCCCGGTCTGCGCGGCGCCCAGGTCGTCGTGGAGACGGCCCCCGACACCGGCACCCGCCTGGCCGCCGAGGTGCTGCCCCGGATCTCCCCGGACGCCCCCGAGGCGGCCCGCGCGGTGATGGAGGAGGTCGTGGCGCGCTACCCGTCCGCCTCCTCCGAGATGCACACGTACGTCGCCCTCACCTACGGCGCCCTGCCCGGCCCGCGCCGCAAGCCCGAGGACGTGGTCACCGACCTCGCGATGCGCCTGCCCGGCCTGCTGGCCGGCCTGGTCGCGGCCGGGGGCGGTTCCGCCTCGCCGCTGTCCGAGGAGCGGATCGCGGAGATCGTCCGGGTCGCCTACGACCCGGCCATCGCGCCCGACGTGCTCGCCGTCCGCGCCGGCCAGTCGTCCCCCGGGGTGAGCTGGCAGGACTCCGGTCCGGCCGTGGCCGTGGAGACCGTGGACGGCTACAAGCACGACTCCGGCGTCTCCCGCACCTGGATGCTCACCCTGGCACCGCGCGGCACCGTCCGCTCCAGCGTGCTGCGCGGTCTCCTGGAGCCCGCCCAGGGCACCCGCCGCAAGCGCGTCTCCCTCGTCTACCGGCCGATCGACCCGGCGACCTCCGCCCGCATCGTGGAGGCCGACCGGCGCGCGGCCCACTTCATGGCGGGCTCCCGCCGGGGCCTGGTGCAGGCCCGTGCCGCCTCCGAGATGCAGGCCGCCGAGCAGACCGCCGCCGAGGAGGCGTCCGGTGCCGGCCTGGTGGAGTTCTCCCTCATGGTCACCGCCACGGTGGACAACGAGGAGGAGCTCCAGGACGCCTCGATCACCATCCGCAACCTCCAGGCGTCCTCCCGCATCCTGATGCGCCCCGCCGACCGCATGCAGGCGTCCGCCTTCACCTGCACACTGCCCGTCGGCCTCCTGCCATGGGAGTACACCCTCATCCCGTACCAGCTCAGGGAGACACTGTGAGCAGGAAGAACGTCAAGCGAACCGGGGACGCGGAGGAGTTCGGGCGGGCCGCGGACGCCAAGCAGGCCCCCCGCCGCCGGATCCCGGTCGCGCCCCCGCGCGGCTGGTCCGGCCCCGGCGGCGGGCAGGTCGCCCACGTGGACCCGCCCTCGATGTGGCGCGCCACCACGGTCCAGGCATGCGGCCTGTGGCCGTTCGCTGCCGGCTCGGGGGCGCCGATGACCGGCGTCCCGCTCGGCCAGCACCTGCACACCGGTTCAACGGTCTGCGGCGACCCGATCTCCTGGTTCACCCGCGCCCGGTACATCTCGAACCCGTCCCTGTTCATGCTCGGCATGCCGGGACTCGGCAAGTCGACGCTGGTCAACCGCATGCTGATCGGCATGACGGCCACCGGCGTGGTCCCCCTGGTCCTGGGCGACCTCAAGCCCGACTACGCGGACACCGTACGGGCCCTGGGCGGCCAGGTGATCTCCATCGGCCGCGGTGTCGGCGGCATCAACGTCCTCGACCCCGGGGCCATGGGCGAGGCGGCGGAGCGGATCGGCGGGGAGGCCGGCCGCGTCCTGCTGGCCGAGGCCCACGGCCGCGTCCTGAACATGGTGGCCGCGCTCATCACCATCATGCGCGGGCGCCCCATGGACGACCACGAGCAGTCGGTCCTCTCGGCCTGCCTGCACCACCTCAGGGAACGGTCGAAGCCCGGTCGGCCGCCGCTCCTGCCCGACCTGCTGAGGGTGCTGGACGAGGGCCCCGACCGGGTCCGCGCGGTCACCCTCGACCGGGGCGACCAGCAGCGCTATCAGAAGGCCGTCGACCCCCTGCACCGCTCGCTGATCGGCGTGCTCGACGGCCCGCTGGGCGACACCTTCGCCTCGGAGACCTCGACCCGCATCAACCCCAACGCCCCCGCCGTGTGCGTGGACATCTCCCGCATCGGCGAGGCGGACACCCAGCTGACGGCGGCGGCCATGCTCGCCGCCTGGTCCGACGGACTCGGCACGGTCGCCGCCGCGCACGCCCTGGCGGACGCCGGGCTCGCCCCGCAGCGCTGGTTCTTCACCGTCCTGGACGAGCTGTGGCGTCCGCTGCGCGCCGCCTCCGGCATCGTGGAGCGCATCGACGCGCTCACCCGCCTCAACCGCTCCCTCGGCCTCGGCGACGCCAAGATCACCCACACCCTGAAGGACGCCGAGGCGCTGGGCAACGAGGCCGACCGGGCCAAGGCCCGCGGCTTCGTCGAGCGCGCCGGCATGGTGGTGTGCGCCGGTCTGCCCCGTACCGAGATGGAGGATCTCGGCAGGGTGATCGGCATGTCCCAGCGGGAGATCGACCTGGTCTCGTCCTGGTCGTCACCGCCCGGCTGGGCGAACCCGGAGGCGAGCTCCGAGCCGCCCGGCCGGGGCCGCTTCCTGATCAAGGTGGGCGGCCGGCCCGGCATCCCCATCAAGGTCGCCATCACCGAGACCGAGCGCAACCTGCACAACACCAACACCCGCTGGGCCGGCAAGGACCTGCCCCAGCCGCGTTCCGGGGAGCACCGATGACCGACCGTCCGTCCCAGCCGCGCTCCGGAGGGCGTCCATGACCAGCCGTCCGCCCCGGGGCGGTTCCGCCTCCGCCGAGGACTACCTGCCCTGGCTGATCGTGGGCGCCGCCGCCGTGGTCTTCCTCGGCTTCCTCGGCGTGTGGCTGGGCGGGACGCTCGGCGCGGCCGTGTCCGGGTCGGGCTGGAACCCGCCCCCGTTCGGCCTCAGGACCCTCTCCTCCCTGGTCGGGGACGGCCCGGTCGCCCTCTGGCCGGAAGCCTCGCCGGCTGCCGTGATCGCCGGCATCGCCGTGACCGCGGGGCTGCTGATCGGCCTGGTCGTGGTCGTCGTCCTGCTGTTCCGCGGACGGGGCCGCCGCACCCCCGGCCTCGCCGGCCGCAAGGAGCTCGCCGCGATGCTCCCCAAGGGCGCCGCGGCCCGCGCCCTCCAGCTCCGCCCCGGCCTGAGGAAGGCGACCGGCGGCAAGCTCACCCCCGACGACACCGGCAACCTCCTCGGCAATCTGGAGCCCAACGGGCCCGAACTGCGCTCCAGTTACGAGGACGTGGAGCTGGACCTGATGGCCCCGCGCGCCGGCAAGTCCACCGGCATCGCCGTCCCCCGCGTCCTGCGCGCCCGCGGCAGCGTCCTGCTGACCTCCAACAAGTCCGACGTCTTCGCCGTGACCCGGGCCGAACGCGAACGGGTCGGCCAGGTCTGGACGTTCGACCCCCAGGGCATCGCGCACACCCCCCGGGCCCTGTGGTGGGACATGCTCGCCGACGCCCGCGACATCGAGGGCGCCCGGCGGCTCGCGGGCCACTTCGTCGGCGCGGTCAACGACGACGCCTCCAAGCGGGACTTCTGGATCTCCGCCGCCCAGAACACCCTGATGGCCCTCTTCCACGCCGCCGCCACGGGCGGGCGACGAGTCGACGAGGTCCTCAGCTGGCTCGCCGACCCGGCCGACCGCACCCCGATCGACCTGCTGCGCGACGCCGGCATGCCCGCCCTCGCCGAGCAGCTCCGGGGCACGGTCCAGGGGGCGGTCGAGACGCGGGACGGCATCTACGAGACGGCCCGCCAGTGCGTGAGCTGCCTGCTCGACCCGCGGATCGCCGCGTGGGTGACCCCCGACCCGGTGATGCCGGAGTTCCGGCCGGACCACCACGTCCTCGGCCCCGGGACCCTGTACCTGCTGTCCAAGGACGGCGGCGGCTCGGCCGCGGGCGTCATCGCCGCCGTCGCCGACTCCGTCCTGCGCGCGGGCGTCCGCGCCGCCGAACGGATGGGCGGCCGGCTCGAACCCCCGATGACCGCGATCCTCGACGAGGCCGCCAACGTCTGCCGCATCTCCGACCTGCCCGACCTGTACTCGCACCTCGGCTCGCGCGGCATCAACATCGTCACCCTGCTCCAGAGTTACCGGCAGGGCTCCCGCGTATGGGGCGAGGCGGGCATGGACGCCCTGTGGGGCGCGGCGACCGTCAAGCTCCTCGGCGCGGGCCTCGACGACGCCGACTTCGTGGAGAAGGTCTCCCGACTGGTCGGCGAGCACGACGTGCGCACCGTCAGCCACTCCCGGAGCAAGGACGGCCGGACCCGCTCCACCTCGTACCGGTTGGAACGCATCCTCCCCGCCGACCGGATCCGCGCCCTGCCCAAGGGCACGGCGCTTCTCCTCGCCACCGGCGTGCGCCCCGCCCTGATCCGGCTGCGCCCCTGGTACGCGGAGCCGGGCGCCGAGCGCATCGAGGCGGCCGCGGCGGCGGAGCTGCGGGCCATCACCGTCCGCGCCGCGAAGGAGCTGTCCCGATGAGCGCCCCCGCCGACCCCGGCCAGGCCGAGCCGCAGTTCATCCTCTACCTCGACGGACAGGCGTACGAGGAGGAGCTACGGCTGCTGGCGACCTGGGTGCACGCCCTCCTGCTGCCCGTGTACGGACGGGAGGTCACCTCCGCCGAACCCTGGTGCCCCCGCTGGTGGGAGCACCCGGAGGCGATCGCGCGGCTGCACGGCCTGTGGCTCGCCTGGCAGGAACTCACCGACCCGGCGGCCGGCCCGAGCGGCCCCGCCCTGTGGCACCGCGACCACCTGGGAGCGGTCATGCGCGAACTCCGCAGCCCCTCGGGCCCGTTCGCCGGGTGCAAACAGGGCTCCCACCGGCCCAAGGCAGCGCCGGTGGTCGAAGCGTTCTGACACGAAAACCGAGAAAGGCCGTGACAACGATGCGTACGCGAAAGGCCGTGGCGGGAGCCGCCCTGGCCGGAGTGCTCCTGACCGGATGCGCGGGGGCCGACGACCCGGCTCCGGCCGGGAAGGGCGGCGAGGACGGGAAGAAGACGTCCGCGGCGCCCCCCGCCCCTTCCGGCCCGTCGGTCCTCCTCTCCGTCCCGCCCGCCTACACCGCCGACAAGGGCTGGGAGCAGTCGCTCTCCTGGATGCCGGCGAAATACTCCTCGAAGCCGCCGGTGGCCGTGGGCGCCCGGAGCGGCACCGTCGCCTACGTGGACACCACGGAGGACGGCTACGTCGTCCAGGTCCGGGACGCGTCGACCGGCCGGATCCGCTTCACCGGCGCGCCGTGGGAGCCGCCCACCTCCATGGGGGAGGCCGGCAAGGGCTCCTACACCGGCGACGACGTGGAGCTGCCCTCCGTGTCGACCACCTTCCAGGACGGCCGCGAGTACGTCGTGCTGTGGGCGCACGGCGTCCTGGGCGGGGACGCCCTCGCCAAGGGCAAGGAGGTCGTCCGCCTCCTCGTCTACCCGATGGACGCCTCCGGCTCCGCCGTGGCGCCGAAGCGCCGAGTCGATGTCCCCGTGGATGTGTACGGGCCGAACTCCGGGAAGGGCGAGGGCGAGAAGGACCTGCGCGTCGAGGACTACGGCGGCGGGCTCCAGGTCCACTGGGACGGTACGAAGGACGTCGCCGTGGACGTGGCGAGCGGCACCATCGACGCGTGCGCGGACGCGTGCGCCGAGGGCCGGGGGCGGGTCAAGACCGCCAAGGGCTGGGTCGTGACCCGTCACGGCCTCGACCTCGTGGAGATGCCCGGCTCCTGGCACATCCAGGACGACGCCCCGCCGGGCGCCAGGTCGACGATGAACGAACACACCCTGGACGGCCAGTACATCTCGACCATCGGCGGGCACCTCCTCACCCGCTGGGGCACCGAGGCCGGGGACAACTTCTCCACCCCGCTCGTCGCCGTCCACAACGCCGCCACGGGCAAGCTGGAGACGAGCATCGTCTGCGAGCAGCCGAAGGGGGGCGACGCCGTCTCCTCTCCCAACGGCCGCTTCGTCGCCGCCGGCACCGTCGCCTTCGACCTCCAGCGCCGCCACGGCGCCTGCCTGGAGGCGGGCGAGAGCCGCAAGGCCGACGTGTCCGTCCGGTCGATCACCGACGACGGGATCGCGTACGGAGAGCTCGCCGCGGGCTTCGGACGGGACCCGGGTACGGCCGAGGTCGATCTGTCCGCCGGTGACGGGACCCCTCGCGCCCTCCCCAACGGCACGCAGGTCCCTGAGTGGACCCTGCGGGACACCGGGGTCTTCCTGACGCCCAGCCCGGTGAACGGCCTGCTCATCTCCGTCCTCAAGCACAAGTGACGGCCCCCGACCTGACCCTGGAGAGGTACGTGTCCCTTCCTGAGACCACCCAGTTGTTCCGCTGGCGGCACCGGCTCAACGGCGAGGCGTTCTCCCTGCTGCGCGCCGTGTACGACCCGAGCACCGGCCAGGCCGTGGCCGTCGTCTCCGAGCTGGCCGACAGCCCGGTCCACGGCATCACCTACGACTTCGCCGATGTCGCCGACGCCGCGCTCCCCCTACTCCGCGCGAACCTGAGCCCCCACCTCACCTCCCTGCTGTGGATCGCGCACTTCGGGGACTTCTCCTCCTACGACCCCGGTGGCCCCGAGACCTTCACCGCGATCACCCTGAAGGTCGCGGAGAACGGGTACCGGGACGACGACCAGGGCGACCGGAGGCTGACGGCCGACGAGGTCACCCGCCTGTTCCACGGCCGCCCTCTGGCTCCGGTGCCCGAAGTGCTGGCCGGCCTGGAGCCCTTGACGTGACGGAACTGGTCTCGGGCCGGGACGTACTGCGACAGGCACGCGAGCTGTACGCGCACTACCGGCCCGCCGTGGAACCGACCGGCATGAAGGTGGCGGTCATCCGCTTCACCCCGGCCGACACCGACCCGCCGGACTGGCGCGTCCGCCTGGAAGCCTCCCGGATCTCCGCCGAACAGAAGATCAAGAGCTTCGAGCACCTGGGCTTCCGGGCGGACCACGTCGTCCTGCCGCCCGGCGTCGGCCGTGGCGACTTCCGCGAGGTCCTGGAGGGCTACAACGCGGACCCCGCCACCCGCGCGATCATCGTGCAGTTCCCCCCGCCGCGCGACCTGGCCCCCCTCGTCGACGGCATGGACCCGGCCAAGGACATCGACGCCCTGCTCAAAGGCCGCTCCCCCTACCCCGCCTGCGCGACCGCCGAAGGCATCTACCGGGTCGCGGAGCCCTTCGCGACCGACCACCCCACCATCGCCGTGGTCGGCAGCAAGGGGTTCGTCGGGCAGGGAGTCGTGAACATGCTCCGGACCAACGGGCACGACCCCATGACCCTCGACCACGGCGACAGACTGGAGCGGGTCCGCGACGCCGACATCGTCATCTCCGTCACCGGCAACCCCGGCATCCTCACCCCCGACCACATCCAGCCGCACCACCGCGTCGTGATCGACTCCGGTTTCGTACCGCAGGCGGACGGCAGCGTGCGCGGCGACGTACGGGCCGATGCGTACAACATCCCGCAGAACATCACCCCCGTCCCCGGCGGCATCGGCCCGGTCGAGATGGCCACCCTCATGGAACGGGTGGTCCGCCAGGAGGTCGACCCGAACGTCGTCTCCTGGAAGGTCACCCCCGGCCCCTACCTCGAACGGGCACAGTTCACGGCGGACCGGACCACGGCCACCACCACGGCGGCGGCCACCACGACCACCGCTCCCTCGATCGCCGCCGCAGCCCGCCTGCGCGGCGCCTCGGGACCCGCGGCCGGCGCTCCCTCGGCCTCCACCCAGTCGGCCACGGCTCCCCGGATCCCGGACCGGCAGGCGGCCCCCCGGCCCCAGCTCCCGCCCCAAGGAGGCGGCGGCCCGTCCCGCTGAACGGCCCGGCCCCGCACACGCCGGAGGGCGGCCACCCCATGACGTACAGGGGTGGCCGCCCTCAGGCGTTCAAGCGACTCGCTTACTGGTTGTACGGACCGTAGTCGTAGTCCTCCAGCGGGACGGCCTGGCCGGAGCCGGTGCCGAACGGCGAGTAGTCGATGTCGTCGTAGCCCACGGCCGAGTACATCGCGGCCTTGGCCTCCTCGGTCGGCTCGACCCGGATGTTGCGGTAGCGGGACAGGCCCGTACCGGCCGGGATGAGCTTACCGATGATGACGTTCTCCTTGAGGCCGATCAGGGAGTCCGACTTGGCGTTGATCGCCGCGTCGGTCAGGACCCTGGTCGTCTCCTGGAAGGACGCCGCCGACAGCCACGACTCAGTGGCGAGCGACGCCTTGGTGATACCCATCAGCTGCGGACGGCCGGAGGCGGGGTGACCGCCCTCGGTGACCACACGACGGTTCTCGGTCTCGAACTTCGACCGCTCGACCAGCTCGCCCGGAAGCAGCTCCGCATCGCCGGACTCGATGATCGTCACCCGGCGGAGCATCTGCCGGATGATGATCTCGATGTGCTTGTCGTGGATCGACACGCCCTGCGAGTTGTAGACCTTCTGGACTTCGCCGACCAGGTGGACCTGGACCGCACGCTGGCCGAGGATGCGCAGCACGTCGTGCGGGTTGGTCGCGCCCACGGTGAGCTTCTGGCCCACCTCGACCGGGTCGCCCTCGCCCACGAGCAGACGGGCACGCTTCGAGATCGGGAACGCCGTCTCGTCGCTGCCGTCGTCCGGGGTGACGACGAGCTTCTTGGTCTTCTCGGTCTCCTCGATCCGCACGCGGCCCTTGGCCTCGGAGATCGGGGCGACACCCTTCGGCGTACGGGCCTCGAAGAGCTCGACGACTCGGGGCAGACCCTGGGTGATGTCGTCACCGGCCACACCACCGGTGTGGAAGGTACGCATCGTCAGCTGGGTGCCGGGCTCACCGATGGACTGGGCGGCGATGATGCCGACCGCCTCACCGATGTCGACCAGCTTGCCGGTGGCGAGCGAGCGTCCGTAGCAGAAGGCACAGGTGCCGACCGCGGACTCACAGGTCAGGACCGAGC
This sequence comes from Streptomyces sp. cmx-18-6, assembly GCF_046548915.1. NCBI lineage: Bacteria > Bacillati > Actinomycetota > Actinomycetes > Kitasatosporales > Streptomycetaceae > Streptomyces > Streptomyces sp. cmx-18-6. Next base: position 46,191 of record NZ_JAEBEP010000007.1, on the reverse strand, counting down.
GGGTCTTGACCTCCTCGACGCCGGCGCCCACCAGGGCGTCGATCAGGACGTCACCGAGGTCGACGTTGGCAGGCGCGATGACCTTGCCGTCCACCACGACGTCCTCGGCGAGCATGCGGGCGTAGACCGAGGTCTCGACGTCCTCCGTCTTGCGGAGCACGCCGTCCGCGCCCTTGACGGCGATCTTCAGCTTGAGGCCGCGGTCGGTGCCGCAGTCCTCCTCGCGGATGATCACGTCCTGCGAGACGTCCACCAGACGACGGGTCAGGTAACCCGAGTCGGCGGTACGCAGGGCGGTGTCCGCCAGACCCTTACGGGCGCCGTGCGTGGAGATGAAGTACTCCAGGACGGTGAGGCCCTCACGGAAGGACGCCTTGATCGGACGCGGGATGGTCTCGTTCTTCGCGTTCGACACCAGACCACGCATACCGGCGATCTGCCGCATCTGCATCATGTTTCCTCGGGCGCCCGAGTCAACCATCATGAAGATGGGGTTGGTCTTGGGGAAGTTCGCGTTCATCGCCTCGGCGACCTCGTTGGTCGCCTTGGTCCAGATCGCGATGAGCTCCTGCGTGCGCTCGTCCTTGGTGATCAGACCGCGCTCGTACTGCTTCTGGACCTTCTCGTCCTGGTCCTCGTAGCCCTTGACGATGGCCTTCTTGGCCTCGGGCACGACGATGTCGGAGATGGCCACGGTGACGCCCGAACGGGTCGCCCAGTGGAAGCCCGCCGCCTTCAGGTTGTCGAGCGTCGCCGCCACGATGACCTTGGGGTAGCGCTCGGCCAGGTCGTTGACGATCTCGGAGAGCTGCTTCTTGCCCACCGAGTAGTCGACGAACGGGTAGTCCTCGGGCAGCAGCTCGTTGAAGAGCGCGCGGCCCAGGCTGGTGCGCAGCCGGAAGGTGTCACCCGGCTGGTACTCGGGCTCGCCCTCCTCGGCGACCGGCGGCACCCAGCCGCGCGGCGGGATGGTGCCCACCGGGAAGCGGATGTCGACGGTGGACTGGAGCGCCAGCTCACCGGCGTCGAACGCCATGATCGCCTCGGCCGTGGAGCCGAACGCGCGGCCCTCGCCCTTGGTGTCACGGAGCACGCCGTCGGTGGTGAGGAAGAACAGCCCCAGCACCATGTCCTGGGTCGGCATGGTGACGGGACGACCGTCCGCCGGCTTCAGGATGTTGTTCGAGGACAGCATCAGGATGCGGGCCTCGGCCTGCGCCTCCGCGGAGAGCGGCAGGTGCACGGCCATCTGGTCACCGTCGAAGTCCGCGTTGAACGCGGTGCAGACGAGCGGGTGGATCTGGATGGCCTTGCCCTCGACGAGCTGCGGCTCGAATGCCTGGATGCCGAGGCGGTGCAGGGTGGGCGCACGGTTCAGCAGCACCGGGTGCTCGGCGATGACCTCTTCGAGGACGTCGTACACGACGGTGCGGCCACGCTCGACCATGCGCTTGGCCGACTTGATGTTCTGCGCGTGGTTCAGGTCCACCAGGCGCTTCATCACGAACGGCTTGAAGAGCTCCAGCGCCATGGCCTTCGGCAGACCGCACTGGTGCAGCTTGAGCTGCGGGCCGACGACGATGACGGAACGCGCGGAGTAGTCCACACGCTTGCCCAGGAGGTTCTGGCGGAAACGGCCCTGCTTGCCCTTGAGCATGTCGCTCAGGGACTTCAGGGGCCGGTTGCCGGGACCGGTGACCGGGCGACCGCGGCGGCCGTTGTCGAACAGCGCGTCGACGGCCTCCTGAAGCATCCGCTTCTCGTTGTTCACGATGATCTCGGGGGCGCCGAGGTCGAGAAGACGCTTGAGGCGGTTGTTGCGGTTGATCACACGGCGGTACAGGTCGTTCAGGTCGGAGGTCGCGAAGCGGCCACCGTCCAGCTGCACCATCGGACGCAGGTCCGGCGGGATGACCGGCACGCAGTCGAGCACCATGCCCTTGGGCTTGTTGCTGGTCTGCAGGAACGCGGAGACGACCTTGAGGCGCTTGAGCGCACGGGTCTTCTTCTGGCCCTTGCCGGTGCGGATGATCTCGCGGAGGCGCTCGGCCTCCTCGTCGAGGTCGAAGGACTCCAGGCGCTTCTGCAGCGCGGCGGCACCCATGCAGCCGTCGAAGTACGTGCCGAAGCGGTCACGCAGCTCGCGGTAGAGCAGCTCGTCGCCCTCCAGGTCCTGGACCTTGAGGTTCTTGAAGCGGCTCCACACCTCGTCGAGGCGGTCGATCTCGCGCTGCGCACGGTCGCGCAGCTGCTTCATCTCGCGCTCGGCGCCTTCGCGCACCTTGCGGCGTACGTCGGCCTTGGCGCCCTCGGCCTCCAGCTCGGCTAGGTCGGTCTCGAGCTTCTTGGCGCGGGCCTCCAGGTCGGAGTCACGGCGGTTCTCGGTCTGCTGGCGCTCGACGGAGACGTGCGCCTCCAGGGACGGCAGGTCGCGGGTACGACGCTCCTCGTCCACGAACGTGATCATGTACGCGGCGAAGTAGATGACCTTCTCGAGGTCCTTCGGCGCGAGGTCCAGCAGGTATCCGAGGCGCGACGGGACGCCCTTGAAGTACCAGATGTGGGTGACGGGAGCGGCGAGCTCGATGTGGCCCATCCGCTCACGACGCACCTTGGCGCGAGTGACCTCGACGCCGCAGCGCTCACAGATGATGCCCTTGAAGCGGACACGCTTGTACTTGCCGCAGTAGCACTCCCAGTCCCGGGTCGGACCGAAGATCTTCTCGCAGAAGAGTCCGTCCTTTTCGGGCTTGAGCGTGCGGTAGTTGATGGTCTCCGGCTTCTTCACTTCGCCGTGGGACCAGGTCCGGATGTCGTCCGCGGTGGCAAGGCCGATCCGCAGCTCGTCGAAGAAGTTGACGTCGAGCACTTGTCGTCAATCCCTCTTTCGGGGGTTCGAGCCCCCTCGCTCGGAAGCGAGAAATCGGGGCACTTCAGCAATGGTCTGAACGGGTCCGGGGAGAGCCGGCCGGATCACGGGGATCCGGCCGGCGAACCCGTCAGACCTCTTCGACGCTGCTCGGCTCTCGCCGGGACAGGTCGATACCGAGCTCCTCCGCTGCGCGGAAGACGTCCTCGTCCGTGTCGCGCATCTCGATGGACATGCCGTCCGAGGAGAGCACCTCCACGTTGAGGCAGAGCGACTGCATTTCCTTGATGAGCACCTTGAAGGACTCGGGGATGCCCGGCTCGGGGATGTTCTCGCCCTTGACGATGGCCTCGTAGACCTTCACGCGGCCGGTCACGTCGTCGGACTTGATCGTCAGCAGCTCCTGGAGGGCGTACGCGGCGCCGTATGCCTCCAGCGCCCACACCTCCATCTCACCGAAGCGCTGTCCACCGAACTGAGCCTTACCACCCAGCGGCTGCTGGGTGATCATCGAGTACGGACCGGTCGAACGCGCGTGCAGCTTGTCGTCGACCAGGTGGTGGAGCTTGAGGATGTACATGAACCCGACCGAGACCGGGTCCGGGAACGGCTCGCCGGAGCGGCCGTCGTACAGCTTGGCCTTGCCGGAGGGCTGGACCAGGCGGTCGCCGTCGCGGTTGGGGATCGTGGCCTCGAAGAGACCGGAGATCTCGTCCTCGCGCGCACCGTCGAAGACGGGCGTGGCGACGTTGGTGCCGGGCGGAACCTGGTCGGCGCCGATGGCCTGCAGGCGCTTGGCCCACTCGTCACCGAGGCCGGAGACGTCCCAGCCGCGGCTGGCGAGCCAGCCGAGGTGGATCTCCAGGACCTGTCCCGGGTTCATTCGGGACGGGACGCCCAGCGGGTTGAGGATGATGTCGACCGGGGTGCCGTCCTCCAGGAACGGCATGTCCTCGATCGGCAGGATCTTGGAGATGACGCCCTTGTTGCCGTGACGGCCGGCGAGCTTGTCACCATCGGTGATCTTGCGCTTCTGCGCGACGTAGACGCGGACCAGCTGGTTCACGCCCGGCGGCAGCTCGTCGCCCTCTTCGCGGTCGAAGACGCGGACGCCGATGACCTTGCCGATCTCACCGTGCGGCACCTTCAGCGAGGTGTCGCGCACCTCGCGCGCCTTCTCACCGAAGATCGCGCGGAGCAGGCGCTCCTCGGGGGTCAGCTCGGTCTCGCCCTTGGGCGTGACCTTGCCGACGAGGATGTCGCCGGCGACGACCTCGGCGCCGATCCGGATGATGCCGCGCTCGTCGAGGTCGGCGAGGACCTCTTCGGAGACGTTCGGGATGTCCCGGGTGATCTCCTCCGGGCCGAGCTTGGTGTCACGGGCGTCGACCTCGTGCTCCTCGATGTGGATCGAGGAGAGGACGTCGTCCTGCACGAGGCGCTGCGACAGGATGATCGCGTCCTCGTAGTTGTGACCCTCCCACGGCATGAACGCCACGAGGAGGTTCTTGCCGAGGGCCATCTCACCGTTCTCGGTGGCCGGACCGTCGGCGAGGACCTGCTCCGCGATGACCCGGTCGCCCTCGGAGACGACGACCTTCTGGTTCACCGAGGTGCCCTGGTTGGAGCGCATGAACTTGGCGATGCGGTACGTGGTGTACGTGCCGTCGTCGTTCGTGACGGTGACGTAGTCCGCGGAGACCTCCTGGACCACACCGTCCTTCTCGGCCTTGAGCACGTCACCGGCGTCGGTGGCGCAGCGGTACTCCATGCCGGTGCCGACGAGCGGGGCCTCGGACTTGATGAGCGGCACCGCCTGCCGCATCATGTTCGCGCCCATGAGGGCGCGGTTGGCGTCGTCGTGCTCCAGGAAGGGGATCATCGCGGTGGCGACGGACACCATCTGGCGCGGCGAGACGTCCATGTAGTCGACCTCCGTGCCGGGCACGTAGTCGACCTCCCCGCCACGGCGGCGGACCAGGACGCGGGGCTCGGTGAAGCGCAGCTCGTCGGAGAGGATCGCGTTCGCCTGAGCGATGACGAAGCGGTCCTCCTCGTCGGCCGTGATGTAGTCGACGTCGTCGGTGACCTGGCCGTCGACGACCTTGCGGTACGGCGTCTCGATGAAGCCGAACGCGTTGACGCGGCCGTACGAGGCGAGCGAACCGATCAGGCCGATGTTCGGGCCTTCCGGGGTCTCGATCGGACACATGCGCCCGTAGTGGGACGGGTGCACGTCACGGACCTCGAAGCCGGCCCGCTCACGGGAGAGGCCACCCGGGCCAAGAGCCGACAGACGGCGCTTGTGGGTGAGACCCGACAGCGGGTTGTTCTGGTCCATGAACTGCGACAGCTGGCTGGTGCCGAAGAACTCCTTGATGGAGGCGACGACCGGCCGGATGTTGATCAGGGTCTGCGGCGTGATGGCCTCGACGTCCTGGGTCGTCATGCGCTCACGCACGACACGCTCCATCCGCGCCAGGCCCGTGCGGACCTGGTTCTGGATGAGCTCGCCGACGTTGCGCAGACGACGGTTGCCGAAGTGGTCGATGTCGTCGGTCTCGACGACGATCTCCCGGCCCGACTCACCGGTCGTCTCGGTCTCACCGGCGTGCAGCTTGACCAGGTACTTGATGGTCGCGATGACGTCGTCGGTGGTGAGCACCCCGGCGTCCAGCGGCTCATCGGCGCCGAGCTTCTTGTTCACCTTGTAGCGGCCGACCTTCGCGAGGTCGTAGCGCTTCGGGTTGAAGTAGAGGTTCTCGAGCAGCGTCTGAGCGGCCTCGCGCGTGGGCGGCTCGCCCGGGCGCAGCTTGCGGTAGATGTCGAGCAGCGCGTCGTCCTGGCCCTGGGTGTGGTCCTTCTCCAGGGTGGCGCGCATCGACTCGTACTCGCCGAACTCCTCGAGGATCTGCTCGGTGCTCCAGCCGAGAGCCTTCAGGAGGACGGTGACGGACTGCTTGCGCTTGCGGTCGATGCGGACACCGACCATGTCGCGCTTGTCGATCTCCATCTCCAGCCAGGCGCCCCGGGAGGGGATGATCTTGGCGGAGAAGATGTCCTTGTCGGACGTCTTGTCGATGGAGGAGTCGAAGTAGACACCCGGCGAGCGGACCAGCTGCGACACGACGACACGCTCGGTGCCGTTGATGACGAAGGTGCCCTTGTTGGTCATGAGCGGGAAATCGCCCATGAAGACCGTCTGGGACTTGATCTCGCCGGTCTCGTTGTTGGTGAACTCGGCCGTGACGAAGAGCGGCGCGGCGAACGTGAAGTCGCGCTCCTTGCACTCGTCGATCGAGTTCTTGGGGGGCTCGAAGCGGTGGTCGCGGAACGTAAGCGACATCGACCCGGAGAAGTCCTCGATCGGTGAGATCTCCTCGAAGATCTCCTCCAGGCCGGACTTGGTGGGGACGTCTTGCCCACTGTCCAGAGCAGCCTCGACGCGAGCCTTCCAGGCGGCGTTGCCGAGGAGCCAGTCAAAGCTCTCGGTCTGCAGCGCGAGGAGGTTCGGAACCTCGAGGGGCTCCTTGATCTTTGCAAAAGAGATGCGCAGCGGGGCGGTGCTGGCACCGTTGTTCGTATTCGCGGTCGAGGCGTTGCGCGAGGCGGCCAAGAGGGGGTCCTTCCGAGGGCTCGGACTCACTACGCGCGTACCGGTCCCACAATGGGCACAGAGACACACCGTCCTGATTCGGCCGGAAACGGCCAGCTCAGAGAGGATCAGTCATCGGTGCTCAAGCGTGGGCATGCCCCTGGTGACGGGCAGGAGGCAGCTAACAGGCAGCGCAAAGGGTCAGTGTAGCCAAGCGGCACACTGATGTCCAGTCGGGGTTCTCAGAGACCCACGTTGCTCTCAACAGCTGTTCTCAACTACCTATGTGGCTGGCCCTCGCGCGGTGTGCGCTCTTCTTTACTGCCCTCTTCACTCTCGATCCATGCCTCGGATCCGGATCGAAGTGATGACGCGTCCTGAGAATTGCGCGCCTCGTGCCGTTCGTCAAGGCCCACCGGTCCGTACGGGCCACCGAAGGCTCTCGCCCACCACCCCTCGAGGAGCCCTCAAGGGCCCCCTGAGCGGCCCGCGAGAGGCGCACGGCGAAGATCACCCTACTCGTCGACGGCGGAAGAGCAAGGCAGCCGCCACGGGTACGCCGAAGGGCGACCACCCGGATGGGTGATCGCCCTTCGAAACGGGCGCGTGACGCGCCCTGGGAGTCGCGAGGACTCCCGGGGTGTTACTTGACCTCGACGGAAGCGCCGGCGCCCTTGAGGGACTCGGCAGCCTTCTCGGCGGCCTCCTTGGCGACCTTCTCGAGGACGGGCTTGGGAGCGCCGTCGACGAGGTCCTTGGCCTCCTTCAGACCCAGCGAGGTCAGCTCACGCACGACCTTGATGACCTGGATCTTCTTCTCGCCGGCACCGGTGAGGATGACGTCGAACTCGTCCTGCTCGGCCTCGGCCTCGGCCGGGGCGCCGCCCTGGGCGGGACCGGCGACGGCGACGGCCGCAGCGGCGGTGACGTCGAACTTCTCCTCGAATGCCTTCACGAACTCGGAGAGCTCGATGAGGGTCAGCTCTTCGAACTGCGCGAGCAGCTCTTCCTGGGACAGCTTCGCCATGACAGGCGTCCTTCCACTATTCGGCAGGTGCCGGATGTATGTGACTGCGGGCGTACGTGGAGCCCGCTGGACCGCTGAGCGTGATTACTCGGCGGCCTCGGCGGGAGCCGGCGTACCGGCACCGCCCTGCTCTTCCTTCTTGGCGCGCAGGGCTTCCGCGGTGCGGACGAACTTGGAGGGCAGGGCCTGGAAGACCTGCGCCGCCTGCGTCTGCTTGCCCTTGAAAGCACCGGCCAGCTTGGAGAGCAGAACCTCGCGGGACTCGAGGTCCGCGAGCTTCTTGATCTCATCGGCGGACAGCGCCTTACCGTCAAGGACACCGCCCTTGATGATGAGGTTGGGGTTGTCCTTGGCGAAGTCACGAAGACCCTTCGCCGACTCCACCGGGTCACCGGTGACGAAGGCAACCGCCGTCGGACCCGAGAACAGGTCGTCCAGCGTGTCGATCCCGGCCTCGTTGGCCGCAATCTTGGTCAGCGTGTTCTTCACCACGGCGTACTGGGCGTTCTCACCGAGCGAACGGCGCAGCTCCTTGAGCTGTGCCACGGTGAGACCCCGGTACTCGGTCAGCACGGCGGCGTTCGAGCTGCGGAACTGGTCCGTCAGCTCGGCTACCGCGGCAGCCTTGTCGGGCCTTGCCATGAGCGTCGGCCTCCTTCCGGGTGATGAGGACCGCTCAGAAGGGGCCGGGAAAGACGAAACGCCCCAGCACAAGTGCCAGGGCGCGGCTCGACCGGACAGAGTCCGGGAGCAGTTCCACAGTCACCTGCGCAGGTCGTCCGATCTAGCGGAACCTTCGGTCACCGTCCCTCTTGCGAGAGCGCGGCGACGACCAGCGGTCTTTGGCTTCCTGTGGAGCGTACGCGACCGGGGGCGCGCCGGGCAAATCCGGCGCTGTCCGTACGGCGCGAGAGGTTTAGCGGCAGGCCGCGGGAGGTCCCAGAACCCTCCGCGGTCCCGGACCTCCCGCGGTGCTCCGTCGCGGGAGCGGCCCTACTGCTTCTTCATCAGCTCCTGGAAGTCCACCGTGTCGTCGACCGGCGGCTTCTCCACGGAGACCTTCGTGCCGTAGTCGCTGTAGAGGACCGTCGAGTTGACCGGGCCGAGCGCCGTCTCGCCCCGCTCGGACTTCTTCACCAGGAGGTCGTTCTCGTCGACCCAGATGTCCACGGTCTGCGTGGTGACGCCGGCGGCCTCGAGCTGCTTCTTGAGGGCGGCGATCTGCTCGGCGTCCAGAGCGGTGCCCTTGGTCGTCAGCTCCGCCACGTCCACCGTGCCGGAGTAGTGCGTCGCGGAGACCCCCCGGACGTCCTCCTGGCCGACCTTCTTGAGGTCGCCCGCCGCCAGCAGCGCCTTCACGCCCTGCTCGGGGGTGCTGTTCTGCAACTGCTCCTTCAGGACGTCGCCGGCGGGCCCGCCCAGCTGCGCCAGGTCCTTGTAGGCGTACCGGATCCAGTGCTTGCCGCCGATGTTGGCGGCGAAGGCGTCGCCCATGTTGGCGTAGTACTCGTTCTTGAAGTAGCGCGCCTGCATCGATCCGTTGCTGCCGCCCTGCTTCATGGCCTCGGCCATGGTGCCGCCGGTGTACGTGATCTTCAGCGAGCCGGTGAGGCCGTCAGCCCAGCCGATGGCCCCGGACTGCTTCATGGAGACGCTGTCGCCCACCTTGGAAGTGCCCTCGATGCGGGCCGACTGCGCGGTGCCGGTCTTCTGCTGCACCTGCTTGAGCGCCGTGACGGGGCTCGCCTTGGCCACGCCCCCCGCCGGCTTCCCCTCCGTACCGGAGGCGCCGCCCCCGCCGCTACAGGCGGCCACCGACATCAGGGCCACCGCTGCGGCCCCCGTACCCACGCGCCGTATCGTGCTGGTCCTCATCTGGCGGTCCCACCCCTCGTATCGTCCTGTCATCCCGCCCGGACCACACTGGCACAGGGCACTGACAGGCGTCGTTCCTCGCTCATGCGTCCCGTGGATCGGCTCCGCGGGTTCTTCCTTCGGATATGAGGACGGGCCCCGCACCTCGAAAGGTTGCGGGGCCCGTCCACACAGAGCACGCGTATGACGCGGCTACCGAGTGAGCACGGTGGCTCAGACGGCGGCCGGGTCCTCCTCGACGAGGAGGTTGCGGGTGCGGTTGGCGTCCAGCGGGATGCCGGGGCCCATCGTGGTGGCCAGCGTGGCCTTCTTGATGTAGCGGCCCTTGGCGGCGGACGGCTTCAGACGGAGGATCTCCTCCAGCGCCGCTGCGTAGTTCTCCACCAGCTTGGTCTCGTCGAAGGAGACCTTGCCGATGATGAAGTGCAGGTTCGAGTGCTTGTCGACGCGGAACTCGATCTTGCCGCCCTTGATGTCGTTGACAGCCTTCACGACGTCGGGGGTGACGGTGCCGGTCTTCGGGTTCGGCATCAGACCACGCGGACCGAGCACGCGGCCCAGGCGGCCGACCTTGCCCATGAGGTCCGGCGTGGCGACGACGGCGTCGAAGTCCAGACGGCCCTTCGCCACCTCGTCGATGAGCTCGTCGGCGCCGACGATGTCGGCTCCGGCGGCTTCCGCGGCCGCAGCACGGTCACCGGTCGCGAAGACCAGGACCCGGGCGGTCTTGCCGGTGCCGTGCGGGAGGTTCACGGTGCCGCGGACCATCTGGTCGGCCTTGCGCGGGTCGACACCCAGGGCAAAGGCGACCTCGACGGTGCCGTCGAACTTCGTGGAGGCGGTGTCCTTGGCGATACGGACGGCCTCGAGCGGGGCGTAGTTGCGCTCCCGGTCGATCTTGGCGTCCGCAGCGCGGAGGTTCTTGCTGCGCTTCACTTCTACTCCTGTGGTTTCAGAGTGTGGAGTCGTGGTGCGGACCAGCGCTTGGTCCTACCACTGGGGGCTACGGGGCTGAATCAGCCTTCGACCGTGATGCCCATGGAACGGGCGGTGCCGGCAATGATCTTCGACGCGGCGTCGAGGTCATTGGCGTTCAGGTCGGGGAGCTTCGTCGTGGCGATCTCGCGGACCTGGGCGGCCGTCAGCTTGGCGACCTTGGTCTTGTGCGGCTCGCCGGAGCCCTTGTCCACACCCGCGGCCTTGAGGATCAGCTTGGCGGCCGGCGGAGTCTTCGTGACGAAGGTGAAGGAGCGGTCGTCGTAGACCGTGATCTCCACCGGCACGACCATGCCACGCTGCGACTCGGTCGCGGCGTTGTAAGCCTTGCAGAACTCCATGATGTTGACGCCGTGCTGACCGAGCGCGGGGCCGACCGGCGGGGCCGGGTTCGCCGCACCGGCGTTGATCTGGAGCTTGATAAGCCCCGTGACCTTCTTCTTCTTGGGAGGCATTGCTCTCTCCGGGTCCTATGAGAGTGTTTCGCCGCCGATTCCGGTCATCCGGATGGAGGCATACCGCACAACGATAACGGGTATAGCTGTGCGACCAAAAACCAAGCAGGTCAGAGGGGCTGCGAAGCCCCTCTGACCTGCTGGGTAGGCATGTGTCCAGAAACCGGCGGAAGCGCTAGTTCTTCTGGATCTGGTCGAAGCTGAGCTCGACCGGGGTCTCGCGGCCGAAGATCTCGACGAGGCCCTTGACCTTCTTCGAGTCGGCGTTGATCTCGTTGATCGTGGCCTGAAGCGTGGCGAACGGACCGTCCGTGACGGTGACCGCGTCGCCGACCTCGAAGTCCAGCACCTGGACCTCGACCTTGCGGGACGGGGCCGGCTTGCCCTCGGCCTCGGCGGCCTCGCGGGCGGCCTTCTCCTCGGCCTCCGGGGCGAGCATCTTGACGATCTCGTCCAGCGTCAGCGGGTACGGGTCGTAGGCGTTGCCCACGAAGCCGGTGACGCCCGGCGTGTTCCGCACGACGCCCCAGGACTCGTTCGTCAGGTCCATGCGCACCAGCACGTAGCCGGGGAGCTTGTTCTGCCGGACGTTCTTGCGCTCGCCGTTCTTGATCTGGACGATTTCCTCTTCAGGCACCTCGGCCTGATAGATGAACTCCTCCACGTTGAGGGAGACGGCGCGCTGCTCCAGGTTGGCCTTCACGCGCTTCTCGTAACCGGCGTACGTGTGGATGACGTACCACTCGCCGGGGAGGGTGCGGAGCTCGTCGCGCAGAGCGGTGACGGCGTCGACGGGGGCGGCCGGCTCGGCCTCCTCCGCGTCTGCGGTCTCCTCGGAAGCGTCAGCGGCCTCTTCGTCGTCGAGAGCCTCGTCCTCGGCGGACTCGGCCTCTTCTGCGGCCTCGGCCTCGTCGGACTCGGCGCGCACAGCGGCCTGCTCGGCGCTCTCGCCGGCCGCCAGGTCGGCGGCCTCGGCCCGGTCGGGCTCCACGGAGTCAGCAGCCTCAACGATGTCGAGCTCGTCCTTGGCGGACTCGAAGGCGCCAGCCTCGGGCTCGACGGCGTCGTTCAGGTTCGGGTCAGACACGATGGCTGCTTCTTCCTGGATACAAAGGGTGGAACATGCGGAGGGGGCGCCGGTCGGACGCCTTCCGCGGATCAGCCGAAGACGTACTTGATGACCCGCGCGAATCCCATGTCGATGACGGTAACAAGACCAATCATGACGACGACGAACACAATCACCACACTGGTGTATGTCGTCAGCTGGCTGCGAGTCGGCCAGACAACCTTGCGGAGTTCGGCGACGATCTGGCGGTAGAACAGCGCGAGACGACCCAGAGGGCCCTTCTTGCCGCGCTTTCCGCCCTTCCGAGCCTTCTTCTTCGACTCGGGGCTTTCGTCCTCAGCATCAGGCATGTCGATGGAGCCCACGGCGTCCGTCACGCTACTCACCTGATTCCGGGTCGTGGCCGTGCCGCGCCCGGTGGAGCCGCACGGCTGTGCAATGAAGTACGTACATGCGCACACATCCTGGCGAAGGAGTGTGTAGCAGGGCCGGAGGGACTTGAACCCCCAACCGCTGGTTTTGGAGACCAGTGCTCTACCAATTGAGCTACGACCCTTTGGTGGTTTCCACCAACCTACCGCATCTTTCCCGGTGGCCGGGAGCGGAGACGGTGCGGCTGGTGAAGGCCAACGACAGGTGAGTGTACGTGTTCAGGGCCGCCGCGTCGAACAGACAACAACCGACCGGTCCTGTGCGGTTCCCGTCCGGGTCGTGTCCTGGTCCTGTCCGGTCCCTGAAACCCGTGTGTCGACGGTGTTTCCGGTCTGGGAGCATGGGGCGCATGAGCGCTGCAACTTCTCCGTCCGAGCGCAGGGTTTCCGCCCGCATCGGTGCGATCTCCGAGTCCGCGACCCTCGCCGTCGACGCCAAGGCCAAGGCCCTCAAGGCCGCCGGGCGCCCGGTGATCGGCTTCGGCGCCGGCGAGCCCGACTTCCCGACCCCCGACTACATCGTCGACGCCGCGGTCGAAGCCTGCCGCAACCCGAAGTACCACCGCTACACCCCGGCCGGCGGGCTCCCCGAGCTCAAGGCCGCCATCGCAGAGAAGACGCTGCGGGACTCCGGTTACGAGGTCGACGCCAGCCAGATCCTGGTGACCAACGGCGGCAAGCAGGCCATCTACGAGGCATTCGCCGCGATCCTCGACCCGGGCGACGAGGTCATCGTCCCCGCCCCGTACTGGACCACCTACCCCGAGTCGATCCGGCTCGCGGGCGGTGTCCCGGTCGAGGTCGTCGCCGACGAGACCACCGGCTACCAGGTCTCCGTCGAGCAGCTGGAGGCCGCGCGCACCGAGAAGACCAAGGTCGTCCTGTTCGTCTCGCCGTCCAACCCGACCGGCGCCGTCTACAGCGAGGCCGACGCCGAGGCCATCGGCCGCTGGGCCGTCGAGCACGGCCTGTGGGTCATGACCGACGAGATCTACGAGCACCTCGTCTACGGCGACGCGAAGTTCACCTCGCTCCCGGCGATCGTGCCGGAGCTGCGCGACAAGTGCGTCGTCGTCAACGGCGTCGCCAAGACGTACGCGATGACCGGCTGGCGGGTGGGCTGGATCATCGGCCCGAAGGACGTCGTCAAGGCCGCGACCAACCTCCAGTCGCACGCCACCTCCAACGTCTCCAACGTCGCCCAGATCGCCGCGCTCGCCGCCGTCTCGGGCTCGCTGGACGCCGTCGCCGAGATGCGCACCGCCTTCGACCGCCGCCGCAACCTCATCGTGCGGATGCTCAACGAGATCGACGGCGTGCTCTGCCCCGAGCCGGAGGGCGCGTTCTACGCCTACCCGTCGGTCAAGGGCCTGCTCGGCAAGGAGATCCGCGGCAAGCGTCCCGCCGACTCCGTCGAGCTCGCCGCCCTGATCCTGGACGAGGCCGAGGTCGCCGTCGTACCGGGCGAGGCGTTCGGCACCCCCGGCTACCTCCGTCTCTCCTACGCGCTGGGCGACGACGACCTCATCGAGGGCGTCTCCCGCCTCCAGAAGCTGCTGGGCGAGGCCAAGGACTGACGGCCCGCGAAAGAGCGCCCCCGGCCGGGTCGGCCGGGGGCGCTTTTTGTTCGAGGCCCACTCCAAAGAGGAAAGCGGCTTCCGCTCCGGCCCGCCCGTGCGGCAGGATCTTCCAATGGAGCGTGATGTACGTCTGTTGCCCAAGGCCCACCTGCACCTGCACTTCACCGGGTCGATGCGGCCCACCACCCTGCTCGAACTCGCCGACAAGTACGGGGTCCACCTCCCCGACGCACTGACCGGCGGCGAGCCTCCCAAGCTGCGGGCGACCGATGAGCGCGGCTGGTTCCGCTTCCAGCGGCTCTACGACATCGCCCGGTCCTGCCTGCGGTCCCCCGAGGACATCCACCGCCTGGTCCGCGAGAGCGCCCAGGAGGACGTCGCGGACGGTTCCGGCTGGCTGGAGATCCAGGTCGACCCGACCTCGTACGCCCCGCTGCTCGGCGGGCTGATTCCGGCCATCGAGATCATCCTCGACGCGGTGGACAGCGCCGCCCGGGACACCGGTCTGGGGATGCGCGTGGTGATCGCCGCGAACCGGATGAAGCACCCCCTGGACGCCCGGACCCTGGCGCGGCTGGCCGTGCGGTACGCGGACCGGGGCGTCGTCGGCTTCGGGCTCTCCAACGACGAGCGGCGCGGCATGGCCCGTGACTTCGACCGGGCCTTCGCCATCGCCCGGGAGGGCGGTCTGCTGGCCGCTCCGCACGGCGGGGAGCTCGCGGGCCCCTCCAGCGTGCGCGACTGCCTCGACGACCTGGACGCTTCGCGCATCGGCCACGGCGTGCGGGCGGCCGAGGACCCCCGGCTGCTGGCGCAGCTGGCCGAGCGCCAGGTGACCTGTGAGGTCTGCCCGTCCTCCAATGTGGCGCTCGGCGTCTACGAGAAGGCCGCGGACGTACCCCTGCGCACCCTGTTCGACGCGGGGGTGCCGATGGCGCTGGGCGCGGACGACCCGCTGCTGTTCGGCTCGCGTCTGGCCGCGCAGTACGAGCTGGTGCGCCGCGACCACGGCTTCACCGACGCGGAGCTGGCCGAGCTGGCCCGGCAGTCGGTGCGCGGTTCGGCCGCGCCCGTCGACGTGAGGGACAAGCTGCTGTCGGGGATCGACGACTGGCTGGCTAGCTGATTCCGGCCAGCAGGGTGCGGGCCAGGGAGGCGGCGAACGCGTCCAGGGGCTGCGGGGGCGTGCCGCCGGGGAGCGCGTCGTAGGCGAAGGCCCGCTGGGCGCAGGCGCCGAGCAGCAGGGAGGCCGCCGCGTAGGTGTCGGCGTCCACGCGGATCCGGCCCGCGCTCTGTTCGGCGCGGAGGTAGGCGTCGAGGCCCTGGATCGGCATGTGGGGTCCGGCCCCGAGCTCGCGCAGGCCCGCTTCGTGGCGGCGTTTGAGCTGCGGTTCGGCGTACAGGGACGCGGCCATCGGGAACGTCTGCTCGTAGAACAGCGCGGCCTGCCGGGCGACCTCGGTGAGGTTGGCCTCGACGGCCCCCTGCCCCGCGACCAGGTCGCCGAGGAGCCCTCCGAGCTTCGGCAGCCGCTCCTTCAGTACGGTCACGAAGAGCTCCTCCTTGCTGGGGAAGTACTTGTACAGGGCCGCCTCCGAGCAGCCGGCCGCCCGTGCGATCTCCTTGGTGGTGGTCCGGGCGAGGCCGATGGAGAGCATCAGCTCGTGGGCGGCGTCGACCATGCGGACGCGGGCCGGTTTCGGCTCCATGCGGGCTCCCGTTATGGCTTGACGAGTGGGTGATCAGCCACTCACCCTAGAGGTGAGTGAACACTTACCCACCCGAGGAGGGGTCATATGCGACTCACGGTGTTCGGAGCGACCGGGGGCGTCGGCCAGGAGATCGTGGGCCAGGCGCTCGCGGCGGGCCACGAGGTGACGGCCGTGGTCCGCGACCCGGCGAAGCTCCCCGCGTCGCTCGACGCCGGCGCGCTGTACGGGGTCGTCGCCCTGGACGACCCGGCGGCGGTGCGTGCGGCGGTGGCGGGGCGGGACGCGGTGCTCTCGGGGCTCGGCGCGCGGGGCCGGCGGCCGGACGGGATCGCGGAGCGGCTGACCGGCCGGATCGTCGAGGCGATGGAGGCCGAGGGGGCGCGGCGGCTGCTGGTGGTGAGCGCGGCCCCGGTGGGGCCGGTGCCGGCGGGTGAGCCCGTGGCGGACCGGCTGGCGCGCAAGGCGGTCCGGGCGGCCCTGGCGGAGGTGTACGCCGATCTGACGCGGATGGAGGCGGTGCTGGCCCGCAGCGCCACGGACTGGACCTCCGTACGGCCTCCGAGGCTGACGGACGGGCCGTGCACGGGCGTCTACCGGAAGGTCGTCGGCGGTGCGCCGTGCAGCAGCCGGACCCTCTCCCGGGCCGATGTGGCGCACGCGATGCTGGGGCTGATCGACGACGTGGCGGCGGTGAAGCAGGGCGTGGGCGTGGCGTACTGAGGAGCCCCCTGTGGAGGAGCCTCCTATAGGTGACCGCGCGCCCGGAGAGGTGACCGCGCGCTCGGAGAGAAGTCCTGACGGGCGACCGCGCGTCCTGAAGGGAGAGACGCCTCAGGAGACCTCTTAAAGGGAGACGCCGACCGTCACGGGCTCGTTGACCAGGGTGACGCCGAAGGCCGCGTGGACCCCCGCGACGACCTCACGGGCCAGGGCGAGCAGGTCCTCGGTGGTGGCCTCGCCGCGGTTGGTGAGGGCGAGGGTGTGCTTGGTGGAGATCCGGGCCGGGCCGCTGCCGTACCCCTTGGTGAAGCCCGCCCGGTCGATCAGCCAGGCCGCCGAGGTCTTGGTGCGGCCGTCCCCGGCGGGGAAGGCCGGGGGCGTCACGTCCGGGCCGAGGCGCTCGTGGACCCGGGCCAGGAAGTCCTGGAAGGCGGCCGCGTCGAGGATCGGGTTGGTGAAGAAGGAGCCCGCCGACCAGGTGTCGTGGTCGTCCGGGTCCAGCACCATGCCCTTGCCGGCGCGCAGCTTCAGCACGGTTTCCCGGGCGGCCGGTGCGGGAACGCGCTCGCCCTGCTCGACCCCCATCGCCCTGGCCGTTTCCGGGTACTTGAGGGGCGCGGAGAGACCGTCTGCCTCTTCCAGCTCGAATCGGACGCGGAGCACCACGAAACGGTCGGGTTCCGCCTTGAAACGACTGTGCCGGTACGAGAAGGAGCACTCCGCGTTCGGAATCGTCACCGTCTCCTGGGCGTGCCGGTCGTAGGCGACGACCTCCGTGATCGTGGAGGACACCTCCTGTCCGTACGCCCCGACGTTCTGAATGGGCGTCGCGCCGGCGGAACCGGGGATGCCGGCCAGGCACTCGACGCCCGCGAGACCCGCCTCCACGGTGCGGGCGACGGCGTCGGTCCAGACCTCGCCGGCCGCCAGCTCCAGCGACGTACCGGAGAGGGCGAATCCGCGGGTGGCGATGCGCAGCGCGGTGCCGTCGAAGCCCTTGTCGCCGATGACCAGGTTGGACCCGCCCCCGATGACGAGGAGCGGGGTGCCGCTCGCGTCGGCCTCGCGCACGGCGGCGACCACCTCGGCGTCGGTGGTGGCCGTCAGGAGCCGGGTGGCGGGGCCGCCGAGCCGGAAGGTGGTCAGGGGGGCGAGGGGGGCGTCGTGGAGTTCCTGCACGGGGACAAGAGTACGGTCCGTGGCCCCGCCGGAGCGGCGGGGCCACGGACCGTACGTCCCGCGTACCGGGTTCAGACGGCCACCACGTCCCGTTCCGCCGCCTCCGGGCCCCTGGCCCGCCCCCGAGTGCCGCGGCGACTCGGTATGAGGAGTGCGATGAGCGCGCCCAGGGCCACCGCCCCGGCCCCGATCCAGACGGCGGGAACCGTCCCGTCCGCGAACAGCCGCGGCGAACCGTAGCCGCCCCGCGCGGCGAAGACCGAGGCCAGGACCGCGATCCCGAGCGCGCCGCCGACCTCCCGCAGCGCGGTGTTGGCGCCGGAGGCGATGCCCTGCTCGCCGGTGCGGACGCTGGAGAGCACCAGGCTCGCGGCGGGCGCGAAGTACATCGCCATGCCGACGCCGCTGACGATCAGGGCGGGCAGCTGGGCGGCGTAGCTCGCCCCGGGCTCGATGACCAGCGCGAACAGCGCGAGCCCCACGGCCTGGAGCGCCAGCCCGGCCACCACGACGGGACGGCCGCCGAAGCGGTCGGAGAGGTACCCGGCGAGCGGGGCGACGAGGATCGGCATCCCGGTCCAGGGCAGCATCCGCAGACCGGCCTCGGTGGGCGAGTAGCCCAGCCCGTTCTGGAGGAACTGGCTGAGCAGGAAGATCGATCCGAACATCCCGAAGAACATCAGCAGGCTCGCGACGTTGATCCCGAAGAAGGCCCGGCTGCGGAAGAGCCGCATCGGCAGCATCGGGTTCCGGGCGTGGAATCCGTGGTGCGCGAACCGGCCGAGCAGCGCCGTGCCCGCGATCAGCCCGGTCAGGACGGTGGGGCTGGTCCACCCGTGGCTCGCGGTGTTGACCAGGGCGTAGACGATGCCGAAGAGGCCCGCGCTGACCAGGGCCGTGCCGTGGACGTCCAGGGGGGCCTTCGGGGCGTACGACTCGGTGAGCCTCAGCCGGGCCAGCGGCAGCAGCACCAGGCCGATCGGCACGTTCAGCCAGAAGATCCACTGCCAGGACAGGTGCTCGGTGAGCACGCCGCCGATCAGCGGACCGCTGGCCACCGCCACCCCGGTCACCGCGCCGAAGACGCCCAGCGCCGCTCCCCGCCGCTCCGGCGGGACGGCGGCGCCGATCAGGGTGAGCGTCAGCGGCATCATGATCGCCGCCCCGACGCCCTGGACCGCGCGGAACGCGACGAGCGCCTCGATGCCCGGCGAGAGGGCTGCGGCGGCCGAGGCGGCCGTGAAGACGGCGAGGCCGGCCATGAAGAGCCGCCGCCTGCCGAACCGGTCCCCGAGCGCCGCACCGAGCATCAGCAGCACGGCGAAGGTGAGGGTGTACGCGTTCACCGTCCACTCCAGCGCCGCCAGGCCACCGCCGAGGCTTTCGCGGATGGAGGGAAGGGCGGTCGTGACGACGAGGTTGTCGAGGGCCGCCATGAATCCGGCGGCGCCGGTGATGACGAGGACCCAGACCGCTCCCCCGCGGTCTGTCGTGCTGTGTTGATCGTTCACTGCTCCCCCTGCTAATTAGTTATTGATCACTAACTTCTGCGGACAGAAAGACGGGCCGGCCCCGGAGGCGCTGTTCACTCCGCGGGCCTCGTCGAGATGTGGAACCCCGACCAGGTGCGGTGATCGGACGGGAAGCCCAGCGAGGCGAGGGTGTTGATGAGCATCCCGTACGCCAGGAACATCGTCGTCTCGTTCGGATCCGCGCCGAGCGCGATGTGGACGTCGTCCCACATCCGCACCCAGGCCGCCCGCAGGGATTCACCGAAGGCGTGGTCCCCGGCGGCCTCCGCCGCGGCGACGGCCGCGTACATCTGCATCTGCATCATCAGTTTCTCGGCGTCGTCGACGATCAGCCGCTGATACGCCGCGGCCATGGCGTGCAGCGCCTCGCCCCCCTCCAGCCCCTCGCGGGCCGCCACGAAGACCTGGCGCATGTCTTCCAGACAGCGCTCGGCGGCGGCGACGAACATGGCCTGCTTGTTGGGGAAGAGCCGGAAGAGATACGGCTGCGAGACGCCGACCCGCCTGGCGATCACCTCGGTCGACGTCCCGTTGTAGCCGCCACGGGAGAACTCCGTCATCGCCGCCCGGACGACGCTCTCGCGCCGCTCCTCCGCACTCATCCTGACCATGAGGCAAAGTTATTGCTCAATCACTTACTTGGTCAAGTCCTGGGGGCGGACACGAACGAGGGACGCCCCTCCCGCAGGAGGAACGCCCCTCGCCCTGAGCCTTCAGGCACCCGTGCGCGGGCAACGCGCGGGGTCTCGCTCACGCCTGTACGCCGCGCGGGCCTGAACGCCACACGTACCGGTACGCCGCGCGGGCCTGGACGCCGCGCGGGCCGGTACGCCTCAGGCGAGCCGGACGACGGCCCGGGACATCCCCAGCACCTTGTTGCCGTCGCACATGGCCACCAGGTCCACCCGGACCAGACGGTCATCCAGCTTCGCCGCGACCTTGCCGCTGACCTCGATCAGCGCGCCCTTGTCGTCGTTCGGCACGACGACCGGCTTCGTGAAGCGCACGCCGTAGTCGACGACCGCCCCCGGATCCCCGGCCCAGTCCGTGACGACCCGGATCGCCTCGGCCATCGTGAACATGCCGTGCGCGATCACGTCCGGCAGCCCGACCTCACGCGCGAACTTCTCGTTCCAGTGGATCGGGTTGAAGTCACCCGACGCGCCCGCGTACCGCACCAGCGCCGCCCGCGTCACCGGGAACGACTGCGCGGGCAGCTCCGTCCCCACCTCGACCGACTCGTAGCTGACCTTCGCCGTCATGACGCCCCCTCGGCGGCGCGCGCCACCAGCTTCATCAACGCCGTGACCACCAGTTCGCCGGTCTCGTCGTGCACGTCCCCGCGCACGTCCAGGATGTCGTTGCCCGCCATGGACCTGACCGTCTCGATCGTCGAGGTGACCGTCAGCCGGTCCCCCGCCCGTACGGGGCGCACATACGAGAACTTCTGGTCGCCGTGGACGACGCGGCTGTAGTCCAGACCCAGCTGCGGGTCCTGCACGACCACTCCGGCGGCCTTGAAGGCGATCGAGAAGACGAAAGTGGGCGGCGCGATCACATCGGGATACCCGAGGGCGCGGGCGGCCTCCGGATCGACGTACGCCGGATGGGTGTCCCCCACCGCCTCGGCGAACTCGCGGATCTTCTCCCGGCCGACCTCGTACGCCGGGGTGGGCGGATAGGTCCGCCCCACGAAGGACTGGTCGAGCGCCATGAGCTCGCTACCTCCTGATGGAAAGACGAATGACGGCGTGCCCCTGTTCACGGGGGATATTCGCGGGGATCAACCTCATACAACGACACGAGGCCGCCCCCAGAGGGGACGGCCTCGTGTACGAGCCTGATTCAGCGCGTTTCGCGGTGCGCGGTGTGCGAGTTGCAGCGCGGGCAGTGCTTCTTCATCTCAAGACGGTCCGGGTTGTTACGCCGGTTCTTCTTGGTGATGTAGTTCCGCTCCTTGCACTCCACGCAGGCCAGCGTGATCTTCGGGCGGACGTCGGTGGCAGCCACGTGAGTGCTCCTTGGACGGACGGATGGACGGATGAACGCATAAAAGAGTAGCCGATCGAAGGACCGACCCAACAATCGGCTACCGTTAGTAGCGGTGACCGGACTTGAACCGGTGACACAGCGATTATGAGCCGCTTGCTCTACCGACTGAGCTACACCGCTTTGATGACGAGTCCCCCCGCCGAAGCGAGGGTTCCCGATCACCAGAGCCCCAATGCGGAATCGAACCGCAGACCTTCTCCTTACCATGGAGACGCTCTACCGACTGAGCTATTGGGGCGAGCGATGAAGACATTACACGCTCCCCGGCCGATCGCCCAAATCCGTTTCAGCACCCCGCTCCGGCCCCCGGTCCGGGCCCGCCCACACCCCCTGATCAGGGCTTGATCCAGCCCGCGTGCAGCCCACGCGCCCGCGCGGACGGGCCCATCCCCGGAGCCGGCGCAGGCGCACCGGTACGACTATTGCGCTCCTCCCGGAAGCGACCCCGGCACGCCCCTAGGCTCGACCCACTCCGTGTGATCTTGCACCCCTCCCAGGAGCGCGATGCCTGACAGCCAGCCACGGCGGCCCGACGACAACGCGCCCGACCGCGCCGACGCGGCCACCACCGCCGACACCCCCGCCCTCGTCCTGGCCGGGGCCCGCCTCAGCGACGGCCGCGCCGTCGACGTACGCCTCAGCGGCAGCCGCATCGAGGCGGTCGGCACGGCGGGCAGCCTCACCGCCCGCGGGCCCCGCATCGACCTGCGCGGCTACCTCCTGCTCCCCGCGCCCGCCGAGCCCCACGCGCACAGCGACACCGCCCTGACCGCCGACAGCTCCGGCCCCGGCGGCCCGGGCCCCGCCTCCCACCGCGCCGAGGACATCCAGCGCCGCGCCACCGAGGCCGCCCTCCTCCAGCTCGGCCACGGGGCCACCGCCCTGCGCACCCATGTCCGCATCGGCGATGTCCAGGGCCTCGCCCCGCTCGAAGCCGTCCTCCAGGCCCGAAGGGCCCTGCGCGGCCTCGCCGACCTCACCGCCGTCGCCGTCCCCCGCCTCCTCACCGGGGTCGCCGGGGCCGACAGCCTCGCCATGCTCCGGGACGCCGTGAAGATGGGCGCCGCGGTGGTCGGCGGCTGCCCCGACGTCGATCCCGACCCCACCGGCTACACCGCGGCCGTCCTGGAGATCGCCGCCGAGCACGGCTGCCCCGTCGACCTGCACACCGACAGCGACGACCCCACCCGGCTCGCCCGGCTCGCCGCGATGGCCGGGGGCCTGCGCCCCGGCGTCACCATCGGCCCCTGCGCCGGCCTCGCCCACCTCCCCCTCGACACCGCGACCCGCGCCGCCGACCAGCTCGCCGCCGCCGGGATCACCGTCGTCTGCCTCCCCCAGGGCGGCTGCGCCGGCGCGGAACACCGTACGAGTGCTCCCGTACGCCTCCTGCTCTCCGCCGGCGTACGCGTGGCGGCGGGCAGCGGCGCACTCCGCGACGCGGTCAACCCGGTGGGCCGCGGCGACCCCCTCGAAGCCGCGTACCTCCTCGCCTCCCAGTACGGCCTGCGCGCCGAACAGGCTTACGCCATGGTCTCCACCACCGCCCGTGCGGTGCTCGGCCTGCCCGACGTGCGCGTGGAGGCGGGCTTCCCCGCCGAACTCCTCGCCGTACGCGGCGAACAGCTCTCCGCCGCGCTCTCGCTCGCCTACAGCCGGATCGTCATCCACCGCGGCCGGGTCGTCGCCCGCACCAGCGCCGTACGTGAGTACTGCGACTTCGACCCCGATCCCGACTCCGCCGCCGGACCCGACCTCCCCCGCCAGGGGCGGCCGGACACCGGCACCGGGGCCAGGAACTGAGCGTCGACCGGCCCCGGGGCGTACGGTCGGAGGTATGCGCATTGTCATCGCAGGTGGACACGGACAGATCGCACTCCGGCTGGAGCGGCTGCTCGCCGCACGCGGGGACGAGGCCGTAGGGATCATCCGTAACCCCGAACAGAGCCAGGACCTCACCGATATCGGCGCCGAACCCGCCGTGCTGGACCTCGAATCGGCCTCCGTCGAGGAGACCGCCGAGGTGCTGCGCGGGGCCGACGCGGCCGTCTTCGCGGCGGGCGCGGGACCGAACAGCGGCACCGAACGCAAGGACACCGTCGACCGGGGCGCCGCCGTCCTGTTCGCCGACGCGGCCCAGGCCGCGGGCGTACGCCGGTACATCGTCGTCTCCTCGATGGGCGCCGACCCCGACCACGAGGGCGACGAGGTGTTCGACGTCTACCTCCGGGCCAAGGGCGCGGCGGACGCCGACGTACGTTCCCGGTCCGCGCTCGACTGGACGATCCTGCGCCCGGGGATGCTCACCAACGACGCGGGCAAGGGACAGATCCTGCTCGCCGCCTCGACCGGGCGCGGTCCGATCCCCCGGGACGACGTGGCGGCCACGATCCTGGAGCTGCTGGACACCCCGGCGACGGCGGGCCTGACCCTCGAAGTGATCTCGGGCAACGTGCCGGTGATGGTGGCCGTGAAGGACGTGGCGGGCAACTGATCCGGGCCGGCGCCCCGTGGGCCCTGGCGACGAGGGAGCCCCCGACCGGAAGGACCGGTCGGGGGCTCCGTTCGCGTGGCCCCGGGCGGGACGGCGGCGCGCCCCGACCACCGGTCCGCCCCTCGCTTGCCCGGCTGCTGACGCTTCCTCAAGTCTGGCTCAAATCAGTGCAGTTCTGCGATCACGCCTCATAGATTGACCAAGCTTCGTCAATCGAGACGGGCAGTGGTCGTGCGGCCCTCAGCAAGGGCCGCCGAAGCAAAGCGGGGACAGCAGCATGAGCAAGAGATTCCTGTCCACAGTCGTGGCCACGGGCGTGGCCGCCGCCTCCTTTGTGGCGCTCGGCCCGGCCGGCGCGGCGAGTGCCGCGCCGGTCATCTGTGAGCCTGGCTACAAGTCCGCGACCTGGTCCAGCCTGAAGTCGGGCTGGGTCATCACCCACGCCAAGCAGATCAACATCCCCAAGAGCGGCACCGGCAGCTACACGAAGACGGCGACCTACCGCAAGACGGTCACCTCGGGGCGCGAGGGGACCGCAGGCGTCAGCTACTCGGGCAACTGGGTCATCTCCAGCCTGGACGTCCACGTCTCCGGGACGCTCAGCAAGTTCAAGGAGAAGACCAAGGAGAAGAGCGAGTCGGTCACGTTCAACTTCAACAAGCCGGGCGTCTACGTGGTGTTCAGCGGCGTGAAGCAGGCATCCGGCCACTACAAGGCCAGGACCTGCAACTCCCGGGGCACCGGCTTCGGCAAGACGGGCTGGGGCAAGGCCCGCAGCTGGAGCATCCAGGCCGAGGGTGCGGTGAAGTGCACCGAGAAGCCCAAGAAGGGCACGGCCAAGAAGGCGGCCAAGTCCTACTGCTGAGGTGACGCCGTCCCGGCGGGCCCCGGCCCGCCGGGACGGCATCCGCCGGCAGGGCTGTGAGGGCCGCGCCCCGGGGCGTACGCACTCGCCAGGAACGCCGAGAGGGCCCGTGCTCAGCATTTCTGCTGTGCACGGGCCCTCTCGTTCGTGTGGCGGCGCCAGGGTTCGAACCTGGGTAGGCTGAGCCGGCAGATTTACAGTCTGCTCCCTTTGGCCACTCGGGCACACCGCCTCGAACGACGCGTCGGATCTCCACTGGTGAGCTCCTTGGCGACGACGTAAACAATACCTGATGGCCAGGGGTGCTCCGCCACCTCATTGATCAGTGCTCGGAGGGGGCGGCGGTGGCTAGGCTTTGCGTTGTATCCCACGCACATTCGACGCAAGGAGCCACACGTCATGGCCGACTCCAGTTTCGACATCGTCTCGAAGGTCGAGCGGCAGGAGGTCGACAACGCCCTCAACCAGGCCGCCAAGGAGATCTCCCAGCGTTACGACTTCAAGGGCACGGGCGCCTCGATCTCGTGGTCCGGCGAGAAGATCCTGATGGAGGCGAACGGCGAGGAGCGGGTCAAGGCGATCCTCGACATCTTCCAGTCCAAGCTGATCAAGCGGGGCATCTCGCTGAAGTCGCTGGACGCCGGCGAGCCGCAGCTCTCCGGCAAGGAGTACAAGATCTTCGCGACCATCGAGGAAGGCATCTCCCAGGAGAACGCCAAGAAGGTGGCGAAGATCATCCGCGACGAGGGGCCCAAGGGCGTCAAGGCGCAGGTCCAGGGCGACGAGCTGCGGGTCAGCTCGAAGAGCCGCGACGACCTCCAGGCCGTACAGGCGCTCCTGAAGGGCCAGGACTTCGACTTCGCGGTGCAGTTCGTCAACTACCGGTAGAACCGCCGGTCGGGCTCACGACGTAGCCGAGCGGGACGAGCGAGCGGTAGACGCGAGCGGGGGCACATCGCCGGGGGCACTCCTCGGCGGTGTGCCCCTCCGCTTTTCCGGGGCGTGCCGCGGGGCCGTGACGCCGTGTCCTGGGGCGTGCCGCGGGGCTATGACGCCGTGTCCGAATACCGCCAGCGACGGCCGCCGGGCGCGGAGCAGACTGGTCGTGCGGGTCCGGGGTCGCCGTGGTCCGCGGTTCGACGGCGAGGGAAGTGAGCGGGCGTGACGACGGTGTACACGCGGGTGACGAGCCCGTTGGGTGAGCTGTTGCTGGTGGGCGAGGCGGCGGGGCCGGCCGATGCGGCCTCCGTGGCCGGGGCGCTGCGGCTGGTGTCGGTGTCGGTTCCCGGGCAGAAGGGCGGTGCGGTCGTCCAGGACGGCTGGCTCCGGGCGCCCGAGCTGTTCGTGGGGGTCGTCGCGCAGGTGGAGGCGTACTTCGCGGGGCGGTCGACGCGGTTCGACGTGCCGTTCGCCGAGGGCGTGGGCACGGAGTTCCAGCGGCGGGTCTGGAAGGTGCTGGAGGCGATTCCGTACGGGGAGACGCTGTCGTACGGGGAGGTCGCCGCGCGGGTGGGGGCCTCGGGTGCGGGGGTGCGGGCGGTGGGCACGGCGATCGGGCGCAACCCCTTGCTGGTCGTACGGCCGTGCCATCGGGTGATCGGCGCTGACGGGGCGCTGCGGGGGTACGCGGGCGGGCTGGAGCGCAAGCAGTTGCTGCTGGGGCTTGAGGGGGCGGCGTGCGTCGCGGGGCTGCGTGGGTAGCCTCGGCTGCGTATGCCGCCGGGCTGCGTGCGGCGCGGGGCTGCGTGGGCAGCCTCGGGCCGCGCTTGCCCCGGGCCGGTTGTGCGGCCCGGCCGCGGGGGTTTCTCGTGCGTGGGGACTGACGGCTGAGGGCGGTGTTGCGGGTGGGCTCGCGTGAGGTTTCCCCGGCTGCGGACGGGCTGTTTCCGCGGCCTCGGCAGGTCGTCGCGCCTGGTGCCGTGCACGTACCGGACTGGCTGCCGGTGGAGCGTCGGCGGGAGTTGGTGGCGGCGTGCCGGGAGTGGGCGCGGGGGCCGGTTCCGCTGCGGCACACGGTGCTGCCGGGCGGCGGGGTGATGTCGGTGCGGACGGTGTGCCTGGGATGGCACTGGCAGCCCTACCGCTACTCGCGTACCGCCGACGACGTGAACGGCGCTCCGGTGGCCCCGCTGCCGCAGTGGCTGGTCGCGCTGGGGCGGGCGGCGGTGGCGGAGGCGTACGGGGACGAGGACGCCGGTCGGGCGTTCGCTCCGGACACCGCGCTGGTCAACTTCTACGACGACGCCGCGCGGATGGGGATGCACCAGGACAAGGAGGAGCGGTCGGGCGCTCCGGTGGTGTCGTTGAGCATCGGGGCGGCGTGCGTGTTCCGGTTCGGGAACACGGAGGGGCGCGGTCAGCCCTACACGGACGTGGAGTTGGTCTCCGGGGACCTCTTCGTCTTCGGCGGGCCGTCGCGGTTCGCCTTCCACGGGGTGCCGAAGGTGTACGCGGGGTCCGGCGACCCGGCGGCGGGGATGCGGGCCGGCCGGCTGAATGTGACGTTGCGGGAGACCGGGCTGGGGGCGTAGGACGCGGCGGGGGCCGGTCCCCGGAGCCCCCGGCCGGGTCGGTATCGGTGTGTGGCGGCGCGTCAGCGGCGTTCGCGGGAGTGGCCGAACAGCACGCGGTAGAGGATCAGCAGGACCAGGGAACCGGCGACGGCGGCGATCCAGGTGGCGGTGTCGTAGAAGTCGTTGCTGATGGGGCGGTCGAGGAACTGGCTGGAGAGCCAGCCCCCGACGAAGGCGCCGGCGACGCCGATCAGGGTGGTGCCGACGATGCCGCCCGGGTCGCGCCCCGGGAGCAGGATCTTGGCTATGACTCCGGCGATCAGCCCGAGAATGATCCAGCCGATGATGCTCATACCGCTCCACCTACCCCTTGCTCGCTTATGGAGTGCAAGACGCGGAGGGCGCGGTTTCGGTTGCTCGGCGCGGCTGTCGGCGGCGGGCTCAGCGGGCGGCGAAGGGCTGGTCCGTGGGGACGATCTCCTTGCCGAAGGGCATGAGGGAGACGGGGATCAGCTTGAAGTTGGCGATGCCCAGGGGGATGCCGATGATCGTGATGCAGAGGGCGATGCCGGTGGTGATGTGGCCGAGGGCGAGCCACCAGCCGGCGAGGATCAGCCAGAGGACGTTGCCGACGCAGGAGGGCGATCCGGCGTCCCGGCGGTCGACGACGGTGTAGCCGAAGGGCCAGAGGGCGTACACGCCGATCCTGAAGGCGGCGAGGCCGAACGGGATGCCGATGACGGTGATGCAGAGCAGGACGCCCGCGGCCAGATAGCCGAGGAACATCCAGAAGCCGCACAGGACGAGCCATATGACGTTGAGGATGGTTTTCACGGGCGACGACCTGCCATCTGTTCCAGTCGGGCGATGCGCTCCGCCATCGGTGGATGGGTGGAGAACATCCTGGCCATCCCCTGTCCGGGGCGGAAGGGGTTCGCGATCATCATGTGACTCGCGGTCTCGATCTTGGGTTCGGGGGGGAGCGGGAGCTGTTTCGTTCCTGCGTCGAGCTTGCGCAGGGCACTGGCGAGGGCGAGCGGGTCTCCGGTGAGCTGGGCTCCGGAGGCGTCGGCCTCGTACTCACGGGAGCGGCTGACGGCGAGCTGGATGACGGAGGCGGCGAGCGGGCCCAGGATCATGATCAGGAGCATGCCCAGGAGGCCGGGGCCCTCGTCGTCGTTGGACCGGCCGATGGGGATGAGCCAGGCGAAGTTGACGAGGAACATGACGACGGAGGCGAGGGCCCCGGCCACGGACGCGATGAGGATGTCCCGGTTGTAGACGTGGCTGAGCTCGTGGCCCAGGACCCCGCGCAGCTCCCGCTCGTCGAGGATCTGGAGGATGCCCTCGGTGCAGCAGACCGCCGCGTTGCGCGGATTGCGACCGGTGGCGAAGGCGTTGGGCGCCTGCGTCGGTGAGATGTAGAGGCGGGGCATCGGCCGGCGGGCGGCGGTGGAGAGCTCGCGGACGATGCGGTAGAGCTGTGGCGCTTCGAATTCGCTGACGGGGCGGGCCCGCATGGCCCGCAGCGCCAGCTTGTCGCTGTTCCAGTAGGCGTAGGCGTTGGTGCCCACGGCCACGACGAGCGCGATGACGAGGCCCGTACGTCCGAAGAGGCTGCCGATGACGATGATGAGTGCGGACAGGCCCCCGAGGAGTACGGCGGTTTTCAGCCCGTTGTGCCGGCGGTGCACGGTACGCCCTCCAAATGGTGCAGCAGGGGAACCCTTTGCGTGGTGGTGCTCCACTCCTCAGTGGAGCCTCCCGTACTGGTCAACGCCAGGCGAGGAGAGCTAGTTCCCTTGTGCGTGCGGCCGGAGGGGCGGGGCCGTAGCGGCGTGATCCGGCCGCTTCGGGCTCCGGGCCCGTACGGGGTGGCGCTGGGCCGTACGGGTGGCGGGGGCGTGCGTGCGTCAGCGCTGGACGGGGAGCTTGGCGAGGGAGACGGCCTCGGGGTCGGGCTCGACCTCGCTGGTGCAGTGGGCGCAGCGGGAGGCGACGGCGGGGATCGCGCTGAAGCAGCGCGGGCAGTCGCGGAGGGCGGCCTTGATGTCGACCTCCTCCTCCTTGGTGAAGCGGTTCTGCACCTTGGTCATGGGGACCACGACGCAGAAGTAGAGGACCGCGGCGGTGATGAGGAAGGCGATCGCGGCGGCGAGGAACTTCCCGTACGGGAAGATCGCGCCCTCGACGGTGAACTCGGCCGCGCTGAAGTCGCCGACCGAACCGGTGGCGAGGCCGATCAGCGGGGTGATGAAGGCGGTGCTGAAGCCGGTGACGACGGCCGTGAAGGCCGCGCCCACGGCGAGTCCGATCGCCATCGAGATGACGTTTCCGCGCAGGATGAAGTCCTTGAACCCGTTCAGCACTGCTCTCTCTCCTTTTGTCCCGGTATACCGCCACCTGTGCGCGACGGATGCAGCCAAGACCTTGCCCTGTGGCCGCTGCCACGGGCAAACCGATCTTGCGGGCCCGAGAGGGGTCAGAAGAGGTTGACGGCGGCGAAGCGCAGGACGAGTTGCGGGGCTCCGGAGAGGAGGATGCCGGCGACGGCGGTGAGGGCGATCGCGGTGGTCAGCGGGGCGGGGGCGCGGAATCGGTGCGGCGGTTCGGAGGCCGGCGTTCCGGTGGCCGTCTTCGTGGTCCCGGCGGCCGCCTCCGTGGTTTCGGGGCTCCGGAAGAGGATCGCGGTCCACTGAAGGTAGTAGTAGAGAGCGATCACCACGTTGACGGCCATGACGACGGCGAGCCAGCCGAGCCCCGCGTCGACGGCGGCGGAGAAGACGGTGACCTTCGCGAAGAGCCCGATGACGCCGGGCGGCAGTCCCGCCAGGCAGAGCAGGAAGAAGCCGAGGGCGAGGGCGGCGAGGGGCCGGGCGGCGTACAGCCCCCGGTAGTCGGCGATGCGGTTGCCGGGCTTCGTACGGGCCACGAGCGCGGCGACGGCGAAGGCCCCGAGGTTCACGACGGCGTACATGAGGGCGTACGCGACGGTGGAGCCGATCTGTTCGTCGCTGGAGTACGCGGCGGCGGCGATCGGGACGAGCAGATAGCCGGCCTGGGCGACGGAGGACCAGGCGAGGAGACGTACGGCGCTGCGGGCGCGGTCGGCCCGCTGGCGGAGGGCGGCGACGTTGCCGACGGTCATGGTGAGGGCGGCCAGGACGGCGACGGCGGGCCCCCAGACGTCGGCATAGGAAGGGAACGCGATGACCGTGACGAGGATGAGGCCGGAGAAGCCGACCGTCTTTCCGACGACGGAGAGATAGGCGGCGATCGGGAGGGGCGCTCCCACATAGGTGTCGGGGACCCAGAAGTGGAAGGGCGCGGCGGCGGTCTTGAAGGCGAAGCCGACCAGGGTGAGGACGACACCGGTCTTGGCGAGGGTGTCGAGCACCGGAGGCACGTCGGCGAGGCGGGCGGCGATCTCGGTGAGGTGCAGGGTCCCTGTGGTCGCGTACACGAAGCTGACGCCGAGGAGCATGACGGCGGTGGCGACGACGGAGGAGAGGAAGAACTTGAGGGCGGCCTCGGAGGAGCGGCGGTCGCCGCGCTTGATGCCGACGAGGGCGAAGGCGGGCAGCGAGGCGACTTCGAGGGCGACGACGAGGGTGGCGAGGTCGCGGGCGGCGGGCAGGAGGGCGGCGCCCGCTGCGGAGGCGAGGAGCAGGAACCAGTACTCCCCGGCCGGCAGTCGGCGCGAGTCGTCGAGGGAGAGCAGCGCGGTGAGGAGGGCCCCGCCGAGGACGAGGGCCTGGATGACCAGGGTGAAGTAGTCGGCGGTGTAGCTGCACGCCGGTGTCCCGGTGGTGACGCAGAAGGTGGCGCGGTCTCCGGCGCGGAGCGGGATGAGGAGGGCGAGGGCCCCGGCGAGCGCGGTGAGGGTTCCGTAACCGAGGAGCTTCTTGCGGTGCCCGGGGAGGAAGAGGTCCGCGACGAGGACCAGCAGGGCGGCCAGCGCGGTGAGGGTGGGGGGTGCGATGGCGAGCCAGTCGATGGACTGGACGACGCTGGGGGCGGTGTCGGCCGCGGTGGTGAGAACGCCCTGTCCGGTGGTGAGAGCGCCCGGTGCGGTGCTGAGGTCCGCGGTCACGACTTGCCTCCCGTGAGGAGCTTCTGCACGGCCGGGTCGCTGAGGCCGAGGAGGACGGCGGGCCAGAGGCCGGCGAGGACGGTGAGGGCGGCGAGCGGGGTCCAGGCGGCGGCTTCGTAACTCTGGATGTCGGCGAGCCGCGGGGGGCTTCCGGCGGCCGTGGACGGCTGGGGTCCGTCCGCAGGCTGCGGGCCTTCCTCGGACCGCGCGCCTTCCGCCGGCTGCGCGCCTTCCGCCGACCGCGTGACCCGGTCGTCGGGCGAGAGCTGGGAGTGCGGCGTGTGCTCGCCCATGCAGACGCGGCGGACGACGATGAGCATGTACGCGGCGGTGAGCAGGGTGCCGAACGCGCCGATGGCCATGAACGTGCGGAACGCGGGCCGGCTGAGTCCTTCGGCGGGGCTGTACGCGCCGAACAGGGTGAGCATCTCGCCCCAGAATCCGGCGAGTCCGGGCAGGCCGAGCGAGGCGACGGCGGCGAAGGCCAGCAGTGCGCCGAGGCGGGGGGCGCGGCCGTAGAGGGCGGCTCCCGTCGCGCCGGCGAGGGTGTCCAGGTCGGCGGTGCCGTAACGGTCCTTGATCGCTCCGACCAGGAAGAACAGCAGGCCGGTGATGAGGCCGTGGGCGATGTTGGCGAAGAGCGCGCCGTTGACTCCGGTGGGGGTCATGGTGGCGATGCCGAGGAGGACGAAGCCCATGTGCCCCACGGAGGAGTACGCGATGAGCCGCTTGAGATCGCCCTTGGCACCGGTACGGGCCAGGGCCAGGCAGGCGAGCGACCCGTAGACGATGCCGACGACGGCGAACGCGGCGAGGTACGGCGCGAAGGTGCGCATGCCGTCCGGGGCGATGGGGAGCAGGATCCGGACGAATCCGTACGTTCCCATCTTCAGCATGACGCCCGCCAGGAGCACGGAGCCCACGGTGGGGGCGGCGGTGTGCGCGTCGGGGAGCCAGCTGTGCAGGGGCCACATCGGGGTCTTCACGGCGAGGCCCACACCGATCGCGAGAACGGCGATGACCTGCACGGATGTGGTCAGGCCGCGGCCGTTGTCAGTGGCGAGTGCCACCATGTCGAAAGTGCCGCTCCTCAGCCCGACGAGGAG
The DNA here is from genome assembly GCF_046548915.1 of Streptomyces sp. cmx-18-6. Taxonomy (NCBI): domain Bacteria; kingdom Bacillati; phylum Actinomycetota; class Actinomycetes; order Kitasatosporales; family Streptomycetaceae; genus Streptomyces; species Streptomyces sp. cmx-18-6. The sequence goes on along the minus strand of NZ_JAEBEP010000007.1, from coordinate 14,028 downwards.
CAGGCCCAGCAGCATGACGACCGAGCCGAGCAGCGTGTACAGGATGAACTTCCAGGCGGCGGCCTGCTTCCGGTCGCCGCCCCAGCGGGCGATGAGGAAGTACATCGGGATGAGGACCATCTCGAAGGCCAGGAAGAAGAGCAGCAGGTCGAGGACGGCGAAGGTGGCGAGGGTGCCGGATTCCAGGACGAGGACGAGGGCGACGAACGCCTTCGGCGAGGGGCCCGCGGGCAGCTTGAAGTAGCTGTACAGCGCGCAGAGGAAGGTCAGCAGGGCGGTCAGCAGCAGGAGGGGGAGCGAGATGCCGTCGATGCCGAGGTGGATGCGGACGTCGAGTGCCGGGATCCAGCTGATGTCGGTGGTCGCCTGCATCGTGGCGGGGTGGTCGTGGTCGAAGCCGATGGCCAGGACGATCGCGGCGATGAGGACGGTGCCGGTCACGGTCACGCCGTGGCGGAGCACTGCCTGGTCGGGGTTCTTGCCCCTGAGTCCGGGCGGGGCGGGGAGCAGGGCCGCGACCGCGCCGAGGAGCGGGACGACGACGATGAACGCGAGAAGGAATTGCATCACGGATGCGCTGATATCGATCACGGTCACGACCCCGCGGTGACGTTGGCGAAGACGACGGCGGCGATCGCCAGGACGAGGGACCCGGCGAGCAGGACGCTGAGGTAGGTCTGCACGTTTCCGGTCTGGGCGCGGCGGACGGCGGTGCCGAGAAGGCGCGTGACGGCGCCCGACCCGTTGACGTAGGTGTCGACGACCGCGCGGTCCAGGAAGCGGACGAGGCGGGCGGCCTGCTGCACGGGCCTGACGAACAGCGCCGCGTACAGGGCGTCGAGGTGGAAGCCGGTGACCGCGTGGCGGTGGAGCGGGCCCAGCAGAAGGCGTCCTGGGTCGGCCGGGTCGGCGGCGTCCGCGATGGTGCCGTAGGCGGCGGTGTGGGACGTCATGGCCTCGGCTTCGACGAGCGCCGGTTCCGCGCCGGGGTGGGCGGCGACGGCTCCGATGGGGACGCGGGGGGCGAGGGCCGTGGTGTGACGCCAGGCCCCGTAGGTGACCAGACCGCCGACGAGCCCGACGCCGGTGGAGAGCACGGCGGTGGTGAGGGAGGGGGTGAGGGCGTGTCCGTCGAACCAGTCGCCGATGGTTCCGGCGGTGAGCCCGAAGGCGATGGTGGGGACGGCCAGGATCCACAGGACGGAGGTCATGGCGGCGGGCTGCCTGCCGTGGTCGGGCACTTCGGCCCCGCGTCCGCGGAAGGCGAGGAGCCAGAGGCGGGTGGCGTAGGCGGCGGTGAGGACGGCGGCGAGGAGCCCGGCGATCAGGATCGTCCAGCCCGCGGCGGCGGGGGCGACGCTCCGGTCCCCCAGTGCGGTGTGCTCGGCGGCGACGAGGACGGCTTCCTTGGAGAAGAAGCCGGCGAACGGCGGGATGGCGGCGAGCGCGAGGAGGGCGACGGTCATCGTCCAGTAGGCGTCGGGGATGCGGCGCGCGAGACCGCCCATGCGGGACATGGCGGCGAGTGAGTTGGTGCCGGCTGCGTGGATGACGACGCCGGCGGCGAGGAAGAGGACGGCTTTGAACGCACCGTGCGAGATGAGGTGGAAGACGGCCGCGCCGCGGTCGCCCACGGCCAGGGCGCCGGACATGTAGCCGAGCTGGCCGATGGTCGAGTAGGCGAGGACGCGTTTGATGTCGTCCTGGGCGAGGGCGGCGAGTCCGGAGCCGATCATCGTGACGGCCGCCATCACGGCGAGGACGACGAGGGCCGCGCCGGAGGCGGCGAAGACGGGCAGCAGCCGGGCCACGAAGTAGATACCGGCGGCGACCATCGTCGCGGCGTGGATGAGCGCGGAGACGGGCGTGGGACCGGCCATCGCGTCGGGCAGCCAGGTGTGCAGGGGGAACTGGGCGGACTTCCCGGCGACGCCCGCCAGGAGCAGCAGGGCGATGAGGGTGGGGTGGTCCAGGCCGCCGTTGGTGACGGCCGCCAGGATCTTGGTGATCCGGAAGCTGCCGGTGTCGGCGGCCAGCGCGAACAGACCGATCAGGAAGGGGACGTCGCCGAGCTTGGTGACCAGGAACGCCTTGAGCGACGCGGCACGGGCTTCGGGCGTCTCCCAGTAGTGGCCGACCAGGAAGTACGAGCAGATGCCCATGATCTCCCAGCCGACCAGGAGCACCATCAGGTCGCCGGAGTAGACGACGAGCAGCATCGCGGAGGTGAAGAGGGAGACCAGGGCCGCGTAGGAGGGGTAGCGGGCGTCGTCGCGGAGGTAGGCCGTGGAGTACAGCTGTACGCAGGTGGCGACGAGCCCGACGAGGACGGCGACCAGGACCGCGAAGCCGTCCAGATGGAGGGCCAGGTCGATGGGGACGGACCCGGTGGGGGTGAGCTGGGTCGCGGCGTCGATGGCGCGCCCGCCGCCCTGGCGGACGGCGACGACCACGGCGATGACGGCGGCGGTGAGGGTCGGCAGGATCGCCAGGGGGCGGACGAAGCCGGGGGCGGTACGGCCGAGGGCGAGGCCGGCGACCGCGCCGAGGAAGGGGAGGAGGGGGACGAGGGCGGCGAGGGTCGTCGTGGTCACGAGGCGGCCTCTGCGTTCTTGGTCGTCCCCGCGTTCGCGGTGCTCCCGTTCGCGGTGTCGCCTGCGTTCGCGGTGTCGCCTGCGTTCGCGGTGTTCCCTGCCGTTTCGGCGTGGCCGTCGGTCTCCGCGTCGGCGATGTCGGCCTCTGCGTCAGCGGTGTCCGTCTCGGCGGTGTCGCGGAGCCGGTCGATGTCGGAGGAGCCGCGGTTGCGGTAGACGGCGAGGACGATCGCGAGGCCGATGCCGATCTCGGCGGCGGCGATGGCGATGGTGAAGAGGGTGAGGGCCTGTCCGGAGTGGAGGGTGTCGCGGAGCCAGACGTCGAAGGCGACGAGGTTGAGGTTGACGGCGTTGAGCATCAGCTCGACGGACATCAGGACCAGGATCGCGTTGCGGCGGGCGAGGACTCCGTAGAGGCCGGTGCAGAAGAGGAGGGCGGCGAGCACGGCGGGATAGGCGAGGTGCATCAGCGCTGTTCCTCCTTTCCGCGTCGGGCTGCCGGGTTCGGGTCGGGCCGCACCGTGGTGTCCGTGTCGTGCTTGCGGGACAGGACGATGGCCCCGACGAGGGCGGCGAGCAGCAGGACGGAGAGCGCTTCGAAGGGCAGGACCCAGTTCCGGAACAGGAAGGCCCCGGTGACGGCGGTGGAGCCCTGGGCCGGTCCTTCGAGGTCGATCCAGGTGGTGCGGAAGGCGTCCACGACGACCCAGACGAGAGCGGCCGCCGAGGCGAGGGCGACGCCCAGGGCGACCCACCGGTTGCCCGAATCGGCGTCCGGGGAGCGGCCGATGGGGGCCCGGGTGAGCATCAGGCCGAAGAGGAGGAGCACGACGATGGAACCGACGTAGATCAGTACCTGCACCCAGGCGATGAACTCCGCGGTGAGCAGGAGGTATTCGACGGCGAGCCCGCCGAGCGCCACGACGAGCCAGAGGGCGGCGTGCACCAGTTGCTTGGTGGTGACGGTGATGACGGCCGCGCCGAGGGTGGCGAGGCCGACGAGGACGAAGGCGATCTCGACACCGGTCGGGGAGAGGAAGCCGGGGTGGTCGGCGGCGACGGAGAGGAAACCGGGGTGGTCGCCGACCGGGAGGGAGAGGGGGGCGGTGTGGAGGGTCATGGGGTTCCTCCCTTCTCGTCGGGGTCGGGGGTCTGGGCCTTGCCGGGCGCCTGCGGCTGGGGTTGCTGCGCGGCCTGCTGGGCGGCGAGTTTGTCGGCCGTCTTGCGGGCGGCGGCGATCTCCTTCGGTTCCTCCGCGCCGGGGTCGAGCGCGGGCGGCTCCGGCACGGTCCACATCCACTCGCGGAGCTTGTCCCGCTCATGGGTGAGCTCGTGGATGTCCGTCTCCGCGTACTCGAACTCGGGTGACCAGAAGAGGGCGTCGAAGGGGCAGACCTCGATGCAGATACCGCAGTACATGCAGAGGGAGAAGTCGATGGCGAAGCGGTCGAGGACGTTACGGCTGCGCTCGCGTCCGCCGGGGGCGGCGGGCGGCACCGTCTCCTTGTGGGAGTCGATGTAGATGCACCAGTCGGGGCACTCGCGGGCGCAGAGCATGCACACCGTGCAGTTCTCCTCGAACAGCCCGATGACACCGCGCGAGCGGGGCGGGAGTTCGGGCTGGGTGTCCGGGTACTGCGCGGTGACGGTCTTCTTCGTCATGGTGCGCAGGGTGACGGCGAGGCCCTTGGCCAGGCCGGATCCGGGGATCGGGGGCACTAGTTGATCGCCACCTTCACGATGCCGGTGAGCGCGATCTGCGCGAGGGCGAGGGGAACGAGCGTGGTCCAGGCGAGCTTCTGCAACTGGTCCTCACGCAGCCGGGGGTAACTGACGCGGAGCCAGATGACGACGAACGCGAGGGCGGCGGTCTTGAGGAGGGTCCAGAGCCAGCCGAGTCCGTCAGCGCCGAAGGGGCCGTGCCAGCCGCCGAGGAAGAGGACGGTGGTCAGGGCGCACAGGATGACGATGCCCGCGTACTCGGCGAGGAGGAACAGGGCGAAGCGCAGCCCGGTGTACTCGGTGTACGCGCCGAAGATGATCTCGGAGTCGGCGACCGGCGCGTCGAAGGGCGGTCGCTGGAGTTCCGCGAGGCCCGCGACGAAGAACACCAGGGCTCCGGCGATCTGCCAGGGCAGCCACCACCACTCGAAGGCGTCGAGGATGCCGGTGAGCGAGACGGTGCCGGCCGCCATGGCCACGGAGGCGGCGGCCAGGAGCATCGGGAGCTCGTAGGAGAGGAGCTGGGCGGCGGTGCGGAGGCCGCCGAGCAGGGAGAACTTGTTGGCCGAGGCCCAGCCCGCCATCAGCGAGCCGAGGACGCCGATGCCCATCACGGCGAGCACGAAGAAGATGCCGGCGTCGATGACCTGGCCCACCGCGCCGTCGCCGGGGCCGATGGGGATGGCCACGAGGACGAGGAGGTACGGGAGGAGGGCGACGGCGGGGGCGAGTTGGAAGACGCGGCGGTCGGCGGCGGCCGGGACCACGTCCTCCTTCTGCGCGAACTTCACGCCGTCCGCGACGAGTTGGGCCCAGCCGTGGAAGCCGCCGGCGTACATGGGGCCTAGGCGGCCCTGCATGTGGGCCATCACCTTGTGCTCGGTCTGGCCCACGAGGAGGGGGGCTACCAGGAACACGACGAAGACGATGGCCAGGCGAAGGGCGACGTCGGACACGTCGTTCACTCGGTATCGCCTCCGGCGGGGTGGGGGTTGGGGGGCTGGGGGGTGTCGGGGGTCTTGGGGGGCCGGGGCGGCTGGGGGGTGTCGGGGGTCTTGGGGTTGTTGTCGGGGGTGGGCTCGTCCCTGGGCGGTGTGGGCTCGTCCCCGGGTTCGGGGTCGTCGGAGGGCTCGGTGGGGGTGGGGCCGCTGCGCGGGGCCTCTCCCCTACCCGCCCCTTCCCGAACCGGGGGCTCCGCCCCCGGACCCCCGCTCCTCAAACGCCGGAGGGGCTGAGAGGGGTCCGGGGATGCCGCCTCGGGGGTCTGAGAGGGGGGCGGGGGCGCGGCCTCGGGGTCCTGAGGGCCGGGCTGGGAGTCAGTCCCGGGAGCCGGGGAGGGGGACTCGGAGGGGGTCGCGGGCTCCTGGGAGGGTGCGTCGGAGCGTTGGGGGGCGGGCTCGGGAGCCCGAGAAGGTGCGTCGGCGGGCTGGGAGGGGGCCTCGGGGGACTGCGTGCGGGCGTCCGAAGGCTGGGACGGGCTCTCGGGAGACTGCATGCGGGCGTCTGAGGGCTGAGGGCGGGTGTCTGAGGGCCCAGTGCTCGTGTCCGAAGGCTCAGTGCGGGCGTCCGAGGACTCAGTGCTCGTGTCCGAGGGCCGAGGACGGGCGTCCGAAGGCCCAGCGCTCCTGTCCGAAGGCTGAGGGCGGGTATCTGAGGGCTCAATGCTCGTGTCCGAAGGCTGAGGACGGGCGTCCGAAGGCCCAGCGCTCCTGTCCGAAGGCTGAGGGCGGGTATCTGAGGGCTCAATGCTCGTGTCCGAAGGCTGAGGACGGGCGTCCGAAGGCCCAGCGCTCCTGTCCGAAGGCTCAGTGCGGGCGTCCGAGGACTCAGTGCTGGCGTCCGAGGGCCCAGCGCTCCTGTCCGAGCGCCGAGGACGGGTGTCCGAGTGGCCAGTGCTCCTGTCCGAGCGCTCAGTACGCGTGTCCGAGGTGTCGTCGAAAGCCGGTTGGGCGTCGTGCCAAGGAGCGTCCGTGCTGCTCGCGCGCTGGCTCGCTGAGCCCTGGGAGGCCGTGCGGGAGCGGCGTGGCGGGCGTGGTGCGGCGGGCTCCGGGTTCGGCTGCTGGCTGGCCGAACCGTCCGACGCCGAGCGGGAGCGGCGCGGGCGCGCCGCCGGGGGCGTCTCGGGCGGGGTCGCCGGTGCGGCCTCCGGTACGGTCTCCGGCGCAGTGGCAGGAGCAGTGGCAGGCGCTGCCTCGGCCGGGCCCGTGTTTCCGGTCTCGGTGGGCGGCGTGGGTGCGGGGGTCTCGGGTGGCCCCTGGGGCGTGGGGCGTTGCGCCGTCGAGCCCTCGCTCGCCGTACGGGTGCGGCGGGGCGGGCGGTCGGCTGCGGGGCGGGCCGCGCCTCGGGCCGGGCGGGAGGCGGCGGGCGGGAGCTGGCCCTTGAGGGGGCCCCATTCGTTCGGGTCGGGGACGCCGGGGGGAAGCATCGTGCGGCGCTTGGGGCCGCCGTGTTCCGACTCGCCGGGCTCCTTCGCGCCGGGCCATGCCTTGGCGACCCGGGCGGCCAGGACGAAGTCCTTGCGCAGCGGGTGGCCCTCGAAGCCCTCGGGCAGCAGGAGCGGGGTGAGGTCGGGGTGGCCCTCGAAGGCGACACCGAACATCTCGTGCGTCTCGCGCTCGTGCCAGGCCGCGCCCGCGTAGACGTCGATGGCGCTGGGCAGGGTGGCCGCCTCGTGCGGGACGGTGGTGCGCACCATGAGCCGGCGGACCGTACCGCCGCCGAGTGCCACGACGTGCGCGCAGACGCGGAAGCCCGTGCCCGGCTCGTCCACCGCGCTGAGCCAGTCGAAGTACGTGCAGCCGAGTTCGTCGCGGGCGGTGCGCAGCGCGGTGATCCAGTCGGCGGCGGGAACGTCGACGGTGAGCAGGTCGTAGGCCGACTCCGCCGTCGCCGCGTCGCCGAACAACTCCGTGACGGCGTCCGGCAGCCGGTCGTACGGGTGGTCGGGGCGGGCCGGGTGCTGACGCTCCTCGCTCACCGCTGCTCCTCCCCCACCGTCGTACCCGGAGCGTTTCCCGCCCCTGCGCCCGGAGCCGCCGGTGCGGCGACCAGGCCGCTGCGCAGGGCTGCCGTGGACGCGGATCCGATGGAAGAGCCGGAGGACTCGGCGGAGGCGTATCGGTCCGCCAGGGACTCGCGCGCGATCTTCTCCTGGAGCTTGAGGATCCCCTGGAGCAGCGCCTCGGGCCGGGGCGGGCACCCGGGGACGTACACGTCGACGGGGATGATCTGGTCGACGCCCTTGGTGACGGAGTACGAGTCCCAGTAGGGGCCGCCGCAGTTGGAGCAGGCTCCGAAGGAGATGACGTACTTCGGTTCGGGCATCTGCTCGTAGAGGCGCTTCACGGCCGGGGCCATCTTGTCCGTCACCGTGCCGGAGACGATCATCAGGTCCGCCTGGCGGGGGCCGGGGGCGAAGGGGATCACGCCGAGCCGGATGAAGTCGTGGCGTGCCATGGAGGCGGCGATGAACTCGATGGCGCAGCAGGCGAGTCCGAAGTTGAAGACCCAGAGGCTGTAGCGGCGGCCCCAGTTGAGGACGACTTTCATCGGTTCGGGGGCGAGCCGGGAGAGGATGCCGAGGCGTTTGGGTTCCGGGAGGAGCACCGGTTGCGGCGCTGCTGCCGCCTCCGGGTGGGCCGAAGGCCCGGGCGTCGGCGCGGGCTGCTGGGACGCGGGGGTCGGCCGGCTCGTCAGGCCCATGCTAGAACGCCCTTCTTCCATGCGTAGAGCAGGCCCACGGCCAGGAAGCCGAGGAAGATGAACATCTCCACCAGCGTGGTCGCGCCGTATCCGGGCGCGGCGAAGACCGTGGCCCACGGGAACAGAAAGATGGAGTCGACGGCGAAGATGACGTAAAGGAAGGCGTAGACGTAGTAGCGGACCTGGGTGTGGGCCCAGCCCTCGCCGACCGGGTCGACGCCGCACTCGTACGTAAGAAGCTTCTCCGGCGTCGGGACCACGGGCCGCAGCAGCCGTCCCGCTCCGAACGCGACGGCGACGAACAGGACGCCGACCAGCGCGAGCAGACCGACCACCGAGTAGCTCTGGAAGTACTCCGACGCGAGGGTGGTCGATGCGCCGATCGGCAGGCCCGGTGCGTCCGGCACGTACGCCACGTGCGGTACTTCCGGCACGTACGCCACGTCCCTCACGTCCGCCCCTCGTTCCTCGTCGTCCGTCTCCGGCCCCCTCGGTTCCGGGGCCCCCTTCCGTACGCACGGGAGTCTAGGCCCTGATAAACGCGCGGTAAGCAGCCGCGTCGCGCACGGGTGGGGTTATCCCTACTTCACCCCACCCATGAGCCCCATGGCGCGCGCGGGCGTGCCCCGGCAGGCTGGTGGCATGACCATGAGCCCTTCCGTAACGGCCCCCGACCGGCTGCCGCCCGCCCGCTTCGCCCTCGACCGGGGGACCTGGCGGGAGGTCGTGCACCTGCTGCTCAATCTGCCGATGGGAATCGCCGGGTTCGTCTACTCGATCCTGGTGGTGGCCGTCGGCGCGGGGCTCTCCGTCACGGCGATCGGTCTGCCGGTGCTCGTCGGCGGGCTGCGGGGAGCGCGGTCGCTGGGCCGGCTGGAGCGGGGCCGGGCGCGGTCGATGCTCGGGGTGCGGATCGAGGAGCCGAGCCCGCTGGCGCGCGGTCGCCGGGAGCGGGGCATCCTCCCCTGGCTGTGGTCGGGGCTGAAGGACCCGGTGGGCTGGCGCTCGCTGCTGTACGCGTTCGTCCGGCTGCCGTGGGGGGTCCTGACCTTCGCGGTGACGCTGGTGAGCCTGGTCGTGCTGTGGCCGCTGCTCCCGTTGATCGCCCGAGGGCTGACGGCGGCCGACCGGGCGATGGTGCGGGGGCTGTTGTCGCCCTCGGACGAGTTGGAGCGGCGGATCGCGGAGCTGGAGTCGGACCGGGGCGTGGTCGTGGACACCGCCGCCGCCGACCTGCGCCGCATCGAGCGCGACCTCCACGACGGCGCACAGGCCCGTCTGGTCGCCCTGGCCATGGGGTTGGGGCTGGCGAAGGAGAAGCTGACGGACGATCCGGAGGCGGCCGCGCGGATGGTGGACGAGGCGCACGGCGAGATCAAGGTGGCTCTTCAGGAGCTGCGCGACCTCGCCCGGGGCATCCACCCCGCCGTCCTCACCGACCGGGGCCTGGACGCCGCCCTCTCCGCCATCGCCTCCCGCTGCACGGTCCCCGTCACCGTCACGGTGAACCTGCCGGCGCGTCCGGCGGAGGCCATCGAGGGCATCGCGTACTTCACCGTCTCCGAGCTGCTCCAGAACGTCAGCAAGCACAGCGGGGCCCGGTCGGCGTCCGTCGACGTGTGGCGGTCGGCGGACCGCCTGCTGCTCCAGATCACGGACGACGGGGTGGGCGGGGCGCGGACGGACAGCGGTTCGGGGTTGTCGGGACTGGCCGAGCGGCTGGGCGCGGTGGACGGGCTGTTCATCCTGGACTCGCCGGCGGGCGGGCCGACGACCGTCACCGCCGAGCTGCCGTGGCGCGACCGGTCCGCGGCCCAGGCCGCTTCCACCAAGGCGGCTCAGGCTCAGGCGGCTCAGACGGCTCAGGCTGAGACGGCCCAGAACCAGACCCAGGCCCGGGCGGCTTCCGCTCCGGCGGTCGGCCGGACGCCCTGAGACTTCCGCCCTCCTGGCTTCCCGGGGGTGGGGAAAACCCCCGGACCGATACGGAGAACGGCCTCATGGTGCGGGGAACCGCATCCCAGCACCCTTGAAGGAGCACGGTCCGCGGTGGGCGAACCCGCGCGCGGAGGAGGGGCCGGGACACTCGCCGAGCGACTGTCGCGGAGCAAGGCCGGGACACTCGCCGAGCGACTGTCGCGGAGCAAGGACCGGGATACTCGCTGAGCGACTGAGGAAATGGAACGGACGGCACTCATGGCCACGGCATACGGACCGGACACGCGGGACTCCCGGAGTCCCGGCTCCGGCCTCCGGGAGCAGACCCCGGTGAAGTACTTCCTTCCGGCGGTGCTGCGCGCGCCCCTGGAGGCCCGCACCTGGCGCGAGCTTCTTTACGTCCTGCTGAGCATGCCGCTCAGCACGGTGATGTTCGTCTTCGCGATCACCATGACGTCGTTGAGCGCGGGCCTGCTCATCACCTTCATCGGGGTACCGCTGCTGGCGGTCGGCCTGGCCGTCTGCCGGGGGTTCGGGGTGCTGGAGCGGGCCAGGGCGCGCGGGCTGCTGAACGTGGACGTGGCCGAGCCCGCGCGGGTGGTGGGGAAGACCGGCGGCCCGATGTCGTGGATGGGCGCGGTCCTCAAGAGCGGGGTGTCCTGGCGGCACCTTCTTTACACGCTGCTGCACTTCCCGTGGGCGGTGTTCACGTTCGTGGTGGCGGTGACGTTCTGGACGTACGGATTGGCGGCGCTGACGTACCCGCTGTGGCAGTGGATGTTCCCGGTGTACGGGGGCATCGACGGCATCCAGCTGTACGGGGACCGCACCCACGCCCACTACCTGGACTCCCCCTTCGAACTGGCGGCGACCAGCGCGGTGGGCCTGGTGCTGGTGCTGGTGTCGCCGTGGATCGTGCGGGGGCTGGTCTCGGTGGACCGGCTGGCGGTGTCCGGTCTGCTGGGCCCGTCCGAACTGGCCGCCCGGGTCTCCGAGCTGGAGTCGGACCGGGGCGTGGTCGTGGACACCGCCGCCGCCGACCTGCGCCGCATCGAGCGCGACCTCCACGACGGCGCACAGGCCCGTCTGGTCGCCCTCGCCATGGATCTCGGCCTGGCGAAGGAGAAGCTGACGGACGATCCGGAAGCGGCCGCACGGATGGTGGACGAGGCGCACGGTGAAGTGAAGGTCGCCCTTCAGGAGCTGCGCGACCTCGCCCGGGGCATCCACCCCGCCGTCCTCACCGACCGGGGCCTGGACGCCGCCCTCTCCGCCATCGCCTCCCGCTGCACGGTCCCCGTCACCGTCACGGTCGACCTGGACTCGCGGCCCGCGCAGGCCATCGAGGGCATCGCGTACTTCACCGTCTCCGAGCTCTTGCAGAACGTCAGCAAGCACGCGGGGGCGACCCGGGCCACGGTCGACGTGTGGCGGACGGCCGACCGGCTGATGCTCCAGGTCACGGACAACGGCCGGGGCGGCGCGGATGTGGCGACGGGCAGTGGCCTGGCCGGGCTGACGGAGCGACTGGACGCGGTGGACGGGGTGCTCGTGGTCGATTCCCCGGCCGGCGGGCCCACGACGGTCACCGCCGAGCTGCCCTGGCGTGGCTGACGCAGCGACCTGCCCGAACCGACCCCGCCCGAGCCGACCCGGCTCACGCGCCCGGCCTCGTCGCCCCACTCGAACCGACCCCGCCCGACGCCCTCGCCCGTCAGCGGCATCAGCCCCGTCGCCAGGCCCATGGCCGGTGACGGGGCTTCCCGCGTGCCTTCGTGCCTTCCCGCGTGCCTCGATCGGGGCACGTTATCCACAGGCTCCCCATCGATGCGCCATGCCTGCAATGCTGGGATTGTCGAGCGAGACGCGCAGTGGTCGGGCCCTCTGCGCGCGAAAGCTCAGGAGCCCGGATATCGGATATCGGATATGCGGAACCCCGGGATCTCGACAGCTCGACAGCTCGACAGCTCGACAGCTCGACAGCTCAGAAATACAGAAACGCCGAACACCAGAGACCAACGGGGGACACAGCGCAGTGGAGCACGTGGAGAACAGGGTGCGGATCGTCATCGCCGAGGATTCGGTGCTGCTTCGGGAGGGGCTCACCCGTCTGCTCACCGACCTCGGGCACGACGTGGTCGCGGGTGTGGGGGACGCCGACGCGTTGCTGAAGACCTTGGCCGACCTGAACGCGCAGCAGGCGCTGCCCGATGTGGTGGTGGCCGATGTACGGATGCCGCCGACCCACACCGACGAGGGCGTACGGGCGGCGGTGCGGCTGCGGAAGGAGTACCCCGGGATAGGGGTGCTGGTCCTCTCGCAGTACGTGGAGGAGCAGTACGCCACCGAGTTGCTGGCGGGCAGCAGCCGGGGCGTGGGGTATCTGCTGAAGGACCGGGTGGCCGAGGTCCGCGAGTTCGTCGACGCGGTCGTGCGGGTGGCGCGGGGCGGGACGGCGCTGGACCCGGAGGTGGTGGCGCAGTTGCTGGGCCGCAGCCGCAAGCAGGACGTGCTGGCGGGGCTGACACCGCGCGAGCGGGAGGTGCTGGGCCTGATGGCAGAGGGCCGGACGAATTCGGCGGTCGCCCGGCAGCTCGTGGTGAGCGACGGGGCGGTGGAGAAGCACGTCAGCAATATCTTCCAGAAGCTGGGGCTGTCGCCCAGCGACGGGGACCACCGGCGTGTCCTGGCCGTGCTGACCTATCTGAACTCCTAGCGATCTGACACCCTGTCAGATACCTGTCCGCCCCCTGCTCACCATCCGCCCACCCCGCCCAACAACCGTTCGGCACCCGCCCACGTCACCCATCGCCCCGTGCGCGCCGCCCACCCGGCACGCGCCCACCGAGCACCTGTCGAGCCCCCTACGACCCCCCGTCAAGCCCCCGGGGATCTCCGCCGAGGGTGTCCGGCGGTCGCTCGCCGGGCAGCTCTGACCTGAGCCCGGAAAGGGCGCGCCCCCAGGCGCACGAGTCCGACCGGATCCAAACGAAAGGCACGCACGCTAAAACGGAGAGCGGAGCGCTTCCACCCATTGATCGGGGGCTTGCGAAAGATGGCATACCGGGCTAAAAGGGTGTCTCAAAACGGCGTCCACCATATGATCGGTCCCTGGAGGGCGTCCCGTACGGACGTAGGGTTGCCTCTGGGACCACCGGCTGGCCGGACGGTTCCGAACCGCCGCCCCAAGGGAGGTCCAGTTCAGTGACGAGCCAGGTCAGTAGCGCGGCAGAGAAGGCCGATGAGGCCAATGACGCCGTCCTCGGGGGTCAGCGAGCCCCCCAGCCAGGAACGACGGGAACCGCGGGTGGTGAGGGGAAGGAGGTTCGTCGTCTGGATCGGGTGATCATTCGTTTCGCGGGTGATTCGGGTGATGGTATGCAGCTCACGGGTGACCGGTTCACGTCGGAGACGGCGTCGTTCGGGAATGATCTGTCGACGCTGCCGAACTTTCCGGCCGAGATCCGCGCCCCTGCCGGGACCCTGCCGGGTGTGTCGTCCTTCCAGCTCCATTTCGCCGATCATGACATCCTCACCCCCGGCGACGCCCCGAACGTCCTGGTCGCGATGAACCCCGCCGCTTTGAGGGCGAACATCGACGACGTGCCGCGCGGCGCGGAGATCATCGTGAACACCGATGAGTTCACGAAGCGGCCGATGGCGAAGGTGGGGTATGCGACCAGTCCCCTGGAGGACGGGTCGCTGGACGCCTACAACGTCCACCCGGTGCCGTTGACGACGCTCACCATCGAGGCGCTGAAGGAGTTCGGGCTCTCCCGCAAGGAGGCCGAGCGGTCCAAGAACATGTTCGCGCTGGGGCTGCTGTCGTGGATGTACCACCGGCCGACCCAGGGCACGGAGGCGTTCCTGCGGCGGAAGTTCGCGAAGAAGCCGCAGATCGCCGAGGCGAACGTGGCCGCTTTCCGCGCGGGGTGGAACTTCGGCGAGACGACCGAGGACTTCGCCGTCAGCTACGAGGTCGCCCCGGCCTCGCAGGCGTTCCCCACCGGCACCTACCGCAACATCTCGGGGAACCTGGCCCTGTCCTACGGGCTGATCGCCGCCGGGCAGC